>NZ_JBXANF010000011.1:0-277040 GCF_058801405.1 Pseudomonas sp. GW822-FHT03F04
GTGTTGCCAACGGAGTCGGCGGTGAAGGCGCCGGCAGTGATCAGGCCTTGTTTTTCGCCGGTAACCGACATGTACGCGGGTGTTGCCATGGGGTGTGCTCCTTGCTGAATCGTTGGGTGCGCCGATAGGTGATATCACCCAAGAGGCGGCCAATGGCCATCAATTAGCATGCCAACTTTTTCAAAGCTTTATAAACCGGGGGCTTGGTAAGTTTTCTTCGCAGATGCGGCGAAAATTCCCGCTGAATTCGTCGAAAAGTGCGCAAGAAGTTGCGCAGTACTGCGCAACTTCTTGCGCACTTGGCTGTAGGCCTTGATCGGCAAGGCCTGTAGCGGTTTTTAACCTGGTTTTATTACGGACAACTGCGCAACTTCTTGCGCAGTTGCGAAACGCCCGTTCAATACATCGGAGCAACAGAACCTCGCCATAAACGCCTCAACGGGCCGACACACCTCATTTGGAACCCATGGGCTATCCTGCTGCCCACTTAAAGGTATCGACCGTTTCAGAAAGGAGGTTTGAATGCGTACCCTCGAATTGGCTGGCGTGCAGGTTCCGGTGATCGGCCAGGGCACCTGGCGCATGGGCGAAGACCGCTCGGCGCACACGCGTGAAGTCGCGGCCCTGCGCAGTGGCATCGAACTGGGCATGACCCTGATCGACACCGCCGAAATGTACGCCGAGGGCGGTGCCGAAACCGTGGTCGGTGAAGCCATCGCCGGCCTGCGCGATCAAGTGTTCCTGGTGAGCAAGGTCTACCCGCACAACGCCAGTCGCAAAGGCATTCCCCAGGCTTGCGAACGCAGTCTGCGTCGGCTCGACACCGATTACATCGACCTCTATCTGCTGCATTGGCGCGGCCAGTATCCGCTGGAAGAAACCGTCGAGGCCTTCGAGCGTCTGCGCGAGGACGGCAAGATCGGCCGCTGGGGCGTGTCGAACTTCGACGTCGGCGATCTTGAAGAACTGTCGAATTCGGCCTGCGCGACCAATCAGGTGCTGTACAACCTGGAAGAGCGCGGCATCGAATTCGACCTGCTGCCGTTGTGTCAGCAACAGCGCATGCCACTGATGGCGTACTGCCCGATCGGCCAGGGCGGCGCGATGCTCGCGGAAACCGTGCTGAAACAGATTGCCGTTCGTCACGGCGTGACCCCGGCACAGGTTTCGCTGGCGTGGATTCTGCGTCAGGATGGGGTGATTGCGATTCCCAAGGCAGTGCGTCCGGAACATGTGCAGCTCAATGCACAAGCGGCGCAGCTACAGCTCGATGCCGGGGATCTGGCGGCGCTGGACCAGGCGTTTCACGCGCCACAACGCAAGCAGCGGCTGGCCATGGTCTGAGCCACCGCCGACGGGCAGAGGGCTTCGCCATGAGAAGCACTGATCAGTACGACCCGTTCAACCTGCAACGATTTGTCCTGGCCCAGGACCCGGTGTTCGAACGGGTGCAACGCGAACTCGACGAGGGCCGCAAGCGCAGCCACTGGATGTGGTTTGTGTTTCCGCAGTTCGCCGGGCTCGGGGGCAGCGAGATGTCCCGGCGCTTTGCCATCGGCTCGGCCGGGGAAGCCAAGGCTTATCTGGCCCATGAGCTGCTCGGCGCCCGGCTGCGCACCTGCGCGCAACTGGTGCTGAACGTGCAGCAGCGTTCGATTGCCGAGATTTTCGGCCATCCGGACGACCTGAAATTCCACTCATCGATGACCCTGTTCGCCCAGTTCGCCGACGAAAACAGCCTCTGGCATCAAGCGCTGGAGCGTTATTTCCACGGCATTCAGGACGAATGGACCCTGCAACTGCTGGACTCAAAACAAGCCCAGTTGCCCCCCGATCAGGGTTGAGAAATCGTCGTCGACAAACGGCAGAATCGCATCCGCCACCGGTTGCAGCTGGCGGGTGATGTAGTGGTCGTAGTCGATGGCCGCGCGGCGCACTTCCAGCGGCTCGGGGCCGGCCAGGGTGATCACATAGCTGATCCAGCCGCCGTTCTGGTATTGCCGCGGGCGACCGTGCTGCGCGTTGTAGTCGTCGGCCAGCCGTGCGGCGCGCACGTGGGGCGGCACGTTGCGTTCGTAGTCGTCGAGGGTTCGGCGCAGGCGCTTGCGGTAAACCAGTCGCTCGTCGAACTCGCCGGCCAGGGTCTTGCGCACGTATTCGCGCACGTAATCCTGATACGGTTTGCGCTGGAAGATCCGCTCGTACAACTCCTGCTGAAATTGCCGGGCCAGCAGCGACCAGTCGGTGCGCACGGTTTCCAGGCCTTTGTAGACCATTTCTTCTCTGCCGTCGGCGCGGGTCACCAGGCCGGCGTAGCGCTTTTTGCTGCCCTCCTCGGCGCCGCGAATGGTCGGCATCAGGAAGCGTTTGTAGTGGGTTTCAAACTGCAATTCGAGGGCGCTTTCCAGCCCGTACTGCTCACGCACATGCTCGCGCCACCACTCGTTGACGTACTGCACCAGCGCCCGGCCGATGGTCGCCGCCTCTTCCTGACCGTGGGGGCGACGCAGCCAGACGAACGTCGAGTCGGTGTCGCCATAAATCACCGCATGCCCCTGAGCCTCGATCAACTGCCGGGTACGCAGCATGATTTCGTGGCCGCGCAGGGTGATCGATGACGCCAGCCGCGTATCGAAAAACCGGCAACCGCTGGAACCCAGCACGCCGTAAAAGGCGTTCATGATGATCTTCAGCGCCTGGGACAGCGGCGCGTTGTGTTCACGCTTGGCGGTCTCGCGGCCCTCGGCGACCCGGGCGACGATGGACGGCAGGCAATGCCGGGTGCGGGAGAAACGAGCGCCGCGAAAACCCGGCACCGAATCGCTGTCGTCAGGATGCTGCAAGCCTTCGATCAACCCCACCGGATCGATCAGGAACGTACGGATGATCGACGGATAAAGACTCTTGTAGTCGAGCACCAGCACCGATTCGTACAGCCCCGGTTGCGAATCCATGACAAATCCGCCGGGGCTCGCCTGCGGTGGATTGGTGCCAAGGTTCGGCGCCACAAAACCCTGGCGGTGCATCAACGGCATGTACAGGTGGGTGAACGCGGCCACCGAACCACCGCTGCGATCCGCCGGCAGGCCGGTGACGCTGGCGCGTTCCAGCAAAAACTTCAGCAACTCGGTCTTGGCGAAGATCCGCGTGACCAGTTCGCAGTCCTTGAGGTTGTAATTGGCCAGCGCCGGTTTGTCCTCGGCGAACATCCGGTTGATTTCGTCCATGCGCTGGTACGGGTTGTCGATCGACTTGCCTTCGCCGAGCAGGGTCTGGGCGACGTTTTCCAGACTGAACGAGGGGAAACTCCAGGTTGCCGAGCGCAGGGATTCGATGCCATCGATGATCAGCCGCCCCGCCGCTGCCGCGAAGTAATGAGTGCGGCTGCCGTGTTCGCGCCACTGCATTTCCTCACCGCCGCGCCCGAGCTTGAGCGGCACGCCAAGGCGTCGGGCGTGCTCGTGGAGGATGCGCAGGTCGAACTGCACGAGGTTCCAGCCGATGATCGCGTCGGGGTCGTGGCGGGCGAACCAGTCGTTGAGTTTCTTCAGGATCAGTGTGCGCGATTCGCAGTACTCAAGGTCGAA
This sequence comes from Pseudomonas sp. GW822-FHT03F04, assembly GCF_058801405.1. Lineage (NCBI taxonomy): Bacteria > Pseudomonadati > Pseudomonadota > Gammaproteobacteria > Pseudomonadales > Pseudomonadaceae > Pseudomonas > Pseudomonas sp. GW822-FHT03F04. The sequence continues at coordinate 3,588 of NZ_JBXANF010000011.1, forward strand.
GTCGACAATGCTGTCATCTCCGTTCGGCGTGCCAAGCATGTACACCTGCCGTTCGCCGCAGCCTTCCAGCGCGATGGAATACAGCTCGCCCTGCTCGGTGGTTTCGATGTCCAGCGAGACCAGTCGCAGTTTCGGTCGATAGTCGGGCGAAGGCTTGAGGTGGGCGTCGAGCAGCACACCGTCGGCATCGGGTGTGCCGCTGAACCACACCGGCGCAGTGATGAAACGCTCCATCAGGTAACGCTCGGGCGGTCGCACATCAGCTTCGAAGACATCGACACTGTGACGGTTGAGCGCCGTTTCCAGGCGCATCAACTGGCCGTGTTGCTGGCAATACAGCCCGAGCACCGGGCGATGCTCGAAATCCTGCAGGGCCAGAGGGCGCAGTTCGACGTTCTTTTCGTCCGCCAGCACCCGCTCGGCCTGCTCACGCTGCGCCGCCGGGATGAACGCCACCGACGGCTGATGCGGCAGGCGCACACGGCGCGGCCCGGCGTCGGTCGCCAGCCAGAACTCGACTTCGGTGCCGGCCGGGGTGTCGCGCCAATGCCGGGTCAGGACGAAGCCCTGCTGTAAATCCACCACTGCGACCTCAAGAATTGATTCAGAAAGGCATTCTACGCGGCATTGCAGCAACCGGTGGCACAGGCCTCGCAACGAAAAAACCCGCCAAATGACGTTTTTTGCGTGTTATCTGCCGTTTTGCGGCCTTGCTCTGCGCGCCTGCGTCTACGATGCTTGGAGAACAACGACAACACCTGAGTAACCACCATGAAAACCGTCGCCCAGCTGCTCAAGCTCAAAGATCAGAAAAATCAGGAAGTGCACCAGATCAAACCCGATCACATGGTGCTCGAAGCGCTGATGAAGATGGCCGAGAAAAACGTCGGCGCCTTGCTCGTGGTGGAGGACGATAAAGTGGTGGGCATCATCAGCGAACGCGATTACGCGCGCAAACTGGTGCTGCACGGGCGCTCCTCGGTAGGCACGCCGGTACGCGACATCATGGTCGCAAACGTGATCACGGTGGACACCCACCAGACCGTCGACACCTGCCTGAGCATCATGTCCGACAAACGCCTGCGCCACTTGCCGGTGGTGGAAAACGGCAAGCTGCTGGGCCTGCTGTCGATCGGCGACCTGGTCAAGGAAGCGATTGCCGAACAGGCCGAGCTGATCAAACAGCTGGAGCAGTACATTCGCGGGGAGTGATCGGCCGAAGTCTCAAGAAGGCCAATGTCGCGCAAAGACCGGCGCCAGTACCGGGTGCCGGTCAATGCGTTGCAGCCATGCATAAAACCCCGGCCGGGCCTGGCGCAGGTGTTCGCGGGTGCCGGCCCAGCGCGTCACCACTGCCGCCAATACATCCAGTGCTCCCGGTGTTTCATCGTCCAGGTACAGCTCGGCGGAAAACTGGTCGGCGAACACTTCCCACATCCAGTGCAATCGCTCCCGCGCGCCCGCCATCAGGTTCTGTCGCGATGCTTCGTCCGGCATCACCAGCCAACGCTCGGGGTAATCGATGACACCGATGGCCACGTAGCAATTGTTGACGATGTACACCAGACCGCGAATCGCCTGATCACGATCGGCTGCGTTGGCCGGCAACAAACCGGACGCGGGAAAGCTCAACCCCAGGTGAATCAGGATCGCCGCGCTTTCAGTGAGCGCACTGCCATCGGGTAGTTGCAAAGTCGGAATCTGCTTGAGCGGATTGAGCCTGGCCAGTTCCTGCGCCGCTTCGGCGCTGGCTTCGATGTCGATGAAGCGATAAGCGATCTGGCACAGCTCGAGCGCCGCCTCGATGGCCGCCGCCCCTGAATTGCGATGTCCGTAGAGCTGATACATATCCCCTCCTCCACTGCGAAAGGCATCCTGCCTGGCCCTATTTATAGCTGTTGTATCGAATTTGGCACGGATTGCGCATTCATCGGCAGCTTGCGAATCCCTGATCTCGCAAAACAGCGCTGGCGGTGCCCATCCCGCACCAAGAGCAATCAACGAACGCTATCCGCGTTCTTGTAAGGTGCGATACCGAACCAAAAGTTCGCGTATCCGAGCTGGCAACAAGGAGTTCACCGCGTGAATCTTCATCTGCTGCGCCATTCTCTTCTCTCCGTACCCCTGTACCTGCGCGGTGTTCGTCCTCCGAACAGTCCGTGCATTCCTTTTATTACCTGAACGCCAGCACTATTTATTTTTTAAATAGCATGCAAGAAGTCATTGCGTGCGCGCTGCATTAATGAACGCCAGAAAATATTGTTCGACAATAACTTCCAGACAGCACACCGCTACAACTTTTACTGTTCGGCATTAATGTTCGGAGCGCACCAAAACTGCACTTTCAGTCAATACACCGCTCAAGCGGAACGACCGACTTTACTTAAACAAGAACAAGGAACATCACCTGTGACCCGCTAAAACACTGACCCGCACCAAATCAGTCCGCCACGCACCATCACGCGCCCTGGCTGACACGAGAACAGCCGCTCTATCTCGCTGAACAGCGTGATACCGCGCCCGGCCTGTCTCGCCTTGAAAAAAGCCCTGCAAACAGGGCCTTCGGGAGGTTATGCGCCCATGAAAACCGGCGTGCTTGATGAAATTTATATAAATGCGACATACGTATCAGTCGAGAAATAAACACTACACAATGGGTCACTCTTTGGCACAGCGGTTGCTATTGCATCAATCATGAGGGCAAGAATGAGACAAGCCACTCAATTGCACACTCACTCATAAAAGAACAGCCACGGACCGGGTCAATGAACAATCGAAGTCGATGTTACTGAAGCAATAAGCTGCACAAGCCCTGTTCAATAGATAGTTCAACTATCGGCTTCTGCACACCTGTATGAAAGTTGCGACCACTCACTCGAACAACGCTGTGTTGTTCGAACGGCACCTTATTGCCCTTCATCCACCCGAGGGAGCTTTAATGAACGATGCGGTAAAGCACAGAACGCCGCCGGGGCCATTACGGAACGCACCACTTGCGTCTGTGGCGGGTCGGCCCGTCTATAAGGCCAACACTTCGCAGCCCGGCGGCCTGAACAAACAGCAGATGCTGTTGCTGGTGGCGGTGTCGGCGTTGATACACGGCGGCGTCTGGTGGTTTTTCCAGCAGGCCAGGGCCGAGCCGTTGCCCACGCCACCGGAAATTCCGGAAATGACCGTCGAGCTCACCAGCCCGACACCTCCGGCCCCGCCGACACCGGAGCCGCCGCCCCCACCGCCGCCTCCCGAACCGGAACAACCGGTGGAAGACGAGGACGCGGTCAAGCCACCGCCCAAACCGGTGGAGAAACCCAAGCCGATCGAAAAACAGAAACCGGTCGAGAAACCCAAACCGGTGAAAAAGGTCGAGCCGCCGAAAGCGCCACCCGCCCCTGCGCAACCGGCAGCGCCTGCCGCCCCGGCCACCCCGAGCGCGCCTCCGGCACCTGCGGCGGCACCGGGCCCTGTGAAAGAGTCGGCGGCGATTTCCGGCCTCGCCAGCCTTGGCAACCCGCCGCCGGAATACCCGTCGCTGGCCCTGCGGCGCAACTGGGAAGGCAGCGTGGTGCTGCGGATTCAGGTGCTGGCCAACGGTCGCGCAGGCTCGGTGACGGTGACCAAATCCAGCGGCAAGCCGCAACTGGATGACGCAGCGGTCGCGGCGGTGAAGGCCTGGAAGTTCATTCCGGCCAAACGCGGCGACACGCCGATCGACGGCTTCGCCACCCAGACCATCGATTTCAAATTGCCGCAATGACGGCGCGACAACCGAACTCACAACCGATTAACGCAAGCGAGGTGTAGCCATGAACGATTCTTTGTCTTCGATGATTGTCCCCGGCGTGCTCTGGGGGCTGGTGCTGTTTTCCGTGGTCAGTTGGGCAATCCTGCTGGTCAAGTCGGCGCAATACCTGCGCCAGAAAACCCAGAACAGACAGTTCAGCAAAGCCTTCTGGGGCGCGCCGGATCTGCTGACCGCCGCCGAACACGCCAGTCAATATCCGGGCTCGCTGGCGCGGATCGCCAGCAGCGGTTTCGAAGCCCTGCTGGTGGAAGAATCCCCCCGCACCACCCAGCAACTGGCGCACACCATCAACCGCTCCGACCGACTGGAGCGCAACCTGCGCCAGCAGATCCAGAAGGAACGCCGCTCGCTGGAAAACGGCCAGGCGATCCTCGCCAGCATCGGCAGCACCGCGCCGTTCATTGGCCTGTTCGGTACCGTGTGGGGAATCATGGAAGCCCTGCAAAGCATCGGCGCCAGCGGATCGGCCAGCCTGGAAACCGTGGCCGGGCCCATCGGCCACGCGCTGATCGCCACCGGCGTGGGGATTGCCGTCGCGGTGCCGGCAGTGCTGATTTACAACTTCTTCCTGCGGCGCCTGAAGCTGGCCTCGGCGGACATGGATGACTTCGCCCACGACTTCGACGCCCTCGCCTCGCGCAGTGCGTTTTCCATCAGCCGCCAGGCCATCGCCAAGTCCACGGCCGCCGTGCGGGAGGCCAGCTGATGTCCTTTTCCACTCAAGACAGCGATGAAGTGCTCAGCGAAATGAACGTCACGCCGCTGGTGGACGTAATGCTCGTGCTGCTGGTGGTGTTCATCGTCACCGCGCCGCTGATGACCAATGCGATCAAGGTCAACCTGCCGAAAACCGACGCCGTCGCCCCCGCAGAAAAGAAAGACCCGGTGGTGGTCAGCGTCGATCAGGACGGCAAATTCTTCCTGGCCAAGACCGAGCTGGCGCCGGAATCACTGGAGGCCAGCCTCAAGGAGGTCAAGGCCAGGGACGCCGAGGTGCGCGTGCAGCTGCAGGCCGACTCCGCCGTGAATTACGGCCAGGTAGCCAAAGCCATGGCGTCCATCGAGCGCTCGGGCATCACCAAAATATCGGTGATGACCACCCGCTGACGGCGGTGCCGGGCACGCTGTGAGGGACGCGCCCGACACCGTTCGTTGAATCCCGTCGCAATCGGCCGACCGAAAAAACGCACCGCGTCTTCGGAGGGGATCGGCTTGCTTGAAGAAAGTGGTTTTCGCGGCGCGGCACCACCGTGCTCCGTGCAAAGAGGGCTCACAAGGCCATTTCGATAAACGTCTAACAAAGTCGGAAACAACCATGCTGATGAACACTCCACGCTTCACGCTCAAACCCTTGGTGGCGACGATTTCCCGCCACCGTTTCGTTCCGTTGTACCTGGTGGCCATGGGGATGGGCGCCGGGGTTCAGGCTGCCGAGGACGACAACAACGTCCCGGCCGCCGCTGCGGTGGTCGCGCCGACCACGCAACTGCAACGGGTCGAAGTGACCGGTTCGGCGATCCGTCGGGTCGATGCGGAAACGGCGGTGCCGATCACTGTGCTCAAGGCCGAGGAACTGCGCAAACAGGGCGTGACCACCACCGCCGAACTGGTGCAGCGCATCACCGGCAGCCAGTCGATCAACAACAGCGCAGGCTCGGTCGGCGCGGCCACCGGCGGCGCATCGTTCGCCGACATGCGCGGCATCGGCGCGAACAAGACGCTGGTGCTGCTCAACGGTCGCCGGCTGGCGAACAACGCCCTGTCGGGCACCAACTCGGCCGGCGGCGCGGTGGATCTGAACATGATCCCGTTTGCCGCGATCGAGCGCGTGGAGGTGCTGCGCGACGGCGCCTCGGCCCTGTACGGCACCGACGCCATCGGCGGCGTGATCAACTTCATCACCAAGAAATCCATGACCGACGGTCAGCTCACCCTCGGCGGCGAAACCCCGACCCACAGCGGCGGCGGTGCGACCAAGGACATGAGCGCCAGTTGGGGTTACGGCGACCTGGAGCAGGACCGCTTCAACGTGCTCGGCGTGTTCAACTACAACAAGCAGCAGAACCTCGACGCCAACGACCGCTCCTTCGCCCGCGACTACGTGCCCGGCCGTGGCCTGGACCAGACCTCCGGCACCGCGTTCCCCGGCAATTACAGCCAGAACGGCAATGCCACCAACCCGCTGGCCAACAGCAATTGCAACGGCCCCAACCTGGTGGCCCGTGACGGCCTCTGCCGCTTCAGCACCCGCGAATACATCGACCTGGTGCCGCAGACCGAGAAGACCTCGTTCTTCGGCAAGACCACCGGCAAACTGGCCGATGATCACAACGTCAACCTCGAATACTTCTGGTCGCGCAACAACAACGCCACCGCTGTCGGCCCGGCGCCATTGACCGGCCTGAGCCTGGATTCGTCCTCGCCCTACTACCCCGGCAACGGCATCACCCCGGCGCCCACCGGCTTCGCCCTCGACCCGACGCAACCGGTGGATGTGAACTGGCGCGAAACGGCTGCCGGCCCGCGCGAATCGAAAGACCAGAACACCAGTCAGCGCTTCCTGCTGAGCTTCGACGGTCTGGTTGGCGGCTGGGACTACAACGTTGGCGCCTCCTACAACCAGAACAAGATCGTCTCCAGCGTCACCAGCGGCTACGTCAGCGATCAAGCGATGATCAGCGGTCTGGCCAGCGGTCTGCTCAACCCGTTCGGACCGCAGAGCAGCGCCGGTCAGCAATACATCGATCAGGCCATGTACCACGGCGCCTATTCCACGGCGGTCGGTCGGGTCGCCGGTTTCGACGGGCGGATCAGCCGCGAAATCGGTGACTGGTTCGGTGCCGGCCCGTCGGGTCTGGCGCTGGGCGGCGAGTACCGCAAAGAGAAATTCCACCAGGACTTCGAGCCGTTCGCCGGCGACATCCAGAGCCTGGGCATCGACCCGGCCGGCAGCGTTGAAGGCGACCGCAGCGTGAAAGCCGCCTACGCGGAAATCAACGTGCCGGTGCTCGACAGCCTGGAACTGTCCGCCGCCGTACGTCACGACAAATACAGCGACTTCGGCAGCACCACCAACCCGAAATATTCGTTCCGCTATCAGCCGCTCAAGGAGCTGGTAGTACGCGGCGCCTACAGCGAAGGTTTCCGCGCGCCGTCGCTGTATGAGTTGTATTCGCCGCGCAGCATCACCTACACCCAGGGCTACTACAACGACCCGGTGCTGTGTACCGGCGGTGTCGTGCAACCGGGCGGCAACGGCGGGCGCGATTGCGGTCAGCAGTTCCTCAACCAGATCGGCGGCAACGAAGACCTGGCCCCGGAGAAAGCCCGCAACGTGACGCTGGGCTTCGTCTATCAGCCGGTCAGCAATCTGTCCGTGGGCCTGGATTTCTGGTGGATTCATATTTCCAACCAGATCCAGCCGTTCCCGGAATCCACCGTGTTCGATCAGGCTGGCAGCTACCCCGACCGCTTCGTGCGCAACGCCGACGGCACGCTCAATTACATCGTCACCGGCAACGCCAACCTCGGCATCGTCGAAACCAACGGCGTCGATGTGTCGCTGGACTATCGCTTCCCGAACACACCGTACGGTCAGTTCGGTCTGGGCCTGCAAGGCACCTATGTCGACGAGTACGACTTTCAGAGCACCATCAAGGGCCCGTTCACCGACAAAGTCGGCGACTTCAAGGGCGACGGTGTGATTGCCCGCTGGAAACACAACCTGACCGGTTCCTGGACCTTCGGCGCGGCCCGTGCGGCGCTGACCAACCGCTTCACCACCGGCTACAACGACTACGACCGCGAGACCAACGCGCGGGTCGCGTCGTATTCGGTGTGGGACCTGTCGGCCGGTTACACCTTCGACAAGGTGCTGGACGTGGATGCCGGGGTGAAGAACCTGTTCGACCGCGATCCGCCGTTCTCCAACCAGGCCTACAACTTCCAGAGCGGTTATGACCCGCGCTACACCGATCCGCTGGGCCGCACGCTGTTTGCGCGCATGACGTACCACTTCTGAGTCACGGTCGGGGCCGAGCAAGACTCCGGCCGGCCCCCTCCCCTTGCGAATTCGCATCCCGCAGCGGCCAGCCGCCGCTTCGGGTTTTTCCGGCTCAGAGGAACGACTTCATGACATTCATGCGCAACATGGCCGGCTTGCTGCTCGGCAGCGCGCTGCTGTGCAACGCGGCATCTGCGCTGGCCGGCGGCAGCTACGCGATGACGGTGTACGGCGAGGCGCCGAAATACCCCGCCGGCTTTCACCACTTCGATTTCGTCAATCCCGACGCCCCGAAGGGCGGCTCGCTCAGCCGCGCCTCGATGGAAATCGGTCAGTACAACTACATCACCCCGTATGCCGATCAGGGCATTTCCGTGGTGCAGGTCAACGACTGGGTGTATTCGCCGCTGGCGTTCCGTTCGCTGGACGAGCCCTACACCGTCTACGGCCTGGTGGCGCAATCCATGGAGCGCGATCCCGGCGGTCTGTGGGTGCGTTTCAACCTGAACCCCAAGGCGCGTTTCGCCGATGGCACACCGATCACCGCCGAGGACGTGCGCTACACCTTCGAGCTGTTGATGACCAAGGGCAGCCTGAATTATCGCCAGCAATACGCCGACGTGCAGGACGTGCTGATCGAAGCTCCGCGACAGATTCGCTTCACCTTCAAGAACAACCTCAACCGCACGCTGGCGCTGGATCTGGCGTCGCTGCGACCGGTGCCCGAACACTGGTGGAAGACCCGCGACTTCGCCAACGGCGGCGGTTTCGAACCCCCGCTGGGCAGCGGCCCGTACCGTGTCAGCAAGGTCGACGCCGGGCGCAGCATCGGTTTCCAGCGCGATCCGCACTGGTGGGGCAAAGACCTGCCGGTCAGTCGCGGGATGTACAACTTCGACAGCCTGACCGTGAATTTCTACGGCGACACCGACGTCGCCCGGCAACTGCTGCAGGCCGGCGCGTTCGACTACAACCGCGAGTTTTCCTCGTCTGGCTACGTGGTCGGCTACGACAGTCCGGCCCTGCGCGACGGACGCCTGCAACAGGCGATTCTCGCCCCGGACAAACCGACCAGCGCCCAGGGTTTTGTGTTCAACCTGCAGAACCCGCGGTTCAAGGATCGCCGCGTGCGTCAGGCGCTGAGCCTGCTGTGGGATTTCGAGTGGACCAACAAGCAGATGATGCGCGGCTTCTACGTGCGCCAGAACAGCTACTGGCCGAAGAGTGAAATGGCCGCCACCGCCCTGCCCGACGCCGGCGAACTGGCGATCCTCGAACCGCTGCGCGGACAGATTCCGGACGAGGTTTTCAGCCGGGTCTATCAGGCGCCGAAAACCGATGGCAGCGGCTACATCCGCGACAAGCAGTTGCAGGCCCTGAAGTTGTTGGCCGAGGCCGGATGGACGCCGAAAAACAATCGGCTGGTGAACGCCGCCGGCGAGCCATTCGAATTCACCTTCCTCGACGGCCAGGGCGGTTTCGACCGCATGCTGCTGCCGTACAAACGCACCCTGGCGCAGATCGGCATCACCCTGAATCTGCGACGCATCGATTCGGCGCAGTACATCAACCGGCTCAACGCCCGGGACTACGACATGATCGTCACCAGTTTCCCGCGCAGCGGCGATCCGATCGTCTCGCCGGGCCGCGAGTTGTACAGCCTGTACGCCTCGCAGAGCGCCACGCAGGTTGGCAGTTCCAATTCCATGGTGCTGGCTGATCCGGCAGTGGACCAACTGATCGATGGCCTGGTGCAGGCCAATACCCGCGACGCCATGGTGCGTTACGCCCGCGCCCTCGACCGGGTACTGCAATGGGGTGACTACATGATTCCCAACTACTACTCCAAAGGCACGCCGACGGTGTATCAGAACCGCTTCGGCATGCCGCCGGTGCAGCCGATCTACAGCGAAGGCCTCGACACCTGGTGGGAGGTCTCGACCAAGCCGCTGACCAACCCGCAAATGAGTGCCTTGCACCCACTCGCGGGGGGCCAGTGACATGTGGCGTTATCTGAGTCGACGTCTGTTGCTGATCATCCCGACGCTGCTGTGCATTCTGGTGGTCAACTTCGTCATCGTGCAGGCCGCGCCCGGCGGCCCGGTGGAACAGGCCATCGCCCGCCTGCAAGGCTTCGGCGGGCACAGCATGGGCGGCGCCAGCGAGGTGACCGCCATCGGCGGTGCCGGGCGCAGCAGCCGTGGCCTGGACCCGGCGCTGATCGAAGAAATCAAACACCACTACGGTTTCGACCGACCGATGCACGAACGCCTGTGGCTGATGCTCAAGAACTACGCGCAACTGGACCTGGGCAGCAGTTTCTTTCGCGGTGCGAAGGTGACGGATCTGATCGTGCAGAAACTACCGGTGTCGCTGTCCCTCGGCCTGTGGGCAACCTTGATCACCTACCTGATCTCGATCCCGCTGGGCATTCGCAAGGCGATCCGAAATGGCAGCGCATTTGATGTCTGGAGTAGCACGGCGATCATCGTCGGCTACGCAATGCCGGCGTTTCTGTTCGCGATCCTGTTGATCGTGGTGTTCGCCGGGGGCAGCTACGTCAACTGGTTTCCGGTGCAGGGGCTGGTCTCGGACAACTTCGACAGTCTGAGCCTGTGGGGCAAGGTCGGCGACTACCTCTGGCACCTGGTGTTGCCGGTGACGGCGCTGGTGATCGGCGGTTTTGCGACGCTGACGATCCTGACCAAGAACAGCTTCCTCAACGAGATCAGCCGCCAGTACGTGATCACCGCACGCGCCAAGGGGCTGACCGAAAGACGCGTGCTCTACGGCCATGTGTTTCGCAACGCGATGCTGCTGGTGGTGGCCGGTGTGCCGTCGGCATTGATCGAGGTGTTTTTCGCCGGTTCCCTGCTGATCGAAACCATCTTCAACCTCGACGGCCTCGGGCGCATGAGCTACGAAGCGGCGGTGTCGCGGGACTACCCGGTGGTGTTCGGCACGCTGTTCCTGTTCACCCTGTTCGGCCTGTTGATCAAGCTGATCGGCGACCTCTGCTACACCCTGCTCGACCCGCGCATCGACTTTTCGGCGAGGACTGCCTGATGTTCACACTCTCCCCTCTGGGCCGGCGGCGCATCGCGCAATTCAAGGCCAACCGTCGCGGGCGCTGGTCGCTGTGGCTGTTCATCGGGCTGTGCCTGATCTGCCTCGGCGGCGAACTGATCGCCAACGACAAGCCGCTGGTAATCCGCTACCACAACGCCTTTTACTTCCCGATCCTCAGCGATTATCAGGAAACCGATTTCGGCGGCGAACTGCCGTTCCAGCCGGATTACGCCAGCAATTACGTACACAGGCTGATTGAGGATCAGGGCGGCTGGATGTTGTTCCCGCCGATCCCGTTCAGCTACGACACGGTCAATTACGACCTCACGGAACCAGCACCGAGTCCGCCGTCCTCCAGCAACTGGCTGGGCACCGACGATCAGGCGCGGGACGTGTTGGCGCGGGTGATCTTCGGCACACGAATTTCGATTCTGTTTGCGCTGATCCTCACCGCCGTCAGTGCGCTGGTCGGCATCGTCGCCGGGGCGTTGCAGGGTTACTACGGCGGCTGGGTCGACTTGCTCGGGCAACGGGTGCTGGAGATCTGGTCGGGGCTGCCGGTGTTGTACTTGCTGATCATTTTGTCCGGGTTCATCTCGCCGAGTTTCTGGTGGCTGCTGGGGATCATGGCGCTGTTTTCCTGGCTGGCACTGGTGGACGTGGTGCGCGCCGAGTTCCTGCGCGGGCGCAGCCTGGAATACGTCAAGGCCGCGCGGGCGCTGGGTCTGACGGACAGCGAACTGATGCGCCGGCACATTCTGCCCAACGCCATGACCTCCACCCTCACCTACCTGCCGTTCATTCTGACCGGCGCCATCGCCACCCTCACCGCACTGGATTTTCTCGGCTTCGGCATGCCCGCCGGCACCGCGTCGCTGGGGGAACTGATCGGCCAGGCCAAGCGCAATCTGCAAGCGCCGTGGCTGGGGCTGACGGCGTTTTTCGCCCTGGCGCTGATTCTGTCCTTGCTGGTGTTTATCGGCGAAGCCTGCCGTGACGCGTTCGATCCGCGATCCTGATCCCCGGAGCTGAAATGACCGATAACCTGATTGAAATCCGCGACCTGCGCGTCGCCTTCGCCGGGCATGAAGTGGTGCACGGCGTGAACCTCGACATCCGCCGTGGCGAGTGCCTGGCACTGGTCGGCGAATCCGGCTCGGGCAAATCGGTGACGGCGCACTCGATTCTGCGTTTGCTGCCAGGCAAAACCGTCAGCAGCACGGGCAGCATCCGCTACAACGGCGTGGACTTGCTGCACGCCAGCGAAAAACAACTGCGCAGCTTGCGCGGCAATCGCATCGCGATGATTTTCCAGGAGCCGATGACCTCGCTGAACCCGTTGCACACGGTGGAGAAACAGATCAGCGAAGTGCTGGAGATCCACAAGGGGCTCAAGGGTCGCGCCGCTCGCCAGCGCACGCTGGAGCTGCTGGAACTGGTGGGCATTCGCCAACCGTTGCAACGGTTGAAGGCCTATCCGCACCAGCTCTCCGGCGGCCAGCGGCAACGAGTGATGATCGCCATGGCGCTGGCCAACGAACCCGAATTGCTGATCGCCGATGAGCCGACCACGGCGCTGGACGTGACCGTGCAGCAGAAGATTCTGGAACTGCTGATCGAGTTGCAGCAACGCCTCGGCATGTCGCTGCTGCTGATCAGTCACGACCTCAATCTGGTGCGGCGCATCGCCCAACGGGTGTGCGTGATGCGCCACGGGGAAATCGTCGAACAGGCCGATTGCGAAACGCTGTTCCGCACCCCGCAGCATCCTTACAGCCGCCTGCTGATCGAGGCGGAACCATCCGGCGCGCCGGTGCCGAGCCGCTACGATCACAACCTGCTGGAGGTGGACGATCTGAAAGTCTGGTTCCCGCTGCCCAAGGCGCTGTTCAGCCGCACCCAGGAATACATCAAGGCCGTGGACGGCGTGAGTTTCCGTCTGCAACGGGGCAAGACCCTGGGGATTGTCGGCGAGTCCGGCTCGGGCAAGTCGACGCTGGGCCAGGCGATTCTGCGGCTGGTGGAATCCGAGGGCGATATTCGGTTCGGCAACAAGCAATTGAGCCTGCTCAATCAGCGTTTGATGCGCCCGTTGCGCCGGCAGATCCAGGTGGTGTTCCAGGATCCGTTCGGCAGCCTCAGCCCACGGATGTCGGTGCAGCAGATCATCGCCGAAGGCCTGCTGACCCACGGCATCGGCACGGCCGAGGAGCGTGAAGCGGCGGTGATCCGCGTGCTGGAGGAAGTCGGCCTCGACCCGCAGAGCCGGCATCGCTATCCCCACGAATTCTCCGGCGGCCAGCGCCAGCGCATTTCCATCGCCCGGGCGCTGGTGCTGGAACCGGCGCTGATTCTGCTCGACGAGCCGACCTCCGCGCTGGACCGCACGGTACAGAAACAGGTGGTGGAATTGCTGCGACAGTTGCAGATCCGCCATGGCTTGACGTACCTGTTCATCAGTCATGACCTGGCGGTGGTGCATGCGCTGGCGCATGACTTGATGGTGATCAAGGATGGCAAGGTGGTGGAACAGGGAGCGTCGCGCGAGATTTTTGCGGCGCCGCAGCATGCCTATACCCAGGCGTTGCTCAAGGCTTCCGGGCTCGTGCAGGCACGCCAAATTGAGGGATCTGCAACGGCTGCAAAAATTTTCTCATGAGCCCTGCATCCAAACCGCTCCGTCACGGGTAGTCCCTGTAACAGCCCTCTTTCGGCTGTCAGCGGTTTACCCTTTTCGGAGAAACACTGATGAACATCACCCAATTGATTGGCCTCACCGGTTTGCTCGCTGTCGCCTCGACAAGCTTTGCCCAAAGCAGTTATCCCGACGCGATCAAGGTGCCGGACGGCCACAAGATCGCCCTGGAGACCACGGGGGTCGGCGAGATCACCTACGAATGCCGGGACAAGGCCAATGTCGCCGGCCAGACCGAGTGGGTGTTCGTCGGCCCGAAAGCGGTGCTCAACGATCGCAGCGGCAAGCAGGTCGGCACCTACTTCGGCCCACCGGCCACCTGGCAGGCGCAGGACGGTTCGAAAGTCACCGGCACGCAACTGGCCGTTGCACCCTCAAGTCCGGGCAACCTGCCCTATCAACTGGTGAAGGCCAACCCCGCTGAAGGCAAAGGCGCGATGAGCGGCGTGAGCTACATCCAGCGTGTCGCCCTCAAGGGCGGTGTGGCGCCGGGCAGCGAATGCACGGCCGCAAACAAGGGTAAACAGGAAGTGGTGAAGTACCAGGCCGATTACATTTTCTGGGCGGTGAACTGAACCTGACTGGACGTTTGGTCGATGCTTGCTAGATTGCAGGACATGCCCTTGCCCGAAAACCTGTTCGATTACGAAGCCCGCCTCGCCGCCTGTTCTCGCGGTGAGCGCGAGGCGCTGCGCGAATTGTACGTGCAGGAAGGTCCGCGGCTGCTCGGTGTGGCCCGGCGTCTGGTGCGTGATACGGCGCTGGCGGAGGACATCGTCCATGATGCGTTCATCAAGATCTGGGCCGGCGCGTCGGGGTTCGATCCGTCGCGCGGTTCGGCCCGAGGCTGGATGTTCAGCGTGACCCGGCATCTGGCGCTGAATGTGTTGCGCGATCATGGCCGGGAAACATCGCTGAACGAACACAACGAATCACCGGAGACTGACGCCGGGTTCGACGCGCTGGCGCAATCGACGCGCATCCACCGCTGCCTGCATCAACTGGAACCGCAACGGCGCCGCTGCATCCTTCACGCCTACGTCGACGGTTACAGCCACGCGCAGATCGCCCAACGCCTCGACACACCGCTGGGCACCGTCAAAGCCTGGATCAAACGCAGCCTCAATGCGTTGCGGGAGTGCATGGGATGACCACCGAATCGGCGCAGGAACGCGATGAACTGGCGGGCGAATACGCGCTTGGCACGCTCTCGGCCGAAGAACGCGCCGAAGTGCAGCGACGCCTGCCGAACGAGCCCGAGCTGCAAGCGACCGTGGATGCCTGGGAACGGCGTCTGCTGGAACTGACCGACCTCGCCTCGGCGCATCAGCCCTCGTCGCAGTTGTGGCAACGCATTGAACGCAGTGTCGGGCAACTCACCCATAAGATGGCGCCAGAGATTTCATGGTGGAACCGCCTGTCACTGTGGCGCGGTTTGAGCGCTGCCGGGTTGGCCGCAACCTTGTTATTGGGTTCGATCCTGTTGACGCAGACCACGCCGAAACCGAGTTATCTGGTGGTACTGGTCGCCCCGCAGGACAAGGCGCCGGGCTGGGTGATCCAGGCAAGCAGTCCCCGGGAGATTCAGTTGATTCCGCTGGGCGTGGTCGAGGTGCCGGCGGACAAGGCGCTGGAGTTCTGGACCAAGGCCGACGGCTGGCAAGGCCCGGTGTCGCTGGGTCTGGTCAAGCCGGGGCAAGCGCTGTCGATCCCGCTGGACAAGCTGCCGCCGCTGCAACCTAACCAGTTGTTCGAGCTGACGCTGGAAGGCGCCAATGGTTCGCCGATCGGCAAACCCACCGGGCCGATCCAGGCGATTGGCCGAGCGGTGAAGGTGCTCTGAAGAACCATCATCGGCGTCGATGTTCACCATCACGTCAATGAAGTTCTCTTAAAAAATCCCGGGCGTAACATCTGCTCCATACCAAACAAACAACACCCCCGGAGCACAAAATCATGAAACGCCAAGTCATCCTCAGCATTGCCCTTTCGGTTCTGGCCTTCAACGCATTTGCCGCCAAACCTGCCCACACCATGATCGCTGAAGGCGGTTCGGATCGCTTGATCGAACAGCGCGTTGCCGAGGGTGGTTCGGATCGTCTGCTGGAACGCCGTGTTGCCGAAGGTGGCTCGGATCGTCTGTTGGAACGCCGTGTCGCTGAAGGTGGCTCGGATCGTCTGCTGGAACGCCGCGTTGCCGAAGGTGGCTCGGATCGTCTGCTGGAACGTCGCGTCGCTGAAGGTGGTTCGGATCGTTTGCAAGAGCGCCGCGTTGCCGAAGGTGGCTCGGATCGTCTGCAAGAACGCCGCGTTGCCGAAGGTGGCTCGGATCGTCTGCAAGAACGTCGCGTTGCCGAAGGTGGCTCGGATCGTCTGATCGAACGCCGCGTTGCCTGAATGAAGGGCTTTACCGCAGCAATCCAGAAAAAACCCGGCTCCCTTCAGCCGGGTTTTTTTACGTCTTTTTTTGCCGCTTCAGTCCCTGGCCATGCAGCGCCGATAGCGCTCATCGACCCGTTTGGCGAACCACGCAGTGGTCAGTTTGCGGGTGATCTTAGGGCTCTGCAGAACGATCCCCGGCAGCACCGCCCGGGGCAATGATTTGCCTTCTGCCTTGTCCGCCAGTTCAAAGACCCGTTGATACAGCCTGGTCTCCTCGAATCCCAGCGTGTTGCCCTTCTCCAACTGGTCACGGATCTGTGGATTGCGCATACCCAATGACTTGCCGAGTTTGCGCACCGCCAGTTCGGTCGTGCCCGGCATGATCGAGTCATAGCGAATCAGGTCACCATCCAGCGCCAGCGGAACGCCCGAGGCGCGACTGACTGCATTCTGAAACGCCGCGTTGCGACTGGCGTACCACCCGGCGTTGAAATCGGCAAAGCGGTACAGCGGCTCGCGATAACTCACCGGATACCCCAGCAAATGGGCGATGCCGAAATACATGCCGCCACGACGGGTGAACACTTCGTGGCGAATCGTGCCGCTCACCGGATACGGATAACCCTTGGCATGCTGTTCGGCGAATTCGATGCTGACCTGCATCGGCCCGGCGGTGTGCACCGGGTTGAAGCCGCCAAACAGCGTGCGCCCCATCGGCACCATGCCGATGAAGTCATCGAAAATGGCGCTCAGGTCTTTCTCGGTGCGTGCCGCGCTCAGGCGTTCGCTGTAGCTCTTGCCGTTGGGCGAGCGCACCTGCAAGGCGCCGCTGACCAACAGGCTCGGGATATGGACCTTGGCCGCGCGCCGGTCGATCTCGTCGCGGGCAATCTTGCCCAGGCCGGGCACCGGCGGGTCGACCTGAAAGTTGGATTCCTGCTCGGCGACGGCCAGCACCGAACACAGGTTTTGCGTGGTCGGGCTGATGCCCTGTGCGGCGAACGCGGTGTAGATGTCCGTGGCCCAGCCCTGGCGGTCGACGGTTTTCGCTGGCAGCAAACGCACGATCTGCGCCTTGACCTCGGCCGGCGAACGCGGGGCCGGTTCCTGCCCGCGTTGGCCTGCGCAACCGGCCAGCACCAGCAATGCAGCGAGGCTGACGAATAATCGAGGGGTGTGCATAACGCTTCATCCAGTCCGTTGAGGCGGGTTAACCCTACGCTCAATCGCAGGGTGCAGGATAGGACTGCGGGCCGGCGGCGCTGTTCCATCGTCCCGTTTGGCAGGCCGACTGGCCGCCCTCGCCTGCTGATCCATACTTGCTGCTGCACACTCAGTGGCAAAGGGCACGCGAGGAGGACAGACCATGAACCGCAGTGACGTTCTGATCATCGGCGCGGGCCCCACCGGACTGGTACTGGCCCTGTGGCTGAGCAAACTGGGCGTGCGGGTGCGCATCATCGACAAGAGCTCCATGCCAGGTACCACCTCACGGGCGCTGGCGGTGCAGGCGCGCACGCTGGAGTTGTACCGGCAACTGGATCTCGCCGAAGCCGTGGTACGCAACGGGCACCGGGTGGCGGCGGCGAATTTCTGGGTCAAGGGCAACCCCGTGGCACAACTGCCGCTTAACCGCATCGGCGAAGGCCTGACGCCTTACGCCTTCCTGGAAATCTACCCGCAGGACGAACACGAGCGGTTGCTGATCGACCGCCTCGAAGACTACGACGTGTTCGTCGAGCGCAATACCACCCTCGAAAGCTTCACGGAAAACGGCGACGGCCTCACCGCACATTTGCGCCTGCCGGATGGCGAGCAGGAGATCTGCCAGGCCTGCTACCTGGCCGGTTGTGACGGCGCCCGTTCGGTGGTGCGCAAAACCCTCGACACCGGTTTTCCTGGTGGCACCTATCAGCAGATTTTCTACGTCGCCGACGTGCAAGCCAGCGGCCCGGCGCTCAACGGCGAGTTGCATCTGGACCTGGATGAGGCGGATTTTCTGGCGGTATTTCCGCTGGCCGGCGAAGGCCGTGCGCGGCTGATCGGCACGGTACGCGACGAGCGTGCGGATCGCGCCGAAACCCTGGAATTCTCCGATGTCAGCAGCCGCGCCATCGAGCACTTGAACGTGCACATCGAGGACGTCAACTGGTTCTCCACCTACCGCGTGCATCATCGCGTGGCGGACCACTTTCGCAAGGGCCGGGCGTTTCTGCTCGGCGACGCAGCGCACGTGCACAGCCCCGCCGGCGGTCAAGGCATGAACACCGGCATCGGCGATGCGATCAATCTGGCGTGGAAACTCGCGGCGGTACTCAGCGGTGGCGCCACGGCGAAGCTGCTCGACAGCTACGAAACCGAACGCATCGCCTTCGCCCGGCGACTGGTCTCGACCACTGACAAAGTCTTCAGTTTTGTGACTGCCGAAGGTCGCATGGCCGATCTGTTGCGCACGCGGCTGGCGCCGTTCCTGATCCCGAAAATGGCCTCATTCGAAACCAGTCGCGAATTCCTGTTTCGCACCGTCTCGCAAATCACCGTCAATTATCGGGGCATGGCGTTGAGCGAGGGAGTGGCCGGGCATGTGCACGGCGGCGACCGCTTGCCGTGGGCCCATGATGGCGAGGGGGATAATTACGAACCGCTGCGCAATCCATGCTGGCAGGTGCATGTGTACGGCGACACCAGCGACGAGATGATCGCCTGGTGCAATGAACACCACTTGCCGCTGCACGTGTTCGACTGGCGCCCGGCGTTTGAAACGGCGGGACTGGGGCGCAACGGCTTTTACCTGTTGCGCCCGGACACCTATGTGGCGATTGCCGACAACAGCGCGGATCCGAAGGTGATCGAACGGTATTTCCGTGACCACGGGATCCGGCCGTTTTTCAGTTGCCCCTGACGGATCAGATCCCGGCCAGGGCCAGGTCCATCGCAAAGTAAGTGAAGATCAGATCCGCACCTGCGCGTTTGATCGCACCGAGGCTTTCGCGCACCACACGATCCTCGTCGATGGCCCCGGCCTGGGCGCCGAACTTGATCATCGCGTACTCGCCGCTGACCTGATACGCCGACAGCGGCAGGTTCGAGGCTTCACGGATGTCGCGAATGATGTCCAGGTACGCGCCCGCCGGTTTGACCATCAGTGCATCGGCGCCTTCCTGCTCGTCGAGCAACGATTCACGCAGGGCTTCGCGGCGGTTCATCGGGTTCATCTGATAGCTTTTGCGGTCGCCTTTCAGCGCGCTGCCACCGGCCTCGCGGAACGGGCCGTAGAGCGCCGAGGCGAATTTGGTCGAGTAGGCCATGATCGGAATCTGCGTGAAGCCGGCATCGTCCAGTGCCCGGCGAATCGCCCGCACCTGACCGTCCATCGCGGCCGACGGTGCGATCACATCGGCACCGGCACGCGCTGCCGCGACCGCTTGTTTGCCGAGGTTGATCAGGGTCTGGTCGTTGTCGACTTCATGGTTGTGCATCACGCCGCAGTGACCGTGGTCGGTGTACTCGCAAAAGCAGGTGTCGGACATCACGATCATTTCCGGCACGGCGTCCTTGGCGATCCGCGACATGCGCGACACCAGACCGTTTTCCCGCCAGGTGTCGCTGCCGTTGGCGTCCAGGTGATGGGATACGCCAAAGGTCATCACCGACTTGATCCCGGCCCGGGCGTAACGCTCGATCTCGCTGGCCAGCTTGCGCTCCGGAATGCGCATCACGCCGGGCATGCTCTTGATCGGCACGAAGTCGTCGATCTCTTCTTCGACGAAGATCGGCAGCACCAGATCGTTGAGCGAAAACTCGGTTTCCTGGAACAGGCTGCGCAGGCTCGCATTGCGGCGCAGACGGCGTGGACGTGCTTCGGGGAACTGACTGGACATGGGGCCTTTCCTGAAAACGGGCAGATGAGACGAAAGTCGTAGGGGGCGAAGCTTATGCCTTGCGGGGGACGGGGTACAAACCTGGATCAATCAACAGTGCATTACCGGGCGCGCAATAATCCGCGCACCCGGCTCCCATAGGGTTATGAGGGAATGGTCAGCCCGCGCACCACGGCCGGCCGCGCCAGAAAACGCTCCAGTACCCGGGTGACGTTCGGGAAGTCCTTGATGCCGACCAGATCGCCCGCCTCGTAGAACCCGATCAGGTTGCGCACCCACGGAAACGTGGCGATGTCGGCAATGGTGTAGCGCTCGCCCATGATCCAGTCGCGCCCTTCGAGGCGTGCGTTCAGGACGTTGAGCAGGCGTTTGCTTTCGTCGACGTAGCGGTCACGGGGACGCTTGTCTTCGTAGTCCTTGCCGGCGAATTTGTTGAAGAAGCCGAGCTGGCCGAACATCGGGCCGATGCCGCCCATCTGGAACATCAGCCACTGGATCGTCTCGTAGCGCAGCGCGCCTTCCTGGGCCAGCAACTGGCCGCTTTTGTCGGCGAGATAAATCAGGATCGCGCCGGACTCGAACAACGGCAGCGGTTTGTCATCCGGACCGTGAGGGTCGAGGATCGCCGGGATCTTGTTGTTCGGGTTCAGCGACAGGAACGCCGGGGACATCTGGTCGTTGGTGTCGAACCCCACACGGTGCGGTTCGTAGGGCAGACCGATCTCTTCGAGCATGATCGAGACCTTGACGCCGTTGGGAGTCGGCAGGGAATAGAGCTGAATCCAGTCAGGGTACTGCGCCGGCCATTTCTGGGTGATCGGGAACGCGGACAGATCGGTCATGTGTAGCATCCAGTCACAAAATGAAAGGCCTGAGCATAATCCACGTTTTCCGCTCTGGCTCGGGTTCTTTTTTGCCGTGGACACCACGCTTACTTAATTCCGCAACATCCTGTCGCTAACCTTCCCTCAAGCCTTTGGGCGATGCCTTTAGAGTGCGCCCCGGCAAGCGGATCGAACCAAAAGGCCTGCGGGGGCTCCAAGCAAGCCAATCAAGACAGGGAAAAACACCCGGCCCCGGCAGCCCGTGGTGTAGAGGTTTGTCAGCCTTAACCGAACACGCTGAAGAATCCTGATCTCATGACGAACTTGATGAAAGTCGCCAAACGCTTCAAACATCGCGCCTACGTGGCCCTGCCCTCTCTGTTGGCGGTGAGCGCGCTGTTCCTGTCGCTCGAGTCCAGCGAAAGCCGCGCACAACCGGTGGACGGCACCCAGACCCTGATCTTCCTGCGCCACGGGGAAAAACCTGCCGGCGGCCTCGGCCAGCTCAACTGCCAGGGCCTGAACCGCGCCATCGAGCTGTCGACGCTGCTGCCGGAGAAATTCGGCAAGGCCGACTACGTGTTCGCCGCCAACCCGACGCGCAATGTCGAGGAAGGCGAGCTGGACAATTCCTACAGCTACATCCGCCCCTTGATGACCATCAGCCCCGCCGCGATCAAGCTCGGCCTGCCGGTGAACATCGAGTTCTCGGCCAACGACACCAGCGACCTGGCTCGGGAGCTGACCGCCGACAAGTATCACAACTCGACCATCTACACCGCCTGGTCCCACGGCTACCTGCCGGAGCTGATCAACAAGGTCGCCGGCAAGGCTGTTGGCGAGAAACAGTCCATCACCGAGGACTGGGCGTCCGGCGACTATGACTCGCTGTACGTGCTGACCCTGACCTGGCACAACGGCAAGGCCAGCCTGCAGAGCCACAGTTACAAGCAGGGGCTGGATAACGGCAAGGTCACTTGCCCGACTTGAGTGTTCTGGAGCCGGTGCCGGGTCTCCGGCTTCAGCGTTTGTGATTCAACCGCTCGCGCAGATACTCGATCACCGCCCCGCGCTCTCCGGCAAACTCGATCCGCGCGCCCTTCTTCTCGCGCTGAAACACATACATCGGGTCGTAATATTCGCGCAGTAATCCCTCGATCCAGCCTCGGTGCAAATCCACTGCGCCGCTGCGCCCCTGCTCTGCCAATGCGTCTTCCATCAACAGCAGCATCCTTCGGTGGCGTTCGCCGCCCAGACGTTTCTGCACATTGTTCAGGCTCTCGAGCAACCGTTCAGAGAACAGTGCAAAACCCTGCTCGCCGTGCACTGCCGAAAACTCGGCCGACAGGTCCACCACGTAATCGCGCAGGATCCGCTGCACCCGATCTTCAAAACTGTCTTCCAGCCAGACCATCGGGTATTGCTGCATGCCCTGATACAACGGCAGCGGCAAGGCGCAACTGCCGACCACCCGGCTTTCGTCTTCGAGCACGAACTGACCGATGCCAGCGTCACGTTTCTTGAGGAGGTCGATGGCCAGGCGGTTTTCGAAATCAATGTTCGACGGTTGCCCCGTGGCGCGTTTGCCGAAGCTTGAGCCGCGATGATTGGCGTGGCCCTCCAGATCCAGACCGTTGTCCAACTGCACCAACAGTTCGGTCTTGCCGGTGCCGGTCATGCCGCCCAGCAACACGAAATCGCACTGGGTCACGGCTTGCTCGAGGGTGTCGATCAGGAAATTGCGCAGCGCCTTGTAGCCGCCACGGATGCGCGGATAGTCGATCCCGGCCTCGCTCTTGAGCCATTGCCGGGTGATCTGCGAGCGCAAGCCGCCGCGAAAGCAATAGAGATAACCGTCGGGATGGGCCCGGGCAAACTCGGCCCAGGCCTCGATACGTTCGGCCTTCACCGCGCCGGACACCAAGCGGTGGCCCAGTTCGATGGCAGCGTGTTGGCCATGCTGCTTGTAGCAAGTGCCGACCTTTTGCCGCTCCAGATCATTCATCAGCGGCAGATTGACCACGCCGGGGAACGCACCTTTGTGAAACTCGACCGGCGCGCGAACATCCATCAGCGGTCGGTCGTTGAGGAAAATGTCCCGGTAATCGCCGTAGTCAGGGTCCATCAAGACACCTCGACGGCGTGGGTCTGTCGCTCGACCAGTTCGCCAATCGGCTCCAGGCTCAAGCCCAGCTCCGCCGCCACGGCGAGAAATTCGGCGTTGCCTTGCGGGGTCACGGCCACCAGCAATCCACCGCTGGTCTGCGGGTCGCACAACAGCCGTTTGTGCAGTTCCTGCACCCGCCCGAGCCGGTCCGAATAGCTGTCGAAATTGCGCAAGGTGCCGCCCGGCACGCAGCCCTGCTCGAGGTAATACTCGACGCTGTCCAGACGCGGCACGCGGTCATAGACGATGCGTGCGGTGAGGTGGCTGCCGTCAGCCATTTCCACCAGATGCCCGAGCAGGCCGAAACCGGTGACGTCGGTCATCGCGGTGACGCCGGCCAGTTTGCCGAAGCGACTGCCGGGTTTGTTCAGCGTACACATCCAGTCCCGGGCCAGACCGATATCAGCGTTGCGCAACTTGCCCTTCTTTTCGGCGGTGGTGAGGATGCCGATCCCCAGCGGTTTGGTCAGGTACAGCAGGCATCCGGCGGTGGCGGTGTCGTTGCGCTTCATGAAGCGTTTTTCCACCAATCCGGTGACGGCCAAACCGAAAATCGGCTCCGGTGCATCGATCGAATGCCCGCCCGCCAGGGGAATTCCCGCCGCATCGCACACCGCGCGACCGCCACGAATCACTTCGCGCGCCACTTCCGGCGCCAGCACGTTGACCGGCCAGCCGAGAATGGCAATGGCCATCAATGGATCGCCGCCCATGGCGTAGATATCGCTGATGGCATTGGTCGCGGCAATCCGGCCGAAATCGAACGGATCATCGACGATCGGCATGAAGAAGTCGGTGGTCGACACCACGCCGCGCTCGGCATCGATCTCGTACACCGCCGCGTCATCACGCGAGGCGTTGCCGACCCACAATTTCGGATCAAGGTTCTGCGCCCCGCTGCCGGCGAGGATCACCTCCAGCACTTTGGGCGAAATCTTGCAGCCACAACCGGCGCCGTGGCTGTACTGGGTCAGACGAATGGGCTCGCTCATCGGGGCAATCTCCTGGCTGGGACTGGGGCGAATTCTAGCAGAGGGCCTCAATGGAGCTGCGAGTGCGTCACACCCTGAACAGGATTGGGCATATTGACATCAGTGTGCAGTCCACCAGAATCGGCGCTCGCCGAGTGGACGGTCACGTCCCCCCGCTTCTACACCATTTAAGGAAGAACATGTCTGAGTTACTGGATGCAGTGGAAAAACACGGAACGCTGGCTGCCAAACTGATAGTGGCGCTGGGTATAGGAATTACCTGGGGCTACTGCGCCTTCATCATCAACTTCTTCCCCACAGGATTAACTCTCGCCGACAGCCTGGTGTTTATTTTTATCGCGCTTGGCTTCGGACTGCTCTATTTCTACTGGTTGCTTTTCGGATTTCTGGGCGTGTATTTCGCGCACGACTTCACTAAAAGCTCCAAAAAAATGGACAAAGCCTTCGCGGTTTTCATGTGTTTTGTTTTTATCGGCTGCCTGATCATCGTCGCCCTTTTAATGCATGATTTTTCACCACTCGCAGCGCCCGTCTTCAGTGGCGCCCTGTTGTTCCTTTCAATCATCTATTGGAAACCTGACGCTGCCGGCGCGACGATTGAACAGATTCGCCAACGTGCAAGGATGCGCGTGGCCACGTTCATCACTGCCTTGATTCTGCCGATTGCAGTGGCGGTGCCTGTCATGGGCCTCATCATTGGCAGCACCTTCGGATTCATCGGCATCGCACAGAAGGATGTCTCGTTGGCGTTGAGTGAAGAGAACCAGAAAGTCGTCAGCGATGTTGCAAAGGAATTCGATATTTCCGTCTACGGATGCCTGAAAAGCGGCAGTCAAACCAACATCGTTCATCACTTCAATATTCTCTGGCATGGCTTGGGCGAACGGAGTCTCGTGGAAATACTTGCATACAACGGAAAAGACTGGTCACCAAAAGCCAGAATCGAGTTGGATCGCAGTGGCTTGAAAGTTTTGAAAGCCTCCAATAAGGAAGCCAGTTTCAGTACCTGCCACACGCTTAACTCCGATGCACTTTTTGACACTTACGAAGACGAAGTCAGCACAAGCGGAAAGCAACAATTGATCACCTTCAGCAGCGAAACCAAACAAAAGCTCGAAAAGGATCACTTACACATCCTGTCAGCAAAAATCATCGGATACACGGACAGAACACCGGTCATGAAATCGGGAGATTCAAACGCGGCCTTGTCTTTGCGACGCGCAGAAAGTGTGCATGCAGAGTTGGAGAGTCTGTTCATCGGCGTGCCAGCGGTCCCGGTTAAGAGTACTGGGCAAGGCTCGCTTTTTCCCAAATCGAACTGCCCCAGGAATCTCGGTTCCGTCGAGCTCAAAGAGTGCCTGGCCGCAGATCGGCGAGTAGAGATTGAGCTGCAACTGCAAATGAAGTCCTCCAGTGCGCGGGCACAACCTTCGACAGCAAGCAAAAGCGGAGCCTGGTATGACGCCATACTTTGCAAAGTCGGGTTCCAAACATGCGTGGATAAAACAACACCTGCCGCCGTTCTTCCTGCGACTAACCCGCCGAACTGACACTCATGATCCGAGATCACGGATTCGAGCGTATTTAGCCAAAAAAAACCGCCCTTTCGGGCGGCTAAAGTGCTTCGACCATGATCAGAAGCTTTGGCTGAAGCTGATGGTCATCGCGCTGTCGTTGTTGTCGCTGGACACCTGACCCGAGTATCCGATGCCGAGCTTGCCGGTCGGGCTGATCTGGAAGTCCACGCCGGCTTCGAGCAGCGCACTGTCCTTGGCGATCGGTACGCCCTGGGTGCTGAACGACGCGCCGCCATCGATGAAGGTCAGGTCGGCGTCAGGTTTGGTATCACCGTAGGCATGTCGCCAGCCGATCGCCGCCCGTGGCGTGAGTTGGCTGCCGTTGGCCAGGGTCACCAACTTGCCGATGCGTACGCCGAGGGTCGAGTAGGTGATGTCCTGATCGGCATCGCCCTTCAGGCGCCCCACTCCGCCTTTTTCCTTGGCGGTGTCGCTGTCGTAGTTGACGTAGGCCAGGCCGGCGAACGGTTCGATGGCCACGCCTGCCGCATTGATGGCGTAACCCACTTCGCCGAACACCTGGGCACTGCGGGCATCGTAGTCAGCTTTCAGGCGATCGTTGTAGGCACCGACGCTGACGTCGCGTTTGGTCTCGATGCTGTGCCAGCTGTAAGCCGCGCCGAGGCGCACGGCCAGTGCATCGAACTGCGAACTCAGGTAACCCGCCAGGTGGTAGCTGTCGACCTTGGCATCGGAGTTGCGATCGTGGGCGTTGAGGTTGCCACGGGTGTAGCCCGCTGCCATCCCGGCGCGCCATTGATCGTCGAGTTGCTTGTCCGTGCCGAGCATGAAACCGCCGAGGCTGCGATCGACTTTCGCCGTGTTGCTGTCGCCGCCCATGTCGCCCCAGGCACCAATGGCCCGGGCCCAGCCGACCATTTCACCGTGGCAGCCGTTGCTGCTCAGTTGGGTGTCGCTCGGTGCCAATGTACGGCGTGGATCATCCGACGCGCTGCAGGTCGGTTGACGCATACGGTCATTGACCGCTTCACGCACAAAGCGTGAATCCTCGAGAACCGCGCTCGCGGTGCTGGCATGGATCTCCCCGGACAGGTTGTCGAAAGCGTGACGCGCGCTGGCCACGCTGAGGTTGACGATCTCGTTCTGCAACGCAGCACCCGCCGGCCCGTTGCTCATCAACGCCGAGGCGGTGTTGCGCTGGTTGCTCGTGGCGGCGACGTCGGCGAACGAATTGCCGTTGCGGCTGACCACCAGGTTCACCGCGTCAGGGCTGTACACCAGCGCCGTGTCGAGGAACGCATATTGCGGCAGATCGGCTGCGCTGAAGGTGCCGGTCACCCCACCGCCGGCGGTGATCAGCGAATACACGGTGTTGCCGGTGAACGGCGCCAGGCTGTTCACTTGCAGGCCACCGCCCAGGGTTGCAGTGCCGCCGACAGCCAGAGGCGTAGCGGTGGGCGAGCTGACGGTCAGGGCCAGTACACCGTCGGCAGCGTTGGTCAGGTTGCCCGCCACACTCAAGGTGCCGTCTGCGCCACCGGAGGCCACCACACCGTGGTTGACCACCGAACCGACGCTGCCGTTACCGCTCAGGGCCGCGCCGTTGGCCACGGTCACTTGTCCGCCCAGGGAGGCCCGCGCTGAACGGCTGCCGACCTGCAGCACGCCTTGATCGACCGACACGGTGCCGCTGAACGGTTGATCGCCGGTCAACAGCAAAGTCCCGACACCGCGCTTGGCCAGCGCACCGAGGCCGCTGAGAACACCATTGAACTGGCCATTGGTATTCTGCTGGAACACCAACGAAGCGTTATCGATGATGTTGCCTTGCAGGCTGGTGGTGTTACCGATCAGCATACCGCCGCTGACCGTGGTGCCACCGCTGTAAGTGTTGGCGCCGGTGAGGATCAGCGTGCCGGAGTCGAGTTTCTCGATACCGCCGGTACCGATCAGTGGCACATCGATCTGCGCGCTGGCGCCGGCATTCACGCGGATTGGCGCCGGGGTGCCACCAGGCCCGTTGACCGGGGTCAGCGTGTCGCCGGCATCCGGTTCCAGGCTGTAGCCGTTGACGAGGAATTGCAGCCCGGTGAAGTTCTGGTTGCCTTGGATGGTGACCGTCCCGCCCTGCCCGCCAAACACTGCGAACTGGCCGTTGGAGCCCAGTGCCTGAGTGCCGGTCGGGTCGGTCCAGTTGGTGCCAGGCCCCCACACGCCGTTGCCGCCACCGATACTGCCGTCCGGGTTGGTCTTGCCACCGTTCCAGAACTGCACTTCGCCCGGCGTGCCTTGCACCAGCAGGTTGACCTGATTGGCCAGCGCAGTTTGCAGGGTCAGATTGGCCGCCGAAACCGGCAGGCTGCCGTAGACCAGACCGTTGTTGGTCAGCGTGCCACCGTAGCTGAACAGCTGATACACCCCGACGCCGAAGCCACCGGCGTTAGTGATGTTCAGCGTGCCGTCGAGGGTCAGGTTGCCGGCGACGTTGACCACGGTCGTGGAGCTGGCGGCCGAGCCGAGGGTGAAGTCCAGATTCGTCCCCGAAGACAACGCCAGTGAACCAACCGACAACGGTGCGGCGTTGCTGCCGCCAAGCAGCGTCGCACCGCTGGCCAGTTGCACAGTCCCACCGAATTGACCGCTGCCACCGATCTTCGCACCGCTGGCGACATTGACGTTGGCGCTGTTGAGCACGCCGTTGACGTTGAGCGTACCGGCCTGCACGGCGGTGTTGCCGGTGAAGGTGTTGTTGCCAGTGAGCAACAAGGCGCCAGTGCCGGTTTTGTTCAGGGTGCCGGCGCCCGTCAGATTGCCGGTGTAGCTGCCGTCACTGTTCTGCTCGAAGGTCAGCGCCGCGTTGTTGACGATTGCACCTTGCAGGCTGCTGGTGTCGCCACGGGTGCTGCCGCTGTTCAGCGTCGTGCCGCCGCTGTAGGTGTTGGCGCCGCTGAGCACCAGGTCGCCAGCGCCGTTTTTCACCAGGCTGCCGCTGCCGGTGATCGCACCGATCAACGTGGTGTTCTGGTTGCCGGCCAGGGTCAGTTGCGCCCCCAGGTTGATGGCGTTGGCCAGTTGCAGCGCAGAGGTGCTGTCGACGGTGCCGTTGCCCAGCACACTGAGAGCGCCGCTGCTGATCGCGCTGTTGTTGCCCAGAATCAGCGAACCGCCAGACAGTTGGGTACCGCCGCTGTAAGTATTGCTGCCGTTGAGGGTCAGGCTCGATGCGCCGGTCTTGATCAGACTGCCGCTACCGCTGACTACACCGCCGAGGGTCAATGCGTTGGAGCCGGCGACGGTGAGTCCGCCATTGAGCACCACATCGTTGGCCAGGCTGACCGCCGTGTTGCTGTCCAGCGCCGTGCCGTTGGCGGCGGTCAATACGCCAGTGCCGAGGGCCGCGTTGTTGCCAACCACAATCTTGCCGCCGTTGAGCGTGGTGCCGCCGGTGTAGCCGTTGGCCGCGTTGAGCACCAGGGTGCCGGTGTCGTATTTGCCCAGCGTGCCGGCTCCATTGAGCGCGACGCCCACGGTCGCGGTGACGTTCGGATCGACCCGCACGGTGGCATTGCCCAGCGAACCGTTGACCAGATTCAACGAACCGGCCGTGCCGTTCTGCAGGCTGTAGCCATCGGTGACGAACTGCATGCCGGTGATGGTTTGCGCGCCATTGACGGTCACGGTGCCCGCCGCGCCCTGGAACACCGCGAAGCTGTTGGTCCAGGCCTGATTGGTGGTGCCGTTGACGTCGGTCCAGTTGGTGGTGCCGGTGCCCCAGGTGCCGCTGCCGCCATCCACCGAACCGTTGGCAACGAGTTGGTTGCCGTCCCAGAACTGCACGGTGACGCCCGGTGCGGTGACCAGCAGGTTGATCTGGTTGGCCAGCGCGGTCTGCAGGGTCAGATCGCCCGGCGTGACGCTGCCCGGCACGGTGCCGATCAGCATGCCGTTGTCGGTCAGGCCGCCGGTGTAGTTGATCAACCGGTACACGCCACTGCCGAAGCCGCCGATGTCGCTGACGTTGAGGGTGCCGTCGAGGGTCAGGTTGCCGCCGACGTTGACCAACGCGTTGCCGCCACCGGAAACCGGGGCGCCGAGGCCGACGTCGAAGTTTGAGTTGGCGTTGAACACCAGCGAATTCACCGACAGCGTGCTGCCGGTGGCGCCGGCCAGATGACCGCCGTCCGCCACGGTCACGGCCCCGCCGAGCGAGCCGC
Organism: Pseudomonas sp. GW822-FHT03F04; assembly: GCF_058801405.1. Lineage (NCBI taxonomy): Bacteria > Pseudomonadati > Pseudomonadota > Gammaproteobacteria > Pseudomonadales > Pseudomonadaceae > Pseudomonas > Pseudomonas sp. GW822-FHT03F04. The sequence continues at coordinate 33,155 of NZ_JBXANF010000011.1, forward strand.
CGCCGGTCAGGGTGCCACCGCTGTTGACCAGTACGCTGGCGCTGTCCAGCGAGCCGCTGACGTTCAAGGTGCCGGCGTTGACCGTGGTGTTGCCGGTCAGGCTGTTGAGGCCGGTCAGGGTCAGCGTACCGGTGCCGAGTTTGTTCAATTCGCCCGTACCGGTGAGCACACCGCCGAAAATACTGCTGGCGTTGTTGCCGCCGATGCTCAGCGTGTTGCCGCCGCCGATCAGTGCGGTACCGCTGCCGGTCAGGCTGGCGAGGCTGCCGGAGCCGCCGAGGTTGAGGGTCGCCGCAGCGCCGAGATTGACCCCGGCGTTGCTGCCCAGTGCCGAGTTGCCCAGCGTAGTCAGGCTGCCGGCCTGCACGTCGAAGGTGCCGCTGAAGGTGTTGTTGCCGGACAGCGTCAGGTCGGCCAGACCGTTCTTGGTCAGGGTGCCCGCCCCGGCAATCACGCCACCCAGGGTCAGGTTGTTGTTACCGGCCACGCTCAGGTTGGCATTGACGTTGACGTTGTTGGCCAGCACCAGCGGCGCAGTGGTGTCGAGGGTCGACGCCCCCGCCACGGTCACCGCGCCGGAGCCCAGGCCCGACGAGGTGCCAAGGGTCACGGTACCGGCATTCAGCGTGGTGCCGCCACTGTAGGTGTTGATGCCGTTGAGGGTCAGGTTGGAGGCGCCGTTCTTGATCAGTCCGCCGCTGCCGCTGACCACGCCGCTGAGGGCCACGTCGCTGTTGCCGGTGTTGGTCAGGTTGGCGTTGAGCACCACGTTGTTGCCGAGCGACACCGAGGTGTTGCTGTCCAGCGACGACGCACCGGCCACGGTCAGGTTGCCCAGACCGAGGGCGCCGTTGCTGCCGGCGGTCAGGGTACCGTCATTGAGAGTGATGCCGCCGAGGAAGTTGTTGGCCCCGCTCAGGATCAGGTTGGCCGCGCCGTTCTTGGTCAGGCTGCCGGCGCCGTTGATAGCCCCGCTGAGTGTCAGATCGTTGCTGCCGACGATGCCGAGGTTGCCCGCCAGGTTGATCGCGTTACCCGCCGTGAAGGCGCCACTGGCATCCAGGGTGGTGCCGTTCGCCGCGTTCAGGGTGGCCGAGCCCAGCGCGCTGTTCGACGCCAGAATCAATCCGCCCGCGTTCAGTGCCACCGGCCCGAGGAAGGCGTTGTTGCCACCGAGGGTCAGGCTGGCCGAACCGTTCTTGATCAAGCCGCCAGTGCCGGAAATGACACCGTTGAGGGTCAGCGCATTGCTGCCGAGCACGGTGAGGTTGCCGTTGAGCGTGGCCGCGTTGGCCAGGGTCACGGCGGTGTTGCTGTCCAGTTGCGTACCGGCGTTGGCGATCAAAGCGCCAGTGCCCAGGGCGGTGTTGCTGCCGACGACCAATGTGCCGCCATCCAGTTGCGTGCCGCCGGTGTAGCTGTTGGCGCCGTTGAGCACCAGTGTGCCGGCGTCGAGTTTGTTGAGGATGCCGCTGCCGTCGATGTTCACGCCGACCGTGGCGGTCACGCCCGGATCGACCCGCATCGCCGTGGTGCCACCGGTACCATTGACGGCGGTCAACAGCCCCGACGTGCCGTTGACCACGTTGTAGCCATCGGTGAGGAATTGCATCCCGGTGAACAGTTGCGTGCCGTTGACCGACACCGTGCCCGCCGTGCCCTGGAACACCGCAAAGTCGCCGGCCCAGGTCTGGTTCACCGTGCCGCTGGAATTGGTCCAGTTAGTGCCGCCGGCAGTCCATGTACCAGTGCCGCCATCCACGGTGCCATTGGCGATCGTCTGGCTGCCGTCCCAGAAACGCAGGTTGGTGTTCGGCGCCGACACCACCAGGTTCACCTGGTTACCCAGGGTCTGCACGAGGATGTCGCCGAGGCCGTAACCCACCGGCACACCGGCCACGGTCAGGCCGTTGTCGGTCAGCGCGCCGATGTAGTTGAACAAGCGATAAACACCGACACCGAAACCGCCGGCATCGGTGACGTTGAGGTTACCGTCGAGGGTCAGGTTGCCGCCGATGTTCATCAGCGAGCTGGTCGAAGGCGTGGCGAGGCTCGCGTCGACATTGCTGTTGGCCGTGAGGATCAGCGACGAGGTGGACAAGGTGTTGCCCGAGGACAACGCCAGATGACCGCCGCTGTTGATGGTGATGAAGCCCAGCGCCGAACCGGTACCTGTGAGGGTGGCGCCGTTGTTGATGTTGAGCTGGGTGCTGGCCAGCGAACCGGTGAGATTCAGCGTACCGGCGTTGACGTTGGTGTTGCCGGTGAGGCCGCTGCTGCCGGTGAGGTTCAGCGTCCCGGTACCGACTTTGGTCAGGGCGCCGCTGCCACCGAGGTCGCCGTCGAAGGTGCTGGTGCTGCTCACGCCGCCCACCGTCAGGGTGTTGCCGCCGGCGATCTGCACACTGCCGCTGCCGCTCAGCCCATTGAGGCTGGCGCTGCTGTTGAGATAGAGATTGGCGCCGGCGCTGATGTTGGCGCCGGAGGTGTTGCCCAGCGCCCCGCTGCTCACGGTGGTGACGCTGCCGGAGGCAATGTTCAGCGCACCGGTGAAGGTGTTGTTGCCGCTGAGCGTCAGGTCGCCAAAACCGTCCTTGGTCAGGCTACCGGCGCCATCGATCACGCCGCTGAGGTTCAGGGTGTTGCTGCCGGCCAGGGTCAGGCCGGCGTTGAGGGTGATGTTGTTGCCGACGCTCATGCCGGTGCTGGTATCCAGCGTCGAAGCGCCGCCGACGGTCAGATCGCCACTGCCCAACGCAGCGGCCGAGCCCAGTGTCAGCGTACCCGCGTTGAGCGTGCTGCCGCCGCTGAAGGTGTTGGTGCCGTTGACGGTCAGGTTGGCTGCACCGTTCTTGATCAACTGGCCTGCGCCGCTGATCACGCCGCCAAGGGTCAGGTCCTGGGTGCCGCCGACGCTCAGCGCCGCATTGAGCACGACCGCGTTGGCCAGGCTGGCCAGCGGCGAACTGCTGTCGAGCGTTGCTGCGCCGCCGACGGTCAAGGCGCCGGTCCCCAGTGCCGAGCTGTTGCCGACGGTCACCGTACCCGCGTTCAGCGTGGTGCCGCCGATGTAGGTGTTGGTGCCGTTGAGGTTCAGGTTGGCTGCGCCGTTTTTCACCAGGCTGCCGGCCCCGGCGACGGTTCCGGTGAGGGTCAGATCGGCACTGCCGCCGATGTTCATCGCACCGGCCAGGTTGACCTGGTTGCCCAGAGTGACAGCTGTGTTGGTATCCAGTGTGGTGCCGGCCGCTGCGTTCAATGCGCCGCTGCCGATCGCGGTATTGCTGCCGACAATCAACTTGCCGACGTTGAGTGCGGTGTTGCCGAAGTAGGTGTTGGCGCCGTTGAGAATCAGATCGGCAGGGCCGCTTTTGGTCAGGCCACCGACACCGGAGACCACACCCGCGAGCGTCAGCGCGTTGCTGCCGCCGATGGTCACGTTACCGCCGAGGTTGACGTTGTTGGCCAGGCTCGTCGCGGTGCTGGCGTCCAGCGTGGTGTTGTTGCCGGCGTTGAGCACGCCGGTGCCGAGGGCGGTGTTGGAGCCGACGATCAGTGTCCCGGCGTTCAGCGACGTCGCACCGGTGTAGGTGTTGTTGCCGGTCAGGGTCAGGGTCGAGGAGCCGGTCTTGATCAGGTTGCTGCCACCACTGATCACGCCGCCGAGGGTCAGCGGGTTGGCGCCGCCGGCGGTGAGGTTGGAGTTCAGCGCAATCGCGTTGTTCAGCGTCACGTTGGCGCTGCTGTTGAGCGTTGCGCCCGCCCCGCCCACGGTCAGCGTGCCGGTGCCGAGTGCCGCGCCGTTGCCGACGGTCAGGCTGCCAGCGTTGAGCGCCGTGCCGCCAGTGAAGGTGTTGGCGCCGTTGAGGGTCAGGTTGGCGGTGCCGTTCTTGATCAACTGACTGGCGCCGCTGAGCACGCCGCCCAGGATCATGCCGTTGCTGCCGCCGATGGCCAGGTTGCCGTTGAGGGCAACGTTGTTGTTGAGGATGACCGAAGTGTTGCTGTCGAGGGTCGCGGCATTCGCGACGGTCAGGGCGCCACTGCCCAGTGCGGCGGCGTTGCCGACAGTGAGCGTCCCGGCGTTCAGCGTGGTGCCACCACTGAAGGTGTTGGCGCCGTTGAGAATCAAGTTGGCCGCGCCGTTTTTGGTCAGCCCGCCGCTGCCGCTGACCACACCGCCGAGGGTCAGGTTGGCGTTACCGGCGATGTTCAGGTTGCCGCCGAGGGCGACGGCGTTGCTCAGTGCCACGGTGGTGCTGGCGTCGAGGGTAGTGCCCGCCGCCGTGGTCAGTGCGCCGGTACCCAGCGCGGTGTTGGAGCCGACGATCAGCGTCCCGTTGTTCAGCGCCGTACCGCCGGAGAACGTGTTGTTGCCGCTGAGGGTCAGGTTCGCGGTGCCGCCCTTGATCAGGTTGCCGGCGCCGCTGATGACGCCGCTCAGGCCCAGGGCCTGAGTGCCGCCGATGGTCAGGTCCGACGCCAGTGCAACCGCGTTGGCCAGCGTCACCGCCGTCGTTGCATCGAGGGTGGTGCCGGACGCAGCGTTAAGTGCTCCCGTGCCGAGCGCGGTGTTGCTGCCGACGAACAAAGTGCCGCCGTTGAGCGCAGTGGTGCCACTGTTGGTGTTGTTGCCGGTCAGGGTCAGGCTGGCGCTGCCGCTCTTGGTGATTGCGCCGGTGCCGGAGACGATGCCGGACAGCGTCAGAGCATTGCTGCCGAGCACGTTCAACGCACCGGTGATGCCGACGTTGTTGGCCAGGGTCACGTTGCCGGTGCTGTCGAGGCTGGTGCCGTTGCTGGTATTGAGCACCCCGGTGCCCAAGGCGTTGTTGTTGCCGACGCGCAAGGTGCCGGCGCTGAGGCTGGTGATCCCGGTGTAAGTGTTGATGCCGTTGAGGGTCAGGCTGCCGCTGCCGGTTTTGGTCAGGTTGGCGGCGCCGCTGATTACTCCGCCCAGGGTCAGCGCACCGGTGCCGGTTGCGGTCAGGGTGCTGTTGAGCGTGATCGCGTTAGCCAGCGAAATCGGCGTCGTCGCCGAGATGCTCGAAGAACCGCCAACGGTGATGCCGCCGGTGCCGAACGCTTGGTTGTTGCCGACCAGCACCACACCGCCGTTGAGCACGGTGTTGCCGCTGTACGTGTTGATGCCGCTGAGGTTGATCTGGCCGCTGCCGATCTTGGTCAGGCCGCCAGTGCCGGAGATCACCCCGTTCAGGGTCATGCCGTTGATGCCCTGCAAGGTCAGACCGCCGGCGCCCAGGTTGATCTGGTTGGCCAGCGACAGTCCGGCGTTGCTGGCCTGGAGAATCCCGCCGTTGGACGTCAGCACACCGCTGCCGAACGCCGCGTTGTCGTTGAACTGCGCGACACCGCCATTGAGGGTGGTCGCGCCGCTGACCAACGGCCCCTGCAAGGTCCAGGTGCCGCTGTTGAGGGTCAGGTTGTTGAAGTTGACGTAGACCAGGCTGGACGCCGTGCCGGTGCCGGTGGTGCCGCCGCCGAGGCCGATCGGGTTTTGCAGGATCAGCGTGTTGGTACCCGCCGCGCCGCCATCGATCGTCCCGGTCGGGGCGAAGGTCAGGTTGACGCCGATCAAGCCACCGAGGCCGACGGACAATTGCGCACCGTCACCTTGGTTAACGCTGGAACCTGTGATCGCGTAGAAGGTGTTGGTGCTGCCCGCCCCCATCGACACGCCGCCGGTGATGTTACCGGCGTTGGTGAAAGTGTTGCCCGCCACCGACGTCTCGAACGCGACCCGGCCGTTGATCGTGCCGGTGGCGCTGTTGGTCATGTTGACTTGTGAACCGCCATACACCCCGACCACCGGGGTATCGGCCAGGGTGATCCCGCCGACCGACAGCCCGGTCGAGGTAATCGTGCCGTCGTTGGTGATGGTCGTAGTGCCCGACACCGAGTTGTTCACGGCTATCCCCAACCCGTCGATGCTGGTCAGGTTGAGGCCGAGCAGCATGCCGGTGCCGCGTATAAGCCCGGTGGTGTTGTTGACGATGCTCACCGTGCTGGTCGCACCGGTGCCGATGAACGCGCCGCCACTGAGGATCGAGACCAGGCCCAGCAAGGCCGGGTCGAGGGTGCCGGAGTTGTTCAGGTTGATGTTGGCCCCGGTCAGGTTGATCACCTTGCCGCCGAGCGTCGCGTTCATCTGCGCGCCGTTGGTGACGTTGACCGTCAGACCGCTGGTGGCACTGCTGTAGTCATTGAGAAACAGCGGCAGCGTCGGGACACCCGAACAGGTAATCGTGGAGCCGGCAGCCGAGCAGGTGGCGAACGCCTGCTCACTGACCCCGCCGAACAGTAGCCCGGCGACGCTCAGGTGCACAGCAAGGGAAAGTGGGGAAAAACGCGAAACGAGGGCGACACCAAACCTTGCTTCCACGGGCTACTCCTTTCGTGGCCAATTCATCCTTGAAGGCGTGCAACTGCGGCAAGATCCGACACGCGTATCAAGCGTATGACGGTCATCAGATAAACCGTCTATTCCAGACACACGCTAGTTGATGCCCTGCGATGGGGCACCGGTTAAATAGTGTTAATACTTTTGTGCGATAAGCCGCTTGAGCGATGCTCCGAGCCGTTCTGAGCACGGGCTTGAGTGCTTTCGGGGAAGGCCTGAGCCATGCCTGACCGAAGGGCCAGGTAAATCACTGAATTGATCTGTTTTTCAGCGTCTTGCGAAACTGGTACGGGTTGTGCAAACGTTTGCGAGTCGCCGTTACTCACAATTTCGTTACAGAACCGTACAAGCCCGCTTTTTCGGGCCTTGATCCGCAAAAAGGACTTTGAATGCACGTTTCTTCCTGCCGCCGCCGTCGTGGTGCGCGCACCGTTGCTGTTTCCCTGCTACTGGCCGGCGTTACCGGAGTTCTCAGCCACACCGCGCTGGCGCAACCTGCCCTGCCCGAAGAATCTGCCCAGGGCGAAGCTCTCAGCCCCGAAGCCAGCCCGCCGAAAAAAGGCGCGTACCTGTCGGACTGGTACAACCAGGACCTGATGCTGATCGGCAGCAAGGACATCAGCTTCGGCCCGCAACCGGCCGACGATATCTATCTGGAATATGAGTACTTCGGGCGCAAGGGCCCGTTCGAGCTGTACGGCTACGTCGACATTCCGAAGATCTTCAACATCGGCAACAGCCACGACAAAGGCGTGTGGGATCACGGCTCGCCGGTGTTCATGGAACACGAACCGCGCATCTCCATCGACTACCTCGCCGGCCGCAGCCTGGCCATCGGGCCGTTCAAGGAATGGTACGTGGCGTTCGACTGGATCTACGACCACGGCAGCCGCAAAGAGAACCGCGCCAACACGCTGTACAGCGGTTTGGGTACCGACATCGACACCCACTCGCGGGTCAACCTGTCGGCCAATCTGTACGGGCGTTACCAGTGGGAAAACTACGGCGCCAGCAACGAATATTCGTGGGACGGCTACCGCGCGCAACTGAAGTACATCGTGCCGATCGACAAGTTCAGCAACGGTGCTTCGCTGACCTACATTGGTTTCACCAACTTCGATTTCGGCTCGGACCTGCACAAGGACAACCCGGCGCGCACCGCCAATGCCACGGTGGCGACCAACGTGTTGCTGTACTCGTTCACGCACCTGCGCTTCACCCTCGTCGGCCGTTACTTCCACAACGGCGGCAACTGGGAGGACGGCAGCGAGCTGAACTTCGGCGACGGCAACTTCCGCGCACGTTCCAACGGCTGGGGTTACTACGCCGGCATCGGTTATCAGTTCTGAATCCAGGAGCAATCATGAAAGCAATGACGCGAGTATCACTGGCCACCGCAGCCCTGCTCTCTTCCACCGCCTGGGCGGCCGAGGCACCGATTCAGCCGAAAGTCGTGCTGATCACCATGTTCGCCCCGGAAGCTCAGCACTGGATCGATCGTCTCGAACTCAAGCAGGAAATCCGCGTGCCGGGCCTGTCCGCCGAGTACCCGACCATCCGCTGCAACACGCAACAGGTGTGTCTGATGACCACCGGCATGGGTCAGACCAACGCCGCCGCCTCGACCCTGGCACTGGCGCTGTCGCCGAAATTCGACCTGCGCAAAAGCTACTTCCTGATCGCCGGGATTGCCGGCATCAGCCCCAAACACGGAACCATCGGCACCGCTGCCTGGGCGCATTATCTGGTCGAGTTCGGCACCCAGTGGGAACTGGATTCGCGCGATGCGCCATCGAGTTGGCCGACCGGTTACCTCGGCATCAACACTAAAGGCCCGAATGAAAAACCGCCGCTGGACTACAAGACCGAAGTCTTCGAACTCAACCCGAAACTACAGGCCAAGGCCTTCGCCCTGAGCCACAAGGTCGAACTGAGCGAGAGCAAGGAATCGGCGGCGTGGCGCCTGAAATACCCGGCAGCACCCGCCAACCAGCCGCCGGTGGTCACCCGGTGCGACACGCTGGCGGGCAACACTTGGTTCTCCGGCACACGCCTGAGCGAACGCGCCGAGGTCTGGACCAAATTGTTGACCGACAACAAAGGCGAATACTGCACCACCCAACAGGAAGACAACTCCACCTACGAAGCCCTGCTACGCGCCAGCCGCGAGGGCCTGGTGGACGTGCAGCGCCTGGCCGTGGTGCGCGCCGGCTCCGACTTCGACCGCCCGGTGCCGGGCGGCAGCGAAGTGGACAACCTGCTCAAGTACGCCGATCAGGGCGGATTTGTCCCGGCACTGGAAAACCTTTACCGCGCGGGCCATCCGCTGGTGCAGGACATCCTGAAGCACTGGTCGGCGTGGGAGAACGGCGTCCCTGAAGCCTGAGGATCAAGGCATCAGGATGATCTTGTCGCCACTGCCCTGATTCACATCGGCATAGCGCGCCAGTCCTTCGGCCAACGGCGCTTCGACAAGCCCTTGCGGCAGTGGCAGCAAGCCTTCGTCGAAGAACCGGCCGAACTGTTCGAGCATCGCCGCACAGGCTTCAACGCCGTACAGCAGGGAGTTGATGCCAACCACGGAACCGCCCTTGCGATACAGGGCCAGCGCCGGCAGTTGCACATGCCCGTCCACCGGCGCGGCGATGATCGCGATGCGCCCGAACGGGGCCAGCGCCGGCACCGAGGCCGGCAGCCAGAACCCGGTGGTGTCGAAGATCACGTCGGCGCCACCGCGGTACACCGCGTTGACCTGAGCGCCGAGCTCCTCGGGCTTGTCCAGTTGGATCGTCTGATAACCCTGCGCCTGCAAATCCTTGACCTGCTCCGGCCGCCGCGCCGCCGCCAGCAACTGCGCGCCGCGCACCTTGGCCAGCGCCAGTGCCGCCGTCGCCACCGCCCCGCCGCCGATCACCAGCAAACGGGTTTCAGCGCTGACCAGACTGCGCTCCAGCGCATCCCACGCTGTGGTGTAAGGCACACCGAGGCTGGCGGCCTGGGTGAAACTCAGGTGCGAAGGTTTGTGCGCCACGCCATTGGCCGGCAGTTTGACGAACTGCGCATGGGAGCCGTCGGCGAAAAAGCCCAGCTCACGCCCGGTGCCCCAAACCTCCTGACCAATCAGCGCCTGCGGCCCCTCGACCACCACACCGGCAAAGTCCCGCCCGGGAATACGCGGCAGCGTGGTGTAAGGGAAACGCCCGAGCACATTCTTCACGTCGCTGGGGTTCAGGCCCGCCGCCTTGATCTGCACCAGCACCTCGTCGCCCCCCGGCACCGGCGTCGGCACCTCGACGAAGCGCAGGGAAGACAAGTCGCCGGTTTTATCGAATTGCAGTGCTTTCATGAGTTGATCCACCGAATGAAAAAAGGAAATTCAGGACAGCCAGCCACTGACCAGTTGCCGGCCCATCGGCCACAACTGCTCGCCCGCCAGCATGCCCAACAGGCCGACCAGCGCGATGGCCGGTGGCGCCGGGGAACGGAAATCCAGCGCGCCATACAGCAGGCCGACGCCCAGACCGATGCCCAGGGAAATCAGGTAGTTCATGGGATCACTCCGCCACATAAAGGGAATGGGCAAAGTCTAGGGAAAGGCTGCGACCGGCACCGGCCAAGGACTTCTGAATTTCGGCCAAATCAGCCTGGAAGCTGCCCTGCACTGAACTGCGAAGGCGCGACACCCAACTCGCGGCGAAACATGTCGCTGAAACTGCTCGGCGAATAACCCAGCTCACGGGCAATCGCGCTGACCGGCACGCCCTGAATCAACTCCGCCACCGCCGTCGCCAACTGCACCTGCCGCCGCCACTCGGCGAAGCCCATGCCCAGGCCCTCCTTGAACAACCGCGCCAACGTTCGCACGCTGGCCCCGGCGTTTTCGGCGTGTTGTTCGAAAGGAATCTCCAGCGACGGCGCAGCCATCACCGCCTGACACAGACTCATCAGCCGCCGGTCGGCATCGTCCGGCAGCGGAATCTTCAACTGTGAACGCCTTGCGCGTCTCAGCTCCAGCAGCGCCAGCCCGACCAACGCTTCGTAATACTCGGCATCGCCGTTATCGCCCTGCTCCACCAGCCCGACAATCAACTCACGCAGCAAACCGCCGACCTCGATCACCTGCACCGTTTCATCCAGCGTCGCCGCCAGCGCCGGGCGCAGGTAGATATTGCGCATCTGCAAATCCGACACCACGCGAATCCCGTGCGGCACGCCCGGCGGCAACCAGACCGCCCGCTGCGGCGGCACCACCAACGCCTCGTGCGGAGTCTCGACCCACATCACGCCGCTCATCGCATACAGCAACTGCCCCCAGACATGCTCGTGCGGCTCGATGAACAACCCGCGCGGATACGTGCGGGCCAGCGGTTGCACCGGCACATCGGTATCACTCAGATCGGGGGGCGCGGCGAGGGCCATGGCGAACATTCATCGGGGTTGACGGAAACGCCATGGTAACCAGTCCGCCCCCTCGCTCGCCATTGATAGATACCGTCGGACAATCCGAGTGAATTTTCCCGGTGCGCGACGATCCTTCTATTACCACAGGGAGGAAGACGGGCTTTATGAACAACGCAAAACTGTTTGTCATCGAATACACCCTTCACGGCGCGCCGAAGTCGTTCATTATCCGCTCGGACAAAATGGACAACACCGAGGCGTGGCACTGGGCAAGCTGCGACGCCGGGGTGGGCCGCATCCCGCGTTTCGGTCGGGAAAAGGTGCAAAAGACCAGCAAACCCGCGGCGGAAAAATTCGGCGTGGAAAATGTCACGTGGCGACCGGCAAGCTAAGCTGTGGCGCAGGTGGGGACTAATTCGGGGGAACACACATGACGACCATCAGCAGCCCGGCGCACCTGGACTACAGCCTGGACACCGTATCCGGCCGAGTCACCAGAAGCATCGACTGCCCGGTTGGCCTGGAACCCGTCGAAAACGATCCCTACTGCTTCGCCCTGCGCGTCCCGGCCCCACAGCCGGAAGACCTCGAACAGGCCACAACCGTCGACGTCCGAGTCGAAGGCCGACGCCTGCAAGGCACCGTCCGCCACACCGAACGCCTGGACGACGACAGCCTGAAACTGGAAGTGGAGCCTGACTAGGCTCCACTTTTTCATACAGACGGTTATTTCGGGTGCGCGCACTGGCAACCCTTGCCAGAACACTCCTCGCCACTTTTGTGATGATGCGCGCAGGCCTCACAGCAATAATGCTTACCGTGCGCCACATAAGAATGCTCACCCTCCTTGATCGTGCAACGACATCCCGGACAATCGCATTTTCTATCTGCCATGGAACAGACTCCTTTGGTGGTGGTTGTCTGAGGCTGAAAGAACAAGCCGTGCTACCAGTGTAGAAGGTGAAAACCACCCAACAACCAAATCACTCACTCCCCCACCACTCACCACAATGAGCGTTAGCTCGAGTACCGCTTTTGACGCACAGGCCCGTCGGCAGGCTGAGTGGAGGGATTGGTCCGGGGGTGGGAGCGCAGCGACCGTGCGGCGAAGCCGCATGCATCGAGAGGAGGTGCAGCGAAGCAAACCGTAGGCGATGCCCCCGGATCAATCCCGGAGCGAAGGAACCCGAGCCACAGCGAGGGCCGTACGTCAGGGCACAGACCTTTTGGTTACTTTTGGGGCGTTTGCCAAAAGTGACCCGCCGTAAGGGCGGAACCCTAAGAAGCCGTTACCGCAGCAACGGATATGTACTCAATCAACCCCCCGCACGCTACTGCGATACATAAACACCAACGCCAACCCCAAACAAACCATCGCCAAAACCCGACTCGAAGACAGCTCAATCGCCGGATTCCCCAACCACCCAAAATTATCAATCAACATCCCCATCCCCAGTTGCCCGACAATCACCGCCACCGTCGCCACCGCAGTCCCCACCCGAGGCACCGCCCCCACCATCACCATCATATAAACCACCCCAAACAACGCCCCGCTCAACTGCCACTTCGGCACCTCCAACAAACTCACCGCCTGCGCAGGCTCAAAAAACAGAATCAACAACCCCGTCGAAACTGCCCCCACCACAAACGTCAACAAACTGCTGCGCAGAACGCCGACGGTTTCACCCAGACGCCCATTGATCGCCGCCTGCACACTCAACACCGCGCCAGCCAACACCACCACAGCCAACAAAATAACCAGACTCATCACTTCACCCCCGCGCAATCAAAACCAGTGCCGCCACAATCAACCCCAACGCCAGCCACCGCTCAGCATTGACCTTCTTGCGCGTAGCCCCAAACCAGCCGAAATGGTCAATCAGCACACTCTTGCCGACCTGCCCCGACAGAATCGCAATCATCGTCATCGCAATCCCGATATGCGGCGTCGCCAACGTCAGCACCACCACGTACATCGGCCCCAGAAACCCGCCGATCAACTGCCAGCGCGGCAGATCCGTCAGCGCCGGCCCCTTCTGCGGCCCCGCAAACAGCAACAGCAAAAACAGAATCGCCGACCCAACCCCGAAGATGCTCAAGGTCGCCCACAGGTGCCCGACCTGCTCACCCAGCGGCCCGAGCAACCCGGCCTCCACCGACAAGCCCATGCCAGCCAGAATCACCAACGGCAACAGCAACAAGCGCAAACCCGGCCGGGCGACAGGTGCCGGCGCAGCACTCACTTCATCAAACGACTGCATCTAAAAAACCTCTGAAGGACACGATGGCGCGGATTATCGGCTGGCGCAGCTGTGCGATAAATGGGAGCATCCGGACAACACTTTTGCGTAATTCGCACAGCAGGACACACGATGCACGGGCTCAACGAACTGGGATTCAAGGCGCTAAGGCTGTTTGTGGCCGTGCTCGACCACGGCAGTTTTTCCGAAGTCGCCCGCCGCGAGGGCGTGGCGCCCTCTTCGATTTCCCGGCAGATCCAGTTGATGGAGCAAGCGCTGAACCAGCAACTGCTTTATCGACACACCCGTGCAGTGACGCCGACCGAAGCCGGGCGCATGCTCGGCCACCACGCGCGGCTGGTGCTGGTACAGCTGGAAGAAGCCGAACAGGCGTTGCAGGAACAGCAAAGCGAACCGACCGGACTGGTGCGGATCAACGCCCCGGTGGTGTTCGGCCAGCGCCACTTGACGCCGTGGCTCGGCCGTTTGTGCGAGCGCTATCCGAAGCTGCAACTGGACATCCAGCAGACCGACCACTACATCGACCCGCTGCAGGAAGGTGCCGACCTGCTGTTCCGCATCGGCCCGCTGCACGACTCAAGCATGCAGGCGCGGATCCTGGCACCGCACCGGTTTCAGGTCGCGGCCAGCCCGGCGTATCTCAAGCGCTTCGGCACACCGCAGCATCCCGAAGACCTCGCCCGCCACCAGTGCCTGGCCTACAAGGGCGCGACCGGCCAGCAGCGCTGGTTTTTCCGTCAGGATCAGGGCGAGTGGACGCCGTATTCGGTCAAGGGCCCGATCACTGGCAACCACGCCGACACCCTGACCCAGGCCGCTGTGCAAGGGCTGGGGCTGGTGATGTTTCCGTCATGGCTGATCGGCGAGGCGGTGCGTGAGGGCACGCTGGTGCCGGTGTTGGGGGAGTTTCAGGTGTCGAACAGTGTCGAGCCGCAGCAGATTGCGGTGCTGTGGCCGGGGAGCCGGCGGTTGTCGGTGAAGGTGCGGACGGTCATCGACTTTTTCATCGAGTGTTTTGGCGAGGTGCCGTATTGGGACAGACCGTGAGGGTCTGTCCCAGCAACGCCATCAGATCCTGAACTGGCCGACCAGTTTGCCCAACCGCTGCCCCAAATCCGCCAGACTCCGCGAAGTCTGCGCCCCCAACTGGGTCTCATCCGCCACGTTATCCACCGCCACCGCAATCTGATGCACGCTACGGTTGATCTCTTCCGCCACCGCCGTCTGCTCTTCGGCAGCACTGGCGATCTGGGCGTTCATCGAGTTGATGGTCGCAATCAGATCCGCCATGGCGTCGAGCGACGCCCCCGCCTGATTGGCCTGGGCAGACGTGCCGTCACCCGCTTCACTGGAACGGCGCATCGCCTCGACCGCCGACTGCGTACCGGCCTGCAAGCGATCAATCATCCCCTGAATTTCCTGAGTGCTGATCTGCGTGCGTGAGGCCAGCGCCCGCACCTCGTCCGCCACCACCGCAAACCCACGCCCGGCCTCACCGGCCCGTGCTGCTTCAATCGCGGCGTTGAGTGCCAGCAGGTTGGTCTGTTCGGCGATCGAGCGGATCACCCCGAGCACGCCAACAATCGACGACACATCCTGCTGCAGACTGTCGAGGGACACGCCGCTGCTGCGGATGTCGTCCACCAGCGCATGAATCTGCTTGATGCTGCCGGCCACCACGCGTTTGGCGGTCTGGCCTTCTTCGTCGGTCTGCTGTGCAGCGACAGCGGCGTTCTGTGCGCTCTTGGCAACTTCCTGCGCGGCGGCGGACATTTCGTTGATCGCCGTCGCCACCTGATCGGTCTCGTGGCGCTGACGTTCCATGGCCTGATCGGAGCGCTGGGCCTGATCCGAGACCTGCGTCACCAGCCCGGTCAGTTGCGAAGTCATCTCGGTGATCTGCCGCACCAGACCGTGGATCTTGTCGACGAAACGGTTGAACGAGCCGGCCAGTTCACCGAGTTCGTCCTGGCTGGTGATGGTCAGGCGACGAGTCAGGTCGCCCTCACCCGCCGCGATGTCGTCGAGGTTGGCTTTCATCAGGGTCAGCGGCCGCAAAATGGTATTGGCCAGCACCAGCCCCGCCACCGCGATCACCAGCAACACGATCACCGCCACGCCGACGATGCTCAGCACCACGCCTTCCATTCGGTCCTGAACCTGGGCCTGAACCAGCGCGACTTGCGCCTCGATGCCGTCAAGGTTGACCGAGGTACCGAAAGCCATGTCCCACTTCGGCAGGTATTCGGTGTAACCGAGTTTCGGCACCAGCACCTGCGCGTTACCCGGCAGCGGCGAGCTGTATTGCAGGTAATGGGTGCCGTCCTTCGCGACTTTCACCAAGTCGCGGTTGACGTAGACGCCGTTCGGGTCGCGGTTGTCCTTGAAGCTTTTGCCCACGCCGTCGGGGTCGGTGGACTTGAACAGGCGCACGGTCTCGGAGTCGTAGCCGAAGAAGTAGCCGTCCTTGCCGTACTTGATGCTCGACAGCAGTTTGATCACCTGCGCCCGCGCGTCGGCGTCACCGGGGGCGGCAGCGTCGTACAGCGGTTTGATGGTGGTCATGGCCACGGCGACATAACTGGCCAGGGTGGCCTTGGCGTCGCCGAGCAGGCGTTCGCGGGTCTGTTCGACTTCCTTGTGCGCCTGCTCCTGGAGGATGAACAGCGTGGTCAGGCTGATCACCAGCGCAAAGAGCAAGACCGGAAGGACGGCAAGGGACAGGACTTTAGCCTTGAGACTCAGGCGCATGGGTGCTCACTCTTTTGGTTTTATTGGCGTGGTTAAAGGCGTTAACGGCACGCGAAAGCAAAAGTTGAGCTGGGTCTTAACCAGATCGTTACCACTCACTGAGCAGTAACGATCCGGTTTGGGGCTTACAAGACCATCGCGGCCATCCAGCCCGCCGCCAGCAACGGCAGGTTGTAGTGCAGGAAGGTCGGCACCACGGTGTCCCAGATGTGGTGATGCTGGCCGTCGATGTTCAGGCCGGAGGTCGGGCCGAGGGTCGAGTCCGAAGCTGGCGAACCGGTGTCGCCCAGAGCACCGGCCGTGCCGACGATGCAGACAATCGCCATCGGGCTGAAACCCAGCTGCACGCACAGCGGCACGAAAATCGCCGCCAGAATCGGCACTGTGGAAAACGACGAACCGATGCCGATGGTCACCATCAGCCCCACCAGCAGCATCAGCAGCGCGCCAATGGCCTTGCTGTGATCAATCTGCGCCGCCGCGCTTTCGACCAGTGTGCGCACCTCGCCGGTAGCCTTCAGCACTTCGGCAAACCCTGAGGCGGCGATCATGATGAAACCGATCATCGCCATCATCTTCATGCCTTCGGTGAACAGGCCGTCAGTCTCGCGCCACTTGACGATGCCCGACGCCGAGAAGATCAGGAACCCGGCCAGCGCCCCGATAATCATCGAATCCAGCAGCAACTGAATAATGAAGGCTGCGGCGATAGCCAGGCCGGCGATGCCGATCGTCATCGGGTTGTAGGCGACGCTGACCTGCTCCACCTGTTCGATCTTTTCCAGGTCGTAGACACGCTTCTTGCGGTAGCTGAAAAACACCGCCATCAACAGACCGAACACCATGCCCGCCGCCGGGATCGCCATCGCATGCATGACGTTGACCTGGCTGATGTCCACGCCGGCCTTGCTGACGTTGGCCAGCAGGATCTGGTTGAGGAAGATGTTGCCGAAGCCGACCGGAAACACCATGTACGGCGTGATCAGGCCGAAGGTCATGACGCAGGCGATCAGCCGGCGATCCAGTTGCAGCTTGGTCAGTACATATAGAAGCGGCGGCACCAGCAACGGAATGAACGCGATGTGGATCGGCAGGATGTTCTGCGAAGCAATCGCCACCACCCACAACAGACCGATCAGCAGCCATTTGACGCTGCCGCCCCCGGTCGCATGCTGACGGTCGACCATCGCCAGGGCCTTGTCGGCCAGCGCATGGGCCAGGCCGGACTTGGCAATCGCCACGGCGAAAGCACCGAGCAACGCGTAGGACAACGCCACCGTCGCACCGCCGCCCAGGCCACTGTTGAACGCCTTGAGCGTGGCGTCGATGCCCAGGCCGCCAGTCAGGCCACCGACCAGCGCACCGACGATCAACGCGATCACCACATGCACACGGGACAGGCTGAGGATCAGCATGACGCCGACCGCAGCAATCACTGCATTCATTTCACTACCTCAAAAACACGACGGTAAAGCCATTCACCGCCAGACAGGATGAGTCCGTCCGGCAAGCCACGAGGGTCGCCAGCGGATTTGCATAGAGGGTCTTATTAGAAGGGCGCGCACTGTGCCGCAGAGCGGGCGCAGTGTCAAAGCGACCGGTCGCGACACTGTGTAACTTTCCATGATCAAACTGCGAACGATGGCATATCCGCCACAACGTGCGTCAATTCGCCATATTGCATTTGCGCCATAAAGAAAGTCGAAACGCGGCCGTTACAGTGCAAAGTCTCAGATATTTATCGAATAAGGACGTCTCCATGTCGCTCAGACAACTTTCCATCCAATGGAAAATCACCCTGCTCGCCGGGCTCTGCCTGGCCGGTATCGTGACCCTGTTGGTGGGTCTTTCGCTGTATCGCATGGAGCACAGTTCTGAACTGGTGAAAGCTTCGAGCATGGAAATGCTCACCGAGTCGGCCCAGGCTCGCATCGAATCCCAGGGCGAAGTTCAGGCGGCAGGCATTCGCCAGCAGTTCATGGACGCCTATCAATATGGCCACGGTTTCTCGCGGCAGGTGCTGTTCCTGCGCGAACAGGCCGAGAAGCGCTTCCTCGATGCCTTCGACCTACGCGAAGACATGACCCGTCAGGTGAAATCGGCGCTGCAGGCCAACCCGGAATTGCTCGGCCTGTCGCTGGTGTTCGAAGCCAACGCGCTGGACGGCAAAGATGAACTGTTTGCCGGCCAGGCCGAACTGGGCAGCAACGACAAGGGCCGCTTCGCCCTGTACTGGTCGCAGCCGACCCCGGGCAAAGTGACCTCGATGGCGCTGCCGGAAAGCGACATGGCCGACACCAGCACCGGCCCCAGCGGCCAGGCCGCCAACGCCTGGTTCACCTGCCCGCGCACCACGCTCAAGCCGTGCGTGATCGAGCCGTACTTCTATGTGATCGACGGGCAAAACGTGCTGATGACCAGCATCGTGTTCCCGCTGATGGTCAACGGCAAAGTCATCGCCTCGCTGTCGGTGGACATCAACCTCAACAGCCTGCAAGCGATCAGCCAGGGCGCCAGCAAAAAGCTCTATGACGGCCAGACCGCCGTGAGCATCATCAGCCCTGCCGGCCTGCTCGCCGGTTACAGCCCGGACGCCAGCAAACTCAGCCAGCGCCTCGACGCCGTGGACACCACCAGCGGCGCTGAATTGCTGCGCCTGCTGGCCTCGAGCAAAACCGTCAGCAGCCTGCACAGCAATGCGCAATTGAAAGTGCTGTCGCCGTTCCAGCCGATTCCCGGTGGCCCGTCGTGGGGCGTGCTGCTCGATGTACCGGAGAAAGTCCTGGTCAGCCGCGCCGAAGCGCTCAAGCAGCAACTGGATGCCAGCAACACCTCCGGCACGCTGATCGAACTGAGCCTGGGCGTGCTCGCCGCGCTGGTCGGCCTGTTGTTGGTGTGGCTGATGGCACGCAGCGTGACCAAACCGATCCTTGGCGTGGCCCACATGCTGGAAGACATCGCCAGCGGCGAAGGCGACCTGACCCGTCGTCTGGCCTATGACAAGAAAGACGAACTCGGTCAGTTGGCCGGTTGGTTCAACCGGTTCCTCGACAAGCTGCAACCGATCATCGCCGAGGTGAAACGCTCGGTGCAGGACGCGCGCAACACTGCCGACCAGTCCTCGGCCATTGCCACCCAGACCAGCGCCGGCATGGAACAACAATACCGTCAGGTCGATCAGGTGGCCACCGCGTCCCACGAAATGAGCGCCACTGCCCAGGACGTGGCCCGCAGCGCCGCCCAAGCGGCCGAAGCGGCAAAAGATGCCGATCGCGCTACCCGTCAGGGCCTGACCGTGATCGACCGCACCACCGCCAGCATCGACCACCTCGCCGCCGACATGAGCGCCGCGATGATCCAGGTCGAAGGCCTGGCCGCCAACAGCGAGAAAATCGGCGCGGTGCTGGAAACCATCCGCGCCATCGCCGAGCAGACCAACCTGCTGGCGCTCAACGCTGCCATCGAAGCCGCCCGCGCCGGTGAGGCCGGTCGTGGCTTTGCGGTGGTCGCCGACGAAGTGCGCAACCTCGCCCGCCGCACCCAGGAATCGGTGGAAGAAACCCGCCAGGTGATCGAGCAACTGCAAAGCGGCACCCAGGACGTGGTCGGTTCGATGGGCAACAGCCATCGTCAGGCTCAGGGCAGCGTCGAACAGGTCGGCCAGGCCGTGACCGCACTGCGCCAGATCGGCGATGCGGTGACGGTGATCAGCGACATGAACCTGCAGATCGCCAGCGCCGCCGAAGAACAGAGCGCGGTGGCCGAAGAGATCAACAACAACGTGGCGACGATTCGTGATGTGACGGAATCGCTGTCGGGGCAGGCGAATGAATCGGCGCGGGTGAGTCAGTCGCTCAATAGCCTGGCGAATCAGCAGCAGAGTCTTATGGATCAGTTCCGGGTCTGACGCTAAAACCCGCTCACCACAGATCCCTGTGGGAGCGGGTTTAACGCCGAGGCAACTGAATCTCTACCTTCAACCCACCCCACTCACTTTCGCCAAGCACCAAAACCCCGCCCCACGTCTCGACAATATCCCGCACAATCCCCAGCCCCAACCCATGCCCATGGGTCTGCTCATCCAGCCGCGTCCCCCGACTGAACACCTGAGCCCGCTGCGCCTCGGGAATCCCCGGCCCGTCGTCTTCCACACTCAGCACAAAACCTTCCGCCGTCTCGACCACGCTCAGACGCACCTCGGCATCCGCCCATTTGCAGGCGTTGTCCAGCAGGTTGCCGAGCAATTCCAGCAAGTCTTCACGGTCCCACGGCAATTGCAGCCCGGTCGGCGCGACGTAGCTCAATGCCAGGTGTTCGCCGTGGATCATGTTCAACGTCGCCAGCAGCCCCGGCAGTTCCGCATCGCAATCGAACAGCGCCCCCGGCAACGCATCGCCGGAGAGTCGTGCACGATTGAGCTCGCGGTTAAGCCGTTGCTGCACCTGTTCCAGTTGTTCCTTGAGGATCTTGCGCAACTCAGGATGGGCATCGAGCTTTTCGTTCGAGGCCAGGCTCAGCAGCACCGCCAGCGGAGTTTTCAGCGCGTGCCCGAGGTTGCCCAAGGCATTGCGCGAACGCTTGAGGCTGTCTTCGGTGTGCGCCAGCAAATGGTTGATCTGCGCCACCAGCGGCTCCAGTTCCGCCGGCACCTGTTCATCGAGTTGTGAGCGTTGGCCCTGCTGCAACTGGGCGATTTGCTCGCGAGCCTTTTCCAGTGGTCGCAAGGCCCGGCGCACGGTCAGCCGTTGCAGGATCAGGATCAGCAACAACCCGGCCAGCCCGAGCCCCAACCCGACCTGACGCATGCGCTGGAAGCTCTCGCGCACAGGCGTGTAATCCTGGGCCACGCTGATCGAGATCGACTGGCCGAGCCGTTTGTAATCCGAGCGCAGCACCAGCAGTTGCTGACCGTCCGGCCCCAGTTGCAGGTTGCTGTGCAGTCCTGGTCGTTCCAGCAGCGGCAGTTCCTGATCCCACAACGAGCGGGAGCGCCAGTGACTCTCGGCGAAATCGATGCGGAAGTAATGCCCGGAAAACGGCCGCTGATAGGCCGGCGACAAGTGCCGCTCATCCAGCTGCAAGCCTTGCGGGCCGCGCACCAGCGCCACCAGCAGGCTCTCGCTGTCGTTACGCAGGCCGGCTTCGAGGTAACGCTGCAACCCCACTTCGAACAGCCACAGGCTGGTTTGCGCCAGCACCAGGCCGACGATCACCATGACGCTGATCAGACCCAGGCTCAAGCGGCGCTGGATCGATCTCACGAAGCTTGTCCGCCGAACAGATAACCCTGGCCGCGACGGGTTTCGATCACGCTTTTGCCGAGTTTGCGGCGCAGGTGGTTGACGTGGACTTCAAGCACGTTGGAGTCGCGCTCGGTTTCACCGTCGTAGAGGTGTTCGGCGAGGTGGCTTTTGGAAAGGATCTGCTCCGGGTGCAGCATGAAGTAGCGCAGCAGGCGGAACTCGGCGGCGGTCAGTTGAATATCGGCGCCGTCGCGCACGACGCACTGGCGGCCCTCGTCCAGATGCAGCCCCGCCGACTTGAGCGTCGGCTGGTTGGCCTGCCCCTTGGAGCGGCGCAGCAGCGACTGAATGCGCAAATGCAGTTCTTCCGGATGGAAGGGTTTGGTCAGGTAATCGTCGGCGCCGGCCTTCAGGCCTTCGATGCGCTCGGCCCAGGAATCCCGTGCAGTCAGGATCAGCACCGGCGTCGCCAGCCCGCCGGCGCGCCATTGCGCCAGCACTTCAAGGCCCGGCACACCCGGTAAGCCAAGGTCGAGAACGATCAGGTCGTACGGCTCGCTGCGGCCCTGATAAACCGCATCACGGCCGTCCGCCAGCCAGTCCACGGCGTAGCCCTGGCGTTGCAGGCCGGCGATCAGCTCATCGGCCAGAGGAACGTGGTCTTCCACCAGAAGCAAACGCATCGGTCAATCTTCCTTGTCTTTCAGTAAACGGCCGGTGGCGGCCTCGAGATGCAGCTCGCGTGTGACACCGTCGACGGTCAGCAACTCGACTTCGTAAATGTAGACGTCGTGTTTTTCTTCCAGCTCGACTTCCAGCAGTTTGGCGCCGGGGTAGCGATCCAGCGCGTTATGCAGCACTTGCTCCAGCGGCAGAATCACCCCCTGCTGACGCAGGCGCAGGGCTTCGTCCTGATTCAGGTCGCGAGCGAGCGGCGCCGAGCAGAACGCAACGAGCGCCAGGGCCATAAGGCCCGTGGCGCGCGTCGATGAATACGGCAAAAACAATTTCATTAAGTGTCCTGATGATCCTTGCGCAACAGCCCGTCGCTCGCGTCCAGTTCCATTTCCCATTCCACGCCTTGCGGATCTTTCAGCTCGATCTGGTACAGATAAAAGCCGTAGCGCTTTTCCAGTTCGATATCGATGACTGTCGAATCCGGATGGCGGGCCATGGCCGTGGCCTTGACGGTCTCAATCGGCACAATGGTACCAGCGTCGATCAGTTTTCGGGCTTCATCGGCAAGCAAGTCGCGGGTGTGGGCGAGGTTCGAGGTCAGGCCGTAGAACAGGAGCGCGATGAACAGGGTCGCGAGGATTTTCATGAGTGTCTCCTGATATCTGGTAGTGCTTCCTTGGCGGACACCTTAGCGATTCGAACTTAATTGAAACTGAACTGCCATCATCGAACCCGCTCCCGCAGGGCCGGCAACATGTGTTTATAATTCTTCGCTTGCTAACGATCGAGACCGGTATGACAGCCATCCACATCAAGTTCCCTGCCCTCACCCTCAAGGCTGGCCCACGTGCCATGGCGCGCATCCGCGCCCAGGGCCTGAACGCCGCCGACGTCGGCACGCTGCCCGGCGCTGCCGGTGGGCCGAAGGCGTTGGGGATTCAGGGGCTGGATCTGGCGCTGTTCGGCGAGTGGCTGCCGGCGGCTCCGCGCGAGCGCTCGCTGATCGGTGCGTCGGTGGGCTCCTGGCGCTTCGCCAGCGCCTGCCTGCCGGATGCCGCCGAAGGCATTCGTCGCCTCGGTCATCTGTACACCGAGCAGAACTTCAACAAAGGCGTGACCATCGGCGACGTCAGCCGCAGTTCGCAGCGCATGCTCGATGACCTGCTTGACGGTCGCGATGCGGTACTGCTCGACAACGCCCATTACCGCTTGAACATCATGGTGGTCAAAAGCCACGGGCGGCTGGCGGACGATCATCGCGGCCGGCTCGGGCTGGCGCTGGGTTCAGTGATCGCCGACAACCTGCGGGGCCGGGCGCGGCTGTCGCGGCACTTCGAACGGCTGATCATCCACGACCCGCGCCTGGCGCCGCCGGTGCATGCGCTGAATGACTTCCCGTCGCGTTTCGTCGCCCTCGATGCCGGGAACCTGCGCCAGGCGCTGCTCGCGTCCGGTTCGATCCCGATGGTCATGGAAGGCGTGCGCGACCTGCCGGGCGCCGGAGCCGGCACGTTCCGCGATGGCGGTCTGCTGGACTATCACCTCGACCTGCCCTACAACGGCGACGGCATCGTGCTCTATCCGCACTTCACCGACCGGGTGATTCCGGGCTGGTTCGACAAGACCCTGCCCTGGCGCAAAGCCTCGGTGGAACGCCTGCAGGACGTGCTGTTGCTCGCGCCGTCCAAGGAATACCTGGCGCGCCTGCCCTACGGCAAACTCCCCGACCGTAACGACTTCAAACGCTTCATGGGCGATGCACCGAGCCGGCAGAAATACTGGCGCGCGGCAATGGACGAGAGCCGCCGTCTGGGTGACGAGTTCCTTGAACTGACTGCCAATGGTCGCCTCGCCGAGCGCTTGCTGACCCTTTAGTCAGCACAGCCGGGAACAAGCTGATAAACTCGCCGCCTGCCCGAATTCGCTGCGGCGAACGCCATCTGAACAGAGCTGAAATCACTGTGGAAATCTTCAAGGAATTTACGTTCGAATCCGCCCACCGCCTGCCCCACGTACCGGACGGCCACAAGTGCGGACGCCTGCACGGTCACTCGTTCAAAGTGGCGATTCACCTGAGCGGCGACCTCGACCCGCACACTGGCTGGATCCGTGATTTCTCCGAGATCAAGGCGATTTTCAAGCCGCTGTACGAGCGTCTGGACCACAACTACCTGAACGATATTCCGGGCCTTGAGAACCCGACCAGCGAAGTGCTGGCCAAGTTCATCTGGAATGAATTGAAGCCCCTGCTGCCGGAACTCAGTGCGATCCGCATCCACGAGACCTGCACCAGCGGTTGCATCTATCGCGGCGAGTGAATCCGGCGACACCAAAAAACCACCGAGACCGGTGGTTTTTTTACGCCTATGCTTTTTGGCTCGAACCCGCCAAGAGGACAGGCCCATGACGGACTGGCTGCTGGATCAGGTCTTTGATTTCAACGGGCGACAGATTCGCCACGGGGTGCGCGGCGACGGCCCGCCGCTGGTGTTCGTGCACGGCACACCCTTCTCTTCCTACGTGTGGCACCGCATCGCGCCGCATTTTTTTGCCACGCATCGGGTGCACTACTTCGACCTGCTGGGCTACGGGCGGTCCGAACAACCGGACGCCGATGTCTCCCTGGGCGTGCAGAACGAATTGCTCGCGCAACTGCTGGATCACTGGGGTCTGCAACGCCCGGACGTGGTTGCCCACGACTTCGGCGGCGCCACCGCCCTGCGCGCGCATCTGCTCAATGGCAAGGATTACCGCACCCTGACGCTGATCGACCCGGTCGCGCTGACACCCTGGGGTTCGCCGTTCGTGCAGCACGTGCGCCAGCATGAAGCGGCGTTCAGCGGCCTGCCCGATTACATCCAGCGCGCCATCGTCCCGACCTATATTCGCGGGGCGATTCATCGTGACATTCCGGATGATGAACTGGCGCCCTACGTGCAGCCGTGGCTGGGTGATCCGGGGCAAGCGGCGTTCTACCGGCAGATCGCGCAGATGGACCAGCGCTACACACTGGAAACTCAGCCGCTGTACCCGACGATTCGCTGCCCGGTGCAGATTCTCTGGGGTGAGGAGGATCAGTGGATTCCCATCGAACGCGGCCGGGCCTTGCACCAGTTGATCCCCGGATCGCAGTTTCACCCGATCCCGAATGCCGGGCATCTGGTGCAAGAAGATGCACCTGAAGCCATCGTTGCCGCACTGCTGCGGTTCCTCTGATCGAATCCCATGACCTCGTGGGGGACGCCCTGCTCCCCCATGGTTCGGCACGGCGCCAAATGCACTGCTTTCGCGCCGATCATCCGTGTCTCGTCTATAAATACCCGCAACATCGCGTTGGCACGACCACTGCAACATCCCCCGCGTCCTCCCCTTTCCAGCAAGGAACGCCCCCATGACGCAGAACGATCCCGGCAACGATTACCCCCTCAGTGAAGTCCCGATGCATGCGCGCAAAGGCCTGGCCTCCACGGCGATGGTGCTGCTGGGATTCACCTTCTTCACCGCGACCATGTTTGCCGGCGGCAAGCTCGGTGTGGCATTCAACTTTGGTGAAATGCTCGCCGTCATCGTCATCGGCAACCTGCTGCTCGGCGTGTACGCCGCAGGCCTCGGTTACATCGCCTTCAAGAGCGGCCTGAATTCGGTGCTGATGGGACGTTTCTGTTTTGGCGAAGTCGGCAGCAAACTCAGCGACCTGATTCTCGGGTTCACCCAGATCGGCTGGTACGCCTGGGGCACTGCGACGGCGGCGGTGGTGCTCGGCAAGTATTTCGACCTGAACGAAGGCACGGTGCTGGGGCTGATGGTGCTGTTCGGCCTGGTGTTCTGCGCCACGGCGTATGTCGGTTATCGCGGACTGGAGATTCTGTCGTACATCGCGGTGCCGGCGATGATGTTGCTGCTGATGCTGTCGATGTGGGTCGCCACCATGAAAGTCGGCGGCCTCGATGGATTGCTCAGCGTCGTACCCAGCGGCTCGCTGGACTGGTCGACCGCTATCACACTGGTGTTCGGCACCTTCGTCAGCGGCGCGACCCAGGCCACCAACTGGACGCGTTTTTCCCGTTCGGCACGGGTCGCGGTGCTGGCCAGCCTCATTGGCTTTTTCATCGGCAACGGACTGATGGTGCTGATCGGCGCTTACGGCGCGATCGTCTATCAACAACCCGACGTGGTCGAAGTGTTGCTGTTGCAGGGCTTCGCCATGGCGGCGATGGCGATGCTCTTGCTGAACATCTGGAGCACCCAGGACAACACCATCTACAACTTCGCCGTCGCAGGTTGCAACCTGCTGCGCACCGGGCGCCGCAAGACCGTGACCCTGGTCGGTGCCGTGATCGGCACGGCGCTCGCGCTGCTGGGCATGTACGACATGCTGGTGCCTTATCTGATCCTGCTCGGCACGGTGATTCCGCCGATTGGCGGCGTGATCATGGCGGACTTTTTCTTCCGCTGGCGCGGTCAATATCCACGTCTTGCCGATGCGCGCCTGCCAGCGTTCAACTGGCCGGGACTGGCGGCCTACGCGGCCGGAACCGTCGCTGCCTTCGGCTCGCCGTGGGTCGCGCCGCTGGTCGGGATCGCCGTTGCCGCGTTAACGTATATCGCAGTGACCGGCCTGCTCGGCGCCCGCAACGCGGCCGCCCCTCTACAAGATCTATAAAAGGATTCGCCCGATGCACATCATCAACGCTCGACTGCGCAACCAGGAAGGTCTGCACGAATTGCACCTCGAAGATGGCCTGATCCGCAGCATCGCGCGCCAGACCGAAGCGCCGACCCTGGGCCCCGACGACCTCGACGCCGGCGGTAATCTGGTGGTGCCGCCCTTCGTCGAGCCGCACATTCACCTCGACGCCACCCTGACCGCCGGCGAGCCACGCTGGAACATGAGCGGCACGTTGTTCGAAGGCATCGAATGCTGGGGTGAGCGCAAGGTCACCATCACCCAGGAAGACACCAAGGCCCGGGCGAAAAAAACCATTCAGTCCCTGGCCGCCCATGGCATCCAGCACGTGCGCACCCACGTCGACGTCACCGACCCGCAACTCACCGCGCTCAAAGCGATGCTCGAAGTGCGCGAAGAAAGCCGTCACCTGATCGACCTGCAAATCGTCGCGTTCCCTCAGGAAGGCATCGAGTCGTTTCGCAATGGCCGCGAACTGATGGAAGAAGCGATCCGCATGGGCGCAGACGTGGTCGGCGGGATTCCGCATTTCGAATACACCCGCGATCAGGGCGTCAGCTCGGTGAAGTTTCTGATGGACCTGGCCGAGCGCACCGGTTGCCTGGTGGACGTGCACTGCGACGAAACCGACGACCCGCATTCGCGCTTCCTCGAAGTGCTGGCCGAAGAGGCCCGCAGCCGCGACATGGGCGCGCTCGTGACGGCCAGCCACACCACGGCGATGGGTTCCTACGACAACGCCTACTGCGCCAAACTGTTCCGCCTGCTCGGTCATTCGGGGATCAGTTTTGTTTCCTGCCCGACCGAAAGCATTCACCTGCAAGGCCGCTTCGACACCTTCCCGAAACGCCGTGGCGTGACCCGCGTCAACGAGCTGCTTGAAGCAGGCATGAACGTCTGCTTCGGTCAGGATTCGATCGTCGACCCGTGGTATCCGCTGGGCAACGGCAACATCCTGCGGGTACTCGAAGCCGGGCTGCACATCTGCCACATGCTCGGTTACCGCAACCTGCAAAGCGCACTGGATCTGGTCACCGACAACAGCGCCAAGGCCATGCACCTTGGTGAACGCTATGGTCTTGAACAGGGCCGCCCGGCGAACCTGCTGATCCTGTCGGCGGACAGCGATTACGAAGTGATCCGCAGCCAGGGCCTGCCGTTGTATTCGATCCGTGGCGGCAAAGTGTTGATGAAGCGGCAGATGCCGGTGGTGGAGTTCATCGAAGGCTGAGACGTGGTTATGAACCGGGCCGGCCTTATCGCAAAACGATAGAGCCGGCCTGTCAGATCTGACAGGCGACAACCGCAGCGAACCGGCTCACAGTGAAGTCCAAGGGATCCATCGTTCCCGGGGGGACGATCATGAAAGGGACTTCACCTTTTTGTCTGATGCGCAGTGCCGAACAGACGCACGCCGGTCAGTTCGCCGTCCTGCGACTCCAGTAAAATCGGCGCAGTCCCGCCCGGCATCACCACCTTCACTTCTCCCGCCGACACCCAGCCTGCCCGCCACGCCGCAGACGCCACCGCACTGGCGCTGGTGCCGGAGGACGCCGTTGGCCCTTCACCACGCTCGAACACCCGCGCAACGATGCGTTGATCGCCTGCGCGCATCGCCCATTGCAGATTGACCCCGGCCGGACACGGCTGGCCGGCGCCGACGGGTGTGGCGTAGGCGATTGCGGTCAGATTGTCCGTCAGTGGCGATTCAAGCATCTGCTCGTTGCTCGGTAATGCGGCTTCCTCCGACACCAGCGTCACGCAGTGGGGATTGCCGATGCGCACGAACTGGCTGTGCGCCCAGGCGGGATCGAGTTTTGCCAGTGGCTCGATGCGATTGACCTCAACACCATTGAAAGACACGGGTTCAACGCCGAGCGCACCGACGGCTGCCGGACCGAATCCGGGTTGCCCGAGATCCAGCCAGAAGCCCTGCACGCCCGCCACCTCAGCCGGTTTGACCGAAGTCGGCACGGGCGACGGCGCATCCTGTTTGTCGTGATGCACCTGCAGTGGTGCGCCCTCTTTCGGCATCAGCGCTTGTTCAAGCAGTGCCTGGGAGAAAATCGTCAAGCCGTTACCGCTGCGCTCGGCCAGCGTGCCGTCGGTGTTGACGATCAACAGATCGAAGGGCGGCGAGGATTGAAACGGGCCGATCAGCAAACCATCGCTGCGATGATGTTTGGCGCCAGCGGGACGAATCGCATCAGGCCATTGGCAAAAAGTCTCTATGGCCTGCCCGCTCCAGAGGGCTCTGGATAACGCCGCCTCTTGCGCGCTGGCTGGCAGATCGATACCCGCCTCACGCATCTGCCTCGGAGAAACCACGCCGTAGATATTGCCCCGTGCATCGTAGAACTGCGTCATGAACAGGCCCTTGAATTTTCGTCGCCCAAAGATGCCACTGTAAAACGTAATCCTTGCCTGGGGCGAGCCGGCTCGCTCCCACTGCCTCACTGTGCAAGGATGTCCACTGCTGAAACGTTTTTTGCCAAGGATTCCCATGACCAGCCTCACGCCCAAAGACACTTTCGTCCCCGGACGCCTGCAACAGATCTCCACGCGCATCGCCTTCTTCATCGCCGGGCTCGGCATCGCCGCGTGGGCGCCGCTGGTGCCGTATGCCAAGGCGCGGGCCGGGCTCGATGAAGGGACGCTGGGACTCTTGCTGCTGTGCCTGGGCGTGGGCTCGATTCTGGCGATGCCGCTGGCGGGGATTCTGGCCACGCGGTTCGGCTGTCGGCGTGTAGCCACCGGCGGCACTTTATTGATCTGCGCGGCATTGCCGTTGCTGGCAACGGTGTCGTCGATTCCGGCGTTGATCGCCACATTGTTCATGTTCGGCGCCGGGCTCGGCACAGTGGATTCGACAGTGAACCTGCAAGCAGTGATCGTCGAGCGGGCCAGCGGCAAGAACATGATGTCGGGGTTTCACGGTCTGTTCAGCCTCGGCGGGATCGTCGGTGCGGCAGGCGTCAGCGCCCTGCTCGGCCTTGGGTTGTCGCCATTGGCGGCGATGCTGGTGGTGGTCGTGTTGCTGATCGCGGCGCTGTTCAAGGCTGTGCCGCACATGTTGCCTTACGGCAGCGAAAGCTCGGGCCCGGCGTTCGCAGTGCCCCACGGGATCGTGCTGTTCATCGGCGGAATGTGCTTCATCGTGTTCCTCACCGAAGGCGCAGCGCTGGACTGGAGCGCGGTGTTTCTGGCGCAGGAACGCGGGATCGATACGGCATATGCAGGCCTGGGTTACGCAGCGTTTGCGCTGACGATGACGGCGGGCCGTTTGACCGGTGACCGGATCGTTCGCGCACTGGGCGCAACGCGGGTCATTCTGTTCGGCGGTTTGCTGGCAGCGGCGGGGTTGTTTCTGGCGACGTTCGCGCCGAGCTGGGAAGCCGCACTGGTCGGTTATGCACTGGTCGGCGCCGGCTGCTCGAACATTGTGCCGGTGCTGTACACGGCGGTGGGCAAGCAGACGGTGATGCCGGAAAGTATCGCGGTACCGGCGATCACGACGCTGGGTTATGCAGGCATTCTGGTGGGGCCGGCGGTGATCGGGTTTGTCGCCCATGCCAGCAGCCTGAGTTTCGCCTTCGGGTTGATGGCAGCGCTGCTGGTAGCGGTGGCAATTGGCGGGAAAGCGCTGAAGGTCTGAGCCAGCTCGTTCCCACGTAGCGTGGGAACGAGCCATACAGCGTCAGAATCCGACGCTGGCCTGCACGAAGAACGTACGCGGCGCGCCGACATACATCCCCGAGTTGTTGTCGCTGGAGCGGGTGAAGTACTGCTTGTCGAAGATGTTTTTCACCCCGGCGCCGAGTTTCAGGTTCGACAGCTGCGCACCGAAGTCATAGCCGCCGCGCACGTTCCAGGTCATGTAACCCGGAATGTCGCCGTACTGCCCGTCCGCCGTGCCTTCGGTGATGTAGTTGTTGCTGAAGCTGCCGTCGGCATTCACGCCGGTGCCCGGCGAGCGCTGTTTGGACTGGGCGAAACCGTCGATGTTGTAGGTCCAGCGGTTGATGTCGTAACGCAGGCCGACGGTCGCCACCTGGCGCGAGTAGAACGGCAGGTCGCGGCCCTTGAAGCCCGGGATCTCGCCTTCGTACGTGGCGCGGGTGTAGGTGAAACCGGCGTTGGCGGTCAGGCCATCGAGACGCGGATCCAGCGCAGCCATGTCGTAGTGCACCGAAGCCTCGATACCCTGGTGCTTGGTGGCGCCGAGGTTGGTCCAGCCCACGTCGTTGCTGATGTATTGCAGCTCGTCATCGAAGTCGATGTAGAACAGCGTCACTTCACCGCCCCACACGTCATCGTTGTAGCGCGTGCCGATCTCGTAGGTCTTGGCTTTCTCAGGCTCCAGACCGTTGGCCGTCTGGTCACCCGAGCCGCCCTGACCGAGCTGGAAATATTGCAGGCTGCCGAACGAGGTTTCGTAGTTGGCAAACAGCTTCCATGCATCCGACAGGTGATACATCACACTCAGTGCCGGCAACGGTTCGTTGCTCTCGATGCTGCGGTTTTTCTCCGGCACGCGTTTGCCGGCGGTGTCGAGCACGGCGCGGTCGTGCCAGTCGGTGCTGATGTGCTCGAAGCGAATGCCCGGGGTGATGGTCCAGTTGCCGACGTCGATCTTGTTGTCGACGTAGACCGAGTTGGCCTCGGTGCCACCGGTACGGTCCTGGAACACATGGCCGTCGGACGACGGGGTGACCACCGGCACATTGTTGACCAGCGCCAGACGGCTCGATTGCTCGTGCATCGCCTCTTTCAGGTAGCGATAACCGACGCTGACTTCCTGAGTGGTCGGGCCGACATCGAATACCCGCGAGACGCGTGGCTCGATGCCCAGCGTGTAGTAGGAACGCGGATACGAACTCAGGGTTTTCTGATCGCGGGCGGCGATGGTGCTGCCACGGAAGCTGTCGGTGTAATAGGTCAGCACTTCAGCCTGGGTGCGCTCGTCGATCTGGCGGATCCACTTGAACGACACGTCCTTGCGGCGGCCGCTGAAGTTGTCGTAGTCGCGCACCGAGTCATACGGTTTGTCGTCGTACTGCTTCTGCGTCAGGCCGCCGGGCATGTCGGCACTGGCGTCGTAGTAGTGGAAGTTGAGGCTGAAATCGTCCTGATCGGTCGGCGCCCAGTGGGTCTTGAGCAGCACGTCGTCGATGTCGTTGCCGTTGTTGCGCTCGCGGTAACCGTTGCCGTTGACCCCGGAGTACAACAGCGCCACGCCCATGCCGTTGTCGGCCGTGCCGCCGAGGAATGCGGTGTCGATGTGTTTCCAGCCGCCGTAGCGGGTGGTTTCCAGCGTGGTGCCGATTTCACCGGTGGCTTTTTCCGGGATGGCACGGGTCACGAAGTTGATCACCCCGCCGACGTTCTGTGGCCCATAACGCACGGAACCGGCGCCGCGCACGACGTCGATGCTGTCGAGGTTGCCGGAGGAAATCGGCGCCATCGACAGTTGTGGTTGACCGTACGGCGCGAACGCCGCCGGTACGCCGTCGATCAGCACGGTGGAGCGCGGCGACAGACGCGAAGTCAGGCCACGCACGCCGACGTTCAGCGAAATATCGCTGCCGCCGGTGCCGTTGGAGTCCTGCACCTGCACGCCCGGCACACGCTTGAGAACGTCGCTGACGTTCATCGCGCCCTGCTCGACCATCGCTTCGCGACGGATCACCGTCCGCGCGCCCGGGTGGTTCTGCACCACGGCGGCATCGGCGTCGCCGAGCCAGTCACCGACCACTTTGATGTCGGTCACGCCCAGTTCCAGCGGGCCATTGGCGGCTGCGGTCGGTGCCGGCGACAGGGTCACCGAGCCTTCATTGATCTGATAGTTCAGGCCGCTGCCTTGCAGCAACTGGCGCAGTGCGTCCTCCGGCGAGAGGTTGCCATCGACGGCCGGGGCCTGCTTGCCGGCCACCAGATCCGGGCTGAAAAACACCTGCAGCGAGGTTTGCTGACCCAGTTCGCTCAGCGCCTGGCCCAATGGCTGCGCGCGGATATGAATGGTGTCGGCCGCAAATGCCATCGGCATCGCAGCGTTGACCGCCAGCGCGAGCGCCAGCGGCAACCAAGGGGATTTTTTGTTGTTGGCAGTGGTGTTTTTCACGTCGTACGTAGTCCTGTGGATCGCAAGAGTGTGCGGCTGTTAATGCAAACCAGTTGCAGTTGAACAGGAAGACGACGAACTCGAAAAAAACCTGAATTTTATTTTGAAATTATTTCCTGGCTGCCGTCGGCGTGGGTGCGCACGGCCACCGGAAGGATATTCGGCAAGGCCTTGAGCAAGGCGTCAGTGTTGTCGGATTTGAACACACTGGTCAGGCGCAGACTGGCCACGGTCGGGTTGGCGACGGTCAGCGGCTTCTCGCGATAACGGGAAACCTCTTCGACGACTTCGCTGAGGCTGGCGTTGTTGAACACCAGTTTGCCGCTGCGCCACGCCGTCAGCTCCGCCGGGTTGACCGCATAGGCCTGGGCCACCACACCGTGGGCATCGACATGGGTGCCGAGGCCGGCCGTCAGGTTGATGAACTCGTTGTCCGGCGCATTGCGCCCCTGCACCTTGACGGTGCCCTGCTCCACCGCAACCCGGGTTTGCGTCACGTCGCGGCGCACATCGAAGCGGGTGCCGGTGACCGTGACCTTGCCACTGCCGGCCTCGACCACGAACGGGCGCGAGGTATCGTGCTCGACGCTGAACATCGCTTCGCCTTCGGTCAACTCGATGAGCCGCCGATCCTTCTCGAAACGTACCTGCAAGCGGCTGCGGCTGTTGAGGTCGATCACCGAGCCGTCCGGCAATGCCACATGGCGACGCTCGCCCAGCGCCGTGGCGAATTCGGCGCTGTAACCCGCCGGGTGATTCAAGCCACTGAACAGACCGAGCCCAAGCGCCACCGCGACCACGCTGGCCGCCACGGCATAACGCAACAAAGGACGGCGTTCGCGACGTGCAGGCGGGGTTTCACACAGGGCCTTGAGCCGTGGCGCCGGCAGCAGATCCGCCGCCGTCCACAGGCCTTGCAGCAACTGGAATTCGTCACGGTGCTGCGGATGTTCGTTCAGCCAGGCGTCGAAGCGCCGGTATTGTTCGGCATCGACGGCTGGTTCCTGCAAACGCACAAACCAGCGTGCCGCGTCATCGCGCACCGTTGTTTGCCCGCACGCGCAATCACGAGTATCCATCATGGAATGTCCTGTTTGGCTGGGGATGAAAAGACGCCGCGGCTCATGATTGCGCCCCGTCCAGGCGATCACGCAGATGCCGCAGGGTGCGGATCATATACTTTTCCACCATGTTCTTGGACAGGCCCAGGCGTTCGGCGATTTCCGCCTGAGTCAGGCCTTCGATCTTCTGCCAGACGAAAATCCGCCGACAGTTGACCGGCAATTCGGTGAGCGCCCGTTCGATGGAATCGGCCAGCTGGATCGCATGCATGTAATGCTCCGGGTCACCGGTCGGCGACTCACTGAGATCGATCGCCTCCGACTCCATGGCACCCCGCCGGTCCTCACGCCGATAGCCGTCCACCGCGATGTTGCGCGCCGTCTGGTGCAAATACGCCCGGGGTTGCTGCACCGCCGACGAATCGGACTCGAGCACCCGCACAAAGGTGTCGTGCGCCAGATCCTCGGCCTGCGAGCGATTGCGCAGGCGGCGGGTCCAGGTGCCGATCAACTCTTCGTAATGCTCGAGAAAGCCGGGTCTGCGGGGCAGCATGGGGATCATTGCGGCGTGCTGAGGAAAGGGCGTGAATAGTAATGCTTCGTATTAAGCCGAAGCAATGCATTACTCGGGATACCGACTGTAGGCTTTCAAAAAAATGACAAAAATGGCAAATAAATGATCCAGACAGAAGCATTAACTAATTGTTTTCTTTGAAAAAACAAATGGACGGAATGAGAAAAATCAGGCGAAAGCATGCTCCTGAAGCCTGCTGGAAAAGGGCTTCAGAACTAATGAGAATCAAAAATAGGTTTACAGGAGGTTTACTTTGTTAGGCATTTTCACTTCGGCCTTTAGGGCTTGAGAGGTGCCACGTTCTCTGTAAAGGCAAGGAATACGTTTGCTGAACGGCGCAAGACATTGCAGACGGTTGATCATCGGCGCAGAACTCATGGATATTTGGGCTATTCATACTTGAAACGCTCTGTTCCCTAGCTCGCATTTTGTTGGCATAGTGCAAATCAATGTCAATAATTTCAGGTCATGGAGCAGACACGATGAAGGTTAAAATCCTTCCGGCAATTTTTCTGTTCCTGGGCTCCTACTTTCCGCTGAGTGTGATTTTGCTGCTTCAGGACTTCTCCGAAGCCAGCTGGAAACAGTCGCTCTGCTGGTCATTTCAGAACTGCACGCTTCCTATTCTGATGAATGGCGGCCGCTCCCTCACCCTGTTCATCGTGTGCTTGCTGAGCCTTGCCTTCTTTACATGGGTGCTAAAAAGCTTACCGGCAGATCATGAACTGACCGTCAAGGAAGCCAAGACCGTTCCCAACGACTTGATCAACTACGTATTTCCTTATGTCGTGTCCTTCATGGGACTTGATCTGGGCAGTGACGGCAAATTCTATGGCTTTCTAGTGTTTCTTGTATGGATGTTCCTGATTACCTATAGATCAGGTCAAATACTCATGAATCCCCTTCTTCTAGCCATAGGCTGGCAGCTTCACGAGCTGGAAGTGATGACATCAGGCAAAGATCGCAGCGTAATCGCACTCGCCAAAACGAAGATTCATCCTGGCGACACGCTGAAATCTTGTGTAATCCAGGGAATATACGTTCTTACAAAAAAGGAGTAAGTAATGGAAACAGCTGAAGCATTAAAAAGGCTTCGTGGACTTGATTTGGATAACGCTGCGCTAAGCGTTTGGACGTTTAAAAAAAGCACAAGCAAGAATGCTCGCTTTCGTGCCTCCTCTGTTGTGACAACGCCAGAGCTGGCAGCGGAACTGAAGCGCATCGCCCACGTATGGATCGATCGGTGCACAGAGGTCGACGAATACGGTTTGCTGGCGACCATCAACGAAAGCTCCTGTCTTCACCTTGAAACTGATGAGACCATTTTCCCTGGACTTCAGAATCTGGTGAGTCAGCCTCCGGAAGAGCATCTAATCGAAGACGAAGCCGAGCTTGAGGGCAGTCTTGGCTATCTAATTCGCCTGACCGTAGGTGAAGATACTCTGCATTGCGTTTGCCGCCTCGCAAATGACTGGAAGGTAAAAAAACGAGCGAGCATGATGAATCTGGTGCTCAACCGCAATCAACTTGACCTAGCCCACGATCAGGCCTTCACCATTCCGAAACGATTCGACTTTTTCGTAATCAACGACAGCATTTTGGTGACGAATAAGGGCAATTTCGAATCTGTGCTGGAATACAAGCAAACCTACCTAACTTCTTTCACCGACCTCCAGGCAGACGCAGGCTTCCAAGCCGTGTTCTCTGACATGACGGTGCTCGTCGGTCATGTGGGCACCAACACCATGCACCTACGCAGGATGGCCGTGGTACAGGAGCGGGGCTATTACAATGACGCCGCGTACATGGCAAGACTGCGTCAGGTGAACCAAGAGCGACAATGGAATATTGCGTTTGATGACGAAGGGAAAATTATTCCTTCCATAGAGTCGGTGCGAGCGATTATTCAAGTATTACTGAACCATCGACTTCGCTCAGAGCTAACTGGTAATGACTTCGACGTAGTCTCAGCTAACCCAGTAGCGTAGGGATCCAGAAGGAGTGGCCCATAAAAGTTCGAGAGCTGATGCTGTACGCGTGTCACTCCTACTCTGCTGGTAATACATAGCCGTCCAACGTAATCAGGGAAAGGGGTAAGGCCATTCTGTGCACCGCTCATACCTTTCCGTTCTGAACGTCATTCAAATCCTCAACCATGGAGCCTTTTCCAATGGCCCTTCTCTGGAGCTGCCAGTTGACTCAGCATTGTCGATTCCCGTCCGGCCGTCGTCATGTCTGACCTAAGTATTGGGTAGAGTTGACTAGACAACCTTTAGGGTCGAACCATAATCGATTTCGCGATGTAGGGGCATAGGCACTGTTGCTTACCGGCCGCCTTCATTGCATGCACGGCTAGGGAGGCCGACGTCTACGTCCAGAAAAATATCGTGTAATGCCGCCATCGCAAAAAACATTACAGTCAGCAAGACCCCGCAGGAGCGCTGCACGCCAGTCATGCTGACCGAAATCCAAATCAAGGCCGTCTGCAGCGCTTGTTAAATACTTTCGGAGTCCGACACCCCCTTTGTTGTTGAATACATTTAGCATTCCAGTGCGCTGCCCAAAAAGGAACACATTAATTTGCTTTGGATAACGTGTGTTGAGCTGCATCCGTTCTATCTGGAACCTCAACCGGCGCCCTAGCTCTGGATTAAGCACTGTTAAATCAATCTCAAACTTTACGACTAAGGCTGAGCTTCGCATTTTTACATTGGCGATCAGGAAATTGTCGACTGGCAATACATCAAAGTAAGCATGGACAAGCTCGTCCGAGCCGGCGCCCACATGAGCTCGCTTGAAGTTGTTACACGGCCCACAGGATGGCACTAAGTTGCGGGGATATATCGCTAATCCCTTATAACTATTTTTTGGCAAATGGTGATCAAGCTGAGTGGGCTCTCCAAACCCACAAAAAGGACATATCTCAGCCTTGCTCAGCAGTTGAAGTCGCAGCGATTGAAGCCGGCCCTTTTTTTGAACCTCGGCGTATGCTTCATACAAGGCCTCTAGGCATGGAGGTGGCAGCTTGCAGGTCGTCAAACTGAGATGAGGCTTTCCATGCTTTTTGTCATAGAGTCTATAGGCGGCAGCCAAGGTAATCTTTACTTCGGAAGAGAGATCGTAGATCGCGGTGCCGTCGGCGTATGTCAACGCGATTTCAGCGTCGGCGACGGCGACGGCGATTTGTGTGCGGGGTCTAGGGAGCAACCACATTAGTCATCATCCTCTGTGGCGAGGAAACTCATAACGTAAGCACGAGCCTGTAGGCTTAATCCATACTCAAACTGACTGTCCACGCCCTTCAATGTCTTAAATTTTTCAGCCAGACTCTTCAAAATTTCGTGGTAGTCAGTGACTTCTGAATTCAAGCCGAAAATCTCGTCCGTGAGTTCACCAATACTTTCCCCAAACGTCTCTATACGAGGCGATGCGATAGTGACCTCATTTCCCAAACGCCGAAGGATATTGACGTCTTGGGATAAACTCTCCTGAGCAACAACTGGAGAATGGGTGGAAACAACGGCTGAGGCATCAAGCTGTTCTAATATTATTCGAACACTATGCATTAGTGCCGCCAACATGGGTGGATGGAGATGCATTTCTGGCTCATCTAGCAGAACAATTGACTTGGGCTGAGTGTAGGCAACAAGTGAGGTAACGATCTGCATTACGATTTTGTGGCCAGTACTCCATCGCCAAAACGTGTCTACAGCATCTTCACCAAACACGTCAGATAGCGATTCGCCCTCTTGTCTATCGAAAGAAGGGTCTGCAAGTAAAGGCTCAAGAGCTTCCTCAAGCATTGCCCATCGCCCGTTATCTTTTATTCGCTCTAGCGTACGTCCGAACTCATTTGCGAGCTGCTCTATCGGTTTGAGTAATGTTGCCTTGGCCAAGTCGTCTTCATTGACAATTTTTTTCAAATCGGTGTCGGAAGCAACGTCCAACATGGACTGCAACTCTGCCGCGATGTCACGTAACCCACAGAAAATGTAGCGGCCTGTTCCTTCAGTAACGTCACGCGCAATCTGACGGCGCTCCTCGACAGTCACCCCTGGGATTTGGAAGGAGTCAAATGCGCTGTACGAGATAGCGATGATGCGAGTAAAGCCAATCCCATTGGGAGTGAGTGTACCCAGCTTACGAATCGGATCCCTACGCCGTGCGCGCTCAGAAGCATGTGCAACACGTGCGAGTCTCGCTAGCAACGTACTCTTACCTGAACCATTCCTGCCAATTAGGACAGCTATACGCTTCGGTAGCTCATAGCTTGACTGGGCGTCTTCCAAACCCTGAGTCGACATGTTTGTAGAGTTGAATTTCAATACAAATGATTTCTTCCATCCCCGCGGCCTAAATCGTAAATCTAGTGTACCGTTCCTTAGCTCTTGATAGTTTTTGGAAAGTAGTACTGAAGCGGTACCGATGAAACTATTGAAGTCAGGTATGTAGCGCACTACGGAGACTTCCCAGCCCGATTGCGCTCTAAATGGGGTACTTAATCGGGGTCGATACACCACGTCCCGTAGAGCTATTACAACCGGCTCGCGTAACTCTTGGGGCAGCTCCGCCAACCTTTCGTAATAATCAAGGTTTTGCCCTAGAGAGCAAAAGCCCAAAGGTAATCGTGAGAGAAGCCCATCCTTCAATATCCCCTTAGAAGTCTTTCCTTGGTCGTTTTGCAAAATTTTGACGCTACCAATATATGTTTGCTCGCCATTCGTATGGTAGAAGAGTTCATACTGGGTTTTGTAACCGTAGTCATCCCAACGATCTCTGTGCAGGGAGAACGCGGTTTTAATCCGTGTGTTCCTCGACGCCGGCGGTACAACGGTAAAAAGGGGGGTCTTCGAAGCCACTGCAAAGCCTCCTGGCACACCGGTCGGATCACCCGTTGGTGGCTGAAAGAACCCAAGGACAGCGACCACCAGGTTGAACCGGCTAGCTCGCTGATCGTCTCGTAATGGTAGACCTATGTTGGACTCACGCCAGAAAATTGAAATTTCCAGCTTGCCTAAGCTCATAGTTGAAGAGTCATTCGAGACGTTGTGTCCAGTGCAGAAAACCGCCAACAGGCACAAATCCTCCCAAGCCGTGACCATTGGGTCAATGTAATGATTGCAACCCCACGTTTTTTTATGCGCCTCCTATTTTTAACGCAGAGGCGAAATCTGCATAGGCGGCGACCCCAGACACCATCTGACATTGGTAATTCCAACTCCTGCACCAGCGTCTATTCTAAATACAGATCTAGCCAGAGCTTCAACTAGCTCGCAGCAGAAACCTCCTAATCACAGCTCCGACCCCGTACAAACGTAGTTCACGCAAGCCAGGACAAGTCAAACCAAACGGACCACCGTAAGCGGAACCGAAAAGGACACACCATGGGATACTTGATGAAGGTTCGCCTTCCAAAAGACCGTAGGAAATTGGGTGTTTTGGAAATTCTGGATACATTGACCGGACTAGCAGTCTTTGGGCCAATCCAGTGTTATGGCAAAGCTGACCAGAAGACAGCGTCCCTGCACGGCAACAGTGGTCTTGATCCGAGAAAACCTTACGGCAGCACACCACTTGGGGGCTATGGCATAACTGATACGTTAGGCCCAGACAATGCGAAGTATGGCCAGTACGCCCGCTTGGTGCTGGTAGGAAACTCAGGTGACGCGTTGATTCGGCAAGCAGCAACAAATGACCTACGCATCCACGGTGGACCAATTAGTCTTGGCGCTGCGCTTCTCCGACCTACAAACGGATGTTTGCGTGTGCTCGACAAAGACATGAAGCGACTATTGGAATTCATCAGCAACAACGCGCTTGGCTACCCACTGCCCCTCAATATAGAAGAGGGTGAGGACTTTCCGCTAGTGGATGGAGGGCCAGACGAAGGGTATGAAGATCCAGAAGGTGGATGAAGCGAGGTGTAGCGTCACAGGCACAACATAATCGGTGCGTCTTTATTGAGATTCTGTCGATTCGGAACAACGACAACTTTTCTTTAATACTTTTGAAAAACGAAAAACGATTGCTTCTGGCGTCGCTTTCGCGTCATCAGCAACCCATTAAACCTTGCTTGGATGCTCTCAACGACCAGGCTGGATAACAGCCTTGCCTCCCGGGCCTGATCACAATGGCTAAATCAGCTGAGCGACCGATGGACTTTCGCCATGTGGACGGCTCAATTGCAAACCGAGCGACGACGCCATGACGTCGAGCGATGCGCGTAGCAACCAGTCATCGAAGGCATACACGATCACTGTGCTCGCGCGCGCGCGTATTGTTTTCAGAATTGCACAAGCCTGATCGCCCGGCAGTTCCAGCAACCTACCCAGCATCAACACACATACGTCGACCTTAGGCAACCTGGATTCCGGCAAGCCATCGTTCAAGTCACATACACTGAGCCTTACTGCGTGCTCCGGTATCAGGAGTCGGGCGTGTTCGATCTTCAATGAGTCCGGATCAACCCCATGGACCGTGACACCAGGCAATGCGTCCACCAAACGGCGCAGTAGGACGCCGTTCTTGCACGACACATGGAAGACACTGCGTGGGGAACAGGCGGCGATAGCACGCACAATCGGGTTAAGTGCCAAATGCATATTCGGCAGGGACTGAAATCCGTTATCCAGGTGGAGCCAAGCCGCTCTGCTGAGAATTTCATCGAGTCGTTTCTTCGGCAGCTCTATCGCCATTTCCCGTGTAGGGATCCGCTTGGGTGCACGGTACGGGAATCTCGTTCCTGAAGGAGCCAGTTCGACAGACTTGGAAGTTCCCAACAGACGTACCTTGTATTCAAGAGCAGTGGCATCGGTGCGCGTTGAAATACGAAGTACCGGTGTTTCGATTTCAGCGATACCGTGCAACGCTGACCATTGCACTGGCCACTGGAGCATTTCATACAACAAATCCACGGTATCGCCCTGTCCGATGCTAGTAGCAACAGCTCTGATATCCTCAGCGACATGTCTCGACGCTTGGCACTGGAACGAACATGGAAGGTGGAAGACAGGTCGAACACAGAGCCAACGCAACAGCATGTTGGTTTCCGGCATTGTCGACGCCTCGTACTCTCTTATCGCCGGTTCAATATCAGACGCGCTGCGGACAGCCATCGGCCAAGTAGTGTCTATATATTTCTCCCTGTTCCATACCTCATTAAAGAATTTGATGCAGCATTCAGGGTAGCCGAGCAGGAGACCGAGCGTGCTGTCGTCGCCTTGCGAAAAGGCGTCCACCGCTGTCTCGACGTCCTTCGAATGACCCACCGCATGGACGACCCACGCATCTCCGTTCACTGCGCTATTACGATCACTGACGTACATGGATTGGGGCGACAAACCATACAGCGGCGCGGACACCAACCCGACGAACACCTCATCGACATTCCGGTCCCGCGGCAACGCGACCAGCCCTACCTTGCGCATCCCGTTGCGTACGGTCTCGATCTCCAGCCTGTGCCACAAGCATCTGATCTGTTCGATCACGGGTGCCCAGCGTTGCCTGGCTGCATCGCTGGCCCATCCCACACGGCAAAAGTCAGGCAATGTGAATCCAAGTCTGTCCAAATGCCTTACTCCCCTGCCGTACTGTTAGGCTCGCCTTGCACAGATGCGCGAAGTCGCTGAAGCAACCACCATAGAGGCGGGTTATGCCCGGACGCCCATTGATCTAGCATCGCCCTTTCGAGCACATAGCGATGAGGGTCTACCGAGATAGGCACATGCCCTTGGCTCTGCAAGCGAGCTTCCGAATGCTCAAACAAACGGAACCAAGTCTGGCAGTGCTCAGTGCGGTTACGCCAGTCACCTGCGATGCTGGTGCCCGGACACTGCCCTTTGCACATCAGGAAGAACCGGCAGCCCTGACACCCGCCGTACTCTTGTGGCGTGTTGTACAGTGCCAGGTATCTCTCAAAGGA
Organism: Pseudomonas sp. GW822-FHT03F04; assembly: GCF_058801405.1. Classification (NCBI taxonomy): domain Bacteria; kingdom Pseudomonadati; phylum Pseudomonadota; class Gammaproteobacteria; order Pseudomonadales; family Pseudomonadaceae; genus Pseudomonas; species Pseudomonas sp. GW822-FHT03F04. Next base: position 75,274 of record NZ_JBXANF010000011.1, read on the forward strand.
GGTCTGGCTCGCCTTTACAAAGTCGACACCCGCCTTGTTTGTCCGCCCACAATTGCTCGATTGCCCATGTCCTTCGATTCCTTGAACTGCTTCCGTTGTATACGGATCGCAGGCTCGCCACACACACGAGACCCCTTTGTCCTTGGCTACCAACAGGGCGTCTATTTCGCGGAACAGATCAAAGCGCAGGTGCTTCAACTCATTCCGCTCCAGGGTGCTGAGTGACAGCATGGCACGGACGTATTGCTCAGTAGAGAGCGCCAGCGAGGAGCGAACGATTTCGGTCTCGCTTTCAAGCACATGAACCCGCACCGAGCGCACACCGATGCTGTCCAAAAAACGAAACCAATCCAACAATCGATGCAGGACGTCCTCGGCCGCGTTGCGCTGGTGCAATGTTGTGATGATGCTAGGCGCAATACCACGGGCGAGCAGTCGCTCGATGGCTTGTTCTGCCTTGCGCGTCGCCGCGTCAGTTCTCTTCTGACTTCCCGCCCATCGTGGCGTGTTGCAATCGTCCGGTCCGTCCAATGAAATACCGACGTGTACTTTGAAACGCTCGAACATCGTGATGTGGTCGTCATCGAGCAGTACTGCGTTAGTTTGGATAGAACTCGACCCGAAGCGTTCGAACCCCCACGCGAGTAAATCCTCCATGTCTCGCTTGGGCATCAGCAACGGCTCACCACCGAACAGAGTAAAAGGACCTCCCTTAGCAACTATTGCCGTCTTTATTGCTTCGAGATCGTACTCCTTGGCGTTGCCACCTGCCGTTCGGACCGCGTCTTGATAACAGTAGTGACACGCAATATTGCACTTCACGCCTAGCGGTCGGACTTCGACTGGCATATTTGTCTCCTACACAAACTCCAACTTAATCGGCTCGCTGCTCAATGCCCGTAGGAGTGGTGGTACCTGTACGCGCAAGGCTGCGGTGAGTATGTTATTGGCCGAGTACAGATCGGCGATTTGCCTCTGTTCCCTGTCGACCCCGTCCATTTTCAACGCCGTACCATTGTGCAATGCGCCTCGCATGAGCGATCAATGCTGTCATGGGGCATCAACGTGCAGCGTTTCGGGCGTGTCTATATGCACTGATGCTGCAGTATCCAGATGAGGAGGAATTTCGGTGTCGGTGTGTGCTATACCGAAGTCTGTATGGATCCCGGCAATGTCGGTGTGCAATCCACCTAGGTCTGTATGAATGCCACCTATGTCGAGATGGGGCACCCAACCTCCCCCTTCGTCCGTGTGCCCGGTCCTTACGTCGGTATGGCCCGTGGTGCCGTCGGTATGACCTGCTGTACCATCGGTATGGGTGGCACCAATGTCTGTATGAACGCCATGAACATCGGCGTGCGGCTTGGCGCCCACGTCTGCGTGCGGAACGGCAGCGAAGTCGGCGTGCGGAATACCTGGAAAGGCTGCTTGCAAGGCCTTAGAAATTTCCTCAGCTGGCACGTTCAACGCCTCCAACGCTCCGCGAATGGCATTGGGAACTTGATTGAGGTTCGCCAGGGATGTAGCTATATCGGTTACTGTCTGCCCAGCGTCCCGCAATTGCTTTGCTGCTTCGTCTACACCCACCCTCAATGTGTTGATCAATACGTCCGTCACCACCTCTATGTTTTGCTGGAATTGATCCAGCAGCACTTTGGCGACATTCTGGACGCCCACGATGATCCCTTGCGCGATCGCCTTCAGCCACACATCAGCTGTGGATATCAGCGCTTTCAAGATATCGGTCGCGTTGCGCTGAATGTATTCGAGAATCGCCTGAGGCAACTGCTCAATCGACTGAATATCAACTTCAATCTCTGGGACTTCGATTTCAATATCACCGACATTGAAGCCAGCCGAGACCTTAACGCCGGCATTTTCCAGATTGTCGCCACCTGCGGCGATCATAGCGCTGGCTTGTACGTCTAATTGCAACGTGCCGAGTGAAGGAAGTCCCGCACCGAGCGTTAGTGGCCCAATAGCTCCCTTCAAACCGAATGAGGCGGTACCGGCTACATTGAACGTCCCATCCCCTAATGTCGCCTTGAACTGCGTTTTAACCGGCCCTACAACAGAATCAAAGTCAAAGACGACATGGTCGGTGCCAACCTCGGCATGCAGGTCTTGCATGACCCCTAGTACCGTTACCCGGGCGCTGACCATACAAATGGGATCATGGCCGCTATCAATGGAGATGACGGGTGTGTCTGCGCCTCCGAAACCCGTCATCTCCAGGAGAGGTAACATGCGCACCGGCTCATTGAAAGCCGCCCGAGCAGAAATGGACTGCTCATTCATCGCTGCTGAAAGGCTCGCGCTGAAAGAGAGAAAGGTAATAGTCCCCTTCAGCCCAATACCTCTGGGGTAATGTCGAGTCGCGATTGTTTCACCTAGCGGGTTTACTACTACGTAGATAGAGGCGTCTCGAAGTTTCGGTTCGAATGGGATCGGCAAGTCAATACCCACGAGATCCTTTAGCAGGATTTGCATTGACAGTTCGCCGTCCAGCGCCGCCGCCAAGAACGTAGGTGCGTTTCCTATAAACTTGGTAGCCAGAGACGCCTTCGTTTGCGTGAGTGCCACTTTCCCGAAGAGACCGTAAGCGATCACAGGTCCATCAATCTGCAGCCCCAATTCCTCAACGTTAAACGGCAGACCTAGTGGGTGCTCCCATACTTCTGCACTTTTCAGAAAAAAACTGTAGGCATCGGGGGAGACGGCGGCTCCGAGCACGAGAGTGGGCAGTTGCTCGCCGAACAGCGTGAGATGAGCTGTTCCGTTCACGTTTACGTTCAGTGGTTCTGGCACCAAATTCAACATAAAGCGGTCGATTAAAAGCACACCCGGCAGGAGCTCAATTTGTTGGAAAAGATCGACCTTAATATGCAAATCACTTAGCGATTCGTTTATTGGCAGCAAGAATGGCAAACGATCAATACCACCCAACACCCCCTTGACCACTTCCAACCCAAACCCGTCGAGGTGAAGCTGTCCGAAGAATGCAGCGCCCACCTCCACCGAGGTAAGCGTCCAGCGACCCGCTGCGTCGACGATGGGAAAATCCGTGGCAGAAACGGTCGAAAGCACAACAGAGGGATCGCCGAACGACACAATATCGAGTAGTGCATCGAATGGAGCCAGCGCGACGTGCATCGTGGAAAATCTCAATCCTGCCATAGGCAGCAGAGTGAGCACTCCACCGAGTTGGCCGTCATGCATGGACACCGATACTGTGAGTGTGCCAACACCGGAAATTCGCTGGGTAGCTCCAAGACATACCGCGCCGTCCACCCTTTCGATCAGTAGCCCCGATAAGGGTTGTGACACGATAGGCAGTGGCGGCAATGGTGGAAGCTCAATTCCCAACTCGTCGAACAGTCCCGCCACAGTCATGTTGACCGAATCGACATGAAACTCAAGCTCGTTCGTTATGGGCAGCGCTACGCTGAGAATCTGGTTACCGATGCGAAGTGAGCCGACAACGCTTTCCAGCGCTGGCGGACTAAGAACGATGTTTGCTTGCGAAAGCTCCACCCTAATGGTGATGGGGCCAAGACGTAATGTGTGGTCTCCTTTCATCTGAAGATTCAGCCGCAGTTGCCCTGATCGCCATTCACTTTTGACGGAACTGAACGTGTCTGTGTGCAAGAACTCATTCACAATACCTGGCACGTCCAAGCCAGCGTCAATGAGAAATGCTGCAAGCGGCAGAGGTGCCTTAAGTCCGAATTCAACATCCGCCCGTAGCGATCCGTCTATTGCCTGGACATTTAATGTCAGCAAGGCTACACCGAGATTGGGATGAGCAATGGTCCCAGATAATCTGATTGCGTCTTCATCGAGTACGTCTGTTATGGCCTCCGTGACCTTGACGACGCTATCGGGCAGCATCCAAGACGGTAAACCAGAGAGGCCGACACTGGCGAAAACCTCGTTATTCAGCGAGATCACAGCAGAAGCATCAGTGACGGCGCGTACGCGGTCCTGAAAATCTTGAATCAAAGGATTCATAGAGGAAGCCCCTCATTCTTTTCCAGGTAGTGACTTTCGCACTCGGCGTGTCACTGATTGGTTATTTTGAACCTGACACAAGTTCGACAAATGATACTTCTTGAAAAGAACTTAAACATTAAAAGCAAGCAACAAAAGTAAAACCCACAGGGCGACCGTGATTCCTTACATCAGAAAAAGAAAAAATCTGATCTAATAATCTTTATCCTTCAGAGAATTTCGTAAGTACATTGAACGCCGCCGCTGCCTTCAGAGAGTAGCCTGAGCATCCACAAATACCAGTCAACACCGGAAATTTCCTCTTAAAAACTGGAATCCTGCTTTGCTCGTTGCTGGCGATGACACGATCTCATCATACGGATCAAGCACCGCTCCTTCAGTATTGCAATCAGCAGCGGCAGATCGAGATCATGAAAAATAAGGAGATTCGGGCCTGCTTGGACTCTATTTACTTTCTTCCAATTACAGCATTGATTTCGAATTGTCAGACATCACTAAAATTATCGCGATAAGTCTTCTGTCTCTGCATTCGAATTATTCTTAATGATGGCTTGTGAATTAGCCCGTTTGGCTCATTCTCAATCCTCTACAGCCCGTGCTTCGGCGCGAGGTTATAGCCATTTCCCAAGAAGGAGGATGAAATGAGCAAGGTAAAACTGATGGCTATTACCAACATTGACGACACCATCCTTAACTGGCGTAGCGACAAAATAACCGACTGCCTAGGCTTCGCCATTGAGCGTCGCCGTGTAAAAAATTCACAATACTCGTCGGAAGTTGAGCTAGTAAACCGTGTCGGTTTCGCCGAAGACGCTACTGGTCCCCACCAGACAAAGTCTTCGTCGTTATGGCCATTCCAGCGCTACTCCTGGACGGACCATGAAGTGTCTGAAAGCGACGTCTTCGAGTACCGAATCGTGCCCATGATCGGGCGACCCGGTTCTTTGGTTAAGGGCGACAGTTTTGCAAGTGATTGGACAACTATCCACGCTGTTCAACCAAAGAACGGCGATATTACTTGCGTCTTCAACCGTCCCTTAGCAGCATCCCAATGGATGGCTGACTATGCAAAGACTCATCATCTCGAGACTAGCACTGGGCTTGTCAACGCGCTATCAAGCGCAGCCGACGACCAATTGCGTGAGTTCTGCGGCGGCACATTATTAAGCAAACTCAACGAACTGCTCTTAAAAACAATAAGCGACCCCGGGGCTCATCTTTGGGCTGCTCTGTTTGAGCTCGATGACCCTAAAATAATTGCTCACCTGATAGCACTCAAGTCGCGCGCGAACGTCATTCTCGCCAATGGTGCCTCTAAAGCAACGTCGCCCGATGAGAATTTAGAAGCCCGCAAGATGTTGAAAAACGCAGGCTGCGTCGTCCATAACAGAATGACGGCGCCGCCATTGGGAACCGGTGGATTGGCGCACAATAAGTTCATTGTGTTCGAGTTCTCAAACAACGATCAGTACGTATGGACCGGCTCCACCAACCTCACTGTCACGGGCTTGTTAACTCAAATCAATAATGGCCTCCTGATAAAAAGTTGCCAACTTGCCGAACAGTACAAAGCACAGTGGTTGTCGCTAGTTACAGCCGGCGACAGTTCACCGTCCTTGCTAAAAAAGAAAAACCCATCCCCTGGAGTTACTATCAACGACCCCGCCAATATAGAACCCTGGTTCACTCCAACGGTAAAGAGCAATGACCTTAATCGCATACGTCAATTGATCGGTAACGCGAAGCAAGGAATTCTTTTTCTCTCATTTATGCCTGGCCCAACGGGCCCCGTATTCGATGTTTTGGACGATCTTGCCAATGGGAAATTTGTCCGAGGTGTCATCAACCAATTCGTTGGCGGTCGCTCCGGAAAACTCTACGCTCATCTGGTGAGCGCAAAGCCGGACAACGCCATGCCTCTTGATGTTGTGACCCCTATCGGAATAAAGGAGGCCTTCTCTTACTGGGACAAGGAATTTACAAAGGGCGGCCGAATCAGTGTCCTTGTGCACAGCAAGGTCATCTGCATTGATCCTTTTGGTGACAATCCTATTCTGATCACTGGATCACATAATTTTTCCAACGCAGCAAGCGAATCGAACGACGAAAACTTTGTCATTGTGCAGGGACAAAAGGAAATGGCCCAAGCTTACGCCGTGCACATCTACTCGGTCTATCGCCACTATCGGTGGCGGCAGTATGTTGCGCAAACTCAAGCTAACGGGAAAAACCCATGGGCGAAGCTTACTTCGGATGATACGTGGCAAGACAGCTATATCAATGATAAAAACCAGATCCAGGAGTGGATGTTCTGGGGACTCTAGGCTGTAAACGGGGTTTCGCTCTCGATACCCCGCATAGTCGTCTAAGCCTGGTTTTTACATGACAAACTGCCTCATGTGGTGCTTAGTCACTCCAATTAAATGAGGAGCTATTTACTTATTGGGATCTGGAAGTCAACAACCGCCTTCGGAGCAAAGGCAATCGGTGTAGCGTTGGAAATGTCACTGATGACTTTCCCAAAAACATCGATTACTTCCCCGGACTTCACGCATCGAGCAGTGATTACGTAAGTGTCATTGGTCGATACCACCATCCCGCCAGAGGACGGAATTCGGTTTTGATTAGGAAAAAACATCGCTCCAACCGATCGTTTCTTCGGGCCGACCGTACCAGCAACTCTAAATGGTGAACTCGCGCTCTGTATCGTCGACACGTCAATTGTGTATAGCTGATCAGCATCGAGCACTTCAACTGAAACCCATGCCTGATCTTCTCGGAGCACGGGCTCGACATCTGGTCTAACCAGTGGCGAGCGAAATCCCAATGACTTCAAGATTTGGTTAATCCCGCTGCTACCACCAGCTAGGATCATAGCCGTTAAAACTGACGTCCCCCAACCATTCTGCGGAACAGTTGCCGCTGGGTAATAGGCCTTGTAGAGCTGGGCGATGAGATCAAAGCCAAAAGCTCTAACTATAATCAAAGCCCCCACTAACATAACGATTGGCTGTACCGACTTTCGCACTAGCAAGTAATTGAAGATTCGCCAATTGAAAATCAGTGCAAACGCGCTTTCTAGCAAAAGCGCCAATATCAGCGCTGCGATAAGTACCTGGAATGACATTTGGAGTGAAGCAGGTGAAATCTCAGGCACTGTATTGAGGGCTACTGTATAGCGACGGCTGACCACACCCACACAGCTTCTACCATCCGCGGCTTCCATACTGCCGACATCCACAGTGAACTGAACCTCCGCGCGCTGAGATTGAACAGAGGTGAACACAATATGGCGACGTCCGTTAGCGGCTAATACCTCAACAGTCGATGGTGGCAAAAAAGAAGGGTTCAGGGCACAACCAACGGTATCTACAATTACGGAGGTACCGGGTAGCGCGGACACACTTACCTCACGGGCATCCTCAGCGGAGACGGGTGTCACTAGCCCGCTGAAAGCAAGCACGCACAACAGCCGTATACATGCCATGAAGTAGACGCTACGGTTCATGATTGGTCCTTGCCCCATCGGCAAACGTGATCCATCGAACGATAGCCCACCGTCTGCGCCTTTGCTCGCTAAAACTGACGGTATCGAAGTGCTCGCGCTCTGATCGAGTGACGGAGCAGAAATCTGATCTACGAATGGCATCCCTCGAAGTCGCGATGGGGACGCATACGCAACACCCGCTTGTGGCGTCACCTGGGAAGGAACGAGCCCAGCGTTTAAGCAGTTGGCAAGGCGCGTGGTGTGAGAAGGAAATCAACGAATCGCCTGCGAACATCAGGCGATGATGTTCGGTTATGGACCTGATTCATCTGCACTACCGCTCTCGAACACCACAATCTTTAGCGTTTGGACCGACTACCGAACTTTACTTAATGATGCCTACGCGGGTTCAGAATTGGGAGAACACTGCAGCCCCTGCAAATAGGCGATGAAGAGTAACTCGATAAAAAATCAGCCGAAGCTGGTTCATTTATTTCGAAGATTTCAAAAGCTTTTATCAAAAAAATTGAAAAACCCATGAAGCAGCCATGTCAAAAAAGATGCACAACTTATTGATTTTACTGGCCATGAATGATCATGTTTTTTGAAAGCCCACAGACCGCAGGCACTCAAGAAATGTAAACACGCGCCCGATTTGGCCCCACGGGTTTTCATAGGACTGGGTGATCGCGCTCGATCCGGCATCAGCGCTCACAACAGAGCCCAACAGATAATCACTTCCATGAATAATGGTCGACAATAACAGCTGCTTGAAAGCCTTAATGACTGATTGTCTGACAGACTTTTATAAGCATCTAACGCTAAAGCTTTTTTATTAACTTTCCTGACCAGTCAGCCAATAACAGAAGAAAAAATTCTCCTCGTTGCAACGCTTCCTCCATTTCATTCCAACCCGCATTTCTTATAAGCTACGCCACCTTAATGGCTCGTAGCCACCAACCCTGACAGCTCGACGAACTCTTGAATCTGAAAAACATGCCACATCCTGCTGCTTCTCGTCTTGACGTCATCCGGCACAACCCCGAAAAACAACTTCCTTCGCCACAACCCTGAACGACTGGCCAGACACTTTCTGCCCGACTGCTCGTTTTTTCCAACCTTTCCCTATCTGTCTGCGACAGAGGAGGATTATTTGCTGCGCAAGTTTGCACCGCCTCATGGCTTGAGAACGATCCTGACCACTGCACTGGTATTCCAATGTGCAACTTTAGTCCTCAGCTTTTGGTTGGTGACCAGCAACCAGTCGAGCATCGGCAATCTTTCCAGTGTTGCCGTCGATCAAGTCGATGCTGTAGCAGAAACCGTTCAACACTTGATGGAAGCGCGACTCTCGCTGTCGCGCGCCAACACCCGCATCGTACTGTTCAACACAATTCCACATGAAATGGTGCAACACGCCCGCACGGAGTTGACACTGGCGAATGAATCTTTCGACCGTTTTCTGACAAGTACAAGGGTTGATGAAGAAAATCACATCCGTGTACAGGCATTAAAAGACGTGTATTCACGTTATGTGGACGTGCTCAATCGATTGGTCCGGTACACCGGGGCTGGCGATGTGCAATGGGCTCTTGCCCAGCCGGTACAGGACATCCAAGAGCAGTTCCTGGTGGAACAGAAAAACTTCATCAAGTACGGAAACAGCATCAGTCAGACTTCACTTCAGTCCATGGGTGATCGTTTCAAGATATATATCGCTGCCGCCGCAATGATACTTCTACTGGTATTGGCAACTACATTCTTCCTGCTCTACATCATAAAAAAGATTGAGAAAAGCCGACTTCTGAAAATTGCCGTAAACCGAACCGACAGTGCAATTATCGTCACCGATCCGAACAGGATGATTACTTATGTAAACGAGGGATTCGTGCGCATGCTGGGTTATGAAACAGACGACCTGGTGGGCAAGAGGCCGGATGAAGTTTTTTATGGCCGGCATACTGATCCGGAAGCGGTCCTGTCTTTCAGGAACAGTATCCAGAGCGGAAAAAGCCATACCACTGAATTACTGGTTTACAACAAATCGAAGAATCCTCTGTGGGTACGCGTGATCGCCAATCCGGTGCTCGATCCACAAGGTGTCCAACAGGACGTAGTGGCAATCGTGACTGACATCACCGAGGCCAAGATGAATGATGAGTTGCAGTTCAAGGTACTCAGTGCCATGGCCCGTGAAGAATCGCTTCCCGACGTCATGAAATTGATTTGCCAGGAGATTGGCCGAATTGCACCTGAAATCGGTATTTCAATAAGGCAGTTCGACGAGCAGGGTTGCCTTCCACTGGTAGCGGAGTTCAACCTGCCGGCGGGATTGATTCAGTCGCTGGAAAGCCTCGCTGAAAGATCCATCCTGAAAAAGATGGACGTGAAAAAAAGCATCATGCTGAACTTCACTGACCCTGCGTCGGACAATGGCGAATGCGTCGATCATCAGCTCTCGCAATCATTCGGTTTCACGGCTGGCTGGGTTAACACCATTCGCTCCAACAACGGACGTACTTTAGGCACATTCACGCTTTATTACCGCGAGAACCACCTCCCGGCTGTCCAGCACCACAGACTGCTTGAAACCAGCCTGAAGCTTTGCGCCCTCGCCCTCGAGAGGGACAGCTTCATCAACGATATCGAACGACTGGCCTACTATGACAGCCTGACGACGTTGCCCAATCGACGACTGTTGATGATGAAAGCAAACACGATGATCGCGAATGCGCAGCGGTCACAATCATCCATGGCAGTTCTGTTCATCGACATCAATAAGTTCAAGCAGATCAACGATTCCCTCGGGCATGCCGCCGGGGATTCGCTTCTGTCCGAAATAGCCAACAGGCTTCAGAGCTCTGTGCGGGGAAATGATTTTGTCAGCCGTCTTTCGGGAGATGAATTCGTCGTTATTCTGTCCCCCTCCAATACTGAACAAGCCATTGCCTTTTCAGAAAGAATGATCAACAAACTGTCGGAACCCGTGATGCTGGACGATGTAAAAATCACACCGTCCGCCAGTATTGGGATTGGCATTTATCCAGACCACGGTAACGACATTCATTCCTTGCTTTTGCATGCCGATCAGGCGATGTACAAAGCCAAGTCCGCAGGCCGCCAGGCCATTGAAGTATTCGATCCAGTGATCAGCGATTCAGCCGATGACGAACTGACACTCAGCATGGCACTCAAGAGTGCCCTGGAGTCCAACCAGCTGGCGCTGCATTACCAACCCCAGATAATCCTCGATAACAACCAGCTCTTTGGTGTCGAGGCGCTGGCCCGCTGGTGTCATCCCGAGCTTGGCGATATTCCTCCCGGTCGATTCATCCCGTTGGTGCGCGACGCGGGAATGATGCCCGGACTCAATCAATGGGTACTTACCGAAGCCTGTCGGCAAATGGCGCAATGGCGCGATTCCGGGCTCGAAGTGCCTCATATGTCGGTCAATATCTTCCCCGTCGCCTTTCGCGACAGAGCCATTGTTGAACTCATTGAAACGCTGCTGGAAAAGTATCGGCTCCTGCCCTCCTGCCTGACACTGGAGGTCACTGAAGACTTCATACTGGACGCCACCGACACTGTCATATCGGTCATTACCGAAGTCCGGCAATCCGGTGTCAGCTTGTCCATCGACGACTTTGGCACCGGTTATTCCAGCTTGAGCTACCTGCTGCGCCTGCCCGTCAACACCATCAAGCTGGACAAGAGCTTCATCGACGATATCGAAGACAGCGCCAGTGCCCGGACATTGGCCCAGTCGATTGCCGGGATCTGCAAGAGCCTGCATTTGAACATCGTCGCCGAAGGTGTTGAAAACGATGCGCAGCTGGAAATTCTTCGCGGCCTGGGGTACCAGATCGCACAAGGCTATTGCATCGCTCGTCCTTTGCCCCCTCAGGATTTGGCGAAATGGGTCCGTGAGAGACCTCCAACGCTCTGACTCGCATCGATCCAGGCCTTGCGCGGGCAGAACCACCCATGCATCAAGCCAGCCTGAAAGAACTGGACCGGCGCCTCGAACCCCGCCGACTCGATCAGACCGGCGACTTGCGGCGCTGGCAGAATCGCCACATCGCTGGCATACGCGGCACGTGCTCGTTCGAGCATTTGTGCGGGCACCTGGGCCGATGCCATCAGCGTCATCCAGTGACGCAGCAATGCTTCGTAGGCCGGTGACGCGGTGTCAGAGGCGAGATCCGCATTCGCCAGGACCCCGCCCGGCACCAGACGACGGGCGATCTCATGGAAAAAGTCGATACGAACCTGTGGTTCGAGCAAAAACTGCGACACCAGAAAACAGGTCGCGCCGTCGTAACCCGATTCATCCGTCAGCGTATCGAGATAGCCCTCGTGAAAACGGCAACGGGCAAGGAAACCGCCCTCCGTCGCTCTTTGGCGGCAGACATCGAGCATGGCGCCAGAAGGGTCGACTGCCGTGAATTGCCAGCCGGGAAACCGCTGGGCCAGGTGCGCCATTTCCACACCGGTACCCACGCCAACACAGAGTATCCGGGCATTTTCCGGCAGGCCCGCGAACACCGAATCCAGCAGCAGGTACAGCGCATCACGAATGGGTGCCATCCCGCTCCACTGTTTGTCATAGACAGCGGACTGCTGGTCGAACAAGGCCTTGAGTGCTTGATTGTCCATGGAAAACCCTCCTCTGCATCATGATCGCGGTGAAGTTTGATTATCGCAGGGCTGTCAAGGCCTCCCCGGTACAGCATGGGATTGATCATTCCACCCATCAACTGGTCGCAATCCATCAACCCCACCCCCGCCCTGCACCCTAGATTAGATCCCACAACAACACGCCGCCCCGAGCGGCCCGCTACCGTGGAGATCGCCTCATGCACAGTTTCCAGACCCGCAAGCAGCACAGCCCGGTCGACGCCTGGGATCAGCAGGATCCGGAGCAGGCCTTCACCCTGCCCTCGCGCTATTTCTACGACGACAGCCTGTTTCGTGCCGAGCGCGACAACATTTTCATGAAGGCCTGGCATGTCGCCGGGCATGTCAGTGAGTTCGCCGAGCCGGGGCAGTTCGTGGTCACCGACCTGTTCGACCAGAGCGTGGTGGTGGCGAAGAATCGGCAGGGGCAGATCCATGGCTTTCACAACGTCTGCCAGCATCGCGGCAATCGATTGCTCGAAGAACGGCGTGGCACCACCAGCGGTGTGGTGCGCTGCGCCTATCACTCGTGGTGCTACGAGATGGACGGCAGCCTGCGCGGTGCGCCGCGTTGTGAGCGGATGAAGAATTTCGAGCTGGCGCAGTTCAACATTCCCCAGGTGCGCACCGAAGAACTCGGCGGTTTCATCTACTTCAACCTCGACCCGAATGCGCCGTCGCTGCGGGATCTGTTCCCCGGCGCAGACGAAGAAATGCGCCGGGTGTTTCCAGACCTGACCGACATGCGCCTGATCGAGGAACAGGACGTGATCGTGCCGGCCAACTGGAAGGTGATCATGGACAATTCCATCGAGGGCTATCACTTCAAACTGTCCGGCCCGTGCCACATCGACCTCGCCCGGCTGATCGACTTCAAGGGTTACCAGTTGATCAAACGCGACAACTGGTGGACGTACGCCGCCCCCGCCAATCTGTCGGCGACCGAAGCCTACGGCGTGCCGCTGAAGAGCGAACTGAACCCGCAGGAATGCTTTTTCAACATCGGCATGTGGCCGAACAACACCTTCTACACCTTCCCGTTCTCCGAGTTTCTCGGCTCGTTCATCATGATTCCGCTGGATGCCGAGCGCTCGCTGCTGCGCTTCGGTTACTACTCCAGCAACTCCGAAACGGCCACCGTCAGCACGGCGTGCATGAAGTGGATGAACGAAGATCTCGGCCCCGAGGACATCGCCCTGAACATCTCGGTGCAAAAAGGCCTGCGCTCGCTCGGCTACGACCAGGGCCGCTACATGATCGACGCCCAGCGCAGCAACGAAAGCGAGCATCTGGTGCATCACTTTCATCGCCTGGTGTTCAACGGCATTCACGGCCACACCGTGGACTGATCCGCCCTTCCCTCACCATTCGTTAAAAAGGAGCAGACCATGGACGAAACCGGGTTTGATTACCTGATCGTGGGCGCCGGCTCGGCCGGTTGCGTGTTGGCCAATCGCCTGAGCGAAGACCCGAACGTACGCATCCTGCTGCTGGAAGCCGGCCCCGAGGACAAGAGCTGGACGATCGACATGCCGTCCGCCGTGGGCCTTGTGGTGGGCGGGTCGCGCTACAACTGGCGTTATCAATCGGATCCGGAGCCCTACCTCGACGGCCGGCGGATCGGCACGCCAAGAGGCCGCACGCTCGGCGGATCATCGTCGATCAACGGCATGGTCTACATCCGTGGCCATGCCCGGGATTACGACGGCTGGGCCGAACAGGGATGCTCCGGATGGAGCTATCGCGAGGTGTTGCCGTACTTCAAGCGTGCGCAGACTCACGCCGGCGGTGGTGATGACTATCGCGGCGGCGACGGCCATTTGCACGTCACCCCCGGCGATGTCGAAACACCGTTGTGCGCGGCGTTCATCGCGGCCGGGGCCGAGGCCGGTTATGGCGTCAGCGAGGACTTGAATGGCTATCGTCAGGAAGCCTTCGGCCCGGTGGATCGCACCACACGCAACGGTCGGCGCTGGAGCACTTCGCGCGGTTATCTCAGCGAAGCCTTGGCTCGGGGCAATGTGCGGGTGATCACCGATGCGCTGGTGTTGCGCATTCTGTTCGAGGGTCGGCGGGCCGTCGGCATCGATTACGAACAGAGCGGCGAAACCTGCACCGTCCGCGCCCGTCGTGAAGTGCTGCTGACCGCCGGGGCGATCAACTCGCCGCAGTTGCTGTTGCTCTCGGGCGTAGGCCCGGCGGCAGAATTGCGCGACCTCGGAATTAGCGTGATTCACGACCTGCCCGGCGTCGGTAAACGCCTCAACGATCACCCGGATGCCGTGGTGCAATTTCGCTGCAAGCAACCAGTGTCGCTGTATCGCTGGACCACCGCGCCGGGCAAATGGTGGATCGGTGCGCGCTGGTTCGTCCGTCACGATGGCCTGGCGGCAAGCAATCATTTCGAGGCCGGCGCGTTCCTGCGTTCCCGGGCCGGCGTCGAGCACCCGGATCTGCAACTGACCTTCATGCCGCTGGCGGTGCAACCGGGCAGCGTCGAGCTGGTGCCGACCCACGCGTTCCAGATCCACATCGACCTGATGCGCCCCACCAGCCTGGGCAGCGTGACATTGCACAGCGCCGAACCGCGGCGGCCGCCGAGGATCTTGTTCAACTACCTGAAGACCGCACAGGACCGTGCCGACATGCGCGCCGGCGCACGACTGGTGCGCGAAATCCTCGACCAACCGGCGATGGCCCCGTTCAAGGGCGAAGAACTGGTGCCGGGCCGTTCGGTGCAGACCGACGCCGAGCTCGACGCCTGGGCGCGGCAGGTCACGGAAACCGGCTACCATGCCAGCGGCACCTGCAAGATGGGGCCGGCGGGCGACCCTGAAGCGGTGGTCGATCCACAACTGCGAGTGCACGGCCTCGACGGTTTGCGGGTGGTAGATGCGTCGATCATGCCGGTGATCGTCAGCGGCAACACCAACGCACCGACGGTGATGATCGCGGAAAAGGCCAGCGACCTGATCCGCAACCTCGCGCCGTTGCCAGCCCTCGATGTACCGGTGTGGATCAACCCGCACTGGCAGACCGGACAACGATGAAGCCGAGATGGTGATGACCCGATCCGCTGAAGCTGTACTGCAAAACGGCGCACCGCTGCGAGTGGCGGTGCTGTTGTTGCCGGCGTTTTCCAACTTCGGGCTGGCGGCGGTGCTGGAACCGCTGGCCATCGCCAACTGGCTGAGCCAGCGCACGCTGTTCGAGTGGACGCTGTTGTCCTTGCAGCCCGGCCCGGTAACCGCCAGCAACGGTCTGGTGAGCATCGCCGAAGCTGGCTTGAACACTGAACAGGCCTTCGACGCCTGCGTAGTGCTGGCCAGTTTCGAGGTGCATCAACACAGCCGCAACCCGGCGCTCAAGAGCTGGTTGCGCAAGCAGGCGCTGTTCGGTTCGGTGTTGATCGGCGTGGAAACCGGGACCGAACTGCTGGCCGCTGCCGGCGTGCTCGACGGCTACGAAGCGGCGGTGCATTGGGACAACCTGCAGGGTTTTCAGGAGAGTTACCCCAAGGTCCGCGCCCGACCGCAGCTCTACACCCTCGAACGCCAGCGCCTGACCTGCGCGGGCGCCACCACCATTCTCGACATGCTGCTGGGCTGGATCGGCCAGCGCTTGGATGCGGACCTGGCCCGGGAAATCGGCCTGCACCTGTTGATGGGCCAGATGCGCGCGCCGGCGGACAATCAGCTCGACGGTGGTCTGGGCAACAGCGGGATGTACGGCAGCAAGATCCGCCGCGCCGTGCAGTTGATGGAAAAGGCTCTGGAGGAACCGCTGGACTGCGAGGCAATTGCCAGCGAAGTCGGCCTGTCGCGACGGCAACTCGAGCGCCAGTTCAAACATCAGACCGGGCTCTCGCCGCTCAAGTACTACATCACCCTGCGCCTGGCCCGGGCACACAACCTGCTGCAACAGACGCAAATGAGCGTGGCCCAGGTGGCGGCGTGTTCGGGGTTCGGTTCGCTAGAGCATTTTTCCCGCACTTACCGTGCGCGGTTTGGTTGCCCGCCGAGCGAAGATCGGCGCCAAGCGTGGAGCGCGCCGGTGATGCGCCAGCCACTGAGCAAGGCGCACTTGCCGCAGGAGTGAGTCACTGCCGGTAAGCCGGCTCTTCCTCATCGAGGATGTTCATCAACGCCGCAAAATGCTTATCGGCAAACCCCGGATAATCCAGCCACTGCCGACACGTCTTGCGCGCCACTTCATCGCTGGCCACCCGCAACTCACGCCCGGTTGCCAACGCACTGATGTACACCTCGCAGGCACGTTCGAAGTAATACAGATCATCGAACGCCTGAGCCACGCTCGGCGCCGCGACCAGCAACCCATGATTGCCCATCAGCAGGATCGGTTTGTCGCCGAGCAGCCTGCTCACCCGCTCCGCCTCTTCCCCGAGGCCCATGCCGTCAAAGCCGTCATCGATCGCCACCCGCTCGAAAAACCGCATGCTGTTCTGCTCGATCGGTGGCAGCCGCGAGTCCTTCAGACAGGCCAGCGTCGTCGCGTATTTGCTGTGGGTGTGGAGGATGCAGCGGGCCTGGGGCTGGTTGCGGTGCAAGGCGCTGTGCAAGGCCCAGGCGGTGATGTCCGGTGCGTCCGGGCGGTCGAGACTGGCCGGATCGTCGGCATCGAGCAGCAGCAGATCACTGGCGCGAATCCGCGAGAAGTGTTTGCCGTAAGGGTTGATCAGAAACTCGCGGCCGTCCGGTGACGTCGCCACGCTGAAATGATTGGCGATGGACTCGTGCAGGTTCAGTCGCGCGGCCCAGCGCAGGGCGCAGGCCAGTTGGATTCTCAGGGTCGGGATACTGTCGTTCATGGCTCGGGCGCTCCCGGCAGGCAGGGGTTTTCGTCCACTGTAAACGCCTGAAAAGCCCGTGCTTGACGGTAAGCGACAATGGCTGCCGTTTTTTGCAGACCTGGCAAAAGTCACAAATCAGTTAATTGACAGGGCTGTTTTATGCGCCTACGTTACCCGGCGAAGTGTTACCAAATGCTTCAACCCCACAACAAGAAACACCGCCAAGGATTGGCGTCATGCAACGGTTCCAGCCCCGCCTGACACACTTGGCGCACCCCTGAAAAACTGAAAACGGCGCTTGCCGTCGATTCCGGACCTGTCGCTTTCGCGCCAACCGGAATGGGCACGGTATTGCCTGCCGAAAACCCGACGCAACGGAAGAAAGGATGACTCTTATGCGTGACGTACACTCGTGCCCGCTTTCCACGGCACAGCAGGAAGTCTGCCTGGCCATCAGCCAGAACCACAGCAACCTCAACTACCATCTGTGCGATGTCATCGAGCTGCGCGGCGAGCTGAACCTGACCTGGCTCGAAGCCGCCATCGGCGCGCAGTTCCGCCAAACCGACACCCTGCGCGCCACCTTCAGGACCGACCCGCAGACCGGCACCTTCGCCCAGTACATCCAGCCCATCGATACTCTGCCAGCCAAGGCCTTCGAGCATCTGGACGTCAGCGACCAGCCTGACCCCGAAGCCGCCTGGCGCCAGGTGCTCGACCACCTGTTGCAAACCGACATGGACCTGCAACACGGCCCGTTGATCCGTTACGTGCTGATCCGCCTCGCACCCCACCACCACCGCATGATTGAACTGGCCTCGCACCTGGTGGTGGACGGGTTCGGCCACGGGATTCTGTTCGGCAACATCACTGCCCACTACAACGCCCTCAGTCGCGGCGAAGGGGTCGAGCCGTTGACGCTGGCGCCGTTGTCGAGCGTATTCGAGGCGCAGGAGGAATATCGCCTCAGCGAGATGCACAACAAGGATCGCACCTACTGGCGCCAGTACTGCCTGAAGATGCCCGAACCGACCCAACTGGTGCCGGGCGATGCGCCGCTGATCCGGCTCAATCGCCTGCGCAAAGCGTTCGGCGGCAGAACCCTGCAACGCCTGCGCGCCGCCGCCAGCGAACACCAACTGCGGCTGTCGAGCATCCTGCTGGCACTGTGCGCGACTTACTTGCAGCGTATGACCGGGCAAGACGAACTGGCGCTCGGTATGCCAGTGGCGGCACGTCAGCTCAAGGCCCTGCGCAACGTGCCGTCGATGGTCGCCAACATCCTGCCGCTGCACCTGTCGTTCAACGCCGAGAGCACGGTGCTGACGGTGGCGGCCAACCTTCAGCGGCAACTGCGCCATCACTTGTTGCACCAGAGCTACCGCAGCGAAAGCATGATCCGCGACCTGCACGCCGAGCGCGGCAACAAGCCGCTGTTCAACACGCTGCTGAACATCGTCGCCTACGATCAGGGGCCGGGGTTTGCCGGCTGCGAAACCACCCTGCAGAACGTCGCCAACGGACCGGCGGATCATTTGGGCATCGACATCTTCGACCGTCACGCCGATGGCCGGTTGGAGATCGGCTTCAATGCCAACGCCGACCTGTACTCCCCTGAAGCGCTGGAGCTGCATTACCAACGCCTGACCGCGCTGTTCGAACGTTTCGCCACAGCGCCCGAAACCCTGGCGGCCGACTACGATCTGTTTCTGCCCGACGAACAGCAGCGCTTCTACTCGTACCCGCAAAGCGATGCGCCGTTGCCGGTATTCGCCGAGGCCTTCGCCGAGTCCGTCCGCGAACATGCCCAGCGCCCGGCGCTGAGCCAGGGCGAGCGACACCTGAGCTATGCACGCCTCGATGACGAGGCCACCCGACTGGCCGCGCATTTGCGCGAACGCGGTGTGCAGGCCGGTGACTGCGTGGTGGTGATGTTCTCGCGCAGCCTCGAATGGGCGGTGGCCGCCGTGGCCCTGTTCAAACTCGGTGCCTGCTATGTACCGGTGGACCCGGACCTGCCCGAGGCACGGATCGAACACATCTTTAGCGATGCCGATCCGGCGGTGGTGATCGTCGCACCGGGCAGTCAGCTCAAAGTCGAGATCGCCGCCGACAAACAGCTGTGGCTGAACACCGACTTCCTGGCGCAACTGCCGCCGGCCAACGAGCCGTTGGCGCCGTTCGAGGCGGGGCTGCCGGGTTATCTGATCTACACCTCCGGCTCCACCGGCAAGCCCAAAGGCGTGGAAGTCACTCAACGCAATCTGGTGCCGATCGCTCGCACCGCCATCGACGCCGCGCAGTTGCAGCCCGGCGCGCGGGTGCTGCAATTCATCGCCGCCGGTTTCGACATGTCGGTGCTGGAAATCATGATGACCCTGTTGGCCGGTGCCGAACTGGTGATCACCGACAAAGTCACCAGCGCTCCCGGCCGGGCCCTGGCGCAACTGGTCAAGCGTGAAGCCATCGATTTGCTGGTGATGACTCCGAGTCTGCTGGCCTGTCATCAAACCGAGGACTTCCCTCAGGACACCGTACTCATGCTTGGCGGCGAGCCGTGCACCCCGGCGCTGCTGGCGCGTTTCTCCCATTGCCGCCTGCTCAACGTTTACGGCCCGACGGAAACCTCCTTCGCCACTTCGATCAACGCGCATTACGGTGCCGGTGATCTGTCCATCGGACCGGCCACCGCCAACACCCGTCTGTACGTGGTCGACAACCGCCAGCGCTTGTTGCCGCCGGGGGCCTGGGGCGATCTGTTCATTGGTGGGCCGGGCGTCGCGCGCGGCTATCGCAATCGTCCCGACCTCACGGCCAAGGGCTTTGTCGCCGACCTGCTAGACGCGCAAGACACCATGTACCGCGCGGGCGACCGGGTGTTTTTCGATCATGCCGGGCGCATTCACTACCTTGGCCGGCAGGACAACCAGATCAAGCTGCGCGGCCTGCGCATCGAGCTGGACGAGATCAAAAACGTCCTGCTCGGTTGCGCCGGCGTCGATGACGCCACGGTCATGCTGCGTGAACTGGCCCACGGCCCGGCCATCGTCGGTTACGTGGCAAGCAAGGATGAAAGCCTCGACAGCCAGCAACTGAAACAGGCGCTTGGCCGACACCTGCCGCAGCACATGGTGCCGAGCGTGATCATGCGCGTGGCCGAGTTCCCGTTGACCCCCAACGGCAAACTGGCTGTCGATCGCCTGCCCGCGCCGACGCGGCAGGACGCAGCCGAACTGTCGCCTGCGCAGACCCCGGAAGAAGCCACGATGTGCAACCTGTTCGCCGAAGCCCTGGGTTGCAGCGAAGTGTTTGCCAACCAGAGTTTCTTCGACCTCGGCGGGCATTCGTTGCTCGGGTTGCAACTGGTCAGCCGGATCAAGGAACAGTTCGGCATCGCGCTGGGCATCGCCGATTTCCTCGCAGGACCGACCCCGCGACAACTGGCCCGACGCCTGCAACACAACACCGGTGCCAGCGATCCGTTCGACGCCGTGCTGGCGCTGCGCACCGAAGGCAAGCGGCCGCCGCTGTTCTGCATCCACCCCGGCGGCGGGATTGCCTGGCCCTACGCAGGACTGTTGCCGTACCTGCCCGAGGATCAACCGCTGTACGCGCTGCAATCGCCGATCCTGCGCGATCCGACGCGGGTGATCGAGTCGCTGGATGAACTGGCCGAGGAATACCTGCAACGCATCATCGAGCTGTATCCCGAGGGGCCGTATCAACTGGCCGGCTGGTCGGTGGGCGGCAACCTGGCGTTGCGCATGGCAGCGATGTTGCAGGCCCGGGGACGTGAGGTGAGCTTCCTCTGCATGTTCGACAGCTACCCGCTGCAAGGTGGCCCGGCCTCACTGAAACTCGACGATGCGATGATCATCAGCCGCATGACCCGCGCCATCGTCGGCACGCCACGGGCCGGTCTCAAGGGTCTGAAAAGTGCGATGGAAGAAGTGCTCGGAAGCCGGCAGATCGGCGACGAGTTCCTGAGCCGTCTGGTCGACGATTCGAAGCGGATGCTGGAGTTGTTGGGCAGGACGCAGTACGAACAGTACCGGGGCGATATGTTGTTCATCCGTGCCACCGCAGACATCCTGCGTCAGGATGAACAGCAGCCGTCGCTGTGGTCGCCGTACATCAGCGGCGAGCTGATCCGGCATGACGTCGAAGCCCCCCACGAGTGCCTGTTGCAGCGTCAGTACCTGGAGCAATTCGGCAAACGCTTTGTGGAGGAACTGCTCAAGCGGCAGACCGTTCAAACGCTGACCGCGGTTTAACCGCTACAAAAAAAGGTGGGAGCCCGTTACCGGGCTCCCACCTTTTTTATTGCCGACGAATCAACCTCTTTCGTCGATCCCCGCTTGCAGGGACTGGCTGTCCAGGTGACCGCTCAAGGTCACCGGGCCGACTTTCAGGTTACCGTTTTCAAGGGAAACCTTCGGTGCGTTTTCTTCGGTTTTGTGCGGCAGATCCAACCCGGCTTTCACGCCGTAGTCGCGGTTGCTCAGGTCGCTGCTGCTGACCTTCGAACCATCCAGATCGACGTTGCCCCCGGTGGCGGAAATCCGCGCGCCAGTCAGTTGCGTAGCGCCGCCGACAGTGAGGTTCACACCCTGGCTGCCGCTGATACCGGAAGCCTGTTTCACGCTGTCCTTGTGCGCGTATTCGCCGTCGACTTTCAGCGTTGGCTTGTAGTCGGTGCCGGCCAGCTTGCCTTTGTCATCTGCGGGCGTCTTCTTGGCGGTCAGGCCCAGATCCACATCGACCTTGGCATGAGTGCTGGTGTCCTGACGGCTTTCGACCGTCAGATCACCGGCCACTTTGCCGCTGACATTGCGCGCATCGATCCGCGCACCGCTCAGGCTCGCATCGCCCGCGCTGTTCAGCACCACAGTGTCAGCCTTGATCTGACTGTTCTGCTGGGTGGTGCCTTGCAGGTAGTCCACGCCGACTTTGGCCCCGGCATTGAAGCCGTGATCGCTGCTGACTTTTTCATCGGCGGCGGTAGGCGTACTTTTGCTCAGATTGCCGCCGGCGTTCAGCGCAACGTTCCAGTTGTTGCGGTTGTCGCTGGACTGTGCGGACTCCTGAACGAAGCCGCCCTTCTGCGCGTCGATGTTGACGTTTGGCGCGCTGACCTGAGTGCCTTGCAGGCGCACCGAGTCGCCGCTCAGCGCAATGCCGTTCTGGCTGTTGAGCTGACCACCGGTGAGGGTCTGCGTGTTCTCGTTGACCCGACCGATGTTGAAGTTGCCGCTGAGGTTGCCGCCCTGATCACGGCTCTTCTCGCTGCTGGTTTTGCTGCCGCCCGCCTTCAGGCCACCACCGAGATTGCTGCCGGTGGCGACGTGCGTGTCGGTGGCCGCTTGCAGGTCGAGCTTGCCGTCGGCCTTCAGGTCGATGT
This sequence comes from Pseudomonas sp. GW822-FHT03F04, assembly GCF_058801405.1. Classification (NCBI taxonomy): domain Bacteria; kingdom Pseudomonadati; phylum Pseudomonadota; class Gammaproteobacteria; order Pseudomonadales; family Pseudomonadaceae; genus Pseudomonas; species Pseudomonas sp. GW822-FHT03F04. The sequence continues at coordinate 97,660 of NZ_JBXANF010000011.1, forward strand.
TGCCGACGCTGTCGATCTTCGTGCCTTGTTGAACCTGATTACCGCCGCTGCTCAATTGCACCGGGCCGTTGCCGCTGATGCTGGCGACATGCGCCTGGGTGTCGGTGGTCTGGTTGCCTTTGTGATCGAGCTGGAACCCGGCGCCGAGATCGACATTGGTGCCGTCGGTGCCCGGCAAGGTGCCGACGGTCAGCGAGCCGTTGCCACGCAGGCTGGAGCTGTCGCTGCTCTGACGGTCGTTGGCCTGATTCAGGGCCAGATCACCGCCGGTCTTGACGCTGACACCGCCCTGGCCGCCGTCGAAACGGCTGCCTTCGAACTGTGCGTCGCGGGCGACATTGATGTTCACGCCCTGATTGCCAGCGTAACCACCGACCACCGCCGTGGCGCTGTTCTTGCTCGACTGGCTGCTGCCGCCCGCGCCGCTGCCGGCCACGTTCACGTCTTCACCGGTCTTGGTGTAGACGCGCACATCGACCTTGGCATCCACCGAATTTTCGGTGCTGCTGCGGGTGTTGTTCGCGGCATCGGCCACCAGTTTGTCAGCGCTGATGTTCACTTTGCCGGCGCTGGCGTGGTACTGGGTGCCCTGGTCGTGCAGCGTGCCGCCGACCTTCACGTCCACGGTCTTGCCGTCGAACTGGCTGACCACGGCGTTGCTGCTCTGCTCGGTTTTATCCGCGCTGGCATGACCGACCGCCACGTCGATACCGACGTTCGGCTGACCGAGATTGGCCAGTGCGTCCTTGTCCGGCACTTTGCCGTCGAGCACGTCTTTCACCGCGCCGGCAATCGGCCGGGCGATGTCTTTGTACTCGACGTTGGCGCCGATGTCTGCCGACCAGTTGCTCTCCTTGTGGGTGCTGCTCTCGGTGTTGCTGGCGGCACGGTTGTCCACTTCGTTGGCGGCGACGTTCAGACCGTTGCCGGACTTGAGTTGCGCACCCTCGGTGACGAGTTTGTCAGCGTTGATGTTCAGGCTGCCGCTGCTCTGCACGCCGGTGGTTTGCGCGGTGGTTTTAGCGGTGGTGTCCTGCGAAGTGCTGTGCGAGAAATCCACGCCGCTGCCCGCGCGGTCGAGGCCGCCGGTGTAGTAGAAACCACCGCCGGTGCTGCGGGTTTCGGTCGAAGTATTGTGGCTGTCCTGCTCGGCCAGCAACGAAACGTTCTTGCCGCTCAGGGTGGTGTCGCCGGCGGTGGATTTCACCTCGGCGCCCTTGAGCGTCACATCGCCGCCCGCTTTCACTTGCACGCTGCCGCCGCTGAGGCTGGAACCCTGCTGCGTGACGTCGTTGGCGGTGACGGTTTGCGCCTTGTCTTCGTAATGCACGCCGGCGCGATATTGCTCCGCCGTCTGCTCCTTGGCGTAAGCGTCGAAGCCACGGGTCTGTGTGCTGTTGCTGCTGTCGTGGGTGTTCTGCGTCGAATGCACATTCACATCACCCGCCGCATCCGCCGTCAGCGAACCGCCGGCCTTGACCTTGGAGCCGGCGACTTCGATGTCCTTGGCGCTTTTGAGCTTGAGGTTGCTGTCCGACACCAGCTCGCTGCGCACCGTGGTGCTGTCCTTGCTGTTCTGCCGGGACTCGTCCTTGGTGATGCCGAAGAACTTGCTGTCCTTGTCGTGGTTGTTGCTGTGCGAGGTGTTCTGCACGCCGTCGATGGTCAGCGAACCGTTGTCGCTGATCACGCTGGCGTCCTGGCCGCCACGCACCTGGCTGCCGCTGATGCGCACGTCGTCTGCCTTGACCACCAGTTTGCCGGCCGCGTTGATCTTGCTGCCCTGATGCTGGGTCTGGCCCTTGTCGGCGTCGCCGGTCTTGCCGAAGAAACCGCCGCCGACCAGATCACCGGAATAGCGGTTGTCGCTGCTGCGGTTGGTGCGGGTCGCGGTGGTGATTTCCACTTGTTTGCCGGCCAGTTGCAGATCGCCGGCGCTGTTCAGCTCGGCGCCTTCGGAGCGCAACAGTGCAGCGGTTTGCAGAGCGATGTTGCCGCCTTTCAACTGGCTGGTGACGCTGCGCTGCTCTTCGCTGCTGCTGTCCCAATCGGCTTTCCACAGGTGCTTGCGGTGCTTGCCCTGATCGGTCTGGGTGTGGCTTTCAGTGGCGGCGGTCAAACGCAGGTCGCCGCCGCTTTGCACGCTGAGGTTGTTCTTCGCTTCGACCTTGGCGGCTTTCAGTTCGGTGTCTTTGCCGGACGACAGCTGCGCGTCGCGGCTGGCGACGATCTGGCTGCCGTGCTGGCGCGAATCGCTGTCAGTCTTGGTGCGCTCGTAGGTTTCCCAGGTGATGCCGATGGTGCTGTTATTCCAGTTCTCACGCTGCTCCTGGAGCTTGCGGCTCTCGACGGTGGTCAAGGTCAGATTGCGCTTGGCATCGACCTTCACGTCACGACCGCTGACGTCGGTGGCGGCCAGCGTCAGATCCTTGCCGCTGTGCAGGCCGACGTCGCCCTGGCTGCTGCGGATGCCGGCGCGGGTCACGTCGAGGCTGTCCGGGATCGCCTGGCCGCTGACGCTCAAGTCGCCAGCCGAACGAATCTGCACGCCGTCACGCCCGGCGACTTGCACAGCCCCGACCTTCACGCCTGCGCCTTCGGCGGTGCTGACGATGTTGATGCGCCCGGCCTGCATCGCGCCGAACAGGCTGGCGTCGATCCGCTGATCGGTGGTGTTGCCCGCCGGGTCCACGGCTTTCACCTGGCCGCTGGCGTAGTCGATCTGATTGCGTCCGACAGTGAGGTTCAGTTGATCACGTGCAGTGATCGCACCCTGGCTGTCGATGCGCGGTGCGATCAGGTTGATCGAGCCTTCGCCATTGCGCAGCCCGCCGCCCTGAATCTGCAGCTGGCCGCTGGCATCGCGGGTGCTCAGGGCTTGCAGCTTGCCGTCGTTCAGCTCGGGACGGCCGACCACCAGATTGGCGTTCGGCGTGTTGATGAAACTGCCGCCGTTCACCGAAATGCCGTTCGGGTTGGCGAGCACGTAGTCGGCGGAGCGACCGAAGATTTCCTGGGCGCCGTTGATGGCCGACGGGTTGCGGCTGATCACTTCGTTGAGGATCACGCTCGCGGCCTGACCCTGCAATTGCGGGTTGGCCGCCAGTTGCCCGGCGAGCTGCGATTGCCCGGCCTGCAAGGCGTTGTTCAGCACCAGTCCCTGACGGTCGACGTTGTAGTCGAGGAACTGGTTGTGCGACAGGCCCGAGCCGTTGGGCGCCACGATATTGATGATGGGCACGCCGCCCTGGTTCTGCAATTGCGCGGTGCCGCCAGGGCCGGGTGTGACCACCACACCACCGGCCATGGCGCCCGGCAGATGAGCGACCAGGAACAGGCTGGCGATGGCCCAGCGCAGTTTGCCCCGTGGGGAAAGATGAAACGCAAAGGTATTTATTGGCATAAAAAACTCTCCATGTAGTGCGGCATCACGTTGCGCGTTGAGTAGAAGGCCACGGCTGTCGCGCTCAGGTCCGATGGCTGTTGTTCACTGACGTTCATATCTGTAATCCGACCCGCATCAGCCAGGTTTCAGGCTCGCTGTGCAGACCGGTCGGGGTGTTGAGGCTGCGTTGGTAATCGACATCCACTTGCAGGTTTTTCCAGCCCAGGTTGAGGCCGATGCTGGCGCCGCTCAGGCGTTGAACCGAGGCGCCGTGGTCGGCCTTGATCCAGCCGTGGTCGAGTCCGATTCGCGGGGTGAGCTGCACGGGAAAATCACTGCGCAGCGGCAGGCGCAAGGTATTGCGCCAGATCGCACCGCTGGCGCCGGACGCGCTGCTGACCCGATAACCGCGCACGGCGGAATCGTCGGTGCCGAGCAGTTGTTCGATCGCTGGCAACGGATCCGGGCTGTACTGTACGTTCAGTTGGCTCTGCCATTGCCAGGCTTGCGCGCCGAGCTGGCCGTTGCGCCACTGGCTGAGGCCGGCGCGGTACTTGCGAAACTGTGCTTTGGGCAGGTTCTTGACCTGATGATCGGCATCGTCGTCGGCACCCAGCCAGCGCAGGCCCTGGGCGTAGTTGAAATCCAGGTTCCACACCGCGCGATCGAGCCAGAACAGATTGAGCCCGGCCTCGGCCACGGTCAGGGTCGGGCTCTGAATACCCAGGCGGACATTTTCCAGATAGCTGTCGACATCCTTGTGCGCCAGTTGCAGGTTGGCGCTGAGCTGATGGCTCTGGTCGCGCCACAACACGCGGTCGGCGCGCAGGCTGAGCTGATCGGTGATGCCGGTGCTGTGCAGGGTCGCCGCGCTGAGCTTGAACGGTGCGCGATATTCGGCGTGGCTGGCAAAGGTGCTGAACGTCCAATAACCGTAGGGGATCGCGTAATAGAGGCTGGCGTTGCGGCTGTAGCGGTCGCCCTGATTGAGCGTGTCGCTGGCACTGAGGCTCAACAGGTCGTTGAGTTCGAGCGGACTGTCGAGCGTCAGGCTGAGCGTGTCGCGATCACGGCCGGTGCTGGCGCTGCCGAGGTTGTCGAAGCCGGCCCCGAGTGCCCAGCGCGACTGCCCCGAGGTCCGCGAACGCAAGATGATTTTTGACGCGCCGGGCTGGCTGCCGGGAGCAATGTCGGCGGTCAGATCAAGCGAGCGCAGACGATTCAACTGATCCAGCCCCTGCTCCAGATCCCGCAGGTTCAGCGGCTTGCCGAGCATGCCCGGGAATGCACCGCCGAGGGACACCGGCAGGCTCTGGTCGGCCAGTTCGATGGATTCGATGTAGCCTTCGTCGATCAGGATATCCAGCGACTGGCCCGCTGTCGGCGCACTGCTCAGGTACGGACGGCTGGCGATGTAGCCCTTCTCCACGTACAGCGCGGTGATGGTCGCCAGCAAATGGTTGATCTGGCCCACGCCCATGCACGGTGCCAACAGCGGTTTGATCCGGGCGTTGAGCTTGTCCTTATCGATCAGCGTGACGCCGCCGATGCGCGTGCCGCTCAGGGGCCAGCAGCGTTCGTCGGGTTTGATCGATTCAGCAATGGCCGGGGTGGCAGGCGCCGGGCCAAACGCGCCGCGCTCCAGTTGCCGCTTGCGCTGTTCGAGTTGCAGTTGTTGCAGATCGCGCTGTTGCAGTTGTTGCTGGCGCAGCACTTCCTGGCCCGGGGCTGGAGCTTCGGCGGCGAGAACGCTGGGCGCACACACACTCAACAACAAGGCCGACAACAGCGGGCGAGGCAGGAAACTACAACGGGTAACAGCGCGAATCGAATACGGCACTCAACATCCTTGCAATCAAATGGCTTAATGCCACCCCATCAATTGCAGTGATAGTCAGAGCCTTCCTACACAATTGCAAGACGCTTCCTACATTGCTTACATTTCTTAAACAAATGCCTTTTTAGCGCGAATCGCCAGCGATAACGCGAGCAAGTTGCAGATCATCAGGGTTTCCCCGAGGGCCTGAGACCACGCTGCCAACATCAATCCCGCACCGATCAGCAGGTAATAAAACAGCCCCAGCAATGCGCCGGCGGTGCCCAAACGATCGGTGTAATTGCTCAGTGCTGCGCCCAGAATGTTCGGGATCGCCATGCCGAACGCCAGTACCACCAGCAGCATCGGCAGCACGAACCAGACATGCGCTTCTAGCAGCCACACACCGATGCCACCGAGCAAACCGGCAAGCGCTGCCAGACGAATCAACTGCAGCGGACGGCAACCGATCTGCAGCAATTTTTTGTTAAGCCATGCTCCAAACCCTGAGGCCAATGCGAGCATCACGCCGCTGTAGCCGAACTCTGAACTGCTCAGTCCGAGACGTTCGAACTGAAAAGGCCCGAGGCTGTAATAGCTGAACAACGCGACGTTGAACGATGCGATCCACAGTGTCGAACGCCAGATACCGGGATCGCGCAACATGTCGCCCATGGTTGCGAACAGGCCAACGGAGGTCAGTTGTGGTGGACGGGTTTCCGGCAAGGCGCGCCAACTCCAAATCCACAAGGCCGATGCCAGCAACAGCAGCGCACCGAGCACGCCGCGATAACCGAAGCCCTGAACCAGGCTCGCGCCGCTGAACAAACCGATGGCCGGGCTGGCCGACAGCGCCATGCCCACCAGAGAAAACACCTGGGCCAGTTCGCTCCCGCGATAGCGGTCACGCAACAGCGTCTGGGTCACCACCGAGCCGACGGCGGCGCCGAATGCCGCCAGCGCCTGGGCCATCAACAGACCGTTGAAACTGCGCACGCTCAAGCCCAGTACACAGGCAACCGCATAAATCGCCAGACCGGCGAGCATCGAGGGCCGCCGGCCAATCCGGTCGCACACCCGGCCCCACGTCACCACACCAAACGCGAAAGCCAGGAAGTACACCGACAGGGTTTGCGCCGCTGCTTGCGGGCCAACATCAAATGCACGGCCGATATCCCCCAGCGCCGGGCTGAACAGGGTCTGGGCGATTTGCGGAAACATCAGCAGCGCAATCGCCAACATCAAAAACTTTCTATGGCTCATCACCATGACTCCTCAACAAAAACGCCGAGGAGTTTAAAAAGTCGCGACTGACGTATTATCCAAACCCTGACAATTTATCGTTGAAATCGGACAACCCATGGCCTGGCTCGAAGCCCACGACCGTTTTGACCCGGATCGCTTCCCGGCGCCGGTAATCGGCATCGCCTCTACCCTCGGCGATCACGACTCCGGCCTGCATCGGCATCAGCGCGGGCAACTGCTCTACACCCGACAGGGCTGCACGCGCATCACGCTGGCGCAGCAGCTGTGTCTGCTGCCGCCGTCGCGGGCGGCGTGGATTCCCGGTGGCGTCACGCATCGGGCGGTGATGCAGCAAAGCGTCGACTATCGCTCCATCTACCTGACGCCCGAGTTGTGTCGCGAGCTGCCGCAACAGGTCTGCGTGATCGAGGTCAGCCCGCTGCTGCGCGCCGTGCTGGAACCGATGGCGATGGCGGATTTCGCCACCGATTGGCAGCAAGGCAAATTCGTCCATCTGCTGGGGCTGTGCCTGAGTGAAATCCGTGGCGCGGCGCAGCAGCCGATGCTTTTGCCATTGCCGCAAGACAAACGCCTGGCGCCTCTGCTTGCACGCCCCGAACAACTGCCACCGGAGCTGCAAGTGCTGGAGCAACAGATCGGCGCCAGCAGCCGCACCATCGGCCGGATCTTCCAGAAGGAAACCGGCATGAGCTATCAACAATGGCGCCAGCAATGGCGATTGATGCGCGCCATGGAATTGCTCGCTACCGGCCGTAACCTCGGCTATTGCGCGTTTGAACTGGGTTTCGCCAGCGACAGCGCATTCATTGCGTTCTTCAAGACCATGACCGGCACGACGCCCGGCACCTGGCTGCGATAAGCAAACGACGACCGGCAGCAAAAATCATTTGCCACAAAATATTACCTGCGTCATATTACAGCCGTAATAACAACCCGTTTTTGCCGGTATCAGCCGCAGGTATTACGCCATGACCAGCATGCCCACCGTTGAACCCGATCTCGCCGTTCCGGTCAGCGCTTCCAAACCTCCCCTGCTCAAACGCCTGCTGTTGCCCACTGCGGGTCTGGCCGCGCTGGTGTTCGCCGGGTTGTACGCCGCGCATTGGTGGGGTGCCGGTCGATTTCTCGAAGAGACCGACGATGCCTACATTGGCGGTGACGTCACGGTGATCGGGCCGAAAGTCGCCGGTTACATCGAAGAAGTGTTGGTCAGCGACAACCAGCCGGTGAAGGCCGGCGACGTGCTGATCCGCCTCGACGCCCGCGACTATCGCGCCAATCTGGCCAAGGCCGAAGGCGCCGTCGCCGCCGAAGAAGCGCTGCTGGCCAACCTCGACGCCACCGAACAACTGCAACAAGCGGTGATCGGTCAGGCCCGCGCCGGCATCGATGCTGCCGGTGCCGAAACCGCCCGTTCCCGGGACGACAACGCACGCTACAAACGCCTGGTGACCACCAATGCAGTCTCGGTGGAAAGTGCGCAACGGGCCGACGCCACCTTCAAGACCGCGCAAGCCTTGAGCGCCAAGGCCCAGGCCGAACTGCTGGCTGCGCAACGCCAACTCACCGTGATCGAAACCCAGAAACAACAGGCCCGCGCCGCCCTCCAGCAAGCCCGGGCCGAGCGTGATCTGGCGCAACTCAACCTCGGCTACACCGAATTGCGCGCCCCGGTCGACGGCGTGATCGGCAACCGCCGCGCACGGGTCGGCGCCTACGCTCAGGCCGGTTCGCAACAATTGTCGGTGGTGCCGGCCAGCGGTCTGTGGGTCGATGCCAACTTCAAGGAAGACCAGTTGGCGCGGATGAAACCCGGCCAGCGCGTGAGCATCCGTGCCGACGTGTTGTCCGGTCAGGAATTCCACGGCCGCCTCGACAGCCTCGCCCCCGCCACCGGTTCGCAGTTCAGCGTGCTGCCGCCGGAAAACGCCACGGGCAACTTCACCAAGATCGTCCAGCGTGTGCCGGTGCGGATCCTGCTCGACCCCGCCGACGGCGTGCTCGGTCACCTGCGTCCGGGCCTGTCGGTGACGGCTGAAGTCGACACCCGTGCCCAGCCTGAAACCACCGCCGTGGCCAGCGCGCCATGAGCCGCGCCCTCGCCGTCCCTGCGCAGCCGTTCAATGCCGCCGAGATGGCGACGGCAACCAAAGTGTTCGCCTTCGCCACGATGTGCATCGGCATGTTCATCGCGTTGCTGGACATTCAGATCGTCTCGGCCTCGCTGCGGGATATCGGCGGCGGGTTGTCCGCCGGCACCGATGAAACGGCTTGGGTACAAACCAGTTACCTGATCGCCGAGATCATCGTGATCCCGCTGTCGGGTTGGCTGTCGCGGGTGTTCTCGACCCGCTGGCTGTTCTGCGCCTCGGCCGTCGGTTTTACCCTCGCCAGCCTGTTGTGCGGCGCGGCCTGGAACATCCAGAGCATGATCGCCTTTCGGGCGCTGCAAGGGTTTCTCGGCGGCTCGATGATTCCGTTGGTGTTCACCACGGCGTTCTTTTTCTTCACCGGCAAACAGCGAGTGATCGCCGCCGCGACCATCGGCGCCGTGGCGTCGCTGGCGCCGACATTGGGCCCGGTGATCGGTGGCTGGATCACCGACATCTCGTCCTGGCACTGGCTGTTCTACATCAACCTGGTGCCGGGGATTTTCGTCGCCGTGGCGGTGCCGATGCTGGTCAAGATCGATCAGCCGGAACTGTCGCTGCTCAAGGGCGCGGACTATCTGAGCATGGTGTTTCTGGCGCTGTTTCTCGGCTGCCTGGAATACACCCTCGAAGAAGGCCCGCGCTGGAACTGGTTCAGCGACCAGACCATCCTGACCACCGCGTGGATCAGCGCCCTGGCCGGCGTGGCGTTCGTTGGCCGCACGCTGCACGTGGCCAATCCGATCGTCGACCTGCGCGCGCTCAAGGATCGCAACTTCGCCCTCGGCTGCTTCTTTTCCTTCGTCACCGGGATCGGCCTGTTCGCGACGATTTACCTGACGCCGCTGTTTCTCGGCCGGGTGCGTGGCTACGGTGCGCTGGACATTGGTCTGGCGGTTTTTTCCACCGGGGTGTTCCAGATCATGGCGATTCCGCTGTACGCCTTTCTCGCCAATCGCATCGATCTGCGCTGGATCATGATGGCGGGCCTGGCGTTGTTTGCGTTGTCGATGTGGGAATTCAGTCCGATCACCCACGATTGGGGTGCCGGGCAATTGATGCTGCCGCAAGCCCTGCGCGGGATTGCCCAGCAACTGGCGGTGCCGCCGGCCGTGACGCTGACGCTTGGCGGGCTGGCCCCGGCGCGGTTGAAACACGCCTCGGGCCTGTTCAACCTGATGCGCAACCTGGGCGGTGCGATCGGGATTGCTGCTTGCGCGACCATTCTCAACGACCGCACCAACCTGCACTTCACGCGGTTGGCGGAGCATCTGAACAGCAGTAACGAAGCGTTGAATCAGTGGCTGGCCCAGGTCGGCGGCAACTTCGCTGCACTGGGTCAGAGCGGTGACGTCGGCATCACCGCCGGCCTGCATCAGTTATGGCTGCTGACCTACCGCGAGGCGCAGACCCAAACCTATGGCGACACGTTCCTGATGATCATGGTGTGCTTCGTGATCGCCACGGCGATGGTGCCCTTGATGCGCAAGGTGCAACCACCGGCCGCGCCGAGTGCCGATGCACATTGACCGATCAGGCTTGTGGGGTTTTGCGAAAGCCCACGGCCAGACGGTTCCAGCTGTTGATGGTGCTGATCGCCACGGTCAGGTCGACCATTTCTTTCGGCGAAAACTGGGCAGCGACCGCTTCGTAATCTTCGTCCGGGGCGTGGGTCAGGCTCAGTTGGGTCAGGGATTCGGTCCACAGCAGCGCGGCGCGCTCACGGTCGGTGAAGAACGGGGCTTCGCGCCAGGCCGTCACGGCGAACAATCGACGTGGGGTTTCGCCGCCCTTGATCGCGTCAGTGGTGTGCATGTCGATGCAGAACGCACAGCCATTGATTTGCGAGGCGCGCAGCTTGACCAGTTCGATCAGGGTCTTTTCCAGCGGCAGTTTCGAGACGGCGGTTTCCAGGGCGATCATCGCTTTCAGGGCGTCTGGGGAAGCGGTGTAGAAATCGGCACGAGGTTTCATGGTGGTTCTCCGGGGCGAGTGAATGTGTGGCTACGTTAGTCCCGGGGGCGGGTCAGGCAAATAGCCAATCTCCCGGAAGACGAGTAGGCCACTTGGTTGGCGTTAGAAAAGAAAGTGTCGGGGGGCAATTGCCAGCGCTCGTTCCGTGCCACTAGAATGCGATCAATTCTTAATTGCACACTTTTCGCACTCTCGATTGCACCTCTACATTGCAACCAGGCAACGGACGCCCGAAACGAGTATCTGCCCTTCATGTCGTCCCTCGATCAGCCCTTGAATCAGCAAGTCCAGACGCTCTACAGCGAACACCACGGGTGGCTGCAGGGCTGGTTGCAGCGCAAGCTGGGCAATCGCTGCGATGCGGCCGACCTGGCGCACGATACGTTCCTGCGCCTGCTCACCCGCCAGGTGATCAAACCGCTGGGCAGCGAACCCCGGGCGCTGTTGACGCACATTGCCAAAGGTCTGGTGATCGACCGCTGGCGCCGTCAGGACATCGAGCGCGCCTACCTGGAAACCATCACCAGCCTCCCCGCCGACGAGGTGCCGTCGCCGGAGACCCGTTATCTGATTCTCGAAACCCTGTGGCGCATCGAAGCGTTGCTGCGCGAGTTGCCGGCGCAGACCCGCGACACGTTCCTGCTGTCGCAGATCGAAGGCCTGACCTACGCGCAGATCGCCACGCGCCTGAGTGTTTCGCTGATCACCGTCAAACGTCACATGCGCGCCGCGTTCATTGCCTGCCTGAGTGTCGCCTGATGAGTTCGTCGATGATCAATCCGCAGATTCTCGGTGAAGCCGCCGACTGGCTGGTGCAGTTGCATTCGGGCAGCGCCTCGCCGTCCGATCATCAGGCCATCGCCCAGTGGCGCAACCGCAGCACCGAGCACGCCCAGGCCTGGCTGCGGGCCGAAGCGTTGCTGGGGGATTTACGAAGTGTGCCGGCCAATGTGGCGATCCAGACCTTGCAACGGGCTTCGCGCAAAGAAGGCCTCAGCCGTCGTCAGACGCTCACCCGCCTCGGCCTGCTGTTGATGGCGGGACCACTGGGCATCGCCTCGCAACATGTGCCGTGGCAGCAATGGACCGCCGATCAGCGCACCGCCGTCGGCGAGCAAAAAATGCTGCAACTGCCGGACGGCACTCAGTTGCTGCTCAACACCGACAGCGCCGTGAACATCGCTTTCAGCCCGGTCGAGCGCCGGGTCCTGCTGCTCAACGGCGAGGTGCTGATCAACACCGCCAGCGATGCCGCCGCCCGCCCGTTCATGGTCGAAACCCCACAAGGCGTGGCCCGTGCGTTCGGCACACGGTTCTGCGTGCGCACCGAGGGTTCGCGCAGCCTGGTGTCGGTGCTGGAGGGGCAAGTACAAATCACCCCGGAACTGCTCAAGCAAAATGCAATGCTCAAGGCCGGCGAGCGCCAGCGCTTCAAACTGAACGGCTTCGACAGCGCCGAAACCTTCGACACCGCTAGCCTGGCCTGGGACAAAGGCATGCTGCTGGCCAGCAACATGCGCCTGGACGAACTGCTCGGCGAACTGAGCCGCTATCGTCGGGGCGTCTTGCGCTGTCATCCGGACGTCGCGGCGATGCGCGTGTCCGGAGCATTTTCCCTGCGCGACACCGACGCCAGTCTGCGTCTGCTCAGCGACACCCTGCCGCTGAACATCAACAGCCTGACCCGCTATTGGCTGTCGGTCGAACCCCGTGTCTGAACCCGGTGAAATTATTTTCGATGTTCACTGATACCTTTTCGCGTCTCGTTCGGTGAGTGGATAGACCTTTCAATTCCACGCGCTCGACAGGATCGCCGAATGACCGCATTGCCCACGTCCCGCCCCGCCACTTTCCCGCTCAAGGCCCTGAACCTGAGCCTTGCCCTGGCCTTCGGCGCGCTGCTGCCGACCCTCGGCCACGCCGCCGACAGCACCCGCGAAAGCGCCAGCCAAAGTGTCAACATCGGCCCCGGCCTGCTCAGCCATGTGCTGGCGCAATTTGCGGTCAGCGTCGGCGTGCCGTTGTCGTTCGATCCGGCGCAACTGGGCAATCGCCAGAGCCCCGGCCTGCAAGGCAGTTACACCGTGCAGAGCGGTTTTGCCCGCTTGCTGGAAGGCAGCGGTTTCGAGCTGATCAGCACAGGCCACAACGGTTACACCGTAGCCCCGAAAGTCGCGGCGGACGGCGCACTGGAACTGGGCGCCACCAACGTCAGCGCCCTGCGCGATGACAGCGGCGACACCTACGGCGGCGAACAGGTCGCCCGCCGCGCGCAGGTCGGCATGCTCGGCAACCAGGAAGTCAACGACCTGCCCTTCAGCGTCACCAGTTACACCGCCAAGACCATGGCCGATCAACAGGCGCAAACCGTCGGCGACGTGCTGCTCAACGATGCCTCGGTGCGCCAGTCCAACGGCTTCGGCAACTTCTCGCAGATGTTCATGATCCGCGGTCTGCCGCTGGCCTCCGATGACATTTCCTATAACGGCCTCTACGGCGTGCTGCCCCGGCAGATCATCGCCGTCGAAGCGCTGGATCGGGTCGAGCTGTTCAAGGGCCCGAACGCGTTCGTCAACGGCGTGACCCCGAGCGGCAGCGGCATCGGTGGCGGGATCAACCTGCAACCCAAACGCGCCATGGACACGCCGACCCGCAGCGTCACACTCGACTACAGCGCCGACGGTCGGGTCGGCGGGCATCTGGATCTGGGCCAGCGCTTCGGCGAAGACAACCGCTTCGGTGCGCGGGTCAACCTGATGCAGCGCGAAGGTGACACCGCCGTCGATGACGAAGACCAGCGCTCGTCGCTGTTCAGCGTCGGCCTGGACTATCGCGGTGAACGCCTGCGGGTCTCGACCGACTTCGGTTATCAGAAGCAGGTGATCAATCAGGGGCGCTCGGTGATCTATGTCGATTCGAGCCTGACAAAAGCCCCCAAGGTGCCGGACGCCAACGCCAGCTACGCCCAGCGCTGGAGCTATTCGCAACTCGAAGACACCTTCGGCATGGCCCGCGCCGAATATGACCTGAACGACAACTGGACCGCCTACGTGTCCGGTGGTGCCAAGCACACCCGCGAGAACGGTGTTTACTCGTCGCTGACCGTCACCGATCTCAACGGCAGTGCCCGCGGCGGTATGCTCTACTCGCCCCACGACGAGGACAACCAGAGTGCAATGGCCGGGCTCAACGGTCGCTTCGACACCGGTCCCGTTAGCCATCAGTTGAACCTCGGTTGGGCCGGCATCTGGGGTGAACAGCGCTCGGCCTACGAAACCATCGGCAGCGCCGGGCGTTACAGCACCAACCTGTACAACGTCACCGACAAGCCGCGCCCGCCCGCCACCTCGTTTGCCAGCGATATCAACGACCCGCGCATCAGCGGCAAGAACACCCTGCGCAGCGAGGCGATTTCCGACACTCTCGGCTTCGTCGATGACCGCATCCTGCTGACCCTCGGCGTGCGCCGTCAGACACTGAAAGTCGACGGCTGGAGCACCGTCACCGGGGCACGCACGTCGAGTTATGACGAATCGATCACCACCCCGGTCTACGGCCTGGTGATCAAGCCGTGGGAACACGTGTCGTTCTACGCCAACCGCATCGAAGGCCTGGCCAAGGGCCCGACGCCGCCGACCACCGCGATCAACCGCGACGAAACCTTCGCCCCGGTGCGCAGCAAACAGGTCGAGGCCGGCGTGCGCCTGGACATGGGCAGCTACGGCGCCAGCCTCGGCGTCTACCGCATCGAACAGCCGTCGAGCTACACCCAGGACGGGATCTTCCGGGTCGACGGCCAGCAGACCAACAAAGGCGTGGAACTCAACGTCTACGGCGAACCGCTCGACGGCCTGCGCCTGCTCAGTGGCGCGACATTGATGAAGACGGAACTCGAAGGCAGCGCCAACGGCGTGAATGACGGCAACCGCGCCGTCGGGGTGCCGCGCTTCCAGTTCAACCTCGGCGCCGACTGGGACATTCCGGGCCTCGAAGGCGCCGCCCTCAGCGCCCGCATGTTGCGCACCGGCGGTCAGTACCTGAATGCGGCCAACACCCAGAGCATTCCGGCGTGGACCCGCTTCGACCTCGGCTCGCGCTACGCCTTCAAACTGGACGAAAAACAGATCACCCTGCGAGCCAATCTGGAAAACGTCGCCAACGAAGCCTACTGGGCCTCGGCCAACGGCGGCTACCTGACCCAGGGCACGCCGCGTACGCTGAAAGTCTCGGCGACTGTGGACTTCTGAGTCGCGGCACTTCATCTGCCGCCCCAACGAAAAAGAGCAGGCCGTGGCCTGCTCTTTTTTATGTTGGCGATCAGCGGTCCGAACGCATCAACTCACCAATGCCGCCGTCCATCGACAACACCGCAGCGCGATTGCGACCAGCGTTCTTGGCTTGATACAGCGCCGCATCGGCACGCTGGATGAACAATTCCGGGCTGTCGTTGCCCAGCGGAATGAACGAATAGCAGCCCAGGCTCACGGTGAGATAACCGGTGGGCGAGCCGCTGTGGGTGATGTGTTTGTCCATGACGCTGCGGCGGATCTGCCCGGCAATCGCCAGCGCGCCGTTGATGTCGGTGTCCGGCAACAGCACCGCAAACTCTTCGCCGCCGTAGCGCACCGCCAGATCGGATTTGCGCTGGCAGCAGTTTTTCACCACCAGAGCGACCTGGGTCAGGCAATGATCGCCGGCCACATGGCCGTAGGCATCGTTGTAGCGCTTGAAGAAATCGATATCGAGCATGATCAGGCTGACCGGACTCGACTGCCGGGCGCCCCGGGCGAACTCAATCTCCAGCGATTGCTCAAACAGGCGCCGGTTGGCCAGCCCGGTCAGACTGTCGTGAGTGGCAATCAGCTCCAGCGCCCGCTGGGCCTTGAGCAGGTTTTTCTCGATCCGCTCGCCGTCACGCACCTGATGGATGAACACCCAGCCAAACAGCCCAACCCCAAGCATCACCAGCGCCACGATGACGCTGGACTGGAAAGCGCGGTCATGCCAGCCCTTGAGAATCGTGTCCCGCGAGGAAGAGGCAGACACCACCAGCGGATAACTTTCGAGCTGCCGATAACCGTAAAGTCGTGTGACCCCATCGACCACAGAATCGATCATCGCCGTACCGGCGGAGGCATTGGGGAGCAGCGTCTGATAGATCTCGCCCTTGGCCAGCGAGGTACCGATCAACGCATCGTCGAACGGCCGGCGCGCAAGCAAAGTGCCGTCGGTCAGTCCGAGGAACATGGTGCCGTTGTCATCCAGGCTGAAGCTTTTGAAGAACCGGTCGAAGTACGACATCTTGATGCCGGCCAGCAACACGCCCTGGAAATTTCCGGCGCGGTCGTTGACCCGTTTGGAGATCGGGATAATCCAATCACCGTTTTCACGGCTGCGGATCGCCGGGCCGATGTGCGCCACGGCCGACACGTTCTGTTGGTGAAACTTGAAGTACTCGCGATCCGCCACGCCGTTGCCTCGCGGCAGATCAGGGAATGAGGTGATCACCCACTGCCCTTCGCGATCGAACAGGAACATGCCGTGCAACTGCTCCAGTTGCTGCACCCGGCGCGCGAAGGTTCTCTGCAAACGCGGCTTCTGCGCCGCGCCATAGCCGTCTTCCTGAATCCAGTCGACCAGGCTGGTCATCACCAGATCAGCGGCCAGAAAGGTGTCTTCGGCCTGCTGCGCCATCGCCCGGGTCAGGTTGGCCGAGGACATCTGCGCATTCGCCAGGTCCTGCCGGCGCGACTGCTCGATCTGCAAATACAGCAGACCGGACAGGCACAGACACACCGCAACGATGAACAGCACCGCCGCCTTGCGCAGCGGCAAACGCTTGAGTGTGCCGCCGGGGGCCTGATGCGGATCGTGAATGGGGATAGGCAAAAGCGTGTCCTGGGCAGGTACGACAGGGGCAAAGGCCCGAAACCCTTGTTTTTTGTGAGCGTAGCCCACCGGATAGTGCGGGGCAACCAAGTGCCACCGAGACAATCCCGACCCCGTTGATATCGGCGCGCAGCGGAAATGGATGACCTGCGCGGCGATTTATTTTTCAGAACTCGCCATGCTCTTAATCCACCAATGACGGTTGGGTAGCAACCGAGACGGTAAAGGCCACGACAAACAGCACGACGAGCACCCAGAACATCACCACAAGTATCTGCATGACGACCTTCAGGTTTTTATAAAGCCAGCGCAACCAATGGCCTTCGGGTTTAGCTTCCGAGCGAGTTCTGAGTACACCGTTCAAATAAAAGCCGAGAAGGGCCAACAGTGCGCCATCAATGAACAGCGCAGGCAGGCCGGCTGAGGGGAAAATGCTTCCCCACCGATAAAATGACGACCGGCTCAGGAACACCACATAACACGTGAGGCTGCCGTAGGGGATGGCTCTCCACCATTTACCGGTCAGTGCTCCGGCCATCAGGCACATCATCACCATGAACGGGTTGAGGAGAATATGGATCATCCAATCCAGTACGTCGGGGAAGTAGCCTGGGGAATTGATGCTGCGCCAGATATATTCAAACATTGTTCAGTTTCTTGCCTTCTATGGAGTCGGTGGTGCTTCCGTGCCGCTGTACGGTATCGGCGTATCCTCGGATGACATAAGCCCTGTCGTGTAAACATAAAAAAACAGGCGCCTGAAAAGGCGCCTGTTTTTGTAGTCGGTTACCGCTCAGGTCAGCGCGACGGCGGAACCCGGATATCCCCCGCCCGGCACTGGGTTTTCACGCCCTTGCCGCAGGCGCCGAATTGCAGGTCCTTGCCCATGCACACCCGTACTTCCGAGAGTTCCGGGCCGCTGCAGATCACGGCAATGCCGTCTGCCGGGATGCCCGGATTGCTCTTGCGGAACAGGTCGGCGATTTCTTGCGCTTCGAAGTAATAAGAGTTGCTGAACGGTTGCAGCTCTTGCGGGATTGTCACCGCCGCCACGGCTTTATCCGCTTCGTCGAAATAGCCCATTGCCCCGAGACCGCTGCAGGTACCGTGCTTGCTCCATTCGTGATCGAGGAGTTTCTTCGTCGGGAACAGCGTCAGGCCCTTGGCGGTTTCGGCGGCCGACAGGTTGGTCAGCGGCGGGCAGGATTCCGGCCAGCCGCCCTTGGCGTATTGCGGCCACAGGCCATGCAGGACAAAACCGTAGCCCTTGCCGGTGCACTGAGGATCGTCCTTGTGAGTCAGGCAGAACGTCGGCGACCAGGACAGCGTCAGCAGGTAGTAATCGAACACCCCCGCCACTGATTCCGTGGGTGCCTTGTTGGCATGCGACTGACGCGCCGAACTCAGGCCGATGCTACCGACCGTCAGCGCAATCAGCGCCATAATTGTAAAAAGCTTTTTCATCTTCCCGTTCCTTGGGACGCTGGCGTCCATGGTTTTTGTGATCTGACCGTCAAGTGGTCAGGGGCTGATTGAGTCATGCCAGTGTTGCAAGCGCATGACGCAAGGCAAAGCTGTACTACGTTGAAAGGTCTACGATTAATAAGCAGACACCAAAAACAGGGATCCCGAAATGAGTAAAGCAGACGAACTCGCCGCGAAGCTCAAGCAAACCCGGCACACCCACGCGGACGACATCACCTGCGCCGAACTGGAAATCGATTGCTGGCCGGCGGTGGTCTACGACCTGTATCACCGCATCGAGGGCTGGTTGCAACCGGTCACCGAGGTGGGACTGAAGATTCGGCGAAATCCTACCCATGTTTGCGAAAGTTCGCCGGAAGGCGAGACGCACGACTATGCCATCGACCAATTGATCATCGAGGCCAACCATCACAGCCTGACCTTTGATCCCATCGCGCGGTTCACCGAGGACGGTGCCGGTCGCGTGCAGATCGTCCTGCCGGGCCGGGACACTTCCCTGCTGCGGACCGTCGACGAACACGGCGAGAGTCATTGGTGGTTGCAGACGATCGAGACCGGGCAACAACTGGATGCGATTGCCCTGACGGAAAACAACCTGCTGCTGGTGGTTCAGGAAGGTCTCGGGTTGTAGGACGCTTCACTCCCGTCGCGCCGAGCAATAGTCGACGATCACCCGGGAAACCGCTTCGATCATTTGTGGATCGGCATGACTCGCCGTGAACAGACGAAACTCCGCGTCCGGCAGCGTCGGCAAACCCAGCTCTACACCGAGCGCCGCCAGGCCCTGCCCCAACTGGCTGGCGGCCATCGGCGCCACCGCGAACCCGGCCAACGCCGCGGCACGCAAGCCAGCGGTGCTGGTGCAGAGCATCGCGGTGCGCTGGGCAATGCCGGCCTGGGCCAGGCGGGTCAACGCGGCTTCGCGATACGGACAGGGTTCGGGGAACAGCGCCAGCGGCAACGGCGTCGGCAATTGGGCGACCGGTTGCGCCGACCACGCCCACACCAGCGGTTCCTGCCACAGCAACAACCCCGGCTCTCGGGTCTCGCACAGCGACCCGATGACCAACTCCAGATTGCCCTGCTTCATCTGGTTCAACAACGTACCGGGAATGTTGACCTGCACATCGATCTCCATGCCCGGATGCTGCGCCGCGCAGTCCTGCAGTGCCCGCAACAACCTTGGCTCGACAAAATCCTCCGACACGCCAATCCGCACCCTTCCCTGAAACGGCGTGCGCGTGAGCTGTGCCCAGGCGTCACGATTCAGCGCCAGAATCGTGCGCGCATAGGCGATCAAGCGCTCGCCATCCGCCGTCAATTGCTGGGAGCGGGTCGTGCGTTTGAGCAACGGTTTGCCGATCTGCTCTTCCAGCCGTCTCAGATGACCGCTGACCGCCGATTGGGTCAGGTGCAGTTTTTCGGCGGCACGGCTGAAGCCGTCCTCGTCGACAACGGTGACAAAGGTCTTCAACAACAGGGCGTCGAACATAGTTGAATACGTGATCAATGGCCGATTTATTTACGATTTATAGTGAGAAGCCAGCTATGTTGCAATGCCTCGCCTTCCCTACCCGAATGTCGAGGCTCACCGTGACCACCCTCCTGCACATCGAATGCTCTCCCCGCAAACAGCGCTCCGCGTCCATTGAAGTGGCGCACCGTTTCATTGAGCGCTATCGGCAAAATGATCCGCAGACCCAGGTTCGCACGCTCGATTTATGGAGCCTGCACCTGCCGGAGTTCGACGAGGACGCGATGAACGCCAAATACGCAGGCCTGAGTGGAACGCCGCTGACGCCGTCGCAACAATCGGCCTGGCAGACCCTCGAAGACCTCGCCGCCCACCTGCGCGGGGCCGATGTGCTGGTGTTCTCGGTGCCGCTGTGGAATTTCAGCATTCCCTACAAGCTCAAGCATTTCATCGACCTGGTGTCGCAGAAAGACATCCTCTTCAGCTTCGATCCGGAGCGCGGGTTGCGAGGTTTGCTGCAAGGCAAGAAAGCCGTCGTGGCCTATGCGCGGGGGATGGATTTTTCCGCGCAGTCGATCACGCCGGCCGAGCGTTTCGATTTTCAGAAACCGTACATGGAAGCGTGGCTGGAATTCATCGGCGTCAGCGATGTGCACGCGTTGATTGTCGAGAAAACGATCTTCGGTGAAGAGGTCGATCGCGATTCGCGGTTCGCCGCATCGCAACAAGCTCGGGATCTTGCGGACAACCTCAGCCGCCGAACCTGACACAACTGTAATCCGCGCCTCAGCCAACTGAAAGCCGGCGCTGGTTAGCCTCCCCGTCATTGGTCAAACGGGGACTTCCAGCGCATGCCTTCCACCACCTCAAGACGCACCTTTGTCAAAGGCCTGGCCGCCGGCGGTCTGCTCGGCGGCCTCGGTCTGTGGCGCACGCCAGTCTGGGCTTTGAACAGCCCCGATCAGGTAAATGAGCTCAGCGGCACCGACTTCGAGCTGTTCATCGGCGAAACCCCGGTCAACTTCACCGGCCAGCCGCGCACCGCGATGACCATCAACGGCGGCGTGCCCGGCCCGCTGCTGCGCTGGCGCGAAGGCGACACCGTGACCCTGCGGGTGCGCAACCGGCTCAAGGCCGACACCTCGATCCACTGGCACGGCATTCTGCTGCCGGCCAACATGGACGGCGTGCCGGGTCTGAGTTTTCACGGCATCGAACCGGGTGGCGTGTACGTCTATCAATTCAAGGTTAGCCAGCACGGCACCTACTGGTATCACAGCCATTCCGGGTTGCAGGAGCAGGCCGGCGTCTACGGGCCGCTGGTGATCGACGCCCGGGAGCCGGAGCCGTTCCACTACGACCGCGAGCATGTGGTGATGCTCAGCGACTGGACCGACGAAGACCCGGCCGGCCTGATGAAGACCCTGAAAAAGCAGTCCGACTACTACAACTTCCACAAGCGCACTGTCGGCGATTTCATCGATGACGTCGGCGAAAAAGGCTGGGGCGCCACCGTCGCTGATCGCACGATGTGGGCGCAGATGAAGATGAATCCCACCGACATCGCCGATGTCAGCGGCGCCACGTACACCTTCCTGATGAACGGCCACGCACCGGATTCCAACTGGACGGGGCTGTTCCGGCCCGGTGAAAAACTGCGTCTGCGGCTGATCAACGGTTCGGCCATGACTTACTTCGACGTGCGTATTCCCGGCTTGAAAATGACCGTGGTCGCCGCTGACGGCCTGCACGTCAAACCGGTCAGCGTCGACGAGTTGCGCATCGCCGTGGCGGAAACCTATGACGTGATCGTCGAGCCCGCTGCCGACGCCTACACCCTGTTCGCCCAGGCCATGGACCGCACCGGCTACGCCCGTGGCACCCTTGCCGCCCGCGCCGGGTTGTCGGCCCCGGTGCCGGCGCTGGACCCGCGCCCGCTGGTGACCATGGACGACATGGGCATGGGCGGCATGGATCATGGTTCGATGGACATGAGCGGCATGGATCACGCCAGCATGAACATGGGCCCGATGCAGTCGCACCCCGACAGCGAAAAAGACAACCCATTGGTGGACATGCAAGCCATGACCACCGCCCCGAAACTCGACGACCCCGGCCTCGGCCTGCGCAACAACGGGCGCCGCGTACTGACCTACGCCGACCTGCGCAGCACCTTCGAAGACCCCGACGGCCGCGACCCTGGCCGCACGATCGAACTGCACCTCACCGGCCACATGGAGAAATTCGCCTGGTCGCTCAACGGCATCAAGTTCTCCGACGCCGAGCCCCTGCGTTTGAAGTACGGCGAGCGCATCCGGCTGGTGCTGGTCAACGACACGATGATGACTCACCCCATCCACCTGCACGGCATGTGGAGCGATCTGGAAGACGAAAACGGCGACTTCCAGGTGCGCAAACACACCATCGACATGCCCCCCGGCACGCGCCGCAGCTATCGCGTGACCGCCGATGCGCTGGGCCGCTGGGCCTTTCACTGTCATCTGCTTTATCACATGGAAATGGGCATGTTCCGTGAAGTGCGGGTGGAAGAATGAGGACGCCGACCATGACTCGATTTGCCGTGTTTTCGTTGTCGCTCCTGACGCTGTCCTCGGCGTTCGCCGCCAGCGACATGCAGGGCATGGACCACAGCCAGATGGGCGATATGCAAAGCATGGACGACGGCATGATGCAGCCCGCCGCGCCAACTGAAAGCCGCACGCCGATCCCGAAGCTGACCGACGCCGACCGCGCCGCCGTGTTCACCAGTCACGGTGGCCACCAGGTGCACGACAGCACCCTCAACACTTACTTCCTCGCCGACAAACTCGAATGGCAGAACGGCGACGACGCCAGCACCCTGGCCTGGGATTTGTCTGGCTGGATCGGCGGCGACATCGATCGTCTGTGGCTGCGTTCCGAGGGTGAACGCAGCAACGGCAAGACCGAAGACGCGGAGATCCAGGCGCTGTGGGGCCACGCGATTTCGCCGTGGTGGGACGTGGTCAGCGGCGTGCGCCAGGACTTCAAACCCGGCGCCCCGCAAACCTGGGCCGCGCTCGGTCTGCAAGGCATGGCGCTGTACAACTTCGAAGCCGAAGCCACGGCATTCATCGGCGAAAACGGCCAGAGCGCCGTACGGCTGGAGGGCGACTACGACATCCTGCTGACCAATCGCCTGATCCTGCAGCCGACCGCCGAACTCAACGTCTATGGCAAAAACGACCCGCAACGCGGCCTCGGCTCCGGTCTCTCGAACACCGAAACCGGCTTGCGCTTGCGCTATGAAATCCGCCGCGAGTTTGCGCCGTACATCGGCGTGACCTGGAACCGCACCTACGGCAACACCGCCGATTACGCACGGGAAGAAGGCGAGGATCGCAGCGAAGCGCGACTCGTCCTCGGTGTACGGCTGTGGTTCTGAATCCGTTTCATCCACCCCTGAAAATCCACCGCCGAAGAGCGGTAAGAGGCCTCGCATGCGCATGATCAAGACAACCTTCATCCTCGCCACCGGATTGCTCTTGAGCACCCTGGCCCAGGCCCACCCGAAACTGCTGTCGTCGACCCCGGCCGAAGGCGCGGACGGCGCGCCACCGGAGAAAATCGAACTGCGTTTTTCCGAGAACCTGATGACCCAGTTCTCCGGCGCCAAACTGGTGATGACCGAAATGCCCGGCATGGCCCACTCGCCGATGCCGATGAAGGCCAAAGTCAGCGCCGGCAGCGACCCGAAAACCATGTTCATCACCCCGCTCTCGCCCTTGCCCGCCGGCACCTACAAGGTCGAATGGCGCGCGGTGTCGTCGGACACTCACCCGATCACCGGCAACGTCACGTTCAAAGTGAAGTGACCGATGGCCGACCTGATCAACATCCTCCTGCGGATGGCGTTGTACGTGGATTTGCTGCTGTTGTTCGGGGTGGCGTTGTTTGGGTTGTACAACGTTGACGCGACGCTGCGGTGTCGGCCGATGCTGCGCGGGATGGCGTTGATCGGGGCACTGCTGTCAGTGGCGGGCCTGGTGCTGATGACCCGCGCCATGAGCGGCGAAACGGAATTCGCGGCACTGTGGCCGCATCTGCAAATGATGCTGTTCGAAACCGATGTCGGGCTGGCGTGGGCGGTGCGGATGATTGCGCTGATCGTCGTGATGATCTGGCCGGGTGTGTGGCTGGCGTCGATAGCCGGCGCACTCGCCCTCGCCTCTCTGGCCTGGAGCGGGCACGGGGCGATGGATAACGCCTGGCATCTGCTCAGCGACATCCTGCACCTGCTCGCGGCAGGTGCGTGGATGGGCGCCATGCTGGCGTTGATCTTGATGTCGCGGCTCGACGCTCTGTTCAGCGAAACACGTATTCGTTCGCTGGCCGAGGCCGTCAAACGTTTCGAAGGCGTGGGCGCGGCGATTGTGTTCATCCTTTCCGTGAGCGGCGTACTGAATTACCTGTTCATCGTCGGCCCGACACTGGACGATGTCTTGCTCCGCACCTACGGGATGCTGCTGGCGATCAAGGTTGTGCTGTTTGCCGGCATGCTGGTTTTAGCAGCGCTGAACCGCTTTCACCTCGGCCCGTTGCTGGAAAAATCGTTGCGCGACGGCCAGCATCAAGTGGCGGCCAATGCCCTACGGCGCAGTGTTGCGGTGGAGCTCGGGATTGCGCTGTTGATCGTGGCGCTGGTGGCGTGGCTGGGGACGCTGGGGCCGGACGCGGGATGACACCCGGCAAACCCTTTCACTACACTGGCCCGCACTCCCACTGCACAAGCCCGATCTCCATGACAATTCGAAAAAACACGATGATCCTCTGCGGTTTGCTGGCGCTGGCCAGCACCGCCCATGCGCAAGAGCCAGTCTCACACCTGGACACCATCCAGCAACAAGGCCAGTTGCGCGTCTGCACCACCGGCGACTACAAACCCTACACCTTCAAGCGCGCAGACGGCGGTTTCGAAGGCATCGACATCGCCATGGCGCAATCCTTGGCCGACAGTCTCGGCGTGAAGATCGAATGGGTGCAGACCACGTGGAAAACCCTGATGCCGGACATGCAGGCCGGCAAGTGCGACATCGGCATGGGCGGCATTTCGGTAACGCTGGAGCGGCAGAAAAAGGCCTACTTCAGCAACACCCTCGACGTCGACGGCAAGATCCCGCTGGTGCGTTGCGCCGACCAGTCCAAGTACCAGACCATCGACCAGATCAACCAGCCGAACGTGCGCCTGGTCGAACCCGCCGGCGGCACCAACGAAGCCTTCGTCCACGCCTTCCTGCCCAAGGCGCAACTGGCCTTGCACGACAACGTGACGATCTTCGAACAACTGCTCGACAACAAGGCTGACGTGATGATCACCGACGCCTCCGAAGCGCGGTATCAACAGAAGCAGAAACCCGGTCTCTGCGCGGTCAACCCGGAGCAGTTCATGCAGTACGGGGAAAAGGCCTATTTGCTGCCGCGTGATGACATGAGCTGGAAGCTGTATGTCGATCAGTGGCTGCACTTGAGCAAGGTGACCGGGAAGTATCAGAAGGTTATTGGCGAGTGGCTGGCAGGGCCGCAGTGAGTCTTTCAGGACGAAATACGTAAAACGAAAAAGGGCGCCTCCATAGGCGCCCTTTTTTATGAGCAAAACACTGACGCCGTTCAATAACGCCTTGAAACATTTGGTGTTTATTTCGCGATTGCTCTGGAAAAAACGATACCCCCAAATCCCACCCCTCCCGCGCGCCTGCCCGGGAACACAACCTGAAACATCAACGATCGACCCCGCGGGTTCAGCTCAGGCGCCCGCGAGACAAGGAAAGCACCATGCAGTTCGTCCCCCTCACCGAGGCCAGCCCCGCCATTCAGGCCCACGTCCGCACCCTTCGAAACCAGGAAGACGTGCGCAAGTACATGTACACCTCCCATGAAATCAGCGACCAGGAACATGCGAACTGGCTGACGTCCCTCAAAGGCAATTCGCGCCAGCAAGTGTTTGTCGTGCTCAAGGAAGAACGCGCGGTTGGCGTTGTTTCACTCAATGCAATCAACACCGTACAGAAGACGGCTGATTGGGCGTTTTACCTCGACGTTCAACTACAAGGCAAAGGCCTGGGCAGCGTGGTCGAGTTCTGGATGCTGGATTACGCATTTGCCGAAGCGGGGCTGGAAAAGCTCAATTGCGAAGTGCTGGCGAGCAATCCGGCGGTGGTGAAAATGCATCAGAAGTTCGGATTTGAGCTGGAGGGCGTCAGACGGCAGAACATCCTCAAGGACGGCGAGCGTATTGATGTGGTGCTGCTGGGGATTACCAAAGATGAGTGGCTTTCCAAACGACCGGCATTGCAGCGGGTTGTCGAGCGCATCGGCGCGATCTAGGCCATACGAAAAAGGGCGCCCGCGATGGGCGCCCTTTTCTATTCAATCGTCATGCAACATGCCGGAGCTGTACTGGTTGAGACTGGCACCAATACCGGTGCCGCCGAACTTCAGCGTATTGGCGCTGGCGCGCCCTTCCGGCGACTGGCAATCCGAAGAAAAACAACTGGTAGTGGTCAACCCACCGGAGCCCGAACAGGCACTCAATACCGAGACAGCTGCAGCGATCAACAGCACTTTGACGACATTGGCACGCATGGTGGGGCTCCCCTGGGATCAAACGCGAAATAGCACGACCTTATGCCTGCATCGTAGGCGCTTGTGGGAGCTGGGAAGATGAAACTTTCTTGATCGACAGCGCGGGTTCAGGTTTGGGCAACCGCAGGCGAGGACTTCTCTTTCAATCACCCGCAGCCTCAAAAATGGTCTGTTGTACTTACCACGAAATTTTTAACAAAGGTTTACATCGGTTATTCATTTCGCTCGGTATAGTTTTTTGCAACTAGCGAGATTTGGATAAGACTCAATGCAGTCGAATAACACACTAATAGATCCTGAACTGATAAAGATTCGACGGCTGTTCGCAACACCCCTGGCGAGTATCCAATACCCGGATGCAGAAAGACTCAATGCTGAACTGAAAGTTATAATCACCCGCCGTATGGCGGAAGATCGCCGCGGCGCACATCGGAGTAATGAAGGTGGCTGGCAGTCTGCAAACGACTTCCCTGAATGGGGTGGCGAAGCCTGCGATGCATTGGTGACATTCGCCACCGACTTTGCCATTCAACTGACAGCGGTTCATAGCGACCAATATGGATTAACCGAACCCAGCTTCGAGTGGAAACTCAACGCGTGGGCAAACGTTAACGAGGCTGGCCACAGCAACTCCCTCCATGGGCACCCCGGTGCTTTTTGGTCAGGGGTTTACTGGGTCGACGCCGGCGGCCGCGAGGACGGTGCAGCGGTGGGCGGCGACCTGGAATTCGTAGACCCTCGGGGCATGGTCGCATCGACCTACAATCCTGCGCTGCGAATGAGAGTCGAAGATTGCCTGACTGCCGGCTTCAGTTGCAGGTGCGCCGCCAAAAGTGGAACCTTCATCATGTTTCCATCCTGGTTGATGCATTCCGTACAACGTTTTGAAGGAACGAGACCGCGAATTTCCATAGCCTTTAACTTCGGGGCTTAGGAAATTACGGCTAACTTTAATCACTACCTGGTTTCGTCGATTTATTGAAATGGCCGCTTTGACTTTTGGCTAAAGCGGCCACTAACAGATCATCAACGCCTGATCATTACTCGTTCAGATCCTTGACCAGATAATTGCCGACAATCTGCGACACACCGGTCAACGCCTCACGGACCAGCTCCGGCTCGGTGCGATAACGCAGCGGCTCGTAACCGTAAGTGTTGGCACCGTTGAACGCGGTAATCGGCTCATTGCGCTGCCAGATCAACTCCTCGCCGCGCTTCAACGAGCCGTTCACCACAATCGTCGGATACACCACACTGCTGAAACCCTGAGTCAGCGCAAAGCCCCAATTGACCACGGTCAACTTGACCTCTGCATCGGCCGGTTCATTCTCGGCAACCACCTTGAAACGGCCGGTCGCCGCCAGTTGATCTTCGAAACCTTTCTTGACCAACTTGCCCAAGTCGATATCAGCACTCGCCATGTTGTACTGAATCGCCTCGACCGTGGACATCGACGCCAGATCCCCAGCCTTCAACCCCGCCGCAAACCCGGCCCCACTGAGCGCCGCCGTACCCAGCTTCCCGGCACCCGACGCCATCCCTACACCCGCGCCGACGCCGGCACCCAACGCAGCACCCCAAGCCTGTTCACGGCCCATGTAGGTCATTTCCTTGTTGCTCCACGTCACCGGGAGAATCTTCACCGTGTGGATTTGAGTGCGGTATTCGGGTTTGAACTTCTGATTGGCACAGCCTGTAAGGAACAGGACGGCGAACATCACGACAACTAGTTTTTTCATGAACGACTCAAAGACGCTAAAAGGTTATGCGTAAGTTGTCGTCCGTGTGGGGGAATTCTGAAGAACCAATGCCCTTCCGTGGCACGGAGCTGAACATACGCCACGGAAGGGCTTTCGATTACACCTTGATTTCGACGTTATCCAGCGCCTGATTCACAGCCAACCCCGCGACCATCACCACTTGAGCAATACCCAACGCGGTTTTGCGGTGGGCGGGCTCCAGGATGGCGGCGAAGTTGTTGAGCATTTCGGCGATGGAGCCGAGGGATTCGCTGGCGTTGGCCAACAGGGACTCACTGTCGTAGGCCGAATTGGCCAGGAACATGGGGTCGTGTTTGTGGTGACTGCCCATGATGCGTTGTTGCGGGGTGAGGTAATGGTCGAGGGCGCGTTCGGCGGCTTCGTTTAGGGTTCTTGAATCAGGGAATTGATAAGGTGAAACCGGATCGGTTTCTGGTGGGTTGGGTGTTGGTTTGATCATGGATGAGACTCCTAACACTTTTAGTGAAGGCTTCACCCTTTCGCTACCAAACGAAGGGTGGCGGCCATGAACAGGTTGGTAGACCGGGTGCTAGGAGCCGGCGCGCCCGAAGACGCCCTGTACATGACCACCATAGACCCCCGATCGAAATCACGATCGGTGACGGTGACGCTGTACATCTAACACGCGGGCTACCAAACCCGGTCACTGGTTTTCAGCGACCCGAGAACGACAAAAGCCACGGCCTAGACGCACAAGCCGGCGGATTCTGTCTTAGGTGTAGGGGGTGGCGCAAGGCTGTGTAGGGCTTGGATGATGGTTGAAGGGGTCATTTAAACAAGCGAGTTTTTTATGTTTAAAAAGCTCGGAATTTACGATTGGCGAATTTCCCCCCAACCGCGCCGTTTCACTCGGCTCGATGATGGATCGGACTGACCCCTCTTTTACTTCCAGCAAATAAAGATCCAAACGCCTTGCTGCTAACCCGCGTACCAGGTGTGTACCAACTTTGTGTTCCTCCCTCTGCCACCCTTCTCTTCTACCGACGGCTTTAGAAAATCTTAAGCATCGGTTCTCGGCTCCAATCACCAGCACTGTCTATCGTCAGCCCAGGCGAGTTTTTGTGAGAGTTAAATCGCGCGCGTGGAAGACCGGACAACTATCTCGTCTACGCTTCATCCCGTTTTCAGGTTGCCCCCTGGAAAAAGGCAACATTGGTAATTTCATCTATTAAACCCTTTAAAATCAATTAGTTGGCGATATATTACCTCTTTCCTTATCAAATATTACCTTCAAAGGTAATACGTCAAAGCCATGGTCTATAAAGGCTGTAGCCAATTTTTAGCTCCGGCTTACCAAAATTACCTTTTTCCCAGCCTAGAACTGCAATTTGTCCCCTCATCTGCCCTGCTATGCTTCCTGCTTTCCGGATGGAGCCGAATGTATAACCAGCGAATATTCACTTACCGTCGTTCTAGAAAAAATGTACGAAAATCAGCTTGGCCTCGAAGCTGCGTTGATGGAGTTGGTACTCTTTACAGAGCAGCAAGGTCACGAGATTGTTGGGTAAAATGCCCGCAGCGCCTTGGAGCGAATTGGCGAGAACGCAGGTTTTATCAAGCAGGGTATAACTCGGCTAAGAAACGTCGAAAACGACTAAGCAACGCTATTGGCTCCCTGTCCCGCAATGAGCAGAAGATTTCGCCTCTTGGGACGAGAAAAACACGGCTGCGTTCATACTCGAGTCAGCGATTGGCCGAAGCCTCGGGGTAGGAAAGGATGGATTGTGCTCCGTTACAAATTCTGTCTAATATTGTCGACCATATCTAGGGATAGAAATATGCACCTCGTAACCAAATCTTACTTTGATACTTTCTGCAAAGATTTTGGCGCTCCATTTGATGAGTCAAAAAACTTTGAGGCTTTCGTAAATTATTGCGCATTCTCCAAGTACTCCGGAGACAAAGTCGAAGCAACTGACTTAGTTTATGAAGGCGCAGACCCAGGTATAGATGGCGCTCTATTATTTCTCGATGATCGCGCTGTCTTTTCACTGGAAGAACTGGAAGAAATATTCGGTACGAGTAGGCGCGAATATAAAGTCACGATCGTACTAGCCCAAGCGAAAAGATCTGTGACCTGGTCCAAGCAAGAGATCGATTCATTTATTGCTGCTATCGTTGATTACTTATCAGAATCTCCTGCACAACCTCATAGTCCGTACTTAGCCACTTTCAAAGAGATGTTTAACAAAGTCTTCGAAAATATCGGTCGAATTCGAGGCGGATTGCCCGATCTACACGCTTATTTCTTTTCCGCAGCTCCGGACACAGACGCAGTAGAGATAAACGCTGCATTCCAAGTCGGCGAGGCCGCGCTGAAAAAAATGGGATACTCTAACGAGACGATTCTCGTTAAGGCCCATCGCGATATAATCCATGAACTTTGGTTGTCAGCCGATGGTCCTATGGAAGCAAAACTACCGACTGTCGGTTACGCTCCTTTTCCTTTCGCACCTGATATTAATAACGCGTATGTCGCCACTGTTACTGCGCGCAATTTTATAGATTCGGTTCTAAAAGACCAAAACGGTACTCCTCGGAAGAAACTATTCGAAGAAAACGTACGAGACTTCTTGGGGGTAGATGTTGAAGTCAACTCTGAAATTGCCGAAACATTAAATAGCGCAGACAAGAAGCAACGATTCGGCCTTATGAATAATGGCATTACAATTGTAGCATCGAGCATTAGACCGGCCGGACAAGAAATATTTATTCGCGACTTTCAAATCGTGAATGGATGCCAGACATCAAACATACTTATCTCCTTAGACGGACAAGTCGACAACACAGTAAGCCTGATGATCAAGCTTATTGAAGCTGACAAACCATCGGTGATTGACGACATTGTCCGCGCAACCAACAGACAATCAAAAGTAGAAGATGCACAGTTTATTTCCACACTAG
The DNA here is from genome assembly GCF_058801405.1 of Pseudomonas sp. GW822-FHT03F04. NCBI lineage: Bacteria > Pseudomonadati > Pseudomonadota > Gammaproteobacteria > Pseudomonadales > Pseudomonadaceae > Pseudomonas > Pseudomonas sp. GW822-FHT03F04. Next base: position 128,405 of record NZ_JBXANF010000011.1, read on the forward strand.
ACGCATTGAGAGTTCTGGAACAATACTTTAATGCAAGAGGTGCAACGGAGGCGAATAGGATCTACTTCGAACGACGTAAAGGACAATATAGAGCGGAAAACGTTGCGCCCGCTCGTATATTCGATGCGAGGGAAGTAGCACGCTGTTACGCCGCGGTCGCAATGATGCGTCCGGATCTATCAAGCCGTTATCCAAATAGATTGACTGGCGACCTGTTAAATGAGGTTTTTTCTCAAGGTCGCCATGAGGAAGACTATTACACAGCCTGCTACATTTACTACCGACTGAGACTCCTCACAGGCAACAAAAGATTTGATGGCCGATATTCAAAGCTTCGCTGGCATATTATGACAGCAGCATCTAAGTACTGCGGAGCAATGTTTAAGGAATTTGGTTGCAAAAATAAAAACGAGGCACTGTACAATCTGTTTTCTGCAAATGATGGAGTTTGGTTCGACAGATTGGACTCTCTGATCAGGACTGCTATACCAGATCCAGATATCTCACGTGATTTGTTGAAGTCACCTCCTCTCACTGCAACGGTGTTAGGTAATGTGGACGCTATAACAAATTAGACGACTACCGATCCTAACGATGCTGCAAGCCCACGAGCGCTTGCAGCATTTCGTGTATTTATCCACTGCTGCTGTTACAGGACCAAAAACGCAAAAACGGGACGGATTTATTTAGGCCACCGCTCTATCTGCTCGATGGCCATTAAAACAAATCCGCCACCTTTATTAGTAGTTTTATTAGGCAGCATCGTTGGTGGCATTGCCGGAAGCGTAGTCGCAGATACTTTTGCCGAAGAATTAGAGGAGCTTTCCCATTGGGAAGTATTTTAACTCCGAAAGATAAGACCAAGATCCAGATAGCATTGGCTGAAGCCTTCGTTGACAACGAAGTCGACTATGCATACATCGCGGAGCGAATTAAATCCTACGATCTTAAAATTATTGAGGACATACTGTATTCAGAAGTGGCTCCTGTGTGCTTTGGCAATCTTGAGACGCCAGCACCGCCCATCTGGACGGGGTTCAAGGATGAGTGGTTGTTGGACGAGATTGAAAAAGAACTGCAAGCTCGTGAAAAAAACATGGCGCGTCGAGCATTTGACAAACTGAAGGTTCTTTGGCTTCGACATAGTTACAGCTATATCTGGAAAGAAATCTCAAAAAACATTAATAATTAAGAGTAATCTTGCAACCAACAAGACACATATTGAAACCTACGAATTCAAACACCTCATTGAAAAAATTGAGTTTTTTTAAATCTGATAACTTTATGACAAAACAGCAGAGAGCGGATATACGCTGGGCGCTATCAGATGCATTCATTGATAACGACGTCGACTATACTGCAATTGCAAGACAGACAAGAGAATTCGATCGAGATGAAATAAAACGCATCCTTTTTGAAGAGGTGGCACCTATTTGCCACTCCAACCTTGAGAGTACACTTCCAACTACATGGCTTTGTTTCAACAGGGAGGAGTTGGAAAACGATATTGAAAAAATGCTGGAGACGAAAAAGAGCACCTGGCTTAAAAGCAAAACCAATGATTTACTAGTGATGTGGTTGAAGAATAGATACAGGTACATCTGGATAAAATTAGAAAAGCAGTATCAAGACCAAAGGTGAGCATTCTAAAAAATAAACCCTCCACCTTTTTTCCGCAACTTTCTTTCCTTCCACACACCAAAATGAAGAAAAAAACCTGACCGGAAAAGTGGATAAATTTATTACCACCCAGAATTCAAAAAAACACCCACCTTTAACTTTATAGCGCTAAAACAAATAAACCCGCCTCCTCTTCCTTCACTCCTGAAGACTGGCAAAAGACAAATTCGTACATTTTTTTTCAGCGGACCTAGGGGTAATGTGATGTATTGCGATTAGGGGTGTTGCAACCATTGCAGAGAGGACGAAGATTAATAATGTGATTCATACAGGCAATAGCGAGCTCTTGAAGCATATTGCGGTGAAAAAAAAGAGAGTAATAAATCTCACCTCGGGTATTCAACGTGTACTTGTCCGCCTTAGCAGTAGAGACAGATGCTACACCACCCACTGCGGCCATATGGATGGCTTGAAAATGCGCGCCTTTTGGGCCTTGGACCGTACCACGGGTGAGACCCAATGCACGAAAGACTTTGCAGATAGCTTCGTACGGATTACCCCCAATGGGGCGTTGGTGGTCAATTGAAATGTTGTCGAGCGTATGCACTAACCAACAGTCGTAGCAGGGTACGGTGTCTGGCAACGGCCCTGGAGGGCCGGCGGGTGCACCAGCATGGTCTACATAGACAAGGGCGCGCGGCGCAACATTGTAGAAGCCTCGCCATGTTGCATTGGTGAGCACACCTCGATGCGCTTGATCATCGTAAGAGTTTTGATTAATAAAGTTGACGAAGGCTAGTAGTTGCGCCTGCGTGATGCTTACCGCCGGGTTTACGGCACTCCAATTGGCGCCAGACATCGGCCGGGTCTGCAACACCATGTCAGTACTGTTCGCGGCAATGCTGACTCGATTCAGCCATTGAGACATCTGAGGTGAATTTTCTGTGACATGCCGCCCGCTGACAATGGTGGCGCGCGCGAAGAGGCGAACATTATGGTTATTATTTGCGGTCCAGTTATATGCACTGCTTATGTCGGGCATTTCTGCAATCCTTGTGCTTACAACGCCGAAAAAAAAGCAAAAAAGTAACTATAGACAAAAAACAGGACAGATTTATTTATTAGAAATCACTAGGAAATAGGGACTGGTTTATTTACCACATAGAAATCCGAAAAAAAATCTGCTCACTTTTTTCATAGAGGCCCTGTTACCCGAAAAAGGCAGCAGGACCGGCTATACAAGGAAACGTAGCTTGAACCTCAGAGTCGAGCCCACCCTTACGCTATTGCCCTAACCGTTTGCGCGACTCAACTCAGCTATGCCGATCTCCAATGGTCAGGATTGCCTTTGCTGGTATCACGCACACGTCCCACCAAGGGACTGTGCCCCAAGCTTTTAGCTGCTTTGATGGCCGCCTCCTGCGTTCTGTGACGAATTCCATCAACGCTCGCTCCACCGGCATGCTCAAGCACATAGTGATCGATTGCCGCGCCGTCTGGCCTGCCCTTCGGGCGCGGTTCCACATATACGTTAGCCATATTTATAGTCCGTTATCTGCCATCATTGGCATCAAACACGATGGTTCAATCTAAAGAAAACTCAAGCCGCCGAGAGAAATAATTCTCTAGAAATGGTGCCGGATTTATTATTAGCGCGCCTTTATCAAGCTGCTGTATCCGTCGACACACCACCCAGACGCCCCCCAAGCCCCACCCCTCCATTCCTGATAAACTCCCCCATCTCCCAGCCACACCGATTCCGTACCCCCAATGCCCCCAATCACCGCCACACCCGCCCCACTCTCCCGCCGTTTCTCCGTCGCGCCGATGATGGATTGGACCCATTCTTCCTAGACATCCTTATTTACTTGGCCCGTGCGCCAATACATTATCTTTCGTACCAAATTTGTACCACTCATCTCCTTTTAGATGGCACCTAATCCAACGAGCCTCCCGACAATTTTTCCCAGCCTGCCACTGCTTTGCTATCATCCCGCCGCGCCCTCCCCCCCCCCGACACTCAAGCAGGTAAGCTGATGAATTATTTTGAGGCAACGAGCTTTGCTCTAAGCGCTATGGCTGCTATGGGAACCTTTGTGATCGCAATGGTTCTAGCACGCCTATGGCGCTCCTATGAACTTGAAAATAGAGCACTGAGAGTTCAGCGGACCCTTGCTGCGGTTCAAATTCCTGAGCACGTGTCAGAAATCCTATCGAGAGTCTTATGGAGTGAATTTAGTGGGAAAGACAGTATGCTGCATGAGAACTTCGGGAAGATTTTTGGTGCTCTAGACTATTTCGAGAACTTAGCTATTGGCATTCGAGCCGGAGTTTACGACGAGCGACTAGCTTATGAACGCCTAGGCGAGGCGCTACCAAAGTTTTATTTTGCCGTAGTCAAACTCGTTTACGTATCAAGAAGTGAGGGCACAGCACCTGCCTTGTATATACAATTAGACAGGCTTGCACGGGACTGGCAATACTCCTCACCTACGCAGTCGGAGAATGCATAATGCCGACTCCATACGAGACCATTGAACAACATTGCACAAAGAACAAAATAAACTCTTGCACTCGTGACTTAGCCTTCAGTGTCTATTGCCAGCAATATGAGACATTGGCAAAGGATCCGACATTAACAGCTGCCGCCATCAACACCATCCTGCTATCTGACGCAAGCGTTAATGCTCATGTTCGAGCAGCAGATGATATCATTTCAAAGCATGTAGAAAGCGAGTTAAAAAGTCTGAAGAAAGAACTTGCAACAAAGTCTTTCGGCTGGTCAATCCTCTCAGGCATAGTAGGCAACGTACTTTACTCTTTACTTTTAATCTTGATATTCATCCTCGCCAAAGATCAAATTGGCACATGGCTTTCCAGCATATCAAAGACACCCACATAAATTTATTCGCTACCATTAAAGGTGCCAACGCACTAAAATTAGCTTGGATACAAACAGGAATACCCTTTTGCCTACATGAACTGGGCTGAAAGGGTATTTTTTTTGCACCAGTGCTCATATATTGCAACGAAAATATACCTGCACGAATGGGCGAAATATTTTCCCGACATTATGGTCCCTAGTGCCGACTTTCGTGTGGGCCAGACTAGTAAACTCACGTGGAGGTCATTTATTGCCTTAAAGAGAGACTGCACCATGAGACGACAACGTCATGGCTGCCCTAGCGATACTGGCCCCCATGTTGGAGCCATTTCGATCAGGATCGAGCGCTTATGGGCTTGAGTTGACAAAGCCACCCGCTAGTTCCTAAGCCTCATAGAGCGGCCGAGCCAGAACCTGCAACGTGCCGGCACGCGGATGATGGATTGGAATCACTGGATCTACAGCTCCCGCAGCACTTGGCTTACAGTGCACCCTAAAAAACCCGTACCACTTTTGTACCACTCGGCTTAGCCGGTCCCTGCAAACGGAATGTGCAAATCGTTAGGCTGCCCGGTGGTAGCAACCGGCACGCCTCATTCAGCGGGCTTTCTCTCCCGAAGCTTCACGCGAACTCTATGTCCGCGGCCACCTTTTGCCGTGTAGAGGATAAAAAACAGATACCCGCTCTTGGCCTTCTGGGTGATGTCATCGGTCTGATCAGCTAAGCCGATCCATTGATCGCCGACTTCAAAGCGATACGGGATACGTTGAGCTTGCGATGGTTGGTTGACTATGAAGCTCTCGGACGGCCTTCGCCGGGTAACATACGCCCGCCACCAAGAATCAAAATACATACCTCCTAAATTTGTGATGGTGGTGGGTTGGTCTCCGACATTCCTCGCTGTTATGGAGATGTATGTATTCGAGTCTTCAACTGGCCCACCGAAGATCCTCATCCCAGGCGTAACCGACATATCGATCTTTGCTCCAGAAGCTAGCCACTTGTAAGCGTCCCAGCCTAAAACGAAGGTAGAAACCACGGCTGCATATGCGGCAAGCCCAAGAGTCAATAATTCGTTGGTGTTGAACACGTAAGGCGTTACGGAAGCCAGAGCCATTTCGATTTTCCGTTTTCGAGAAATAGAGTGCGGACTACGATATCCGGGCACACTGCCAAACGTATACCCCGACTTCGACCCGCCCTACCTCTCGACACTTCTCCGTTTTCGCTGATCCTGTAAACCAGTGAATACCCGAACCACCTACCAACGCCAGCCTGCCCGTGGTCAACATAACGCCATGCATCTTCATGTTGCGGGTGCCTGTCGCTCCAATCCCCAGCACTTCCTACAAGCGTCTTTGTGCGGGCCAGAAGGACCTGCGTGACAATGCCTCTTCGTCATCTGAATCAGTATGCGGCGAGGCAATCCGCAGTATCGCCTTATGGGTGATATCGCTTTTTCGGGAAAGGCATCGGAAAATGGTAATTTTGGTAAGCCGCACGTCTGAGCCGGCTGAGAGCCTTGATTTCACTAGCCTGCAACGGATCGGTAAAAGGTAACTTTTGAGTAATGTAGAGGTAAGGCAATTACCTTTTAAGGAAGTAATTTTTGTTTTAATGCATTCGTTATAAATCAGCCACTTACAGCCACATTACCTTTTTCATTACTCAAAATTACTTTCTGAAGTAATCCTACAAAGCCAATGAATACGGGGCTTACACCGGCTTACCGATATCCGAATTACCACATTACTTTTTTCCGATAGCGTTCCTGAAAAAGCGCCTGGTTTCGATGGTCCTGTCACTGCTCAATCAGATATGCCCCAACAGATGTCCCCCTCGCAGGGATCCGCAGGCTTTTTGACCCTCACATTCAGAACTACGTAGCCCGGCCTGGGCTGAGTGCGCGCAGGTGCGGCGCTGCGGAAAAAAAGACCCATTTAGCCCGGAGGCGAGGTGGGGGGACGACGGCGCGCGCCAAGTTTGAAGCACGCCACTGCTCACCGATAACGCCCCATTTCGGTGCACTTTCTTGAGGACGGAAAAAAGCCGCCTCGGCGGGCGGCTCATTGGTTCAGCAGGTCATCGACAGGACACTTGCCACAGCTGGTCCAGCCTGGTCGTGTAGCTCTGGCTCATCATCTCCCGCCGCATGCCCCAGTCAGGGTTGACGGGCACGCTGGCTGATCGGAGTGTCCCTCTACCCCATCGCCCGTTGATCTGGTCCAACACCGCCATCAACTTCGTGGCGTCGACTGGCTGAGTGGTGGCAAACAGGTCGTCGATGTACTCCCCTTGCTGACAGAGATTCATCAACAGCACCTCAGCCTTGCTGTACTTGAAGCCGGGCCGAAACACTCGGTCGAGAGCGTCCACCGCAGCCTTGGTCAGCAGCCGCACATCATCAGTGGGGTATGGCATATCGATCAGCACACCATTGGCGTACTTCGCCTCCTCCGGGTTGAACATCCCGGTGCGGATGCTGACGCGGATCTTCTTGCACAGCGACTGCTGCGCCCTGAGCTTTTCCGAAGCACGCATCATGTAGGTAGCCACCGCTTCCTTGATGGGTGTCAGGTCGGTGAGCCGCTTACCGAACATCCGACTACAGCAAATTTCCTGCTTCGGTGGGTCCGGCTCGTCCAGCTCTAAGCAAGGGGTGCCGGCCAGCTCCCGGGCAGTCTTCTCGATCACCACGCTGAACTTCTTGCGTAGCGTCCACGGGTCAGCCTTCGCCAGGTCCATTGCGGTCTTGATGCCCATGGCGTCCAGGTGAAGTTTCATCTTGCGACCGACTCCCCAGACCTCAGACACGTTGGGGTTGCGCAGCGCCCAGTCACGCTTAAACGGGTCGCAGATATCGACCACACCACCAGTTTCCACCTGGAGCCGTTTGGCGGTGTGGTTTGCCAACTTTGCCAGGGTTTTGGTGTGGGCGATCCCCACCCCAACCGGGATGACGGTGCAGCGCAGCACCTGGCTGCGGATCTTCCGCCCGAGAGCATCCCGGCCGTCTATGCCAGTCATGTCGGCAAAGGCCTCGTCGATGCTGTAGACCTCAACGGCAGGCGCCATTGATTCAATGAGTGTCATGACCCGCTCACTCATGTCGCCGTAAAGCGCGTAATTCGACGAGAACGGGACGATGCCGTACTTATGAAGCTTGTGCTTGATTTGGAAATACGGCTCGCCCATTTTCACATAGGGCTTGGCGTCATAACTCCGGGCGATCACGCAGCCGTCGTTGTTGCTAAGCACAACTATGGGTACTCGGGTTAGATCGGGTCGAAAAACCCGCTCGCAACTGGCATAGAAGCTGTTGCAGTCGATAAGGGCGAAAACTGCATTGGATTTAGACATGGCTGCGCACGCTGCAGGTAATCACACCCCAAATCACCAGTTCGTCGCCCTCAAGCACGTAACTCGGTGGATACTTTGGGTTCTCCGAACGGAGAATCACCTCCCTGCCCTGGATGCAGAGCCGTTTGCATACTGGCTCATTGTTCAGCAGCGCTACGACGACGTGGCCATGCGCAGGCTCCAGAGCACGATCCACCACCGCGAGATCACCGTCAAAAATACCGACGCCCTGCATGCTGTCCCCTGCAATAGAGACCAAGTAGACATGCGGGGCGCGAATGTTTAGAACCTCATCCAATGAGATATGCGCTTCAATGTGATCCGCAGCCGGCGATGGAAAACCGGCAGGCACTCGAAACGAACTCAATGGCAGCTTCAAGCCACCCTCGGTAATAGGGGCTAGAATAAAAAAGCTCATGATGCACGACCCTGAAACTGTACATACATACAGTACATCTGTACAAGTTTTTCGGTCAATTTGTATAGGATAATTCGGACAGGCGGGAGAACCCTACCTGAGGGAAATTTATGCGGTACGAGAGGGATGGCGCTGTGTATCGAGGTGTGGAGCCTCCCCATATCAGCGGTTTCGATGCCACGACAATTCCCCATCACTACAGCGCGAAACCTCTCTGTGCTGGAATGGACTGATGTACTCGGCAATGCTCCTCTCGCAGATGAAAATACCTCCTGACTCAGTTCTTTCAGCTGTGCCCAAAAGACTGCCCACCATGCCGCCGTTCTGGTCAGTGAAAGGCAATGCCGATGTCTACTGGGTTTTCTCGCATACCCTTAGTAGACACAATGCTGGCACTTCGATACCTTAGTTTTTTAATGGAAAGGCGGGGGGGATGGAATGAAGCGTAAACTTCAGGTGTTCATATCTAGTACTTACACCGATTTGATTGATGAACGACAAGCAGCTGTAGGTGCGATTTTAAAATCAGGACATATCCCTGCTGGTATGGAGCTTTTTACTGCAGGTGATCGCTCTCAAATGGAAACAATTAACGATTGGATTGATCAGTCCGACGTTTACATGTTAATCCTAGGAGGCAGATACGGATCCATCGAAAGTTCAACAAGCTTGAGCTATACGGAGCTAGAATTCGATTATGCCGCTGCCCAAAACAAGCCGATGTTTTCAGTCATAATCAAAGAAGAAGCATTGGAAAGAAAAGTTCGTGACCATGGAACCAATCATCTAGAAAAAGACAATCCAAAGGAATTGAAAGCGTTTCGAGAAAAGGCACTCGGAAAAATCTCATCATTCTTTGACGACCTTAAAGACATAAAGCTTTGCGTATATGAAAGCCTTTCTGATTACGCAGGAAGACGAGAGTTAACAGGATGGGTTTCAGCAAGCGAAATCATTGACACCAAGCCACTCTTTGAAGAAATAAAAAAGCTATCGGATGAGAACAGCGAATTAAAGGAAACAATTAAGAAACTAGAAAGCCGCCCTCTACCAATCCCAGTCAAGTCGACTGGAGACAAAGAAAAACTCTCTGAAATAGTGGAAGTTTTAAATCACTTGACGGTAAACATCCCGTCAACCTTAAGCCCATCTGATAAAGAAGAAGAAAACAGCCTTTTAGATATTTTTTACAACTCGCGAAACAAACTGATACAAGGCGTAACCAACGCAGCAAGCAACGCCACCGACCTAAGTAGATTTCTTTATTTTAATATTTGTCCAAAGCTACAAATTCACGGACTAACAGAGAACGAAAAAGTTACAGGCGTAAGATATAGAAGGTATTTTGTAACCAAATTAGGATTACATCTGCTTGCACACATAGAAAAAGAACAAGTCGCCTTAAAGAAAAAAGCAAAAGCTCTCTGATACCAGCGCCCTCAAAAGCCGCTTAATTGCGGCTAATTTTACTTTCATCTCCAGCTCGAGTGAGCAGCCCTTCGAGTTTCCCAAACTTTAAGTCTCCCGGCCGCCTGCATAGGGTTTGAAACGCAACACTTCCTCCCCTAACCAATAGTTTAATTGCATCATACGCGTCTGAATGGGTTCCAGCTCGTTGTCAGCGTAGATCTGAGCCGCCTCCCGAATCGACCCGAACCCTCCCGCATTCTGCGGAACGATCCCCATCAACTGCGGTGGAATGCGCAGGCTCGCCAACACATCATCCCGCGTCTGATTTTTGATCGAGTTGAACTCATCCTTCGCCGCCACCTCGCTCACCGGGATCAGTTGAATCCCGTCCTTTTTGCCGGTCGGCGAGTAAACAAACAGATTCCGGAAATTCCCCGGCCCTTTCGATTCCTTGAGTGCCTTGCGCAACGCATCAATGTCAGCCTCGGTCTGCGCCGCATCCGTCATGTACAAGATGAATCCCGCATGACTCCCGTTCTCGTAATACTTGCGCCGGAACAGCGTCGCTGACTCGTTGAGCAACGCCGACTGCAACGCGCTGATCCACTCCGGCAACCCGTATATCTCCTGATGCAGATCCGCCTCACGCAGGTGAAAAATGCTGTCCGGCTCGAACGCATGCTCATCCTTCCACCCCCGCACCTGGTAAAACTGCCCATCCGGCCCAGCGCGCATGTACTTCGCCAACGGCGTCTCGAGCTTGCGCACCCCGCCCAACCGCGAACGACGCCCCTCAAGGTAGCCATTGCCCAGGCACAGGAAGTCCAGCGCGAACTGCTCAAACGAAGCCCGCGACAAGAGCGGATGCGGAATAAACGTCTTGCTCAACAGGTTGCGCTTGAACATCAACCCTGAGTGCAGATGCACACTCGCCCCCACTGATCGAGCCAGCCCGTCCAGCGACAACGGCGGCTCATACCACCGCCCGTTGAACCAGCATTCCAGATAGTCGAAGACCTCCCTGCCACCCAGCACCGGTGTCGGCTCGCCGAAGGAAAACACCTGCGTCCCGGCGCCGGTGGCGGGTGTGGTCGCGGGCAACGTCTGGTTGGCCATTTGTTCGGTCATCAGTAAATCTCCATGCGCCCGGTGTTGGCAGTGGTCTGCCCCTCGAGCGGTTCGTGGTGCAATGCGTGGAAGAGCGCCCAGGCCAGGTCGGCATGGCCGGTGTTGTCGTTTCGGCCGGCGGTGTAGGTGTACTGTCGTCCGCCGGCGGTGACGGTCTTGCGAATCGCCATCAGCGACTGGGCCATGTCGGTCCAACCGGCGTCGAATTCCAGCCGGCCCTTGTGGATCACGTCATAGGCCTTGAGCACCAGGCGGGTTTTGACTTCGGGGGAATAGCTGAAAGTGGTCACCGCCGGGAAGAACTGGCGCACCAGCTGGGCCACGCCGCTGCCCAGGCCGGTGACATCGATGCCGATGTAGGTCACCCAGTAGCGGTCGCAGACGCTCTTGATGAACGCGGCCTGCGCGGCGAAATCCATGCCCCGGAACTGGTGACGCTCAAGGATGCGGAACTTGCCACCGGGCACCAGCGGCGGCGCGACTACCACCAAGCCCGAACAGTCGCCCGTCTCGGCCGGGTCGTAACCAATCCAGACCTGACGGTCACCGAATGGGCGCATGGCGAAGGGCTTGTAGTCCTCGGCCCACTCGACCCAGCTGTCCACCATGCACGACTGCAACAGGGTCAGCGGGAAGATGCTCGCCCCGTCATCGACGAACTCGCACATCAGCAGGTTGGCGAATGCCTCGGGACTGTACTCGCGACGCAGTTCCTCGATGTCGAACAGGTCACACCCGCCCCGCTCCGCGTCCAGAATCGTGACGATCTGCCGCCACAACCGGTCCTCACAGAACCGCCCCTGCTGGAGCGCCCCATGAGAGACGTCCACTTTCGTATGCTGCGCAGCGGGCTTGCCCTTGTTGAAGCGCTCGCCAGTCCAGAAGGTGTACGCCTCGTGGGCCATGCTCGACGGCGTCGAGAAGTAGGTCTTTCGCCACTTCTTGTGCATCGCCATGCCCGAGGCGACCTTGTTCAGTTCCTCGAACTTGAACGTCCAGAAAAATTCGTCGAAGTAGAAATTGCCGTGGTAGCCCTGGGCTGTGCGGGCATTGGTGCCGAGGAAAAACAGCTCGGCGCCATTGGGTAAAACGATGGGATCGCCGGTCAGTTCGACGCCGATCACCTCGCGGCAGAACGCCTGAATGTAGCCTCGGAACAGGTAGGCCTGATTCTTCGAAGCCGACAGGAAAATCTGGTTGCGCCCGGTGTCGAGCGCATCGATGAACGCCTCGCGGGCGAAGTAGTACGTCGCGCCGATCTGCCGGCTCTTTAGGATGACGCGGGTGCGCTGGTTGCCAGCCCGGTACCAATCCTTCTGATAGTCAAAACACCCATCGACGAAGGCTTCGCGCAACAGCTCGATCTGATCTTCATCAATCTCGTTTTTGGCGGCCTTTTTCTTCGGCTCGGCGTTGCGTTTGGCCAGGTTCGGGTTGAGGTCGGTTTCAGTACCACCCCCTTGAAAGCGCTGAATCCGTGCTTGGCGCTCAAGCTGCCGGTGCAGCAGATCAATCTCCTTGAAGTCGCCCCCGCTCTTGTTGTCCTTGAGGATCAACTGCACCAACCGCGCTTCCAGTGCCCCACCGATACGCTCGACGTTGTCGGCCCGGTCCCACTCGTCGCGGGCCTTCCAGCTGTGTAGCGTTTTTTCCTTTTCGCCCGTAGCCTCTGCAATCTCGCAGATGCGCCAACCCATCCAGTAGAGGAACTTGGATTGGCGGCGGGGATCGATGGGCAACAGTGCGGTCGTAGTCATGGCCGCGATGCTGCCGCCCGCGCCCTCGACTCAATAGTGCCGCCCCTTGTAGCCCCCTTCCCTACAGTCCCGCCTCGTTGCCGCAACTCGCGCGCGTCACGACCATGCCCCTCATCGCAACGCTTTCAGCGCCCACGCATTGAGGATTCCCGGCATGAAGAAATTTCGCAGCAACTGGTTCCGCGTCGCCGTCGAGGGCGCTACCTCTGACAAGCGCATCATCAAACGTACCTGGCTGGAACAGGCTGCGAAGAACTTCAACCCGTCCACCTACGGCGCCCGTATCTGGCTGGAGCATTACCGTAGCGTGATGCCGGACAGCCCATTCAAGGCCTACGGCGATGTGCTGGCCGTGAAAACCGAAGAAGTGGACATCAACGGCCAGAAGAAACTGGCACTGTTTGCTCAGGTCGAGCCGACGCCCGATCTGATCGCCATGAATAAGGCCAAGCAGAAGATTTACACCTCCGTCGAAATCGACGACAGCTTCGCCGACACCGGCGAGGCCTACATCGTCGGGCTCGCTGTCACCGATTCCCCTGCGAGCCTGGGCACCGACGTCCTGGCGTTCTCAGTCCAAAAGCCAGAGGCCAATCCGTTCAAGGATCGCCACTACTCCGCGACCTCGATGTTCACCGAAGCGGTCGAAACCGAACTCACGTTTGAGGAAATCGAGGAAAAGCCAAGTATCGGCGCGCAGCTGTTCAGCAAGGTGCAAAACCTGCTCAAGGGCAAGCAAGCCAAGGACGACAGCGAGTTTTCGCAGATCAGCGATGCCGTCGAAGCCGTGGCCGATCACGTCAAGGATCTGCCCGACCAACTCGCCGCCGAGAAGAAATTCTCCGCAGGCCTGAAGACCCAGCTCGATCAACTGAGCAAGGACTTCACCGAGCTGAAAAACAAGCTCTCCACCACCCAGGACCACAACCAGAAGACCCGCCCTCCGGTAACCGGTGGCGACAAGGTCATGACCGACTGCTGACAGCCGGCCCACCCACAGCCCCGAACCACGAAGGACGACATTCATGCGTAACGATACCCGCGAACACTTCAACGCCTACCTGAGCCAGGTGGCGCGCCTCAATGGCGTGTCATCGACCGCCAACACCTTCGCCGTCGATCCGACGGTTCAGCAGACGCTGGAAACCCGCATGCAGGAATCCAGCGAATTCCTCGGGCAGATCGGCATCATCGGCGTCGATGAGCTGCAAGGCGAAAAGGTCGGCTTGGGTGTCAGCAGCACTATCGCCGGCCGCACCGATACCACCGGCAACGGCGTGCGCCAGCCTCGCGACGTGTCGTCGCTAGACAAGAAGGGCTACAAGGCCGAACACACTGACTTCGACACCGCGATCCGCTACGCACAGCTCGATGCCTGGGCCAAATTCCCGGACTTTCAGGCACGCCTGCGCGACGCGATCCTCAAGCGCCAGGCACTTGACCGGATCATGGTCGGCTTCAACGGCGTCAGCGTGGCGGCCACCACCGACCGCCAGGCCAACCCGTTGTTGCAAGACGTCAACATCGGCTGGCTTCAGCAGTACCGCACCAATGCCCCGGCCCGCGTCCTCAAGGACGGCAAGACCACCGGCAAGATCGTGATCGGTACCGGTGCAGAGGCCGACTACAACAACCTCGACGCCCTGGTGTTCGACGCCGTCGCCAACCTCATCGACCCGTGGCACCGCAAGGACCCGGGCATCGTTGTCATCCTCGGCAGCAACCTGGTGCACGACAAGTACTTCCCGCTGATCAACAAGGAACAGCCAGCGTCCGAGAAACTGGCCACCGACATGATCCTTTCGCAAAAGCGCATGGGCGGTAAGCAACCGGTCGAAGTCCCGTACGTGCCGGACGGTGCAGCGCTGGTCACCTCGCTGGCCAACCTCGCCATCTACTGGCAGATCGGCGGACGTCGCCGCTACGTGAAAGAGGCGCCGGAAAAGAACCGCATCGAGAACTACGAATCCAGCAACGACGCCTACGTCGTCGAGGATTATGGCCTCGGTTGCCTGATCGAAAATATCGAGCTTGAAGGGGCATAAGCCATGGCCAACAGCCTCGCCAAGCAGCACTTCCAGCGTGTTACTGCCGCCCTTGAGGCGGCAGCGACCGAACCCACCCAGACCATGGCCGGCGCCACGGCCTACGAGCATCAGCTCAATCAACTGCTGCAAGACCGCCTGCGCCTGAAACAGGTGCAGTCGAACCAAGGCAAGGCCGAACTCAAACGTCAGCTGCTGCCCGAATACATCCCCTACGTGCAGGGCGTGCTGGAGGCGGGTCAAGGTGCGCAGGACGAAGTGATGACCACCGTCATGGTCTGGCGCTTCGATGCTGGCGATTTCACTGGTGGCCTCGACATCGCCCAGTACGTGCTGCAACACAAGATGGTCATGCCGGACCGCTTCGCCCGCACTCTCGGTTGCCTGGTCGCCGAGGAAGTCGCGACCGCCGCGTTCAAGGCGCAAAAGGTCGGCGAACTGTTCGACCTGGCCATTCTGCACCGCACCGCCGAACTGACCGACGCCGAGGACATGCCTGATCAGGCCCGCGCCAAGCTGTTCCTGGCCATGGGCCGCGCGACGCTGGAGGGCATCACCGACGACAAACCCGGCCAACCCGGGCAGGTGCAAGCCGGCATCGAACTGTTGAAAAAAGCCATCGACCTGCACGATGCCTGCGGTGGCAAAAAGGATCTGGAGCGAGCCGAACGCCTGCTCAACAAACTCACTGCCAATGGCAGCTAACCGAGCGTCCCCACGCACCCCGCCGGCTCGGGGCGGATCGGCCAGGCCGCTCCTCCTGAACGTGAAGCCCCGACCACCGGCGACCTACAACAGAGCGCAGATTCATGAGCGGATTCGTAGCGGGCGGTACCGGCACCACCTCCCCGGCCGGCCACATCAACACCGACCCCTTCTGGCCATCGATCGATCTGGACGACGTGCGCGGCACCTTGCGCATCGACGCCAGCGTCACCCCAATCCGCCTTGAGACTGCGACCATCGCTGCCGCGATCAGCGTCAACCGCGAGTTCGCCGAATGGCGCCGCGCCCAACAGGCCAACGGCTACGCCATCCTTGCCGAAGTACCGGCCGAGCTGATCAAGGATGTTTCAGAACGCGTCCACCTCTACCAGCGAGCGATCTACGCCGCGACCGGCGCGGAAATCTGCGAACGCTACCGCTCCTACGACAGCACCAACAGCGGCAACCAGAACGCTGAAGAACTGACCCCAAGCATCGACGAACTACGCCGCGATCAACGCTGGGCCGTGCGTGACTTTCTCGGCCTCGGCCGAACCACCGTGGAGTTGATCTGATGACCGTCAGCATCCGCGCCCAACAGAACGACACCGTCGATGCCCTGTGCTGGCGTCACTACGGCCGCACTGCCGGCGTGACCGAAGCGGTACTCGAAGCCAACCCCGGACTGGCCGACCACGGCCCGACCTTGCCGCAAGGCCTTCTGGTGCAAATGCCTGAAGCCCAGGCCGCTGCCCCGCAACGGCAGATGGTGCACCTATGGGACTGACCCGCGCGCACCAAGCCCTTGAACCCAACCACCCTGGATCATGGAATGAAACGCATGCCTGACCGTCCCGACACCTGGGCCTGGCTCGCCGCCTGGCTCGAACAGAACTGGCCCGCCATCTACTCCGGTCTGCTAGCCCTGGTCATCGCAAGCCTGCGCGTGATCTACGGCGGCGGGACCCTGCGCCGAATGCTGATCGAGGCCCCGCTCTGCGGTGCGCTCGCGCTATCCGCCAGTCACGGACTGTCACTGCTGGGGATTCCGGCCTCGACCGCGCCGTTCTTCGGCGGGGTCATCGGGCTGCTCGGCGTCGAGGGCACCCGCGCTGCTGCCAAGAAGATTTTCAACCGCAAGGTAGAACAGCTATGACCACACTTCGCCACGGCGACCGCTCGCAGGCGGTGCGTATCCTGCAAAAGATGCTCAATCAAAACGGCGCCAAGCTGGAAATCGACGGTGACTACGGTGATGCCACCGAGGCCGCCGTGCGTACTTACCAGCTCAAGGTTGGCCTGGTCGTCGATGGTGTGGCCGGCACCAAGACGCAGGGTGCACTCGCGGGCAATGATTGCCAACAGTTGCTGAAGAACGCCGACCTGGTCAGCGCTGCCGAACGGCTCGGTGTGCCGCTCGCCAGCGTTTACGCGGTCAACGAAGTGGAATCGAAAGGCACCGGTTTCCTCGACAACGACAAGCCGGTCATCTTGTTCGAGCGGCATGTCATGTACCGGCAACTGTCGAAGGTTCGGCACGAAGGCGACGATGCTGCCGCGCTCAAGCAGCACGCCGACCAACTGGCCGCGAGCAACCCGGCCATCGTCAACCCCAAACCCGGTGGATATGCCGGCGGCAATGCGGAACACCAGCGCCTGGCCACCGCTCGCCTGATCGATGACACCGCCGCACTCGAGTCCGCCTCTTGGGGCGCCTTCCAGATCATGGGCTTTCACTGGCAGCGCCTGGGCTACAGTAGCGTTCAAGACTTCGTCGCCGCCATGAGCGCGGGCGAATCCCAGCAGTTCGACGCCTTCGTTCGTTTCATCGAGACCGACGCGGTGCTGCACAAAGCGTTGAAGGGCCGCAAATGGGCCGAGTTCGCCAAGCTCTACAACGGGCCGGATTACCAGCGGAACCTATACGACATCAAGCTCCAGCGCGCCTACGAGCGGCACGACGACTGCGGTTGCGGTCAGGCGGTGGCTGCATGATCGACTTCGACGCAGTGCAACGATTGAACGTGCAGGACGGTGACCTTCTGGTGGTCCCACCGGACAGCGACCACCACGACATGGAGCTGCTGCGCGACGCGCTCTACGTTCAGATGCCGGAGCGCAAAGTCATCATCATTCGCGGCCCGGTGCAGCAGTTGGATATTGGTGCAATGAACAAACTCGGCTGGTACCGGGCTTGAGTACTTTGCGCCAGGCCCTGCTGGGCGTAGCGCTACTCGCGGCGTTGGGCTTGCTGATCTGGAGCCAGGAACTGCGCATCAGCGGCGCGAACAAGGACGCCCGACTGGCCGAGAAGGATGCAACCGCCGCCCGGGGAGAAGTCGAGCGCAACCTCGCGAACGCCAACGCGTTGCGCACCAATCTGCAACAGGAGCGCAACGCACAGACCACTCTGCGTTCCCAGCAGGATCAACTGCGCCAAGGTCTGGCAAAGCGCGAACTCACCATTGAGGCTCTGAAACGTGAAAACGCCGACCTACGCAACTGGGCTGACCTGCCTTTGCCTGATGCTGCTCGCCGGCTGCGCGAGCGCCCCGCCCTCACCGGCGCCGACGCTTATCGTCAGTGGCTGTCCGGCCGTGGTGCCCTGCACCCTGCCGGCGACCGGTCCACGCAATAACGGCGATCAACTCACCGACCAGGATCGTGTAGAAGCTGCCTGGGCGGATTGTGCGAGCCAGGTTGATATGGTTTACCAACATCAGCAGGCCCAGCCATGAACAAGCCCGACAGCCTGAAAGCTCACCTGCTCGCCACCGTGGCCGAACTCAAGCACAACCCTGACCGGCTGCTGATCTTCATCGACAACGGCAAGATCCGCTGCACCGCCGCGCACACGCTCTCGTTCGAGTACAGCTTCGACCTGCAGGTCATCCTCACCGACTTCGCCGGTCATCCCGACAGCGTCATGTTGCCGTTGCTCGGTTGGCTGAGCGTCCATCAGTCCGAGCTGCTGGAGAACGTGAGCAAAGCCTCAGACGGCATTCAGTTCGAGGCCGATATCCTCGACAACAGCAAGGTCGATATGAGCCTGAGGCTGCCACTGACCGAACGGGTGGTGGTGGGCAAGGATGACCAAGGCAACACCACCATTCGCCATCCCGGCGAGCCGCAGCGAGCTGCTGACTTTCTCGATCCGAACTGGATACCTGGTGCCCAGGGCACCGGTAGCGAGTGGGTGCTGCCGAAATGACCAACCGCCTAGAAGCGCTGGAGGACTGGGCAGCGGGATTGCTCGGACAACTTGAGCCGGCATCCCGCAACAAATTGGCCCGCAGCATCGGCCAGACCCTCCGGCGCAGCCAGCAGCAACGCATCATTGCTCAGCAGAATCCGGATGGCAGTAAGTACGCGCCACGAAAACGACGGAACCTGCGCGGTAAGCAAGGCCGAGTGAAGCGGAAAGTGAAAATGTTTCAGAAGATACGTACCGCGGCCTTCCTGAAAGAGCAAAGTGACGAAAACGCTATAAGCGTGGGTTTTACCGGGCGGATTGCACGAATTGCAAGAGTCCATCAATACGGGATGAAAGATAGAGCCAGTCCAAATGCAAAATTGGTACAGTTTGATCAACGTGAGTTACTTGGACTCACAGATCTTGATTTAGATCTATTACGTGATTTATTGCTGTACCACCTGACTAAAGCCCATTAATTTAACCACCCAAAATGCAAATGGTCTAAATTCAGCATTTCGGCTGCAACACCAGCATAACCGGGGAAAATTTTTGCCGAACCGTAACCCAGATCTCTCAGACAGAGCGCCAGATCTCGCGCCTTGCCCGCTGGAAGTAACATCTTATAAAAGACCGGCATATTAACGATCATTTTTTTCTCATCAAAATAGGAGCAGATCAATTCATCCAAAGGCCGTCTATCAACAACAGGAGAATCATTAATTTTTCCCAGCCCAGGCAACTCTGTTGCCCAATGACTGAACAACCCCTTCTGAGCTGCTAGATTTGGATTGCCACTATAATGGGGAGTAACCAAACTGAATGGACAATCCTTATATAACGATGAAATTACTCCCATATAATATCTGTTTAGCGCCCAAATACAAAGATCACCATCTTTCTTCTCTAAAGAAAGAGATGAAAAGAAAGCTGCTACAAAAGGATCGTATGTCCAGTCCAATAGTCTAGTTGGTATCCCATAATGCTGAGCTAACGCCGCTGACTCCAGCATATCTACAGGCAGCCATCGCCCTTCAGCAGCGACCTTTATCAACAGACGAGAGTCAAACTCCTCATATAGCCTTTCCCGCAAAATATCCGACCGTGGAACATTAAGACCGCAAGAGTCAGCCTTGCGATAAAAGTCCCTCAGAAGTCGATATTCAGCAAGTGCAAGGGAGAACTCGCTATCAGAAGCCACACCATTGATCTTAATACCATTCTTCTGAAACCCCCCAAGTTTATCCTGCCCATAGTTACGCACCGACGTCGGCACAAGAGCAAAATCGGAACTTGCATGCCCACGAAAAACGTAATCCTTCAACTTTAGCCTTCCAGACCATGGCAATAAATCTCCCAAAAGATCTTGTGCTGCCTCATATCTTATTTCATGAACAACGTTAGACATTTCACAGATCACTCATCAATCGCATTTGTTGCTAAGCGTTTTACAAGCTCTACGTGATTATGTCTATGCGCGCAATACCACATTATTTTCAGCATGAACGACTTAGCCACCCTCGCCCGCCTGATCGAAAACCTCATCCGCCTCGGCACCATCGCGGCCGTCCAGATGACGCCCCCGCGCGTGCAGGTCAAAACCGGATCGCTCACCACCGGCTGGCTCCCATGGGTCGCCGCGCGGGCCGGTGCCGACCGTGAGTGGAACCCGCCCACCATCAACGAGCAAGTCATCCTGTTCAGTCCCTCCGGCCAACTTGGCAACGGCATCGTCCTGACCGGCCTGTTCAGCGACCAGCTCCCCGCCAACGGCGACCGCGAAGGCCTGCACCGCTGTACCTACCGCGACGGCACGGTCATCGAGTACGACAGCATCGCGCACCACCTCAACGTCACGCTGGCCGAAGGCGGCACCACCAACCTGACCAGCACGGGCGGCATCCACATCGTCGGCCCAATCACCCATGAGGGCGACTACACCCAGATCGGCAACCAGAACGTCACAGGTAAGGTCACCGTGTCCGTGGACGTGGTCGCGGCCAACATCAGCCTGGTCAACCACCCGCACGGTGACGTCATGGCCGGTGGCGCGAAAACGGGGAAACCAGAATGAACCGAGAAACCGGCGCAGCCCTCGGCCTGGTCGAACACATCGCCCAGTCCATCACCGACATCCTGACCACCCGCATCGGTACCCGTGTCATGCGTCGCGAGTACGGCAGCCTGCTGCCCGAGCTGGTGGACCAGCCGTTCAACGACTTCACCCGCTTGCAGGTCTACGCGGCCACCGTCATGGCTCTGATGCGCTGGGAAACCCGCATCAGTCTCAGCCGTGTGCAGTTTGTCGGTGCGAACCTTCAAGGGCAGTCGTCACTGGATCTTGAGGGCTCCGTCGTGGATACCAACCAACCTCTGAGCCTGAGTATTCCTCTGCAACTGGGAGGCAGCGCATGAATACCTTCGTCGCCATCGACCTCGGCCAACTGCCCGCGCCGCAAGTCGTCGAGCAGATCGATTACGAGCAGATCCTCGCAGAGCGCAGAGCTCACGCCATCAGCCTCTGGCCGGTCGAAGAACAAGCCGAGATTGCCGCGCGGCTCAACATGGAGTCGGAGCCGCTGACCAAGCTGCTCGAGGAAAACGCCTACCGCGAAACCGTCTGGCGTCAGCGCGTCAATGAAGCGTCCATTGCCAACATGCTCGCCCTGGCCAAGGGCACCGACCTCGAACAGCTCACCGCCAACTTCAATGTGAAGCGGCTGGTCATTCAGGCCGCGAATCCGACAGTTGTGCCGCCCCTCCCCAAGTTGATGGAGAGCGACGACAGCCTGCGCGAACGCGCGCAAATGGCATGGGAAGGCCTCAGCACCGCCGGCCCGCGCAACAGCTACATCTTCCACGCACGTTCTGCTGACGGCCAGGTCGCCGACGCTACCGCCGAAAGCCCAGCCCCCGCCGAGGCTGTCGTCACCGTGCAATCCGCGCTGGGCGATGGCACCGCCCCGCAGGCCCTGCTCGACCAGGTCAAAGCCTATCTCAGCGACGACGACCGCCGGCCGGTTGCAGATCGCCTGACCGTGCAGGGTGCTGAGATCATCAATTACCAGGTCAAGGCCAAGATTTACCCGCTCAGCAGCGGCCCGGAAACTGAGCTTGTACTCGCCGCTGCCGAAGCCCAACTGCTCAAGTTCGTACACCAACGACGGCGCCTGGCACTGGAGGTTTCCGAATCGATCGTGCACGCCGCGCTGCATGTCGAGGGCGTTCGCAAGGTCGTTCTGGAGGATTGGGCAGACATTGTCTCCACCAAATATCAGGCGCCGTACTGCACGAACATCGAATTGGCTTTGGGGGTCGAGTGATGGCCTATCAGTCGTTATTGCCAGGCAACTCGACACCGCTGGAGCGTCAGGCCGCCCAGGCCCTGACACAGATTCAACGCGTGCCCATTCCCATGCGCACGCTGTACAACCCGGACAAATGCCCACTGCCCCTACTGCCGTACCTGGCCTGGGCATTCTCGGTGGATCGCTGGGACAGCAAATGGACAGAAGCCGCCAAGCGCGCCGCCTGCCGCGCTGCCTACTACGTTCATTCGCACAAGGGCACCATCGGTGCGTTGCGCCGGGTGGTCGAACCGCTGGGTTACTTGATCGAAGTCGTGGAGTGGTGGCAGACCGTACCACCTGGCACACCCGGCACGTTCGCCTTGCGCATCGGCGTCCTCGACTCCGGCATCACCGAAGCGATGTACCAGGAACTGGTGTGGCTGATCGACGACGCCAAGCCCCTGACCCGGCACCTGACCGGCCTCGACATAGTCCTTGAAACCCGACTCGACGCTTTCGTTGGGTTCGCCGTTTACGACGGCGACGAAATCGACGTGTACCCCTGGAACAACCCGGACCTCGATGTCGAAGTCCGGGGCTACAACGGCGTGAGCCTCTACACCCTCGACGAACTGGATGTGTACCCCCATGGTTGATCAGAACTCTATTTTCGGCGGCATGCTGACGACGCTGGGCGCCAACAAGAAAACCAACTGCGACGCCCTCGGAATCCCTTGGGAACCGAGCTACATGCTGATCGGCGACGCCAACGGCACCGACCCTGTGCCCAGCCCGACACAGACCAGGTTAATCAATCAACGGTATCGCGCCCAGCTCAATCAGTTGCGCGTGTCCCCCACCGATGAAAATGTCCTCATTGCTGAGCTGGTACTGCCGCCCGATGTCGGTGGCTGGTGGATTCGCGAGCTGGCACTTGAAGACAAGGACGGTGTGTTCTCTGCCGTGGCCAACGCGGCGCCGAGCTACAAGCCGTTACTCGCCCAGGGCTCTGGCCGCAACCAGGTGGTGCGGATGCACATCATCATCAGCGGTACATCGAACATTCAGCTGAAGATCGACCCATCGGTGGTACTCGCGACGCGAGGCTACGTGGACGACAAGTTCACCGGTCTGCTGCCCGCAGACAAAGCCGAAGGGACCTACACCAAGGTCACGGTGAACGACCGGGGCGTGTTTCTGTCTGGGTCGAATCCGACGACATTGGCCGAGTTTGGGATCACGGACACCTATACCAAGACGCAGATCGATTCGAAGACGGCCCAAGCCACGGAGATCAAACTCGGCACGGCCAAGATCGCCACGCAGACACTGACGGACGCTGGCGTTGATGACGCAACGCTCGTGACACCGAAAAAACTGCGCTGGGGTTTCCAGATCCTCAAAGGCACCGCCGGTTATGTGGTACTCCCGAGCTGGCTGGGCGGTTTGATTCTCCAATGGGGCGGAGGGCAAACCTCTGCCGGCGGTACGGCCAGTGTCGCTTTACCTATTGTGTTTCCCAATGCAGTGCTGAAGGCCTTTGTTTCGGCATCCGGCACCAACTCCGTGGCGACTGTCGGCGCCGTCGCGACGAACTCGATCGGACTCAACTGCTTTATCGGAAATACCGGCGCCGGCAAGTCGGAAAACGTGCAGTTCTTTGTCATTGGTCATTAAAGGGGTGGTTATGTTTGCAGCAGAACAAGAGGATGGAATCTACGGCTTCTTCAGCCCAGGCATCCACAGTCCTATCCCCGAAGACTCGGTGGAAATCTCCGCTGAGCGCCATCGGGAGCTTCTGGCGGGGCAAATTGCTGGCCAGGTCATTGTGCGTGGCGCTGATGGCTATCCAATGTTGGTCCCATCGTTGCCGCCCAGCGATGACGCGTTGGCCGCCGTTGAGCGGGTCTGGCGGGATCAGCGCCTTTCGGAGACCGATGGTGTGGTGACCCGTCACCGAGATGAGGTGGAGGAAGGTGTGCCAACTACGTTGACGCCCGAGCAGTACGCCGAGCTTCAGGAGTATCGCCGCACCCTTCGCAACTGGCCCGAGTCGGGAGAGTTTCCTTTGACCGAGCATCGCCCTGTAGCGCCCACCTGGTTGAACCTGACAACTCTGTGAAATTCCGCAGGTCGCGTCACACCATGTAGCGCCGCCCCCTACAACTCCACGTGCTCGCCCATCCGGCGCGCGCGCGGCAGCCTGTGCACTGTCATCCCATTTACTGCGCAGGCAAAACCATGGCCGATTATCTCCACGGCGTACGGGTGCTCGAACTCAACGACGGCACCCGCCCCAATCGCACCATCCCAACCGCTGTAATCGGCATGGTCTGCACGGCCGACGATGCCGACGCCACAGTTTTCCCGCTCGATACGCCGGTGCTGCTCACCAACGTGCAAACCGCCATCGGCAAGGCCGGCGTGAAAGGCACGCTCGCGGCCAGCCTGCAAGGCATCGCCGATCAGACCAAGCCCTACACCATCGTCGTGCGCGTGAAGGAAGGTGCGACCGACGCGGAAACCAACAGCGCCCTGATCGGCACCACCACCGCCGACGGCAAATACACCGGCATGAAAGCCCTGCTCGCGGCCAAGGCGAAGGTTGGCATGGTACCGCGCATCCTCGGCGTGCCTGGTCTCGACAGTCAGCCCGTAGCCACAGCCCTGAACAGCATCGCCCAGCAGTTGCGCGCCTTCTGCTACGTCAGTGCCTGGGACTGCAAAACCAAAGAAGAAGCCGTCGCCTACCGCGAAAACTTCGGTGCCCGAGAGGTGATGGTGATCTGGCCGGACTTCCAGAACTGGGACACGGTCACCAACGCCACGGTGAAAGCCTCGGCCGTCGCCCGTGCCTTGGGCTTGCGCGCAAAGATCGATCAGGAGGTGGGCTGGCACAAAACCCTGTCCAACGTCGCCGTGAATGGCGTCACCGGCATCAGTGCCGACGTGTTCTGGGATCTGCAAAACCCAGCCACCGATGCCAACTACCTCAACGGCAACGAAGTGACGACCCTGATCAACGAGGGCGGTTTCCGCTTTTGGGGCAGCCGCACGTGCAGCGACGATCCGCTGTTCGCTTTCGAGAACTACACCCGCACCGCGCAGATCCTCGCCGACACCATGGCCGAAGCGCAGATGTGGGCCGTGGACAAGCCCATGCACCCGTCGCTGGTGCGCGACATGATCGAGAGCATCAAAGCCAAGTTCCGAGAGATGGTTGGCAGTGGCTATCTCATCGGTGGCGATTGCTGGTACCCAGAGGACATCAACGACAAGGACACCCTCAAGGCCGGCAAGTTGTACCTCGACTACGACTACACCCCCGTGCCGCCGCTGGAAGACCTGACCCTTCGCCAGCGCATCACAGACCGCTATCTGATCCAGTTCGCCAGCAAGGTGAACGCCTGAGCCGGAGGCTCCCCGTAAGGGGAGCCTTTCCGTGCCCGCACCCCGGAGATCCATGCCATGGCCATGCCTCGCAAACTCAAAAACCTTATGTTGTTCAATGACGGCAATAGCTACCAGGGTGTTGCCAAGAGCGTCACCCCACCACCACTCGGCCGCAAGATGGAGAGCTATCGTGGAGGCGGTATGAACGGCCCGGTAAAGGCTGACCTTGGCTTTTCCGATGACGGCATTCAATTCGAATGGAAAACCGGCGGGCTGGATCTGATCGCACTCAAGCAGTTCGGCTCTGTCAACTCGTCAGGTGTGCAATTGCGCTTCGCCGGCGCGTTTCAGCAGGACGACACGGGGGAAGTCAGCGCCGTGGAAATCGTCGTACGCGGCCGTCACGAGACCATCGAAATGGGTGAAGCCAAGCCGGGCGAAGACACCGAACACAGCATCAAAACCACCTGCACCTACTACAAGCTGATCGTCGACAACGAAGAGATCATCGAGATCGACTTGCTCAACTTTATCGAGAAGGTCAACGGTGTGGACATGCTGGAAAAACAGCGCAGCGCCCTGGGTCTCTAACCCCTCTCCAACTCACCACGTCACCACGTCACCACGTCACCACGTCACCACGTCACCACGTCACCAACAGGATCCCCCCATGAAACCCGAAACAAGCACCGAAACACTGCCAACCATCGAAGACAACACCGTCACTCTCGACACTCCGATCATTCGCGGCAAGTCCAGCATCGACACCCTTGTCCTGCGTAAACCGTCGTCCGGTGAGCTGCGCGGCGTGCAGTTGGTCGAGCTGCTGAACATGGACGTGGCCAGCCTGATCAAAGTTATCCCACGCATCAGCAGCCCTGGTATCACCGCGCCTGAAGCGGCCGCCATGGACCCAGCCGACCTCTTGGCCTGCGGCAGTAAGATCACCGGTTTTTTGTTGCAGAAGTCGGTGAAGACGGAGGCATCCCTCGTTGCGTAGAGGACGCCATGGCCGATCTGGCCGTGGTTTTTCACTGGGCGCCAGCTGACATGAATCACCTGGGCCTGCGAGAACTGATGGAATGGCGCGAGCGCGCCAGGGCGCGGAGTTCCAACGATGGCGAATGATCTAAAACTTCAGGTGTTGCTCAACGCCATCGACAAGGCCAGCGGCCCGCTGAAAAAGATCGACAGAGCTAGTCTGGAGAGCGCCCGTGCACTCAAGGCCGCCCGCGACCATCTGAAAGAACTCAACACCCAACAAAAAGACGTCAGCGCTTGGCGCGCCCAGCGCGCTGCTGCCACGCAGACCGAGCAAGCACTCGCCGCCGCCCGCGATAAAGTCAAAGCTCTCAGTCAGCAATTCGCCGCGACTGGCGCGCCAACCAAGGCTATGACAAGGGACTTCAAGACCGCTGTGCGCGAGGCACAACGCCTGAAACAACAGCATAAGCAACAAAGCGAACAACTTCAGGGGCTACGCTCCCGGCTCCAAAGTGCAGGCATCAGCACGCGAAACCTCAGCAGCCACGAAAGGCAACTGCGCGAACAAATTGCCGCGACCAATACCAGCATCACCGACCAGGGCCGGCGCCTTCGCGTGCTCAACGCCCAACACGAACGAACGGCCAAGGCTCGGGCAGCAGCCGAACGAACCTATAATCGAAGCAAACAGATTGCGGGGAGTGCCGCCACCGGGGGCGCTGCGAGTATGGGTGTGGCCTATGGCATTGGTCGCGGCTTGTATGCCCCGCTACAGGAGGGTAAGCACTTTGCCCTTGAGGAACATCGAGTTGCCGCGCTGGGCTTGGGTGAAGAAGACACCGGCAAGGCCATCAGCTTCGCCAGGCAAATGAAAACCTACGGCACCAGCCTGACGGAAAACCTAACGCTGGTGCGCGACGCCATGACCGTGTTTGCCGAAGAACATGAGGCGGAAATGGTGGCGCCTACCTTGGCCAAAATGAAGTTCGCCAACCACGCCATGTACGGCGAGGAGCAAGGCGCAGATAACGAACGCAAATTCATGGACATGCTCAAGGTGATTGAGCTGCGCGGCGGCCTGGCCAGCAAAGAAGCTTTCATCAGCCAAGCTGACCTGGTGCAAAAAGTCCTGACCGCGACCGGTGGGCGCGTGGGTCCGAACGAATGGCTGAACGTGATCAAAACTGGTGGCGTCGCGGCCAAAGGCATCAAGGACGAAGCGTTTTATTACCAGTTGGAGCCTCTGGTGCAAGAAATGGGTGGCCACCGAGTCGGTACCGCGATGATGAGCGCCTATTCGAATATTTATCAGGGGCGAACCACCAAGCGCGCCGCCAACAATCTGGAGGCTCTCGGGCTGGTCGATCCGAAGAAGGTGAAACACGACAAGGCAGGACAGATTGCCTTCCTCGACGTCGGCGCCATCAAGGGCAGCGACATTTTCAGGGAGAACCAATTCGAGTGGCTGGAGAAAATACTGCTGCCCCAATTGAAGGCCAAGGGCATCACTGAAAAGAGCCAGGTACTCGACACCATCGGTAGCATCTTCTCAAACCGTACCGCGTCCAACCTGTTCGCGCAGATGTACCTGCAACGTGAGCAGATCCATAAAAACGCCAAACTGAACGCTGGCGCCGACGGCATCGACCAGCTTTACGACAAAGGGCTGGACAGCGTTCAGGGCAAAGAACTGGAATTACTCGCACAGCGCGCCAATGCTTATCAGGAGATGAGCAACGCCATTCTTCCTACTTACGTCGCCGCCCTGCAAAGCATTACTGAAGCGATTAAAAGCATCACCCTCTGGATGAAGGAAAATCCCGCAGCTGCGGCGCTCATGGCCAAGACCCTGATCGTAGTGGGCGTTCTGGCTGGCGTTTTTGGCGTTCTTGCCCTGACGCTGGCCAGCTTGTTGGGTCCGTTTGCGGTCATCAGTTATGGCTTGGCCCTATTCGGTCTCAGAGGCGGCGGTGCTACCAAAATATTCCAGAAACTGGCGCCTACCCTGACCGGTCTCGCTCGAAATGCCTTCCCAATGCTGGCCCAAGGTATTCGCCTGCTGGCAAGCAGCTTGGGTGGGGTACTGTTAACCGCGTTGCGCGCCGTGAGCATCGCGCTCTGGGGATTGGCAGCAAACCCGGTGGCGCTGATTATCGGCGCCGTAGTCGCCGTACTGCTTGGCGGTGCCTACCTGATCTACAAAAACTGGGATGCGGTGAAGGCCTACTTCGCCGATGCCTGGACAGAGATCAAAACAGGCTTTAGCGGTGGTCTTGGTGGCATCCTGACGATACTGACCAACTTCAGCCCCATTGGCCTCATTTACCAGGCCTTCGCCGGAGTACTGAGTTACTTGGGTATCGACCTGCCGAATCGCTTCACAGAGTTCGGCAACATGATCGTCAACGGGCTGGTGAACGGGCTGTACGCGGGGCTTGGGCAGATAAAAACGGCCATCACCTCGATCGGCGATTCGACCATCAACTGGTTCAAGGAAAAGCTCGATATTCAAAGCCCGTCACGGGTCTTCGCCGAGCTGGGGAGATTCACCATGGCCGGTCTGACGCTCGGTCTTGAAAGTGGCGCAAAAAGCCCGCTGAACGCCATCAGCAGTATGAGCAAACAGATCACGACAGCGGGCGCCTTGGCCCTCGGCGCAACGTCTATGCCGGCATTGGCGATTGACGATCAGCCGCCTATCAGCAGCGCAAGATCTGCGGCTTACGACAGCCACGACAGCTACGAAATCAATATTCACCCCACGTCAGGTATGGACGCACAGGCCATTGCTCGCGCCGTGCGTGCCGAACTGGCCCGCATTGACAGCGAAAAAGGCGCTCGCAAGCGCAGTCAGCTGTCGGATCTGGAGTAGCCCACCATGATGCTTGCCTTGGGCATGTTCGTGTTCAGCCTTTCCACCGCGGCCTATCAGGAATTGCAGCGCCAAACCGAATGGCGCCACGCGAGCAACAATCGCATCGGCGCGGCTCCCGCGCGGCAGTTCATCGGTCGTGGCGATGACGCTATTACCCTGCCGGGGGTCATCCTGCCGGAACTCGCCGGAAGTGCGCTCAGCCTCGACGCTTTGCGACTGATGGCAAACACCGGCAAGGCGTGGCCAATCGTCGAAGGCAGCGGCCGAATCTACGGCCTGTGGGTGATTGAAAGCTTGAGCGAAACAAAGACCATTTTTTTCCGAGACGGCACCCCGCGCCGTATCGAATTCAGCATCAGCCTCAAACGCATCGATGACGACCGCATCGACTTGCTCGGCGCTGCTACTGCCGCTGGTGTCAATATCATGAGGTCATTGTTGTGATCGATGCTGCCGTCTCCCGTGTCACCGGTTTTCTGGACAAGACCATCGAGCGTTACAAGCGCGACGCGGCTTATCCAGTGCCGGCGTTCCGCATCACCGTAGATGGCAACGACATCGCCAAACTGATCAGTCCGCGCCTGATGAGCCTGGACCTGACTGACAACCGTGGCATCGAGGCCGACCAACTCAGTATCACCCTTAGCGACCACGACGGGCTGCTCGCCATTCCCCCAAAGGGTGCGGTGGTTCAGCTGTGGTTGGGGTGGAGTGACACCGGTCTGGTCGATAAAGGCACCTACACCGTCGATGAAACTGAACACTCTGGCGCGCCTGACGTGCTGAGTATTCGCGCGCGATCTGCCGATCTGCGCAAAGGCCTGAAGACCAAACGTGAACGCAGTTGGAGCAACACCACACTGGGCGACGTACTGGACGACATCGCTCTGGGCAACGGACTGACGTCCACCATTGCCGGCGCACTCGACGGTTTGCCCATTCTGCAGCTCGACCAGGCCAACGAATCTGATGCCAATCTGATCAGCCGCGTCGGCGAAGAGTTCGATGCGGTGGTGACCATCAAGGCAGGCTGTCTGCTGTGCCTGCCGGCGGGCGGTGGCAAGACCGCAAGCGGCACCGAGCTGCCCCACATCACCCTCACCCGCGCCGACGGCGACCAACACCGCTACCTGCAAGCCGACCGTGATAGCTACGACGGCGTGCGGGCCTACTTCTACGATGTGAACAGCGCCAAGAAACAGGAGGCCATTGCCGGTGGCGGTGAGAACCTCAAGGATCTACGGCACACCTACAGCGACCGCCAGTCCGCCCTGCGCGCCGCCCGGGCCGAGTTCAACCGGCTACAACGTGGCAGCGCGACGCTCAGCTATACCCTGGCCATGGGCCGGCCGGATCTGATCCCGGAGCTGACCTATACGCTGGAAGGGCTGAAGTCGGAGATTGACGAAATCATCTGGTATGGCGGGAACGTGCAGCACACGCTCAGTGCGGACAACGGATACACCGTCAGCCTGGAGCTGGAGAGCAAGCTGCCGGAGGATACCGTCGAGGGTCTGGCGGAAGAGAACAAAGGGGATTTCACTGGGATCATCGCGTACTACCGCGACAAGAAGACCGGGAAGGAGAAGACCGTGACGGCTGGGGATCAGAGTAAGCCAAGACGATTGCGTTGGTTGTATGCTACAGAGAAGACGGCCAAACGGGCTGTAGATAGAGAGTGGGAGAGAATGAGAAATCCCTCCCATTTGAAACATAACGTCGTTAGCTGAGACGGTGGGCCAAATCCACTACATCTTTATATATTTTCAACTTATTTCGTTCATGCCCGCTAACGCCTTTATAGTAAACCACATTCCGCCAAGAGGTTAGATCCCGCATTTGCTGTAGCTCTTGATTGCTCACACTAAGTATTGTCAGGTAAAAATCAGCCATATGCTTAATAGTGGAAAGCTCGTTAGTAAATGAAAATGTAACATTTTCAACCGCCCTCGCATCGTACTTCTGTATGGCCTGATGACCTCTGTCAGCGCTCCACAGATCAGCGTATTCTTCTGCCTTTGAAGATTTAAAGAAAATCAAATATGCCAGCCAAAAAAAGTGAACTTCACCTCCAATGGTATCCGCTGCGCTTTTTATCTGCTTTAGATAATTTTTTAGCTCTCTCAGCTCCACCCCAAAGTACCTAACCAAACCAACAAGTATCACTCCATTTTCGGTAAAGCCTTCGATAGGAGTAACTACTGTATTTTTCTGAGGAAGCACCGAAGTTTCAGAAAAGTACATACCATTCACTTGCCCTGTAACATTCACCCCCAATGATACCGATCGTATATCTGGAAGGTTACCGTAAACCAAGTTGAAAATATTGCTATTATCCAATTTAAACTCTGCATCAAAAAACCTGTTTAGGTATCTTTCTGATGAAAAGCCTTGCCCATAAACCGCACGTATAGAGTGAGCCAACTGCTTTGAGTCAGATGCTATAACGAAGCGACAATCTTCCAATTCAAAAAAATGCTTTATCCTCTCCAAGAGCTCAATCGCATACGTAGGACGACAGCGGTCCAGCTCATCAATAAAAATAAAAGCAGGCTTACTCAAACCATTATTGTCCGCCGCCTGTTCCAACCGCTTAATTACTGCCGTCTTAAACTCGTCAACATGCTTTGATGTTTTTGATTGATCACTGATCAGAGAGCCAACCAAATCTTTTACTGAATCGGCAGCATTTTCCCCTCCATCTTCACCTAACAAATCATCAAAATCTACGCCAACAAATTTCTTGACCAACCCCTTGGCAATTAGTGGCACTGCCTTACGTAAAATGTCTGAACCAACGTCAACAGCACGACGCCCCGCCTCAGTTGCTGTAACATCAAGATCATCTTTCGTTTGTTGTTCGATACATGTTATCAACGCCACTAACGGATCGGCAGCGTAGTCTGTCTCCCAAGCATTGAACAACACACAGACGTGCTCTTTGCTCAGATCGGCCTTCCATCTTTCCAAAAAGAAACTCTTACCAGAACCCCAAGGCGAATTTACATTAAGGACTTTCACGTGAGGATTAGCCAAAATATAGGTCGTCAAGAACTCACTACTTGGCTTACGCTCCATGAAATCATCAGCCCAAACATCTTCGACCCTTGACATATTTTCTCCTCCAAATACCATTCTTGGTTCTATTTATCCACAACATCAAGAGTTCGAATCTTTTCGCCAGAGAGAAAGCTTCGGAACTCCCCGAAGCCTCGTCTTAACGTATGCTAGTCCGCTGACAGCACAAGCGCCTCCATGATCCTCAGAATATCCTGACGTTGTTGATCATCCAGCTGTGCAAGCAGCTGCAAAAAGAGGTCCTCCAAAGGGGTAAGGTTTTCCATCGTGCGTACTCCATTTCCTTGTGAAGGGCGCGGTGGTTTCACACCACCTTCATCGCCCGGGAGTCACCCATCCTCAGCACATTTCTCTGTGCCTCCAGCCTCTTTATGAAAAATCTCGAGACCGGTTTGAATGAGATCGCCGCACAGACGACCACCCTTGCTGAATCACACCACTTCGAAAATGTAAGTACTGTTTACCCCTTCCAGAGCAGCCCTTTCAGAGCTGTCCGGGCTCGGCACGAACGGCCAGCACCTGGTTACCCGCGGGGTTGAAGTCGCATTCGTAGATGTGCTTTTGATAAGCGCCGAAGCCATTCTGAAATTCGATCTTGTCGCCGATGAACGTCAGTGTCCCCTTCTCCTTATTCAGCCAGCGGAAGTGGCTCATTTTTGGCTCGAAGGTGCCATCGGTCCAACGCGCAGAATACTTCCCCAGACGCACGATGGGGTCCTTGCAATAGACACCGGCGGCGACGGTGTATTTGTCGCCCATGCACTGAAGGTCCTTACGGCACGCGGCCTCATCGACCTTTGCAGTTTTCTCTTCGGTTTTGTCTTTGCTGCCCCCCGAGCACATCGAAAAGCCCACCGCGACGATGATGCCGAGAATGACCAGGCCGCCAAGGGTTTGTGCTGTAGTGACGCCAGGGTTCGCTACGCCGCAGTTCGGGCAGGTTTTCGCAGAGGTATCTACTTGATGCTTGCAAGACTTACAGGGCTTCAACGCCATTCGTACCGCTCCTTTCAATATCCATGAAAAAACCGGCCTTCGTGGCCGGCGTGTTGCTTCCACTTGCCTTGTCAGCGCTTGACCAGGTCAGTCGGTTTCCTTTTTCCCATCAATGCTCGCGGCCTTCGCAAAGGCCGAAACCATGCGCAACAGCACTTCACGATCCAGGTCAGTGACGTGCTGATAGAACCCAAGAAATTTCGCTGCATCGGCATTGATGCTTTCGACCGTCGTGGGCTTGCGCTCACCGGTCACCACATACAACACATCAACGCCCTGCTCAGCCACAGCCGCAAGGTAGGTCGCATCCGGGCTACGTTCGCCCTTCTCATAGTTGTACTGGCTGTTTTTCGAGGCACCAGCCTTCGCTGCGAATTCGGTCTGATTGAAGCCCAGCCGCTCGCGCTCTTCTTTTAGGCGATCACCAATTCCCACAAATGTCTCCACGGCGAATTGACATTCCCACATTCATGGGAAATACTTCGCCTGTCATCACACGAAATCACACGAAACGAGACTATGCCGAACGGATACCCCACGGAGCAAGCGTGCAAGGAAGCCCGCGAAAGACTCGCGCATCAAGGTCTGTCGGCCAAGGACTGGGCCGATCAGCACAACCTCACTCCGTCCACGGTGTATGCCGTGTTGAACGGGCAGAAAAAATGCCTGCGGGGCGAGTCTCACCGCGCCGCGGTACTACTCGGAATCAAAGACGGCGTCGTCACAAACTAGGCCGGTTGGCTCAGGGAGGAAACCAGAAGATGAAACGTTCAGTTCTAGCCAACCGGAAAGACGTGATGAGCGCAGTCATTGGCGCCTACCCAGGCGGTCGACTGTACGCCGCCGCGCAACTCGGCATGTCGATCAAGAAGTTCGACAACCAAGCCTACGAGAGCGCCGGCTGCCGACCGCTGAGCGACGACCATGTCTACCGCCTCGAACAAATTGCTGGGACGTCGTATTTGGCGGACTACATCGCCGGCAAGTACGGGGGCATGTTTGTTCCAGTGGCAGTCCCTGCCTCCTTGGACAACGTTGAGTTGTACAACCGTTCGGTTAGAGCTGCCGCCAAACGCGGCATGGTTGACCAGATCATTGCCAAAGCCCTGGACGACGGAGTCATTGAACCGGGAGAGGCGGAAACCATCATCGCCGCCCTTATGAAGTACATGTCCGCCCGCTACGCCGAAGTGCTGGCAACCATTCAATTGCACGGTCGGGGGATCGCTGGGTGAGTACTTACAAACTTGTCTGCCCGCATTGCCTGGGTCGCATGCGAATCCGCACCAGCGAAGGCACACACATTTTCCTGCGGGTGGCCTACCTGCAATGCACCAACGAAGCCTGCGGCTGGTCGGTGCGTGCTGAGTTCGAAATGACTCACGAAATGAGCCCCAGCGGCATGGCCAACCCATCGGTTCGTTTGCCGATTGCCGACATCGCTCTGCGTCGTGCCGCGATGAAGACCGCCAACGATCAACCCGACCTGCTCGACCAAATGGAAATGGAGTGTGCGCAATGAATCACGATCAGTTGACCCACGACTACCGCAGCAGCATGCAACGCGCCGCGTTCGCTTATCTGCAACGGCACGAGGCGCAGTACCTGGTGGACTCGGACCTGCTTTACGAAAACTGCGTTCGCCACTTGGCCACGTCGCTGGAAGTGCCTGTATTCATGGCGGAGCGACTGGTGCACAACGCCTGGACTGAATTGCAGGTGATCAATCAGCGCAAGTGGATCGGTGTGGACTGGGGCAACAGCCCCGGCTGCACGGTCGTGCACTTAATCGATACCCGCGCAGACATGCGCTACCCGGTACCGGCAAGGCTGCTGCCGCAGACCCTGCTGGCTCAGCGCGATTCCGCGCACAAGCACCACCCTCAGTAACCCCTTTTTAAACATCCCGCCCTGCCCCGCTTCCTGTGGGTTTGGGTGAGCTTTGCCTGAAATCCGAGGTGGATCATGGAAATCGACATCGCCATCACCGCAAAACTGCCCCGAGCGCAGGCCGAAGCCCTGCTCCAGGCACTGCGCGCGCAGTACTCCATGCAGTTCAACGAGTACTGGTATGACGATCGCTTTCGCATGATCCCCGAGGGTTTGCGGCACGGCTCGCTGCTATCGGCCTTCCCAGTGATGGCCGCGCAAAAACGCCTGATTGGCGCCCTCAAACAAAGCCTCGGCGAAGTGAAGTAAGCCCCGATGAAGATGGAAGACAAATTACGCGCCGAAGTGCTGCGCCGCCTTGAGCGCGATTACGAGCTGAAGCATCGACCGCACACCGTTTACATGCGTGGCGGCAAGTGCCCCACCTGCAATAAGAAGGAGCTGTACACCAACCACAACAACCCGTATCTGATCATCTGTGGCCGGGAGAGCAAGTGCGGCCAAACCTGGCACGTCAAAGAAATCTACGACGATCTGTTTGATGACTGGAGCGGTCGCGCCCCTTCCACCGATCAGCATCCGACCGCGACTGCTCGGGCCTATCTGGAGTTTGCCCGAGGCTTCAATCTCGATCTGATCCAGGGCTGGTACACGCAGGAAACGTTTTACTCTCCAGAACTGGATGCTGGCAGTGCAACCGTCCGCTTCGCGCTGGACAAGGGCGGCCACTGGGAACGCCTGATTGATCGACCGCACCGGTTCGGCAAGCAGAAAGCCCGGTTCAAGAAGGGTGACAGCTACAAGGGAGTTTGGTGGTGCCCACCGTGCGTTGATCTGCTGGCCGTCGACGAACTCTGGATCGTCGAGGGCATCTTCGACGCCATTGCCCTGGTGCACCACGGGATCGCAGCTGCGTCGGCCATGTCGTCAGGCGCTTTCCCTGAAGAGTCTCTGAAAGAGCTTGCGCGGCTGCGCGGCGGGAAGCTGCCGAGGCTGGTGTGGGCTCTGGACAACGAGCCTGGTGCGCACAAGTACACGAAGCGCTGGGTACGTCAGTCCCGCGGATTGGGCTATCAGTCTGAGGCCGCGCAGATCCCGCAACCCGCCGATGGCCGCAAGGTTGATTGGAACGACCTGCATCAGCGCTGGACGTTCATCGATGGAGAGTCAGAACGAGCTAAGCAGCGGGAGAAAGACCTCGATGCTGCTCGCCATCTTGGGGCGCTGCTGATCGCCGAAAGCGCATCAGAGAAAGGCGTGCTGATGTACGAATGGCGCGAGCGTCACGAGTTTCACTTCGGGTTCGAGAGCCGGCTCTACTGGTTCAAGATGGACCTGGAGAAATTCAACAAGGCCATGCAAGCGCTGGAGTCTTCCGAGCGCCACGAAGACCAGTTGCTGAACGACAAGCAGCGCCGCGACAAGGCCCTTCGCCAATGCGGCGGCGTCGTCGAAATCGCCAACTGCTACCCGCAGGCGCTGTACTTCCAGCGCAACGAAGTCACCGACGAATCCTGGTACTACTTCCGCGTTGATTTTCCGCACGACAGCGGCAGCGTCAAGAACACCTTCACCGGTGGCCAGGTCGCCGCCGCCAGCGAGTTCAAGAAGCGCCTGCTCAGCATGGCCGCCGGCGCTGTGTTCACCGGCAGTGGGCAGCAGCTCGACAAGATCATGAAGGATCAGCTGTTTGGCCTGAAGACCGTCGAGACCATCGACTTCATCGGCTACAGCAAACTGCACAGTTGCTACGTGTTCGGCGACCTGGCTGTCCGTGGCGGCATCGTCAGCGTGGTGAACAAGGAGGACTTTTTCGAGTTCGGCAAGCTGCGGTTGAAGACGCTGCAGAAGTCGATCGCCATGCACATCCAGCGCGACGCCAAGGAGTACCGGACCGACTGGCTGCCGATGTTGTGGCTGTGCTTTGGTGCGAAGGGCATCGTCGCCCTGGCATTTTGGTTTGGCTCGCTGTTCGCCGAGCAGATTCGGGCGCAGTACAAATCCTTTCCATTCCTTGAGGTCACCGGCGAGGCCGGTGCCGGTAAGACTACGCTGCTGACCTTCTTGTGGAAACTGCTGGGCCGCGAGCATGAAGGTTTTGACCCGTCGAAATCGACCCGCGCCGGTCGTCAGCGCGCCATGGGCCAGGTCTCCAACATGCCGGTGGTGCTGATCGAGGGCGATCGCAACGAGCCGGATAAAGCGCACGCCAAGGGCTTCGACTGGGACGAGCTGAAGGACTTCTACGGCGGCGGCACACTCGGCACCAAGGGCATGAAGACAAGCGGTAATGAGACCTACGAGCCACCGTTCCGGGGTGCGATTGCAATCAGCCAGAACGCCGATGTCAGCGCGTCTGAAGCGATCCTGACCCGGATTATCAAATCGCACTTTGCACGCCCAGAAGTCACCACCGAGAGCCGTGCAGCAGCGGACAACCTGAACCTGATCCCGGTCGAACAGCTGAGCCACTTCCTGCTGCTGGCCGTGCGTGCGGAAGCCCAGGTGATGGCGAAGTTTGCCGAGCGAGTCCTCGTTCACGAACAGCATCTGCGCAAGCTCAAGGACATCCGCGTGGAACGCATCATCAAGAACCACAGCCAACTGATGGCCCTGGTCGATTGCCTGCGTCTGGTTTGCCCGCTCGAGGACAACCACGTCGCCACGACACAGCAGGCGCTGATGACCATGGCACTGGAACGGCAGGCCGCGATCAGCGCTGATCACCCGCTCGTTGCCGAGTTTTGGGAGGTCTTCGAATACCTCGAAAGCCTGGGCGAAGGCCCGCAGGTCAATCACAGCACCGACCCGAAACTCATCGCAATCAACCTCAACGAATTCGCCGAGAAGGCCAGCGAGCATCGGCAGAACCTTGCCGACCTCAAGACGTTGCGTGGGCTGCTGGTGAACAGCCGCAGCCGCAAATGGGTTGAAACCAACAAGGCGGTGTACAGCGCGGTTCGTGCTTCACAGGCCGCCGGCAACGCGATGTTCAACAAACCCACGACTGTGCGCTGCTGGATTTTTCAGAGCGCGTAACTGCAACCAGCGCTGCAACGCTGGGCACTTTCCAAAGGAGAAGCACCATGCAAGTACACGTCATCACCGGCGACGCCGGCACGGGTAAGACGACAAAACTCAGATCGATCGAGGCGCAGCAATTGGCCGAAGGCAGGCAGGCCGGAATCATTCATGCGGATGCGTATTCGCATCACGGCCTGCTCGGAATCATGGAAGTCAGGTTGGAGCGTGGCGAGCGGACGCTGCTTGTCGATGACTGCTCGACCAAACAAATCGAAGAGGTTTTGCAGTGGCAGAAGGAGGCTGCTGGCAACGAGCAGCTTAAAGGTTTGGCGATTCACCTGGTTCGCCGCGCCGGCTGATCAATGAGTTCACGCCACAAAAGAAGTGGTGCCGAGGGACTGCAATCCCTCGACACCGACCACCCCAAAGGAGAAGCACCATGCAAGCACAAAACCCAAGTAGTGGCGGCACAGAGGCTACCACGAACGCCTTCAAAGTCGGCGACGACGTGACTTTCGTCGCCGCACGCAGCACCGGGCACAGCGTCAGTCTGAGCGTTCGCGAAGGGAAAATTGCAGAGATCGACCGCGCAACGGCGGTCGTAAAGCTTCGAAACGGCCGCACCAGCGTGCAGCCGTTGAACAAACTCACCCACCAAGGCGAGCGCAACGCCCTCACCCGCGCATTGCTGGGGGACGCCTGATGCAACCCTCAGTCAACTCTGCCGTACGCACTCGCCCGCCTATGGCGAGCCATCGGCTTGACCTTCCCAGTTGCTGCGACATCTGCGGAAAAGCCCGATCCACCCGCAAGCACCAGGCCTGTAGTCGGATCCGACAGCAGCGCAAGTCTGCCGAGTGGGCCGAGCTGATGGCGACACAGGCGGAAGCGAAGAAGAACAAGCCACGGCGCTACGCGCGCTGATTTGAATCACCGGGCGAACAACGGGGAGCTGCAACTCCCCATCGCCTGCAAAGGAAGAAGCACCATGCTCAAGCGAACACTCAAACACTTTCACTTCTGCTGCGGCCTCGGTGGCGGCGCCAAAGGCTTCAATAAATCCAAGCCCGTCGTGGGCAACGTCCAAGCGGAATGGCAGTGCATCGGCGGCATCGACATTGATGCGGCCGGGCTGGCCGACTTCGAGCGTTTGAGCGGGGTCAAAGGCACGCTGCTGGATCTGTTCACTCGTGATCAGTACGTCCGCTTCCACGGGAAAGAGCCGCCACCAGGTTGGCGTGAAGCGACCGTCGAGGATGTTCGACGTGCGGCCAACTACCAGCGGCCCGAGGCGGTGTTCATTTCCAGCCCGTGCAAAGGCGCCTCGGGCTTGCTGTCAGAGAAGATGAGCCTTACGCCGAAGTACCAGGCCCTGAACGAGCTGACATTGCGCTGCATCTGGTTGTTTGGTGAAGCCTGGAAGGATGACCCGGTCCCGCTGTTGGTGTTCGAGAATGTGCCACGACTGGCTACTCGCGGCCGGCATTTGCTGGACCAGATCAACAAGGTGCTGTCGCATTTCGGTTACGCAGTCGCCGAAACCACTCACGACTGCGGCGTCATCGGCGGTCTGGCTCAGAGCCGCAAGCGCTTTCTGCTGGTAGCCCGTCACATAGAAAAGGTGCCGCCGTTTCTGTACGAGCCGGAAAAGAAGACACTCAAGTCTGTCGGTTCGATCCTCGGTCGCATGCCCCTCGCCGGCGACATCGAAGCGGCCGGCCCGATGCATCGGGTACCAGCGCTGCAATGGAAAACATGGGTTCGACTCGCCCTGGTAACCGCTGGCAAAGACTGGCGCAGCCTGAATGATTTAGCGATCGAGGACGGCTACCTGCGAGACCTGGTAATCGTTCCGGAATACCGCTCGGGTTACCTCGGTGTGCATGAATGGCAAGACACCGCCGGCACAGTTGCTGGGCGCAGCAGCCCAACGAACGGTGCGTTCTCGGTAGCCGATCCACGCGCCCGGGAAGGATCCCTGCAATACCAGCAGTACGGCGTGCGCCGTTGGGATGAAACCAGTGGTGCGGTTATCGGCGTCAAGTCGCCCGGGCAAGGAACATTCAGTGTTGCTGATCCTCGCCGGCCTGGCGACGGCTTCGGCAAGTACCTGGTTACCCCGTTCGACAACGCAGCCGGAACGGTCATCGCCGGCAGTACAACGGGACAAGGCGCCTTCGCTGTGCAAGATCCGCGATATCACAACTGGCACACCGGAGCTAGCAGTCGGAAGTTGGGGGTTTGCCCATGGGATAAAACCGCCGGGACGGTCACCGGATCGCAGCAGGTGGCCAGCGGCGCGCTTTCGATTGCAGATCCTCGGCCAGGCATGAAGCGCACGAAGGGTGATGCCTACCTGACTGGCGGTCACTACGGCGTTGTCCGCTGGAACGAGCAATGCGGAGCCGTGTCGGCCAGCGCCAAGCAGGACAACGGGCGCTGGTCGGTGGCGGATCCGCGCATGCCAGAGGCAAATGACCGGTTGACCTGCGTGATAGAAAGTATCGACGGCACCTGGCACCGCCCCTTCACCACGCTGGAGCTGGCCGCTCTACAAAGCCTGGTCGAGCCGGAGGAACAGTTCGAGCTGGACGGTCTGAGTGATCAGGCATGGCGTGAGCGGATTGGCAACGCGGTGCCGCCATACGCCGCCGAAGCAATTGCCGATGTGATGGGTACCACGCTGTTGCTGGCTGCCTCCGGCGAAACCTTCATGCTCAACAGCATGCCGATCTGGGTTCGCCCGATAGCGGTAGGCCTGAGCGTGGCGCAACAGGAGGCCGCGCTATGACCGTTTTCCTGCTGCTGCATCTGTGCGCGGACGCAACTCGGACGGATTGCCAGGTGTTGCCGGTTCAACACTGGAAAGGAGATACCGCCTACGAACAATGCCTCGACGCTATCCCCGGCCTGACCAAAGCGCTGACAGCGACCAACCGGGAGCGGCACCGGTTTGTCTGCGACGTCCAGACTGAAACTCCGGTGGAGGAAGTTGCGCAGCCGATATTCATTCATCAATCGTTTCGGATGTGAGGGGTGCATCATGAACACAGTATTTATTCTGATGGCCCAGTACGACGGCCAGGCGATCATCCCGCTTGATCGGGTGTGCCGCGACTACTTCACGCACCTGACGCCGGACATGTTCCAGCGCAAGGTGCTGAGTGGCCAGATCAAGATTCCAATCACCCGCCTGGAGCCGAGCCAGAAATCCGCGAAGGGCATTCACATCGGCGACCTGGCTGCTTATCTCGATCTCCAGCGCGCCGCCGCTGTGAAAGAAAACAATCAGCTCAACGGCTTAAAACCCGCCTGTTGAGCCACTTCATTGATGCGGCGCCCAGTTGGACGGGCGCCCTCAATATCTTTTCGTGCCACTCCCATCCCACATACCGATCACCCTTACCGCGCAGGTGGGTGTAGCGTCGCAGTGAATTCCAATCCCTGTGCCCCGACACACTCGCCACGCGCGGAATATCCCAGTCCATTTCAAAGAGACGGCTGACACCCTCGTGGCGGAGGTCATGAAAGTGCAGGTCAGCGATGTTCAGAAACTTGCAGGCTTTCGCCCAGGAAGTGGAGATAGACTCAGGGCTGTACGGGAATATGTCGTCGCCTGCTTTCGGCATTGTTTGGAGTGTTCGCCATGCTTCATCCGGCAGGTAACACCAGACGTCGTTGCCGATCTTCTGCCCAGGGTTCTTCATGTCCCGCACCAACACTCGCTGGCCAGGCTCATCTACATCAGCCCAGCGAATGCGGGTGATCTCGTCGAGGCGGCGGGTGGAGAACAGGGCGAAGCCTACGACCTTCAGCATATTGGTGACGCTTCGACGTCGAGCCTGCATATCCTCATAGTGCGTCATGAGCTGGCCCAGCTCATCCAGTGTCGGACGGCGGTCCCGCTCGCGACTCTTGAGGTTGTAGCCGAGTTTGCGCAGCACCCGCCGAGCGCCGGACATGGCCAGCGGATCGACCTGATAGCCCCATGCGTCTTTGGCGATGGAAAGCACAGCGCCGAGGTGGGCCAAATCGTTACCGGCGGTTTGCGGCAGGACGCCTCCCCCTTCACCACTCATCCGCCACAGGGCGAAGTCCACCAGGCACTGCGTATTGATGTCGGTATCGTTGAGCTTGCCGAAGTAGCTGG
The DNA here is from genome assembly GCF_058801405.1 of Pseudomonas sp. GW822-FHT03F04. Taxonomy (NCBI): domain Bacteria; kingdom Pseudomonadati; phylum Pseudomonadota; class Gammaproteobacteria; order Pseudomonadales; family Pseudomonadaceae; genus Pseudomonas; species Pseudomonas sp. GW822-FHT03F04. The sequence goes on from NZ_JBXANF010000011.1 coordinate 170,606, forward strand.
CGCCGATGGCACTGAGCGTGGCCTTTTTGGTTTTGCCCAGCGGCCGCGCTTTTTCGACTTCGCGCAGGTACTGATCAATCATCTCTTTGGCAGTGGCGCCCTTGCGGCTTGCCCGCTCGATCGCACCTGGTTCATCGAGTTCCGATTCACGCTTACGCGCCCACGCCTGCGCAGCCTGTTTCCGGGCGAAGGTCTGGCTCTCTTGGTAGACTTGCACTCCGTCACGCTTGATGCGGATCTGAGCGGTGTAGCTCACAGACCCATCCGCCAGTTTTCTTGCCCTGATAGCTGCCATATCGAAAGTGGTACGCGTCAGTTTTGAAGTGGTACATCGTACCACCGAGACCTGAAAAACGCCTGAAAACGCCCTAAAACACGCCGAAAACACGTTGAGTAAAATGGTACAGAATCAGAGCCTTAGCCCAGTAAAATCAATGCCTACGCTGTCTCGGCGCTTTAGTGTTGCACCCATGATGGATTGGACTGACCGTCACTGCCGGTTCTTCCTACGCCTGCTGTCGAAAAACGCCCTGCTCTACACCGAGATGGTCACCACTGGCGCTCTGCTCAACGGCGATCACGAACGTTTCCTCCGTCACAACGAAGCCGAACACCCTTTGGCCTTGCAGTTGGGCGGCAGTGTCCCGCTGGACCTGGCCGCCTGTGCGCGTATGGCGCAGGAGCACGGTTATGACGAGGTGAATCTGAACGTTGGCTGCCCGAGTGATCGGGTGCAGAACAATATGATCGGTGCGTGCCTGATGGGGCATCCGCAGTTGGTGGCGGATTGTGTGAAGGCGATGCGTGATGCGGTGTCGATTCCGGTGACGGTGAAGCATCGGATCGGGATCAACGGGCGGGACAGTTATGAGGAGCTGTGTGATTTCGTCGGCACGGTGCGGGATGCCGGGTGCACCAGTTTTACGGTGCATGCGCGGATCGCGATTCTGGAGGGGTTGTCGCCGAAGGAGAACCGGGACATTCCACCGCTGCGTTATGACGTGGCGGCGCGGTTGAAGGCGGATTTTCCGGAGCTGGAGTTCATTTTGAACGGCGGGATCAAGACGATGGAGGCCTGCCATGAGCATTTGCAGACCTTTGACGGTGTGATGCTGGGCCGTGAGGCTTATCACAATCCGTATCTGCTGGCCGAAGTGGATCAGCAGTTGTTCGGTAGCTCAGCGCCGGTGATCACCCGGGCCGAGGCGCTGGCGCAGTTGCGACCTTATATTGCCGCGCATCTGGCGACTGGCGGGGCGATGCATCACATCACGCGCCATGTGCTGGGCCTGGGCACCGGTTTCCCGGGGGCGCGCAAGTTTCGGCAGTTGTTGTCGGTGGATATTCACAAGGCCAAGGATCCGTTGGCGTTGCTGGATCAGGCGGCGGAGTTGTTGGCCGGTCGTTGATCGAGGCGTTGAATGTGCGGGCAACGAATGACCGTTGCCCGCGGCTGTAATTCTTTTGATGTACTGACAGGATGTCTTTTGTTTATGCCCACGTTGAATTTCCCTGGCTTCAAGCGCTGCACCCTCCTTGCCTTGTTTTGCATCACTTCCAATGTTCAGGCCCACTGCGACGGGCTGTGTCTGGGTAACACCGATACGCCATGGGAGGTGACCAAGCTGTCTGGTTTCACGCTTGTCTCTTTGCTGCTCACGCCCTTTACGGCCTCGCAAGAAACCACCGAAAGCCATAAACGCGTTTACTCCGCCGAGGAGCTGGAAGACGCGCGACTCTACCTCGCCAGCGACGGCATGCTGAAGGCTGCGTATTTCACGTCAGCCTTGCAGCGTTTTCGTCAGGAATCGCCAGATACGGAGTTGAGCGACCTCGCCGTCGCGGCGCTGATCAGCAGTCAGTGATCAGGCAGTCGCTTCCGTCCAGTTCACCCAGCCAAACACCCACGTCGCCAGGATCAGCAAGCCAAACGCGATCCGGTACCAGGCAAACGCGGCGTAGCTGTGGTTCGCAATGAACTTGAGCAAGCCGCGTACGGCGATCATCGCGAACACGAACGCGGTGACGAAGCCCAGGGCGAACACAGGCAAGTCGCCCGCCTGGAACAGTTCCCGGTACTTGTAGCCTGAGTACACCGCAGCACCGACCATGGTCGGCATCGCCAGGAAGAACGAGAACTCCGTGGCGGCCTTGCGCGACAGGCCGAACAGCAAGCCGCCGATGATGGTGGAGCCGGAGCGCGAAGTACCCGGAATCATCGCCAGGCACTGTACGAAACCGATCTTCAACGCGTCGGACCAGGCCATGTCGTCGACGTGCTCGACGCTCACCACATGATCCCGACGTTCGGCCCACAACATCACGATACCGCCCACCACCAGTGCGACAGCGACGGTGATCGGGTTAAACAAGTAATGATGAATGGCATCAGCGAATAACACGCCCAGGACGACCGCCGGGAAGAATGCGATCATCAAATTAAGCGTGAATCGTTGCGCATTGCGCTGGGTCGGCAGGCCTTTGACGATTTCGAAGATCTTCGGCCGAAACTCCCAGACCACAGCAAGAATGGCACCCAGTTGAATAATGATGTTGAACGCCATGGCGCGTTCGCCACCAAAATCGAGCAAGTCGGCAACGATAATCTGGTGGCCCGTACTGGAGATGGGCAAGAACTCGGTGAGACCTTCTACCGCACCTAAAATCAACACCTTGAACAAGGTCAGTAAATCCATTAATCCTCCGTCAGAACGCTCGTAAAGAGCGCCCGGTCAACTGCATTCAGGCATTGGGTATCTGAAGTTAAACAATTGGTAGATCCAGACCCATTGCCCGACTCGGTGACGGAGAATATGTCTTATCAAAAGACACACTCAAGCCATGTTAATAATCGTCCGTCTGTGAACTTGTTCTCTTAGTAGCAAAAAAATCCCTCACACCCTAAAATGTGACCCACCTCACATTCTCCAGTTTCAAGCCACGATCAATAGTGGCCATAGGACATAAAACAGGTCGCCATAGTTACAAAATAGTGGCACCATTGCACATCGCCACCATCTAACGGCCTTCGCTTCGTTAGTTCACAGTCCCGAGAAAATCAACTAAAAGCTTGAAATGCTTAATTATTGTTAGAAAACTCGGGAGCCACGTCTAAAAACCGCGTAAATGTTACCAATTGTCAGTCACAGATGAGAACCGGTGCTTTAACATCCCGATGTCAGCACTTTTTCGAGTCAACGCATCATGCTTACAGGGAACTTGGCGACTAACAGCCCACACCGAACAAACAACGAGCCAGGCGTTCTCACTCTGGCCCGTACCCGTGCTGTGGCTGAACATTTTAGAGCGTTGATCGCGCAGCATGTGCAGACCGATCTGGCTCTAGAGGCCAACTCCTTCACTAGTTCATATCAGCAAAATGAATATCACGGTTCCTATCGAGCCATCTTCATCATCATCGACACTCCCCAGGCACTCGAAGACAATCTGGCGCGGGTGGAAAACCTGCGTGCCGACAACTTGAAGCCGATCATTTGCGCGGTCATTACAGGGCGCGGCGCCTACAGCAAGATCAAATACCATCTTGCCGGGGCCGACTTCTGTATCAAGCTCAATACGCTGGCCGACGAAGGTGGCGAGTTGTTCGGTGAGTTCTTCAGCAGTGAAGAATGGCTCAGGGATATCGACCTGGTGCTGGACCCCACCCGTATCTGCCTGTCGGATACCAGCCAGAAACTGGACATTTCCTTTGCCGAAATGAAGATTCTGGAAGCGTTTGCGCAGACCAGTAATCACATCCTCAGCCATGATGAAATCGCCAGCATCATGGGGCTCAACAGCAATTTCTACGATCCCCGGGCACTGGAAAAATCCATCAGCCGCTTGCGTGGGAAAATCAAGGACGTGTACGGTACGAACGCCATACAGAGCATTCGCGGGTATGGCTACCGCCTGATGAGGGGGTTGATCTCGACCGCCTGAGTCAGGAAATCATCATTTGCAGCATACGAGGGAACGTCTGATGCAACGCTATGAAAATCCAACGTCTCACCGCTTTATCCGCAATATCTATCCAATAAAAAGCTGTCAATTGAATGAGCGCTGCAACACTTAAACATAACAATAAATCATTACTCTAAAAGCAGACCAAGTGGAACTTATCGCGGCCATAATTGGGCCCAGACCCTGCCTGTCGATTATTTCCGAGCGCGTTATTACTCGTCTGCCGAATACCTTTTAGCCATATTTGGTGCGTTATTTCAGGAGAGAGACATGGAAACCAGTACAACCCTCCCAAGAAAATATTTTGTTGTCGTGACGAACAATTCCGCGTCGCAGCGCGAACTCGAGAGCATTCTCTCCAGTGAGCGTTTCAATTCGTTTGGTACGTCTCAGGCACAGATGTTTGTTGAAGGTGTTGCTTCGCCCTCTTCCACTCCCACGCTGATGGAGTTCACTTACCCACGCGGCACAAGGAAAAGCGTCGCTCGCAGTATTGAACATGATACCCAGCGAATATTGGCCACCCTCGAGTCCGAATGGCTGGCTGCACAATCTACTCATTCATTCCAGAACACCCAGGCCATAACGTCGGACGTCAATGACACTTCCCGGCCGGTCACAGAAGCCTGGCATCTTGATAACGATCAAGGCGTACTCGTCCGGGAGGATATAGAGATCAGTCTCACCGGCCTCGAAACCGCACTGGTCAGGAAAATGCTGCACCATGAAGAACGCGTTGTCAGTCGCGACGATCTGATTCTCAGCATCGGTCGGGAACCGGAACAATATCGCGGTCTGGAGATGTGCCTGAGCCGTCTTCAAGACAAATTCAAAAGTGCCAGTAACGGTGAGCGACTGTTTCGCGCTGTCCGTAATCGCGGTTATTGCCTGATCCAGGAAGTTATTGCCTAAGCACAGCCTTCCCATCAATGAACAGAAGCAAGTGCAATTACAAAAATAAAAAAGCACTTTGCTTGGTTTAACCTTCCTTTGTCAGTAATACCTCCCTCCTCACCCTTCCTACGATAGCAAACACAACAGGGATTATTAACCCTCCGCCCTTCGACCTTTTCTAACGTTTGATATTCTTCAATTCAAATGATTGGCACATTGCCATCTTGTTAGAACTCGTCAGACAGCTTCTTCCCCAATAACTTAGTCTATTGATTGACGACAGTTCGGCATACCGATGTTGTTACCTCAGAACATGGGCACCTAAAACAAAAACAAATCTGCTTAACAACTCGGATTTCAACTGTCGAAACCTGAATGGAAGTCTTTTGGGGATATCGCATATGGATCTCACTCTACGTATCAACCGAAACACGGGCCTCAAGGGACTTACCTTCTGGGGCCAATGGGCACTGGCACAGTGCTTTATTGTTTCACTGTTATTTATATTGGCTGAGCAGCACACGGGAACGGTCGAGTTCTATTACCGGATGTGCACCATGCTGGCGGTGTTGGCCTCGGTTCCGGCTTATACCTTCAGCGGCGCTTACCGAAAGCGAGACAACTACCTGACCGGTCTGGGACGGCTGTTCATGGGCTGGTCGATGACGATGGCCGGGCTGACGTTCATCGCGTTCATCTGCAAGGCCGATGAGCTGTTTTCGCGCCAGGTGATCCTTGACTGGGCGGTGTACGGCTTCCTCGGACAAGCGTTGCTGTATGCACCGCTGCATGCGTTCTCCAAGTACTACCAGCGCTCGCGCAAAAGCGAGCACAAGACCCTGATTGTAGGGACGGGCGAACTGGCCCTGGGCCTGGCGAAAAAGCTCAGCGAACACGAAAACCTGCCGTTGGTAGGCCTGGTCAGCAACGGCACCCTGCCCGCTCTGGACGCAGACGCTCCGCGCATCGTCGGCGATCAGGAAAACCTGCTGGAACTGATCAAACGCCACGACATCCGTCGCCTGTACATCACGCTGTCGCTGTCCGAAGCGGCGAAGATCGAAGCGATGTATGTCGATCTGCTGGATGCCAACGTGGACGTGGTCTGGGTGCCGGATCTGAACAGCCTGACGCTGCTCAATCACTCGGTAAAAGTCGTGGACGGCCTGCCGGCGATCTACCTCAACGAAAGCCCGCTGACCAGCCGCCCCACCGCCGCCCTGAGCAAGAGCCTGATGGAGAAAAGCGTCGCGCTGCTGGCCATCGTGCTGTTGAGCCCGGTGCTGTTGCTCATCTCCCTGGCGGTTAAGCTCAGCTCCCCCGGCCCGGTGTTCTTCAAGCAGGATCGCCATGGCTGGAACGGCAAGGTGATCCAGGTCTGGAAGTTCCGCTCGATGCGCGTGCACGATGACCGCGACGTCAAACAGGCCAGCCGCAACGATTCGCGCATCACCGCCGTCGGACGCTTCATCCGCCGCACTTCGCTGGACGAACTGCCGCAACTGTTCAACGTGCTGCAAGGCCACATGGCACTGGTGGGCCCTCGCCCGCACGCCGTGGCGCACAACAACTACTACTCGGGGAAAATCCTCGCCTACATGGCGCGCCACCGAATCAAACCGGGCATCACTGGCCTGGCACAGATCAGCGGTTGCCGGGGTGAGACCGATACCCTCGACAAGATGGAGAAGCGTGTCGAGATCGACCTCAAGTACATCAACAACTGGTCGCTGTGGCTGGACGTGAAGATCCTGGTGAAGACGCCGTTTACCCTGTTGTCGAAGGACATTTACTGAGACGCAGAGCAGCAGAAAGCAACACCGCAAGGGGACGAAAGTCCCCTTTTTTGTGGGCGGGATTTGGGGGTTGGCGGGCAGCTTGCGAGCACGCTGGGTCAGTTGAATTGATGCCGACCGGACTGACGCCAATCGCGAGCAGGTTCGCTCCCACAAGGTTCCGGGCAATGCTGAAGATCAGGCATTACCCAATAACCTGTGGCAACGGTGGAAGGATCAACAAAGGCATCCACCACAAACCAAAACGGGAGCCGAAGGGCTCCCATTTTGGCTTCCCGGTCTCCCGGACTTACTCGGTAATCTTCCCGAAGTTGCGATAGAACATGTCGTCTTCGCGGCTATCGGTCATCGAGTGCAGCTGGAAGCTGCGATTGAGCCTCGCGCCACCGTCACGGGTCAGCGGCGCCCAGACCAGGTTGGCCCGGCGCATGGTCGACATGCTCATCATCTCGTCGAACGGAATGGACAGGTAAATGCCCTTGTCGAAGCTACCTTCGCCGTATTCCGTACTGCCGGCGGTGGTGATGGTCGCCCAGGCACCGAAGCGCACACCGTTGGAAAACTCTCGCGAGATATCCAGCGTGCCGCCAAAGTCGCCCGCCAGATAGCGCCCGACGCTGACCGCCGCGAGCGTTTCGTAAGGCAAGTCGGTGTAACCGGTGATATGGCCGGTCAGCACCGAATAATCACGCAGGTCGAAACCCTGGTCGAATTCGCGCTGACGCACGTAGTTCAGGTCCGCACCGATCGCCCAGCGCTCCCCGGTCGGACGGAACAGCACCTCGCCGCCGACACCCGCGAACATCGATTCCAGATAACCGCCGTAGACCATGCCATACAGATCTTTGTCCAGTTGCTCGGCGTGGCTGACCTGAAATAACGGCATGGTGGTTTCGGAGGTCGTCAGGTACTGGCGCAAATCCGTACGCACACGCGGCAGACCGCTGGGTGCGTCGTATTTGAACTTGTCGAAGTTGTTCGCCAGGTTCTGGCTGAGCATGCCGCTCCACCAGGTGTTGCGGTTGAAGCGGAACTCGGCGTCGAGGTCGGCACTGAATTGATAGAGCAAACCATCCGGGCCGCCGACGTTCTGCTTGAAGCCCAGACCGGCGCCATAACTGAAGTGCTGCGGCGCCTGGGTGTAGAGCGTCTTCTCGTTGTGCGGCATCGCCGGGTTGACCTCGGTGGTGCGGTGCAACGTTTGCAGCGGCTCCTCGTTGTTGATCACTTCGCGGAAGGTCTGGCGCGGCACACTGGTTTCTTCCAGCGGCAGGTCGTAGCGCTTGTTGACCACGGTGAACCAGTTGATGTCGTCGTTGACGCTGTTGTCCAGAATCCGGCTCGCACGGCCGACAGCCTTGGCAGAATGGAAATAACGCTGCTGCTCGCCGTACACGATCAGCTCGGAGTCTCGCTGAGTGATGCGCTCGACCTGATAGCCCGCGTTCTGCTGCAAGCGTTGCGAGACGTTGGCCCAGTCGACCTGATCCGGCGCCGTGGTCGGTGCCTTGGCCGGCAGCGGTTCCGGTGGCGGATCGAAGGTCTTCGCCGGGGCTTTGCGGCTGACGAAATTGGTGTGGAACGTGACGCCGAACATCGCCGTATTACCGCGTTCCCACGCCGCGCTCACGTCGAGGGAGTCGGTCACCTTGAACACCGCGCCGAGGTTGATCGGCGAGTCCTGCTTGATCACGTTGTCCTTCGGTTCGTGCTTGTAGTCGTTGCCTTCGTATTCGAGTTTCAGGCTCAGGCGATCCCAAGGCGTCTGGTAACTCACACCGCCGAAGAACGATGGCTGGCCGCGAAAATACGAGCCGGCATTGACGTCACCGGTGCCTTCCATCGCCGGCCGGGTCTTGAAGCGATCGTCGAGATAGCCCAACGGGTTGTCGACATCTCCGCGATTGCCGATGTAACCCCAGGCAATGCCGGCGCTGAAATCCAGGTTGTCGAAGCGCTTGTTGGCCACCAGGAATTCACTGGCGAACAAACCCGTACCGCCGACGTCTCGGAAGCCCAATGCGATATCAGGCGCCCAATGGGTTTCTTCCCAGAGCCGGACTTTGACGTCGACCGCCTTGTCCTTATAGCTCTGGTTGCCGCTCATCGACTCCGGGCCGTACGGACGGTTGGTGATGGCGGTGTAGCGAAACGAGCCTTCGAGCCAGTCCAGCGGCTGCAACGAAACGCTGTAGCGGCTGTAAGGCTCGGTGCGGTTGGCGTTGACGCTCAACTCGCCGGCCGGGGCCATGCGCGCGGTGGGCGTCTGCAACAGACCGGTGCCACCAAAATCGCCCTGGGTAATGCGCGGCTCGGCATGGGCCAGGCCGCACGGCAATAACAACACAGCTGCAAAACGCAAATTCAACGAACCACCTCAGCCAACTGCGTGGCAATAAATTCGGCCAACTGCTGATTCAGTTCAGGGATAGGCGGATCAAGATCATCGTTTTTCAAGGGCACCAGAATCTTGCTGCCGGCAACGGGAAACTGCCCGCTCTCACGATTCCAATGGGCAATGCCGACGCGCCGCGAAACGCCGTTGGGCTGGATCAGCCACAGGTAATCGGCGTCGGCATCGTCCTCCAGCAGCACGCAGCTGCTGAGGTATTCACGGGCCTCGAGCAACGGCTGATAAGGCAGCCGGCAGGTTCCGGCGACGGCGCCGAGTACTTGCACTTCATCGACCCGCTGCGGGTAGATCAGCCGATCGCCGTCGTCCAGACGGATGTTGCGGGCGAACCCGACTTCCAGCGCCACCGGGTCCAGATCCGCGATCTGGCGCCCGGTGACCGGCATCTGCCGCACGTCCTCGGCCATGCGCACCGCCAGGGCTTTGCGGCTCGGTCGATCGAACAAATCGGCCATGCGTTGCAACACGTCCAGGTCGAACAACACGCCGACCTTGAGCCGGGTCTGCTGCTCCAGCAGGGACTGACGCAGCAACTCCCCCGCCAGCCAATAACCTTCGGCATTCGGTACGGCGACGCTGATCACATCGGTCAATCGTCCACCTGCCGGCAACTCGACCGGCCCCGGGTTGGCGACGTCGCCGCTGACGGTCACCGCTGCCTGGCTTGCGCCGGCGAGCAACATCAAACTCGCCGACAGAACCCTCAAGCACTTCATGGCACGTGCCTGCGATCAGGGGTCAGCTGCACGATCTTCACTCGCAGTTGCGAGGTCAGTTGCTGCTCACTCTGCACAATGAAACCGTCAACCGGATCGACCCAGTAACGGTTGGTCGCCCGCAGGCCGATGGCCGGGACGTCGATACGCTCATCGACACGCAGCACGGCGTATTCCTTGTTGAGAATCTTCAGGGTTTCCATGGATTTGCGGGTGAAGCGGCTGTTGACGATCAGCCCGACTTCCTGGCCCTTGTAGAGATCGATCCAGCGCTGACTGGTGTCGCCATCGGCAACGTTGTGCAGACCACGCTTGAACGGCGACGCATCGGACAGCCGCGTGCCGTCCAGATCACCTTCCGCACCGAGACCGATGGTGCGCACGGCGAGACCGTCGCGCAGCAGCAGAACCTGCTTGCCGGAGGCGACCCAGAACTGCAGATCCTCACGCTCGCGCACCAGTGCCAATACCCCGGAGCCGGACGGCGTGGTCAGTTTGAGTTGCGGGTAGTTGACCTCGGCCACCTGGGCCGGCGTCACGTCGATATCATCCGGGCCGACTACCGCCGACTTGAGGTTGGTCACCGACGCGACCATCAACGGGTTGCAGCCACACAGCAACAAGGCCGCCATCAGGCAGACGCCAACTTTCAACGTATTCACAGTCGGCCGGCCTTATTTGCTGTTGTTGGTGAATTCGCTCCAGTTCTTCGCAGCGGAAGCACCCGTTCCGACAATCGATGCCGATGGCACCAACTGGCTGATCAGACGGTTCCAGCGAGTCACGTTGGCAGGCCCTACATAAACGACGTCCTGCGGGCGCACTTCGAAGTGCGTGGCGAGGACCATGGCGGTGGGAGATTCGGCTTCCAGTTGATAAATTTTTGCGGGTTCGACATCAAGGTTTTCCACGCCGCGAATGACGTACACGGCGTTGCCGTTGGCGGTGGTCTGGCTCAGGCCACCGACCGAGCCGAGCACGTCGGACAGGTTCATGGTCGCGGTCTTGAAGCTCAGGGCGCGCGGCTGGTTGACCTCACCCATCACGTAGATGCGCTTGTTGTCGTTGTACGGCAGATACAGTTTGTCGCCACCCTGGAGGTAGACGTTCTGCAACTCGGAATCCTGCTGGTTGAGGTTATCCAGATTCAGCGGATAGACCCGTCCGTTGCGCGTCAGCAACAGCCCGGACAAGTCGGCATTGTTGGTGTCGATACCCGCCGAACCGAGGGCTTCGACCACGCTCAGCGGGTTGGTGGAAATCGCTTGCGGGCCGGCCTTGGCGACGGCGCCGGTGACCACGACCTTCTGACTGGCGAAGCGCAGCACGGCAACATCCACTTGCGGCTCGGCGATGAATGCCGACAGCCGTTGTTCGATGTCGTCGCGCAGTTGCTGGATGGTCCGGCCGGCGGCCTGGACTTCCTTGATGTACGGGTAATACAACGTACCGTCGGAGCGCACCAGGCGACCGTTGGCGTCGATCTGCTGCTGCGCGCCCGACGGCGCGGTCAGCTCGGGATGATCCCAGACCGTGATGTACAGCACGTCGTTGTTGCCGATGCGGTATTCGGCAGGCGTCGCCAGCAACTCCGTGGGCACTGACTCACGCTTCTGCGTGGCCCGGTTCATGGAGATCAGCTTGGGCGTGATCGGAATCAACTCGACCCGGCTGCTTTCACTGGCGCCCTGGCGGGTGATGCCAAAGGTGCTCAAGTGTTGACCGGGGGAAAACATGCAACCTTGCAGAGCGAGACTTGCCAGCATTAAAAGAGAAAAACTACGAGTCATAATGGCACTACGCTATTCAAGGGCGAATCCAAAACAAAGTCACCCGACTTTCGTCGGGCGACCTTGTACTGCACCAACAGTTACTTCAGTTAGTTGTGCGTGCCGGTTGTACCCGTGGTACCGGTGGTACCCGTTGTACCGCCGTTGGCACTTCCACCACTGTTGGACGCCGCTACGGCACTGGCGACCATTGCAGTACTGGCAGCAGGCGCTGTAGAAGCCGCGACACTGCCCGATACATTGGTCACCGCAGTAAGCGGCGCTTCAGCTGCGGATGCCCAGTTGCTCAACATCGTCAACAAGGCAATCGCCATCACTTTTTTCATATCAACTCCTTTCTAACATTGCACCGTTACATCGAGTGTTTCGTTAGAGGTGGTAGAGTTCAAGTCGCAAAAAGCGCGAACAAGATCCGCTGTTCTTTCACAGTCAGACTCAACTGATAAAGTCGAACGGCAGGTTATATCTACGGACTTGCAAAAGGCATTGCCAGTGTAATTTCCCGACGATATCTAACAACCTGACCGAAAATAACATTGGACTAAAAGGCCATCATTCCAGGTAACCCCTGGGGTGATTCGATTGCCAGCGCCAAGTATCGGTAACCATGTCCTGCAAGTTGCGTGTGGCTTTCCAGCCCAATTCTTTTTCCGCTTTGGAAGCGTCGGCCCAACTCTCGGCAATATCGCCAGAACGCCGTGGCATCACCCGAAATGGCACCGGCTTCCCGCACGCCTGTTCGAAAGCTCGCAGCACTTGCATCACGCTGTAACCATCGCCGGTGCCGAGGTTCCAGGTATGAATGCCGGTGTGCCCGTCGATGGCCTGCAAGGCCTTCAGGTGACCGTCCGCCAGATCGACGACATGGATGTAATCGCGCACGCCGGTGCCGTCTGCCGTGGGGTAATCGTCACCGAAGACCGACAACTCCTGGAGGCTGCCGACCGCGACCTGACTGATGTAAGGCAGCAGGTTATTGGGGATGCCGCTCGGGTCTTCGCCCATGTGGCCGCTGTCGTGGGCGCCGATCGGGTTGAAGTAACGCAGCAGCGCGATACTCCAGCGCGGCTCGGCCAGGCTCAGGTCGCGCAGCACATTTTCGACAATCAGCTTGGATTGGCCGTAGGGATTGGTCGGGATGCCCGTAGGGAAATCCTCGCGGATCGGCATCTGCTCAGGCTCGCCGTACACCGTGGCCGAGGAGCTGAACACCAGCCGGAACACCCCTGCCGCTGCCATCGCCTGGCACAGCGTAATGCTGCCGCTGACGTTGGTTTCGTAATACTCGAGCGGCTTGCGCACGCTCTCGCCGACCGCCTTGAGGCCGGCGAAATGCAGGACGGCGTCGATCGAATGCTGCTGGAATATCCGGTCCAGCAACGCCCGGTCGCACACATCGCCGCGGACCATCACTGCACTTTTGCCGCAAATGCCTTCCACTGCATGCAGTGCCGCATCGCTGCTGTTGCAAAGATTATCCAGAACAACAACTTCATAACCTGCTTCAAGCAATGCAAGTGTGGTGTGCGAGCCGATATACCCGGCGCCACCCGTTACCAGAATTTTCATAGCGCGGTCCATAGTGGGGAAAGTGCCAACTAGCGTGTCAAGCCCCATTTGTTTAATGTGTGTCTTGCTTCACACAAACAAGGCGACAACAATCCAAAACAAAAACAGTTCCATCGCTGGCCAAAAATATTCTTAAAGGCCAAACTGTATTGCCCGGTACTTATTAGCACTCTCGCACTTTCACCACTATCGACAGATACCGACTAAAAATAACTGTTATTTATCAAGCCGACATCTAATAACATTACCCCGCTTTACACTAAGCTAACATTGCCACTTACAACCTGACTCAGGTATTAAAGTACAGCTTCATCAACTTGCAACTTTTCTTTATTGCAATGTAACCGATGGCTGTATGCCATGAATGTCCAGGAAACTTCTATGATTCGTAAATGTTTGTTCCCCGCTGCCGGCTATGGCACGCGTTTCTTGCCGGCCACCAAAGCCATGCCCAAAGAGATGCTGCCGATCGTCAACAAGCCGTTGATCGAATACGCCGTTGAAGAAGCACGGGACGCCGGCCTGCAGCACATGGCAATCGTCACCGGACGGGGCAAGCGCGCGCTGGAAGACCACTTCGACATCAGCTACGAACTCGAACACCAGATTCGCGGCACCGAGAAAGAGAAGTTTCTGGCCGGCACTCGCGAGTTGATCGACACCTGCACGTTCTCCTACACCCGTCAGGTGGAAATGAAAGGCCTGGGTCACGCGATTCTCAGCGGTCGTCCGTTGATCGGTGACGAACCCTTCGCCGTGGTCCTGGCCGACGACCTGTGCCTGAACCTCGAAGGCGACGGAGTGCTCACGCAGATGATCCAGCTCTACAAGAAATTCCGCTGCTCGATCGTGGCCATCCAGGAAGTCCCGCGCGATCAGACTCACAAGTACGGCGTGATCGCCGGCGAGGCGATTTCCGACGGTATCTACCGGGTCAACCACATGGTGGAAAAACCTGCGCCACAGGACGCCCCATCGAACCTGGCGATCATCGGCCGCTACATCCTGACGCCCGACATCTTCGACCTGATCGCCGACACCGAGCCGGGCAAGGGCGGGGAAATCCAGATCACCGATGCCCTGATGAAACAGGCGCAGAACGGTTGCGTGCTGGCCTACAAATTCAAGGGCCTGCGCTTTGACTGCGGCGACGCCGAGGGTTACCTGCAGGCGACCAACTTCTGCTACGAGAACGTCTACCTCAAGGGCCGTTAAACCGCCCCCGCGCACATCCGACGAGGCAATCATGAACATCGCACAACATTCGACAGACATTGAACGGGAGGTGGACAACCTCGGGGTGATGAGCTGGTTGTCTCGTCATCAGCCGTTGCCCAGCGCCAACGAATCCTGGCTCGGGACCATCCTGCTGGTGGAGCGGATCGGCATGTTTCCTTCATCCGGGGACATTCGCCGGCCGCTGCGCGATCCCTATCCCCTGCTCGCCCATCTGAAACGGATCTACGGTGAACAGGCGCTGGAGGTCGATGACCGCGACGGCCTGAAAGTGATTTTCAGCGACTGGCGATTCCGGGTGCGCATCTGCTGCAACGACCCGGCGATCATCATCACTGTGGAAACCCGCTGCGTGACGCAGTTGATGCCGCAAAAGACCGCAGAGCTTCTGGGTCACGTGGACAACTTCGACAAGGGCTGAGCCCTTATTCCGAGGCGGCGCCGCAGGAAGCCCCGTGGTTGCCGCCGACGATCATCCGATAGAAGTAATCGGCAATCACCTTCCCGCCCGTGGCCGGCACCGGATGTATCTTGTCCGGGCCGATCATCGCCGCCGCGTAACGTTTGACGTCCGTACCGAACGCGCATTGCAGATTGGCGTAGCCCAGATGCTGCTCACGAGCCCAGGGCTCCAGCACCTGCGCATACGCCGACATCGGATAGGTACTGGAGCGCGTGGTGTCCTGGCGCATGATCAGGTTGACGCTCGCTGTTGGCTGAATCTCGCGGACCATCCCGACCAGGCCCTGAACGTTCTTCAGGTACTGCTCCGGTTTCACCCCGAAACCCTGATCGTTACCACCGAGCATGATCAGGTAGATGTCCGCCGGAATCTTCGACACCACCGCCTTCCACTGCGCCAGCCACTGACCGTCGCCATGATAAAAGTCGGCAGAGGCCGCACCCGACGCCGCCAATTTCGACACGCGTAAACCGGCCTGATCGTTGCTCATCCACAGACCGAACAGCGTTGGCGCGCCCTTCACCACTTCCAGCCTGAACGCCCAGTCCGTCGCGGCGGATGTACCTGACAACGGGACTTCCTGAACACCGGCACCGGTCAGTTTCAACGGCTGCCAGGATTGCGAGGGCGCCCAACGATAGCGGATTTCATTGGGTTCGCCGTTGCCGAGATAGAGCAGTTTTGCCTGGGTGACGGCGGTGTTTATCGTTTCGCTCGGATGAGCATCGACTTGCAGCCATGCACCGGGCCTTCCGGTTACGGTGCGGCTGTCGGGGCTGGCCTGGCCGAGGCTCGACACCTGCCAGTCACCGCCGAAGTACTTTTCGCTGCTGCGGGTGTACTTGAAATGGCTGCCGCCCAGCGCCGCGCCATGGTTGAAACCGACATAACCGGGGCCGGCAAAACCGACTTCCCCGACCAGCCGCTGCACCAGTTTGTTCAGATAGAAATCCTGCCCGGCGCTGTAGCTGTCGCCGATCACCGAGACCGACAGAACCTTCCCGGCCTTGCCTTCGCGCCACTGGGCAAACCGCTGGCGAGCGTCGCCGACTTCGACCACCGATGCCGCGACCGGCGCGGCATCATCCACTGCAACCATCAAACACTTCCTTTAGCCGAGACTTGCGCCGGGGAGACGTTCCCCGCCGGTTTTTTCGCCGCCGCACGCTCGCCCAGAAACAGCACCGAAGTGAAGTTGAACCGACTGAAGATCGTCGACAGCAACACCGGCCCGAGCAACCCGCAAGCCACGCCGCAGAACACTAGAACGCTTTCGTCCTTGATGCCCAGGCGTCCGAGCACCGAACGCGATGTCGCGGCGAACAGCACATGAAACAGGAAAATCGCGTAAGAGTAACCACCGAGCCAGGTCAGCGCCTTCGAGCGCATGTCACTCGACAGCAACGCGAAGCAGGACACGCAACCCACCGTCAGGCCGATCAGGCTGCGACGATCGATGATCAGCTCGCGATCCAGCGCCGCGATGTACAACAGCGTCAGGGAAATCAGCACGAACACCAACGGGCCGAGCACTTTGAATTGCTGCTTCAGCGCGCTGACGTTCTCCTGCCCGATCATCCCCGCCACGAAGAACGGCAACAGATAAGTCGCCCCATTGATGCCGAACGCATCGAACTTGAACGGCGGCAGCAGAAACACGGCGGCGGAGAATGCGAACAGCAGGTACAAACGCGTCGCCGAACGCAGCCAACCACGCCATTCCAGCAGGCCGACAAACATGAAGATGATGAACACCGCCTGCAAGAACCAGAAGTGGTTGATCGGCACAAAGAACGACAACAACGCATCGATCACGCCGACGTCCTTGTTCACGCCCGGCCCCACCGCCTGCAATACCGAGAACGGCACACCCACGCAAAACAGCGGCACGATCAGCCGCCGCACCTTGCCGCTGAAGAACGCGGAAAAGTCATTGCCGCGAATCTTGTAGATGGAATAGATGTAACCCGAGATAAAGGTGAACAGCGGCATGCGCACGTACACCATCGAATCGGCGATCACCCGGAACGGCGAGCCGATATCGATCTTCAAACCGCCGCCCAACGGGCCGATCACGTGGTAGAGCACCAGCAACAGGCACGCGAGGCCGCGCAGGGTTTCAATCTCCAGCGACTTTTTCTTGCTCGACATAAAACACCCGCCTCAATTCAGAATTCTTGACTCGACCTGCACCGGTTTGTTCGCCCGCAGCATCAACCCCAGGCCCACGAACAGCACCGGCACCACCATCGAAAAGTGTCGGGCGAACGAGCCGAAGTCCGGTTCGAACAAGCCTTGAACCAGCAGAAACGCCAGGGGAATCGCGATCAGTTCCTTGGGTTTGGTCTGGATCGGCGCGCCTTTGTAATCGGTTGAGGTGATGACTTTGAACAGCAGCAGCGCGGTCATGATCATCAACGCCACGAAGATCACCTGACCCGGCCCGGACAGCAGGATCAGCTCCACGGGGAACGACAACCGGAAGAAGATGATCATCGAGTCCAGCGCCTGCGAAACAAAGTCGCTGCCGCTGAGCCACGAGACGATCAGCGACTTGGAACCCTCCTCGCCCGCCGTGCGCAGCTCGTTGTTGCTGGCGCGAATCGACGACACCGGAAAGCCCAGCGCCAACTGGATCGCCATGGCCACCGCGAGGTAGAACAGGAACAGCATCAGGAAGAAGGTCACGCGCGACACGTACTTCTTCATCACGCAGACGCCGACCCAGGACAGCGAAAACAGAATCCAGTAGGGCCGGATCAGCACGCCGTAGATCACCGCCGACAGGAAAAATCCGCCGCGATACTTGCGTGTCAGCGAGCTGAACAGAATGCTCAACACCGCCACCGACACGATGATTTCCTTGGTCAGGTTTTCCAGGAAAAACGAGCGGACGATGCCCCACAGACACAGCGTGCCGAAGATCGCCAACGGCATGCGCCGGAACACCACCACGGGTATCGCCGTGAGGAAGAAATTGCAGAACATCCCGTAGGCCCAGGCGTTGGTCAGGTTGATCCCGGTGGGCCGCAGCAGGAACGCCGAACACTCGTAGGACGAGCGATCCGGCGAGAACGGGTTCCAGAAATTGCAGTTGTCGGCCCGGGCATAAGACGACCACAAGGTCATCGCATCCGGGCCGGGATCGCGGGGGATCAGCAGCGGCATCGCCACTGACAGAAACAGGCCGGTGAACAGGATCAGGAACGACAGCGACGAGTCGAGTTTCTTGCCGCGAAACTCGATGCACGGCAGTTTCAGGCCCATGACACGACAGCCTTTTTCGCGCGCGTGGCACGGGTCAGCAGCGCAATCACGCCGAGTTGCACGATGATCCCGAAGACGTTGCCCCAGGCCGCGCCGTAGATCGAATAATGCTTGATCAGCAGGTAGCTGACCGGCACCGAAATCAGCAGGCAAATGGCCGAACTGGCGAGGGATACCCGGCTGTTTTTCGACGCGATCAAGCCACCCCAGACGATGTCGCCAATGGCGCGCAGAGCAAAGGAAAAGATCAGCACGCCGAGGATCCCGTTGTCCGGACGCGGCACCGCCGTTGCGACGTAATCGAGCACGATGTTGAAGAACAGGTAAATCAACACCGCCACCCCGGCCGACACCACCAGCGAGCGCATGACCCACTTGTTCACGAACAACTGGGTGACCGTGAACGGTTGTTGATCCGCCTGATAACGCTTGGCGAGCACTGGAATGCCAACCACCGCCACCACCGCGTAGGACAACGCCTGCAAGGTGTTGGCCGCTGACCACGCGTACACGTATTTACCGAGGCTGGCGTAGGGTTCGAGGTCGATGATCAGAAAGCGCTCGGCATACTGACTCAACGCGATCAGACCGGTGCCCAGATAGAACGGCAACCCGGCTTTCCACACGGTCGCCGTCGCCAGTGTTCCCTCCTCGCGCCCACGATGAACGTTCGCCACAATCAGATAACCAGCGACGATCACCAGCACGTTGGCGATGACCCACAGCCACAACACGCTGACGATCCCGGACACCCAGCCGAGCATCATTCCGCCCACGGCCAGCAGCGCCCAAAGACCAGTCTTGATGAAAAACAGCAGCGCACCCGCCGTGGCTTTCTGCGCGGAAAACACGAACGAGTTGATCTCGAAAGACAGGTGTTCGGTCAGCAGTACCAGCGTCACACAGGCGATCAATGCCGTCGTCGCCTCGACCTGCTGGAACAGTGAATAAATCAGCACTGTCACCACCGACAACAGCAACCCCACGGCCAGGTACAGCAGCAGAACCTTGTCGACGACCCGCTTCGAGCTGCCGCCGACACTGATCAACCGATTGATCTCGGAGCTGAAACCGACGCTGTAGAACTTCGACGCGATCAACGACGCCGCGACCACCACCCCGTAGAAACCCAGCGCCTCGTAACCGAGGTAATGGGTGATGGCGAGCACCAGCAAGAACTTCGCGCCCAGTGCTCCGCCGCGCAGCAACAAGCGGAATATCATCGAATGACGCCCTTGATGATGTCGTCCATGGCCACGGTTTTCGCCTCGATTTCACGGCAGGTGTCGGTCAGGCGTTTGCCGAAGTTCGACAGCGCGTTCGGCGCAAAAACCGTGTCGATGATGGTGTCGACATTGATGTCGCCGCCGTTGATCACCCAGTCCTCGACGCCCATGTCCTGATAGGCGCCGAAGCCTTTGCGCTCGTAGCTGATGTGGTACGCCGGCACACCCGAGAGCAGCGATTCGATAGCGCCGTGAAGACGCACGGAAATCACTAGGTCCGGTTGGTATTTGGCCAGCGTCGCCTTCAATGGCAGCAAGTCTTCGGTGATGCCCAGCTCGCGGTAGAACGCGCCGTCGTCGTTACCGCGCACAGCGCTCTGCACGGCGCAGACCACTTTGCTTTTATTCTTCAAACGCTGCAGCAGCACCTTGAGGTTGGCCACGTAGGCGAGCTTCTTTTCCTTGCTCCATGCCGGCGGTTTGCGCAGCACCACGCACACAGTGGCGGGTGTCGAAGCGCAGCGGGTGAACTTGGGTTGCTGAAGGATTTTGCCGGCCAGGGCCTGCACCGCCAGATCCGGAGCGCGGTAGACATTTTCGCAGGCATCGAACAACGCCGAGGAGCGGTTATCGCGCACGAACACCGCATCGGCGCTGGCGTAGTGGCCGACGATCTTATCGCTCTCACCGTGGAACGGCCCGATGCTTTGCGGCAGGTACACCGACGGCACTTTGCTGAGGATCGCCGTTTCCAGTTGCTTGGCGTGGCCCAGTTTCAGCTTGATGTGTTCGAAGGCACTTTTGGAGCGCATGTAGCCGCCACCGACGCCGACGATCAGATCGGTTTTCTTCAACAGATCCGCCAGCCCGGCGTAGGACTGATTGAGGAATACCGCCTGCTTGACCCGGCCCAGCCCCTTGGCTGCCATGACCGGCGCGTCGAAGCGCGGGTGCGGCAGGTATTTGAAAGAGTCCGGATCGGAGGCCACGACGCTGATCGCGGTGTCCTCGCCAAAGTTGCGCTGCACCAGCGCAATGGCCAGATCGACCAGCAGACCATCGCCGGAATTGGAGGCACTGTAGCCATGCAAAATCGTTACGTTCATGAGCGAAGTTCTACTTAATAAGAGGGAGCGGAATACACGTCGTAGGTCTGGCGGATCATCAACGCGGCGCTGAAGCGCTCGCGGACGATGCGCCGACCTTCGAGGCCAAGGACCGACAACGCGGGTTTCTGGATCTGCTTCAGGCGATCGGCCAACGCGTGGTGATCACCGGTGGGGAACACGTAGCCGGATACCCCGTGAGTGACCAGTTCCGGCAGCGAGGTGCAGTCGCTGGCAATCACCGGCAAGCCCAGCGCCATGCCTTCCAGCGGCACCATGGCAAAGCCTTCCCAGCGACTCGGGACGATCAGCGCATCGGCCTGTTGGTACAGCGCGTTGACTTCGGCCGGCGTGACCCACGGCAGGTATTGAACGCCGTCCATTGGCGGGCACTCGACCGTTGCCTCGTTGACCGCACTGCCGACCACCGTCAGTTTCAGATCGTTGCGCCCGGCCTTGGCATAGGCCTTGAGCAGCACGTCGAAGCCTTTCTGATAGTCGAGCCGACCGACGAAGAGCAGATGAATCGGCTGCGGATCCTCGGCTTTGCGCGCGTCATCCTTGGGATGAATGCCGTTGTAGATCAGCCGCATGCGCTTGCGCTCGATGCCGAACGCTGCGGCTTTGTCCATCTCGTACTGGCTGACGCAGATGATCGTATCCGTGACCTTCTGCAACACCCGCTCGATCCACGCATAGACTTTCTGCTTGATCGGCGAGCTTTCCATCAGGAACGAAAAGGCATGCGGGCAATAGACGATTTTCGGTTTGCGCCACGGCCGCAAAAGCACGCACACGCAACGGCCGATCACCCCGGAAAACGTGCTGTGCAGGTGCACGACATCGGGTTTTTCCTTGAGCATCACTTGCATCAGGCGCCAGGCAAAACGCAGCAGCGAAGGCACATTGCGCCCGGTTCGATCGAAAGTACGGATCTGTTGCGGCGCGATGCCGTGCAGTTCCTTTTCCTGATCCTGCGGCACCAGATACACCAGCTCGTAGTTGGCGCGGTCATCTTCCGGGGACGCGGAAATCGTGCGGATCACCGTCGCGACGCCACCTTTTATCGTTTCAGCCACGTGCAGTATTTTTTTCACAACCCACCCACTTTCTTGCCGGTAAGGACAATCACTGATTTTCAGGACTTGTCGGACGCGTATTCGTAGTTGTAGTAGCCGCAGCTGCCGTTGCCGTAGTAACTGGCCGCACGCTTCTCGACGCCGTTGAACACCGCGCCTTTCAACTCGATGCCGTTCTGGGCGAAGCGGCGAATCGTCAGTTCGATCTCTTTGGCCGGGTTCACCCCGAAGCGCGCGACGATCAGGCTGATGCCTGCCTCACGACCGACAATCGCCGCATCCGTCACCGCCAGCAGCGGCGGTGTGTCGATGATCACCACGTCATAACGCTCGCTGAGTTGCGCCAACAGTTCGCGGAAATTGGCGTGCATCAACAGCTCGGATGGATTGGGCGGCACCTGACCACGGCTGATGAAGTGCAGGTTGTCGACTTCGACCTTGTTGATCGCCTGCTCCAGGGTGCAGCGCTTGACCAGCAGGTCCGACAAGCCGTTGGTGATCGGTGTGTTCAGCGATTTGTGCAGATGCCCCTTGCGCATGTCGGCATCGATCAGCACCACCCGCTGCCCGCTCTGCGCCATGACTGCCGCAAGGTTGGAAGACACAAAGGTCTTGCCGACCTGCGGGCTCGGACCGGAAATCATGATGCGGTTGTTGGTCGAATCCAGCGCCGCGAAATGCAGGCAGGTGCGCAGGCTGCGGATCGACTCGATGGACAGGTCCGTCGGATTGCGCAGCGCCAACAGATACGCCGGCGCATCCACCGTGACTTTGGCGCGGACTTTCTTGGTGTCCTCTTCCTGTTGCAGGGCGCTGTAAGGGATCGATGCGTAGACCGGCAAGCCGAGCTGCTCGATGGCTTCCGGCCCTTCCAGGCCCTTGCTCAACGACTTGCGCAACAGCACCAGGGCCACGCCGACAAAGGCGCCGAGGAAAGTCGCGATCAGCACGATCAGGGCTTTCTTCGGTTTGACCGGGCTGGTCAGGTCGACATCCGCCGTATCCACCAGACGCACGTTGCCCACAGCGCCGGCGCGAATGATGTCCAGCTCCTGGGATTTGTTCAGCAACTGGGTGTAGATCTGCGAAGCGACTTCGACATCGCGGGTCAGGTTGAGCAGTTCCTGTTGCGTGGCCGGCAGGTCCTGGACCTTGCCTTCCAGCGACCGCTGTTGCTGGGTCAATTCACCGATCTGGGTCATCAACGCACGATAGGCCGGATGCTGTTTGGTGAACTTGCGATCCATCTCCGCCTGTTGCAGTTTCAGCTCGGAAATCCGCGTTTCGAGGGCGACGGACTGGCCGAGCACCGATTGGGTTTCCAGGGAGATATTCACGGTCTTGCCGCGAGTCTGGTAGGCGTTGAGCGCATCGCTGGCCTTGGCCAGATCGCGTTTGACCTGCGGCAACTGACTTTGCAGGAAGGCCAGGCTCTGCGCCGCTTCGGCCGAGGTGCGGCGTACGTTCTGATCGACGTACAGCGACGCGATCTTGTTGAGGATCTTCACCGCTTCAGCGGCGTCGCTGCTGGCCAGGGCCAGACGGATGATCCCCGACTCCTTGCCCTGCTCGGAAATATCCAGCGCGTCCTGATAACCCTGGATGGTCACGATTCGTGGGTAGCGCACCACTTCGAAACGGGTACCGGGGTTGGCCAACAGTTGTGTGATCTGCCCTTCTACGCCGTCCTGCGCGAAGGCTTCGCCGGCAACGCCTTCTGCCAACAGGTTGTCGTTGTCATCGAATAGCTGGAAGCGATGCTGCTCGCCGGCGATCAGGCTGAGTTTCTTGCCCAGCAGCTCCTTGGGCAGATCGAGCCGGGAAAACTCCAGGCGCTCACCGCCCCAGGCGTAGCTGTTCAGGCCGAAACGCGGCGGTGCGACGCTGAATTCGGTCTCACCGCGATAACGACGGGAGAGAAAGCCGCCGATCACCGGAAAAGTATTCGGGGTGACATCGATGTCCAGGCGCAGATCGTCGACCGTCTTGCCGATCACTGCACGGGATTTGATGATCCCGATCTCGGTCACGGACGGCGATTGCCCGCCCAGCATGCTGTTGAGATCGGAAAAACCGAGCATGTCGTTCTTCTTCGGTTCGACCTGTACCAGCGCGTTGGCCAGATACACCGGCGTGGCCAGAATCGCGTAGGCAACGCCAGTCATCATGAACGCGCCGGTGAAGGCGCCGATCAACCATTTCTGATCGATCAAACTGCCAAATATGCCGAGAAGATCAATACTGTCTTGATCGTTGTCACGGGTGCCGACTACTGACGGTAACTGCATAAGTCTTTCTTACCATTCACTGTTCTGAAGAATATTCATCAATGCCCGAGGCGTTGTGCCCATGAGCCAACAGCATCTTCAATCAATGCATGGGCATGAATAAAAGCGGCCTGCCCTTGACGATACGGATCCTGTATTTCTCGCTCGTTCTGCCACTTGCCGAGAAGAAACACTTTGCCTCTGGCGTGAGAGGCAATCTTCAGTACTTGTTTTACATGTTCTTTTTCCATGACCAGAATCAGGTCTGATTCATTGACGATGTCTGCTGTCAGTTGCCGCGCCTTGAACCCTTCGGCGCTCTGTCCACGGTCTTCCAGCACCTGACGGGCCGTTCTCTCCATGGACTCGCCAACCCGTGCAGACAGGCCTGCGGAGGTGACCGTGATCGTCGAGGGCGCCAGCGCGTTACGCAGCAACAGTTCAGCTGTCGGACTTCGGCAAATATTGCCCACGCAGACGACAAGGATCTTTCTGAACAAGGTTTACATTCCCGTGTAATGTCAATCGGCCAACATGCCGTGTGGATTGAAATGAACCCACCGGACTTTCCTGCATTCGGAAATAGATTCGCCTGTTAGTACCGGTGCATTAAGTACCACGGGGTCTAAAAGTCACCCAACCAGAATTACCGGACTAAAAATAACTGTGATTTTCAGGGTATTTTCCCGACCGAAGTTTTCCGACAAAAAATAACATCGGTGCACTTTGTACCGTTGCGACGCTCTAAAAACGTGCGATGTGATAACCAATGGCCAGTGTCATTTCTAACAAGGAACACAGAAATGAAATCAACACACCTCAAACGGCTTGCCGCCCTGACCCTGTCGGTGCTCGGTGTCACCAGTCAGGTTCACGCCACTGAACTGTTCCCTGAACTGCCCGCCAACAAGACCATTGGCGTGCAGGTGAAGATCCAGACCTTTTCCCCCACCGACGCTGCAAAGATCAAAGCGGCCGGCCTGGGTTTCGTGCGTTTTGGTGTCTGGACGGACAGCCTGGGTGACCCCGGCTATCAAAAACAGGTCAACGATGCCTTTGCGACCGCCCGGGCAGCCGGCCTGCCGGTGCTGCTGACCGTACGTTCGACCCAGGCGCTGACCTCTGCACCCGGCAACAACCGCGATTTCACCTCGGCCGGTGAGACGTTCGCCCGCGCGGTGACGACCCTGGAGAAAGAATATGGCCCGCAACTGGTCGCCATCGAGATATGGAATGAGCCGGATCTGGACACCTACTGGCCAACCGGCAATTTCAGCACCACGTTCGCGCCCTTCATGACCGCTGTGTGTAAAACGCTGCAGGGAAATCCACCGTCGACACCCCTGATCGGCTTCGGCTTCGCCCGCCCACCGAGTGACAGCTCTGCATCAACGGCGGCACTGAACAGCATCGTCAGTGCCTACCCCAAATGCCTGAGTGCGATTTCCTATCACCCGTACGGCATGACCACGACGCAGATCAGCAACGCACAGACGTTCATCCAGCAGAAATTCCATCTACCGGGCGTCATCAGTGAATGGGGCGTGTCGTCACTCGCCTCCAATGGCGGGAATGCAGGGCAGGCCAGCAAAATCGGCGCGTTCGTCACCGATATGAAAAGGCTCAACATCCCGCTGACGTCGATTTACGAATGGAAAGACACCACGTCGGGCAGCAATGACCGGGAAAGGAACTTCGGCATGCTGAACGCCGACGGCCAGCCAAAACCTGCGGAAGTCACGGTTAAAGCCGAGCTCAATCCTATGTAATCAGCTGGCCCACAGAGTACTGACGGTCAGATGCCTTGAACCTGTGGCCGGTTTTGGCATCGTATTTATCGACATCGCGCCCCGATCATTCAAACAGCCGTTTTCAGGTTGTTGCCCACGGGGCAATCGATACATCCACATGCCCTTGAGTGGCCGTCAGCGCTCGGGTAATGTCGTCAGACCCATAGGACAGAGCACGCTCATGACTTCCAAGCTGGAACAACTCAAACAATTCACCACCGTGGTTGCCGACACCGGCGACTTCGAAGCGATTGCCCGGGTCAAACCGGTCGACGCCACCACCAACCCTTCCCTGCTCCTCAAGGCGGCGGCCATTCCGGCCTATGCCGAGCTGCTGAACGCCGCTGTTCGCGACTGCAAGGGCGATGTCGGCCTGGCCAGCGACCGCTTTGGCGTCGCGGTGGGTCAGGAAATCCTCAAAGTGATTCCGGGCCGCATTTCCACTGAAGTGGATGCACGTCTGTCGTTCGACAAGGACGCGATGCTCAAGCGTGCGCACCGTCTGATCGAGCTGTACGACAAGGCCGGCATCGGCCGTGACCGCGTGCTGATCAAGATCGCCTCGACCTGGGAAGGCATCCGCGCCGCCGAAGTGCTGGAGAAGGAAGGCATCCAGACCAACCTGACCCTGCTGTTCTCCTTCGCTCAGGCCGCTGCATGCGCCGATGCCGGCGTGTTCCTGATTTCGCCGTTCGTGGGCCGCATCTACGACTGGTACAAGAAGGCCAACGGCAACGACTACACCGGCGCCGATGATCCGGGCGTGCAGTCCGTCACGCGCATCTACAACTACTACAAGGCCAATGACTACAAGACCGTGGTCATGGGCGCGAGCTTCCGCAACCTCAATCAGATCGAGCAACTGGCTGGCTGCGACCGCCTGACCATCAGCCCGGACCTGATCGACAAACTGGCGGCAGACACCGGCAAACTGGAGCGCAAACTGGCTCCAGGTCACGCTGGCGAAGCACGCCTGAGCCTCAATGAATCGCAATTCCGCTGGCTGTCCAACGAAGACGCGATGGCCACCGAGAAACTGGCCGAAGGCATTCGTCAGTTTGCCCGCGACCAGGAAAAACTCGAGGCGTTGCTGCAAGCCAAGCTGTAATGGGCTGACGGCAAACGCAAAAAGGGCGAACCCTCACAGGTTCGCCCTTTTTTGTGCCTGATGGCGGGTGAATCAATGCCTTTCGAGGGCATTCACCAGATCATGGAAGGCTTCGCGATTGGAGTCGTTCAGGCCCATGAGGATCTTGTGCGCTTCGAGCACCTTGATCCGCACGACTTCCTCCGACTGATCCTGATCCGGCAGGTCATCGAGACATTCCGGGCAAGGCACGGGATGGTTGACGATATTGAACACCTGCTCGAAACCCATCGATTGCAGCAGACGGGTGATGTCGTCGTGGGTGGTGACCACGGTCGGCAGCAGGCCGACCTTCTGCCGCGACAGGATCGACAGCTTGGCCAGCAGGCCCAGCGTGGTGCTGTCGATGCTGCGGGTTTCGGTCAGATCGATCACGATCGCGTTGAAATTCAGCGCGGTGAAGATCTTCTCAATAGTCGCATCCAACGCCGAACACAGGGTCAGGCGAACTTCACCGACGAACTTCAGGACGAAGGTGCCGTCCTGTTCGGCGAACTGGATTCTACCGGTACTCATTAAAGATTCCTGCTCAACACCAACAAGGCGATATCATCCGGCATCTCCCCTAGCGTGGCCAATCCAAAAACCTGCCGCAGGCCATCCAGGCTGCCGCCCGCCGACTTGACCCGTTGGGGCAAGGCAGCTTCTTTCTCTTTGAGTGTGGGTTCTGGCAAAAGATCCAGAATGCCATCAGACATCAGCGTCAGGCTGAACGTCGGTGGCAGCTCGAGCACGTGATCTTCGTAGGTGGCTTCATTGAAAAGCCCCACGGGCAGACCGCGCCCCTCGAGGTAGCGAACACTGTCAGGCGTGTACAACACAGGCAACGGCAGATGGCCGCCGATGCTATAGGTCAACAAACCGGTCTCCTCGTCGATGACTCCACCGACCATTGTGACGTGTTTACCCAGCTTACAACTGATCAGCCCCCGGTTGATATGACCAAGGACTTCCGAAGGCTTGAATTCCGGCAAGGTGCCGTTGCGCTTGGACTCGAACAGCAGGCGCGTGGTCATGAACTTCAGCAGGACGGTGACGAAGGCCGAAGAGGCGCCATGGCCCGAGACGTCCGCCAGGTAGAACGCGACCCGACGCTCGTCCACCCGGAAATAGTCGACAAAATCACCCGACAGGTACAGCGACGGAATGATCTGGTGGGCGAACTTGAATTCGTCGATGGTCCACGGGCTGACCGGCAGCATGTTCATCTGCACCTGGCGACCGGCGTTCTGGTCTTCCTGGAGCAGGTTCAGGCTGGCTTCGAGCTCACGGTTGGCCTTTTCCAGCTTCTCGCGGTAGCGCTGGTTTTCCAGCAGCAGGCGCGCACGATCCAGGGCCCGGCGCACGGAGTGCTCGAGCACGGCCAGATCTTCGAGAGGTTTGATCAGGTAATCCGCCGCGCCCAGGCGCAGGGCCTCGACCGCATCGTTCATCACGCCGGCACCCGAAACCACGATCACAGGAGTCTGTGGTGACCGCTCGGTGACCTGACGGATGAGTTCGAGACCGCCCATCTGCGGCATGCGCAGATCGCAGATGACCAAGTCGGGCTTGTCTTGCTCGAATACCTGAAGACCCTGCTGACCGTTACTGGCCTGCAAGACGCTGAAACCACTGTCTTCCAAATAGGCCGCGAGGCTCGCGCGCACTACTTCGTCATCATCGATTATCAGCAGCGTGGCACTGGTTTTTGGCATGTGGGCAAACGGCGCCAGAATTAGGTTGGCGTAGCAGGCGGGGCAACGGCCCGGCGCAGACTACTGGATTCGCTTTCTAGCCTCTCTGCTGCACCGTTTCAGAGCGCTTGCCCTGTACACGGTTGCACCAGAGGTGCCCTTCTAAGGCGCAGACGGTACTCCCATCCGAGAGGCGTTTCAAGCATGCGCCGATGGTCGCTTGGAGACTTTGTTTGTCAAATCACTCGCAGTTATAAGAACGGCTTCAACCGTAACCCAATCATTGGACGCGCCCACAAAAAAGGCGACCTCGCGGTCGCCCTTTCATATCGATCAATCGAGATCAAAAATCGTCTTCGACGTGACCGTCCTTGACCTTGAACTCGCGGTTCTGCAGGTAGGCATTGCGGATGAAGGTGTACTTGTCGCCGCTGATCAGCTTCTCGCTGGACAGCAGGCTGGCGCGGGTGTCGACGATGTTCAGGCCGTAGATGGTGTTACGCGCCGGGATGTCGTTCATGTAGCGGTACGGTGCGGTGTAGGTGTCGACGTACTTGGACGGCGCGTCACGCAGAGTGCTCGGGCCCAGCAACGGCAGCATCACGTACGGACCGCTGCTGACGCCCCAGTAGCCGAGAGTCTGGCCGAAGTCTTCGTCGCTGCGATGCAGGCCCATCTTGGTGCCGACGTCGAAGAAGCCGAGCAGGCCGAAGGTGGTGTTGAAGATCAGGCGCGCGGTGTCGACACCGGCAGCGGCCGGTTTGGCCTGCAGAATGTTGTTCGCCAGGTTGGTGATGTCACCGACGTTGCGGAACATGTTGTGGATGCCGTCTTCCAGGAATTGCGGCGTTACATATTCATAGCCCTGCGCCAGAGGTTTCAGCGCGTAGGTGTCGACGAAATCGTTGAACTGGAAGATCGGACGGTTGACGCTTTCCCAAGGGTCTTCTTCCGTTGCAGCGTTAGCGGCGAACGGCACCAGCATCACGCTGGCACATACACAAAGCTGAGCGAGAGGGTTGCTCCAGCGCATAGAAAACTCCTTGGATTGTACATACGCGGCAAGCGGGCCACGGTTATAAGAGGTGCAGTATAAGACGGAAACAAGGTTTTAGGCATTCCAGCATGAACACCTCTGTAGGACGGTGCGTCATGCGCTTGTCATCCAACTGTCACCGGCGATGCTTAGCCTGACTTCTATTTCAGGGACGTTTTCCATGCCTCAAGCCGAAGCCTTGCCCCTGTCCGCCCCCAACCTGACGGCCGTGCTGTTCGGGCTCAGCGGTTGCCTGGTGGACTTCGGCGCCCGCGCCCGTCATCACGCCAGCCCCGGCACAGAGCATGCCGACGCCACGCCAGGCGCGCTCGACAGCCTGCGCAGCCTGCAGCGCCAACTGATCCCCTGCGCCTGGCTCGATGACTTGCCCCCTGCCCTCACCCAGGTGCTGGCATCCGGATTGCCGGACTGGATCAAACCCTCGCAACATCCCGCAACAAACAATCCATGGCCGGCGCCGAATGCCTGCTGGCAAGCCTTGATGGCGTTGAATGTCGATCGCCTGGACGGCTGCGTGCTGGTCAGCGGTGAACCGCGCTTGCTGCAATCGGGCTTGAATGCCGGGCTGTGGACCATTGGCCTGGCCTCCTGTGGCTCACTCTGCGGCCTGGCCCCGAGCGAATGGCAAGCCCTCAGTCAGAAAGAACGCGAACAACTGCGCGGCAAGGCCACTGTGCAACTGTTCGGTCTGGGCGTGCACTCGGTGATCGATCACCTGGGCGATCTCGATACCTGCCTGGCAGACATCAGCCTGCGCCGCCTCAAAGGCGAAAAGCCCTGACCGGGATCATGCAGGTTCATCGAGAGTGGATTAGTCTTAAGGAGAGCCATAGACCTTTGGCGCACGGCTGCGGTCTATGCCAGTGCCTCTCGATAAAAGGAAAACACCATGCCCGCCCGCGAACTGCAAGAACAGCTCAACACCCTGCGCGAGCAACTGGATCAGAATCCGCCGCTTACAGAAGAAGAGCGCGAACATCTTCGTGAGCTTATGGCGCAGATCGAATCCCAAATCAAACTGGAGAGCGCAACGCAGGACGCCAGCATCGCCGATGGCGTGAATCTGGCAGTTGATCGCTTCGAGCTCGAACACCCTGCTATTGCGGGCACCCTGCGCAATATCGTCAATGCGCTAGGCAGCATGGGCATCTGATCGCCCTCCCCAGAAATGCAAAAAGCCCTGCCAGCAATGGCAGGGCTTTTTCATGTCCGCGTTACGGGTTACTGGCGAACCAGACGATGGTTCGGCAACTGCACGCTTTCAGTGCTGCGGTACGGATTGATATCCAGCCCGCCCCGGCGCACATAACGCGCAAACACCGTGAGCTTTTCCGGCTTCAGCAAACGCTGCAGGTCGAGGAAAATCCGCTCAACGCATTGCTCGTGGAAGTCCGAATGCTGGCGGAAGCTGACGATGTATTCCAGCAGGCTGGCGTGATCCAGCGCCGCCCCCCGGTACTCCACGACTACACTGCCCCAGTCCGGCTGGCTGGTCACCGGGCAATTGGACTTGAGCAGATGGCTGTGCACGCTCTCCTCCACCACCCGCGAATCATCGCAGCGCAGCAGCTCAGGACGCGGATGTTCGTAGTTGCTGACGCTGATATCCAGGTCATCAATGCACACACCCGGCAGCGCGACCACGCCTTCGGCTTCAACGTCTTTCAGGCTGCGAACCCGCACACCCACCGGCTTGCCGGCAGCGGCGGACAAGTCCTTGACCAGCGTCGCTTCCAGGCTCGCGACGTCGGCGAACGGCGTCTGGTTCAACGAGTTCAGGTACAGCTTGAACGACTTGGATTCGATGATGTTCGGCGAGTCCGCCGGAATGCTGAATTCGCCGATCGCCACCACCGGTTTGCCCGACGGCAGCAACCACGACAGTTCAAAGCAGTTCCAGAAATCCACGCCTTTATACGGCAGGGTCTCGGCGGTCAGGCCCAACTCGGCCCACTTCGCGGTGCGCGGGATCGGAAACAGCAGGGACGGTGTGTAAGTGGCGATGTATTCGCTGGACTTGCCCAGCGGCGAATGTTCGGCTGCGGGATGCATGGCGGAAACCTGACTGAAGAATCAGCGGATTCTATCAGCCTTTGCTCCCGCCTTTGAGTGCTTACTGACTGACAGTCAGTTTGCCGACCATTCCGGCCTGGTAATGCCCGGGAATGTTGCAGGCAAACTCCAGGTTTACGGCTTTGCTGAAGGTCCAGGTCAGCTCGGCGGTCTTACCCGGTTCGACCAGTACGCTGTTAGGGTCGTCATGCTTCATGACGTGCCCCATCGAGGCATGATCCATGCCCGCCATGTCGTGGGACATTTCTTTCATGCCGGTCGGCGTCAACATGCCGCTTTGCTGCATCTGCAGCATTTCCTGCTGGTGCTTGGCATGCATCGCCGCGTCGCCGAGGTTGAATTCATGCAGTAACTGGCCTTTATTCACCAAGACAAAGCGAATGGTCTCACCGGCCTTGATCTCGATGGCCTTCGGATCGAACGTCATGTCGCCCATCACCACTTCAATGCTGCGGCTGGCCTTGGCGGCCGGGGCGGGTTGGCCGAAGTCATAGGTGTGCGCAGGGTCGGCCCAGACGGATGAGTTCAACGCCAGCAGACAGGCGGCGACGGCCAGAGGGTTGCGCAAAAACATAGTCATACTCCAACTAGATAAGGTTCAGCCTGTGGGAAACTTTAGCCCGCCCGCGCTGGCAGCTACCTGACAGCCAGATTACAACTTTGTCAGGTTGGTCTGCATAACCACCGCCCACGGTATAACGCCCTTGTTCTGTCTATTTGAGCTCCACACCCCATGAAACTGCTGATCGTCGAAGACCAACCGAAAACCGGCCACTACCTGCGCCAGGGCCTGACCGAGGCCGGCTTCAACACCGAGTTGGTGGCCGACGGCACCACCGGACAGCAACTGGCCTTGAGCGGTGACTATGCCTTGTTGATCCTCGACGTGATGCTGCCCGGTCGCAACGGCTGGCAGATTCTGCAAGCGGTGCGCGGTGCCGGGCTCGAAACCCCGATCCTGTTTCTGACCGCCAAAGACACCGTGGAAGACCGGGTTCATGGCCTGGAACTCGGCGCCGACGATTATCTGGTCAAGCCGTTCGCCTTCTCCGAACTGCTGGCCCGGGTGCGCAGCCTGTTGCGACGCGGCAGCGCCACTCCGCAGGAAACCTGCCTGCAACTGGCCGACCTGCGTCTTGACCTGATTCGCCGCCGCGTCGAGCGCAGCGGCCAGCGCATCGACCTCACGGCAAAAGAGTTCGCGCTGCTGGAAATGCTTCTGCGCCGCCAGGGTGAGGTGCTGCCCAAATCCCTGATCGCCTCCCAGGTCTGGGACATGAATTTCGACAGCGACACCAACGTGATCGAAGTGGCGATTCGTCGGCTGCGCCTGAAGATCGATGACGACTTCCCCGACAAGCTGATTCACACCGTGCGTGGCATGGGTTACGTGCTTGAAGAGCGTGCCGACTGATGCGCCGCCTGTCACTCGGCAGTCGGCTGGCGTTGCTCTTCGCCGCCTGTACCGCGACGGTGTCGCTGGTGGCGGGCGTGGTTTTCAATCGGGCCAGTGAGGCGCATTTCATCGAGCTCGATCAGCAACTGCTCGAAAGCAAGCTGATCAATGTGCGTCAGACACTGCTGGGTGATGGTGACGCCGCGCATATCACCGCTGAATTGAGCCAACAGGGCGATGTTACCCTGCGCATCAGCAGCCCTGAGGGGCAACGCTGGTTCGGCCGCTCCCTGCAAATGCCGGCGAACCTGCCGAAGCAGTCCGGCCTGGCCACCATCAACGACAACGGCACGGATTATCGCCTGCTCAACGCTCCGCTCTACCCGGAACAAACCGATTCGCCACAGTTGACCCTGCTGCTGGACATCACCCACCACCAGCACTTCCTGCAACGCATGCAGCATCTGATCTGGCTGACCGTCGGTCTTTCGGCACTGGCGACCGCACTGCTCGGCGCCTGGGCAGCGCGCAGCGGATTGCGCCCACTGCGACGCATGAGTGCCGTCGCGCGCGGGATTTCGGCGCAATCGCTCAATGCCCGACTGCCGGAAGCGCAGATGCCTGCGGAACTCACGGAATTGGCCCACAGCTTCAACGCCATGCTCGGACGCCTCGACGACTCCTTTCAGCGTCTCTCGGCGTTCTCCGCCGACATCGCCCATGAACTGCGCACCCCATTGTCGAATCTGCTGACCCACACGCAGGTCACCCTCACCCGCCCTCGCCCACTCGAAGATTATCGCGAGGCCCTGCACAGCAACCTCGAAGAGCTGCAATGGATGGCGCAACTGGTCAACGACATGCTTTATCTGGCCAAGGCCGACCACGGATTGCTGGTTCCCAAGCGCGAACCGCTGGAACTGGCGGAAGAAGCCGATGCGTTACTGGAGTTTTTCGCACCGTTGGCCGAGGACGCTCAGGTCAACCTGAGTCGTGATGGTCAGGGGCGGTTCGAGGGTGATCGCGCGATGTTGCGCCGAGCCCTGTCGAATCTGCTGGATAACGCGTTGCGCTTCACACCGGCGGCCGGCGAAGTACGCGTGCGGGTGGCCGAGCAGGCGAAGTCCTTGAGGGTGACTGTGGAAAACAGTGGCGAAGGCATTTCTTCGGATTTGTTGCCGCGCTTGTTTGACCGTTTCTACCGGGCGGACCCGGCGCGCCAGGAAGGCAGCTCGGAGCATGCGGGGCTGGGGCTGGCGATTACTCAGTCGATCATCCGGGCCCATGGCGGGCAGATTCATTGCGAATCAGCTTTGGGGTGGACGCGGTTTGTGATTGAGTTGCCGAAAAACGATTGAGGCCGGCAATGCCGGCCTCAACGGGGGAACTTACGAATAGCGCAACGCGTGCGCCGGCTCGATCTTCGCCGCTCGCCAGGCCGGGTAAACGGTGGCCAGGAAGCTGAGGATGAAGCCCGCCGAGCAGATCAGCAGCACGTCGCCACCCTGCAATTCCGATGGCAGGTTGCTGACGAAGTAAACGTCGGAACTGAAGATGTGCTGACCGGAGACTCGCTCGATCCAGCCCACCAATTCAGAGACGTTCAGCGCCGCAATCACGCCGAGCACACCACCAATGATGGTGCCGACAATCCCGATCACCGTGCCCTGCACCATGAAGATCGCCATGATCTGCCGTGGCGTGGCGCCGATGGTGCGCAGGATCGCGATGTCCGCGCCCTTGTCGTTCACCACCATGATCAGGGTCGCGATGATGTTGAACGCCGCCACCGCGACGATCATCAGCAGCAACAGGCCGATCATGGTTTTTTCCATCTTCATCGCACTGAACAGGCTGCCCTGGGTGTGGGTCCAGTCGTCAGCCTTGAAGTCAGTGCCAAGGCCGGTGGCGATGTCCGACGAGACCTTCGGCGCGGCGTACAGGTCTTTCACCGCCAGGCGCACGCTCTGCACCTGATTCGGTTCCCAGTGCTGCATCTGCGCGGCATCGGCGACGTGGATCAGGCCCATGGAACCGTCCAGCTCGGCGCCGACCTTGAACACACCGACCACGTTCAAACGCTGCATGCGCGGGGTAATGCCGCCCGGCGCGGTACTGACTTCCGGCACGATCAGGGTGATCTTGTCGCCGACGTTCAGGCGGAAGCGGCGGGCGGTGATCTCACCCAGCACTACGCCGAATTCGCCCGGTTTCAAGGCGTCGAGACGGCCCTGCACGATGTGCTGCGCAACGATCGACACCTTGCCTTCCTGGGCCGGGTCGACACCGCTGATCTGGATCGGCTGCATCATGCCCTTGTAGGACAGCATGCCTTCCATTTCAGTGAACGGCACGGCGGCGGTCACTTCGGGATTTTTCAGGGCAGCGGCAGCCACCGGTTGCCAGTCATCGATCGGCTTGACGCCAACGATGGTCGCGTGGGGCACCATGCCGAGGATGCGCGAGCTCATTTCGCGCTGGAAGCCGTTCATCACCGACAACACCACGATCATCGCCAGCACGCCGAGGGCGAGGCCGATCATCGAGGTCATCGAAATGAACGAAACAAAGCGATTGCGGCGCTTGGCGCGGGTATAGCGCGTGCCGATAAAGATCGATAACGGTCTGAACATTCGCTGGGGCACCGTATAAAAATAAAAGACCCGAGGCCTTTTCAGGCATCGGGTTTCAAGCCGTCAGATAGGGGTCAGGCAACCTTCCTGCAAATGCAGGACGCGGTCCATCTGGCGAGCCAGGTTCATGTCGTGAGTCACTACCAGGAACGCCGTGCGCATCGACGTGCTGAGTTCCAGCATCAAGTCCTGTATGCCCTGGGCGGTGTGGGAGTCGAGGTTGCCGGTCGGCTCGTCGAGCATCACCAGGCCAGGCTTGTTGACCAGTGCACGGGCAATCGCCACACGCTGACGCTCACCGCCGGACAGTTCGGCCGGTTTGTGCTCCAGACGATGGCCCAGACCGACTCGCTCCAGCAACGCGGTGGCGCGCTGACGCGCTTCCGGGATCGGCGTCTTGCCGATCAGCAGCGGCATGCAGACGTTTTCCAGCGCGGTGAATTCCGGCAGCAAGTGGTGAAACTGATAAACGAAGCCCAGCGAGCGGTTACGCAGCAGGCCGCGCTTCTTCTCGCTGAGAGCCGAGAGTTCTTCGCCGTCGAGCCAGACGCTGCCCTTGGTCGGCGTGTCGAGGCCACCCAGCAGGTTGAGCAAGGTACTTTTGCCCGAACCCGAGGTACCGACAATCGCTACACGCTCGCCCGGATGCAACTCCAGTTGCAG
Source organism: Pseudomonas sp. GW822-FHT03F04 (assembly GCF_058801405.1). Classification (NCBI taxonomy): domain Bacteria; kingdom Pseudomonadati; phylum Pseudomonadota; class Gammaproteobacteria; order Pseudomonadales; family Pseudomonadaceae; genus Pseudomonas; species Pseudomonas sp. GW822-FHT03F04. The sequence goes on from NZ_JBXANF010000011.1 coordinate 206,826, forward strand.
ACCGGCCAGTACTTCTACCGATTCCGGGCCTTCCTCGTAGGATTTGCCCAGGTTGCGGCAGCTCAAGATTGCTTTTTCACTCATGCCCGACTCACTCATAACGTAGCGCCTCCGCCGGCTGGGTGCGCGCGGCACGCCAAGCTGGATACAGGGTGGCGAGGAAACTCAGGACCAACGCAGCCGCGCAGACCATGATCACATCCTGGCTCTGCACCTGCGACGGCAGGTAATCGATGAAATACACGTCGGCGTTGAGGAATTTATGCCCGATCACGCCTTCGAGGGCCGAAATCGCTGCGCTGACGTTGAGCGCGGCAAAGATCCCGACCACGGCGCCGATGGCCGTACCGACCACACCGATCACCGTGCCTTGCACCATGAACGTGCGCATGATCGTGCCCGGCGTGGCGCCCAGTGTGCGCAGAATGGCGATGTCGCCCTTCTTGTCGTTCACCACCATCACCAGCGTGGAAATGATGTTGAACGCGGCAACCGCGACGATCAGCAGCAACAGCAGGCCGATCATGGCTTTTTCCATGCGGATCGCCTGATACAGATTGCCGTGGGTGCGGGTCCAGTCGCGGGCGTAGTAATGGTCTTCACCAAGCCGTTGAGCGATGTTCCACGCTTCACGCGGTGCCTGGAACAGGTCGTCGAACTTCAGACGCAGGCCCTGCACCTGATCAGGCTTCCAGCGGTGCATCTTCGCCAGATCCTGCAGGTTGGTCACGCCCAGGTAACCGTCCAGCTCACCGGCGCCGACATGGAAGATGCCGACCACGGTGAAGCGCTTCATGCGCGGGAACATCCCGGCCGGCGTCACGCTGACCTCCGGCGCGACGAAGGTGACCTTGTCACCGATGCCCACGCCGAGCTTGGTCGCGGCCTTGTCGCCGATCACGATGCCGAAGCTGCCCGGCGTCAGGTCGTCGAGTTTGCCCTGCTTCATGAAGTTGTCGATGATCGAGACGTTGCGTTCCAGCGCCGGATCGATGGCATTGAGCAACACCTTGGACACCTGGCCGTTGTTGGTCAGCAGCCCCTGCATCTGGGTGAACGGCGCGACGGCCGCCACCTGCGGGTTCTGCTTGACCTTGGCGGCCAGGCTCGGCCAGTCGCTGATGGCTTCACCGGACTCGATGGTCGCGTGGGGCACCATGCCCAGCACGCGGGTGCGCATCTCATGATCGAAGCCGTTCATCACCGACAACACCACGATCATCACGACCACGCCAAGGGCGAGCCCGATCATCGAAGTCAGGGAAATGAATGACACAAAATGATTGCGACGCTTTGCACGGGTATAACGCGTGCCGATAAATACGAAGAGAGGTCTGAACATGTCGGGGCTTGTTCGGAGGGAAAAGGAACGTCCTTGTGGCGGGGGTCGATAACCAGCTTTACACTCAGACCACCGCCGCTACCATGGGTTCGCCATGTCGACATTAGATGAAGAAGATCGCCGCGAATACTACCGTATCGAGGACACGATCGCACTGGAAATTAGGCCCCTGTCCGCTCCCGAAGCCGCAGGCCAGGAAGTGTTGCAGGATGCTTCCCCGCTGTTCAATCTGCTCAGCGAACTGCACCTGAGCGAATTCGAGTCGCAGCACCTGCTGCGCCAGATCAGTGAACGTGACCGCGCCATCGCCGCGTTCCTGAAATCCCAGAACAAACGCATCGACTTGCTCAGCCAGGTGGTCGCCCTGACCGTGCTCGGCCACATCGGCGAGCCGCAGCCAGTGATCATCTCCGAGGGCGGCATCGACTTTCAGTACCCGACCCCGATCGCCACCGGCGCCCACCTGTCGGTCAAACTGGTGCTGATGCCCCAGGCGCTTGGCCTGTTGCTGCGCGCCCGGGTGACCCATTGCGACCGCAAGGGCGACGGCTACGACATCGGCACCGAGTTCGAACACTTGACCGATGCCCAGCGCCAGTTGCTCGCCCGCTATATCTTGCAAAAGCAGGCACAGGAACGACGTCTGGCCCGCGAACAGAACGAATCAGGCATTTAATTAAGGAAGAACCGTGACCCTTATCTACGGCCACCGCGGCGCCAAGGGCGAAGCACCGGAAAACACCCTGACCAGTTTTCAGGAATGTCTCAAGCACGGCGTACGCCGTTGCGAACTGGACCTGCACCTGTCCAAGGACGGCGAGTTGATGGTCATCCACGACCCGACCCTCAAGCGCACCACCGAGCGCCGTGGCAAGGTGGTCGAGCACTCTGCTGCCGATCTGGTGACCTACGACGCCCGCAAGGGTGGCCCGGGCTGGATCAAGCCGTGTCCGATTCCGACGCTGGAAGCACTGTTCGAGCAATGTGATTTCGATCACTGGCAGCTCGAAGTCAAAAGCGCTTCGCGCACCCGCGCCGCGACCACCGTGCTGGCCATTCGCGAAATGGCGGTCAGGCACGGACTGCTCGACAAGGTGACGATCACCTCGAGTTCAAGGGAAGTATTGAAAGCTGCACTGGATCTGGTGCCCGACGTATCGCGCGGCCTGGTGGCCGAATACGCCTGGCTCGACCCGTTGAAGGTCGCTCAGAGTTATGGCTGCGAGATTCTCGCGCTGAACTGGACGCTGTGTACGCCGGAACGCCTGCAGAAGGCGCAGCGCCAGGGGCTGCACGTGTCGGTGTGGACCGTCAACGAGCCTGCGCTGATGCGCAGACTCGCCGACTTCGGCGTTGACAGCCTGATTACAGACTTTCCCGGTTTGGCCACTGCCACCCTTGGGAATAGCTGAAATCGGTCTCCCCGGCCGGCTCAGGCCACCGGCCGGAGCCCGTCAAAAAAGCCGGTTGAGGCCGTCGTACGCCGCTACCCGATAGGCTTCGGCCATGGTCGGGTAGTTGAACGTGGTGTTGACGAAGTACTTCAGGGTATTCAGCTCACCCGGCTGGTTCATGATCGCCTGACCGATGTGCACGATCTCCGATGCCTGATAACCGAAGCAGTGAACGCCCAGCACTTCCAGGGTTTCACGGTGGAACAGGATCTTCAGCATGCCTTGCGGCTCGCCGGCGATCTGCGCACGTGCCATGCTCTTGAAGAACGCCTTGCCCACTTCGTACGGCACTTTGGCCTGGGTCAGTTCCTGCTCGTTCTTGCCGATCGAGCTGATCTCCGGAATGGTGTAGATGCCGGTCGGCACGTCATTCACGAAGCGCCAGCTGCCATTGTCGACGATGCTGCCGGCCGCCGAACGACCCTGGTCGTGGGCGGCACTGGCCAGGCTCGGCCAGCCAATCACATCACCGGCACCGTAGATGTTCGGCACACAGGTGCGGTAGGCCTCATCCACTTCGATCTGGCCACGACTGTTGACCTTGACGCCGATGTTTTCCAGACCCAACTGATCGGTGTTGCCGGTCCGGCCGTTGCACCAGAGCAAGGCATCGGCCTTGATCTTCTTGCCGGACTTCAGGTGCAGGATCACGCCGTTGTCCACGCCTTCGACGCGGTCGTAGTCTTCGTTGTGGCGCACGGTGATGTTGTTGTTGCTGAAGTGGTAGCTCAACGCCTGGGAAATTTCCGAGTCGAGGAAACTCAGCAACTGACCACGGTTGTCCACCAGCTCGACCAGTACACCCAGACCGCTGAAGATCGACGCGTATTCGCAACCGATCACGCCGGCGCCGTAAACGATCAGTTTGCGCGGGGTGTGGCCGAGGCTGAGAATGGTGTCGCTATCGTAGATACGCGGGTGGTGGAAATCGATGTCCGCCGGGCGATAAGGGCGCGAACCGGTGGCGATGATGATGTGCTTGGCCACCAGTTTCTCGACCACACCGTTGGCGCAGACCACTTCGATGGTCTGCTCGTCGGCGAAGCTGCCGGTGCCGAAGAACACGTCGACGCGGTTACGGGCATAGTAGCCGGTACGCGAAGCGACTTGTTTGGAGATGACTTTCTCGGCGCTTTTCAACACGTCCGGGAAGGAGAACCAGCGCGGCTCACCGATCGCACGGAACATCGGGTTGGTGTTGAACTGCATGATCTGCCGCACCGAGTGACGCAAGGCCTTGGACGGGATGGTGCCCAGGTGGGTGCAGTTACCGCCGACCTGACGACGGCTGTCGACCATCGCCACCTTGCGCCCTGCTTTGGCGGCGTTCATTGCCGCGCCTTCTCCCGCCGGGCCGGAACCCAATACCACCACGTCGTAGTTGTAGACAGCCATGCGTACTCCTCAGAACAGGCCGCGGTGCCAGCAGCACCGGCGGCTAAATCACGCCGAACGGCGGCGCGAAGGAACAATTGGGGGGCCAGTAGAAAACCCGGACACAGTCTATAGAAGCGTCAACGCCGCGCACATTAACCCTTGGTCGCGTCGTAGGCTACTTTTGCCTGCACTACAACGCCAGTTTTCGTACTGTCTTCAGTCAACTTTTGCGCCACTGAGCCGCTCGAAAGCCTGACTGGTGCGGGTGACGAAACCTGTATCGGCACGAATCACAAAGAATGCACCAATGTCGTGTTTTTCGGCATAGTCCCAGGCCCTTTCCGGCCCGAGAATCAGCAACAGTGTCGATAGTCCATCGGCCATCAACGCTGAAGGATGAATTACCGTGACCGACGCCAGATCGTGTAGGACCGGCGCCCCGGTGCGGGCATCGAAGGTGTGGGAATAGCGCCGGCCATCCTGCTGAAAATAGTTGCGGTAGTCGCCGGACGTGGAGAGGCCATAGCCATCGACGTTGATGACGCGCTCCGCCACCTGCTGATCGTCACGGGGTTCTTCCAATGCGATGCGCCATGGCGAGCCATCGAGTTTCTTGCCGGACGCCTTGAGCTCGCCCGTGGCTTCGGCGAGGTAATCATGAATGCCCATGGCATCGAGCCGCGCGGCAATGGTGTCGACCGCATACCCGGCAGCGATGCTGTTGAAATCGACTTCGACCGCCGCGTCCTTGCATAACTGGTCGCCATCGACACGCAGATGCCGGTAGCCCACCCGTTTCTGCACTTCAGCCAGCGCCGCCTCGCTCGGGACTTTTTCCTCACGCCCCTGCGGACCGAATCCCCAGAGATTGAGCAGTGGCTCCACCGTCAGGTCGTAGGAACCTTCGCTTTGTTGCGACAGCTGCTCACCAACCCTGACCAATTCGAGGATCGGCGCCGGCATGGTCTGACAGCGATCGGCGGGCAATGCGTTGAAGCGCGAAATGTCGGAGTCCGCGCGGTAGGTAGACATCTGCTGGTCGACGTCGGCGAGGATCTTCTCGACTTCGACGCGGACATCCTGAGGGGCAGGCAGATTGGCGCGGCGCACGTACTTGATCGAATAAGTGCTGCCCATGGTCGGGCCGCCGAAGCTCTCCATCGAGTCGCCGGAGCCGCAGCCAGACAAAACACCGAGAAGAATCACGAAAACTACCCATCGTCCAGTTAACAATTCTTCATCTCCGAGCAAAACCGAGCCCGCCATTATGACCACAGAGCCCGCTAGCTCCCAAACGGATGCAACGCTTTCATACAAAATCAAAAAAGTGAGTACCTGAACATGTCCTCCACCACGGGCAAAGGCAAAGCGATTTTTCGCGTTGTCAGCGGCAATTTTCTCGAAATGTTCGACTTCATGGTCTATGGCTTCTACGCCGTAGCCATCTCCAAGACCTTCTTCCCCACCGACAGCGCCTTCGCCTCCCTGATGCTCGCACTGGCGACCTTCGGCGCAGGCTTCCTGATGCGTCCATTGGGGGCGATTTTCCTCGGTGCCTACATTGACCGTCACGGCCGTCGCAAAGGCCTGATCATCACCCTCGCGCTGATGGCGGCCGGTACGGTGCTGATCGCCTGCGTGCCGGGCTACGCCACCCTTGGCGTCGCCGCGCCGCTGATCGTACTGTTCGGCCGATTGCTCCAGGGCTTCTCGGCCGGCGTGGAACTGGGCGGTGTGTCGGTGTACCTGTCAGAGATCGCCACGCCAGGCCGCAAGGGTTTCTTCGTCAGTTGGCAGTCCGCCAGCCAGCAAGCGGCGGTGGTATTCGCCGGTCTGCTCGGCGTCGGCCTCAACCACTGGCTGAGCCCGGAACAGATGGGCGACTGGGGCTGGCGTGTGCCGTTCCTGATCGGCTGCATGATCGTTCCGGTGATCTTCGTCATTCGTCGCTCCCTGGAGGAAACGCCGGAGTTCCAGGCACGTAAACACCGCCCTACCCTGCAGGAAATCGTCCGTTCGATCGGTCAGAACTTCGGCATTGTCATCGCAGGCATGGCGCTGGTGGTGATGACCACCGTGTCGTTCTACCTGATCACCGCCTACACCCCGACCTTCGGCAAGGCGGAACTGCACCTGTCGGACTTCGATGCGCTGCTGGTGACGGTATGCATCGGACTGTCGAACTTCTTCTGGCTGCCGGTGATGGGCGCACTGTCTGACAAGATCGGTCGCAAACCCCTGCTGCTGGCGGCGACGATTCTGGCAATCCTGACCGCCTACCCGGCGCTGTCGTGGCTAGTGGCGAACCCGAGCTTCAGCCATTTGCTGATCGTCGAATTGTGGCTGTCGTTCCTGTACGGCTCGTACAACGGCGCGATGGTGGTGGCGCTGACCGAAATCATGCCGGTAGAAGTTCGTACGACCGGCTTCTCGCTGGCCTACAGCCTGGCGACCGCGACCTTCGGTGGATTCACGCCAGCCGCCTGCACTTACCTGATTCATGTGCTGGACAACAAGGCGGCACCGGGGATCTGGCTCAGCGGTGCAGCGGTGCTGGGGTTGATCGCGACGCTGGTGCTGTTCCATGGCAACAAGCACGAACTGCGCACGGCACAAGCCGCCATCCCCAACTGACCTGAATCGCGCACAAACAAAAACGCCCCGACCAAAGTCGGGGCGTTTTCATTTGCAGCTAAGGCTTAGCGCGGGAAGGCTGGCGGGTTTACACCGGCCATGTCTTCCATCACGCGGATCACCTGGCAGCTGTAACCGAACTCGTTGTCGTACCAGACGTACAGAACAACGCGGTTATCCTGGGTGATGGTCGCTTCAGCGTCGACAACACCGGCGTGGCGCGAACCAACGAAGTCGGTCGAAACCACTTCCTGGGAATTGACGAAGTCGATTTGCTTGTGCAGATCGGAGTGCAGCGCCATGTAGCGCAGGTACTCGTTCATCTCTTCACGGGTAGCGGCTTTCTCAAGGTTCAGGTTGAGAATGGCCATCGACACGTTCGGCGTTGGAACACGGATCGCGTTGCCGGTCAGCTTGCCGGCCAGCTCAGGCAGGGCCTTGGCAGCAGCGGTAGCAGCACCGGTCTCGGTGATTACCATGTTCAGCGCGGCGCTACGACCACGGCGATCGCCCTTGTGGAAGTTGTCGATCAGGTTCTGGTCGTTGGTGTACGAGTGAACGGTTTCGACGTGGCCGTTGACGATGCCGAACTTGTCATTCACGGCTTTCAGCACCGGCACGATGGCGTTGGTGGTGCAGGAAGCAGCGGACACGATCTTGTCGTCAGCAGTGATTTCGCTGTGGTTGATACCGTGAACGATGTTCTTCAGCTTGCCTTTGCCAGGCGCGGTCAGAACAACGCGGTCGATACCCGGGCACTGCAAGTGCTGACCCAGGCCATCGGCATCACGCCATACACCGGTGTTGTCCACCAGCAGAGCATCTTTGATGCCGTACTGGGTGTAGTCCACTTCGGTAGGGTTTTTCGCGTAGATAACCTGGATCAGGTTGCCGTTGGCGGTGATGGTGTTGTTTTCTTCGTCGATGGTGATGGTGCCGTTGAACGAACCGTGTACCGAATCGCGACGCAGCAGGCTGGCGCGTTTGGTCAGGTCGTTTTCGGCGCCTTTGCGCACCACGATGGCACGCAGACGCAGGCCGTCGCCGCCACCGGTTTTTTCGATCAGGATGCGCGCCAGCAGACGGCCGATACGACCGAAGCCGTAAAGCACAACGTCAGTGCCTTTGCGGGCCGAAGCGTTCTGCTGGCCAACCACGTCAGCCATTTCTTCACGAACGAATTGCTCGGCGGTACGGCCGTTGCCTTCGTTGCGGAATTTGAACGCCAACTTGCCCAGGTCTACCGAAACCGCGCCGAGCTTGAGCTCGCTCATGGCCTTCAGCAGAGGGAATGTTTCGTGGACGGAGAGTTCGCTATCGTCGGAAGAACGATGGCGAGCAAAGCGGTGAGCTTTGAGAATCGCGATGACAGACTGGTTGATCAGGCTGCGGCCATAGATCGAGCTCACCACGTTGTTATTGCGGTAGAGCTGACCGATAAGCGGAATCATCGCTTCTGCGAGTGCTTCACGGTCGATCCATTCACCAAGACACTGGTCGGGCTTCTGAGTCACGGGAACCTTCCACATGTAGGGGCAGAAAAAAGGGGCTACATTATGCCGCCGAGAAGCTCTCGTAGCAATGCGCGCTTGTCGCGCAAACGGTAACAAAATTCCGTCCAAAAAAATAACGCTCTCCGCCAGCCCAGTAAAACCGGGGCTTTCAGCGCAGTCAGTTTTTCGACGACTGTTAGACGATGTCTGTAACCCTCCGTAACACCGCCCACTTTCGGCACTACATAATCGTCAAAAAAGTGCTCGTTTTTATGGTTACCACTACATTTCGCTGAAACAGCGCAGATAGACGCAGTCTGCAACTGACAGGCGGCACCGGACGCCGCTACAATTACCGACTTTGTCGCAACGCCTGGAGCTCAACCTTCCGTGCCTGTTCTGCGTCTACCGCTTCTCCCTGCCGCGGCAGGTAAACAGCATTGGGGCAATCTGCCCGGTGCCGCCCTGAGCCTGGCCATTGCCGAGGCTGCCAGCGCTGCCAAGCGCTTCACGTTGCTACTGACCGCCGACAGCCAGAGTGCCGAACGGCTGGAGCAGGAGCTGAGCTTCTTCGCCCCGGATTTGCCCGTTCTGCATTTTCCCGACTGGGAAACCCTGCCCTACGACCTGTTCTCGCCGCACCAGGACATCATCTCCCAGCGCATCGCCAGCCTTTATAGACTGCCGGAACTGGAACATGGCGTGCTGGTGGTGCCGATCACCACGGCCCTGCATCGCCTGGCACCGACCAAGTTCCTGCTGGGCAGCAGCCTGGTGCTGGATGTCGGACAGAAGCTCGACGTCGAACAAATGCGCTCGCGGCTCGAAGCCAGCGGCTATCGCTACGTCGACACGGTTTACGAACACGGCGAATTCACCGTACGCGGTGCACTGATCGACCTGTTCCCGATGGGCAGCAAACTGCCGTATCGCATCGATCTGTTCGACGACGAAATCGAAACCTTGCGCACCTTCGACCCGGAAAACCAGCGCTCCATCGACAAGGTCGATTCGGTCAAGCTGCTGCCGGCCAAGGAATTCCCGCTGCAGAAGGACGCGGTCACCCGCTTCAAGGCGCGCTTTCGCGAGCGCTTCGACGTCGATTTCCGACGCTGCCCGATCTTCCAGGATCTGAGCAGCGGTATCACGCCGGCCGGTATCGAGTACTACCTGCCGCTGTTCTTCGAAGAGACCTCGACCCTGTTCGACTACCTGCCCCAGGACACCCAGGTGTTCTCGCTGCCGGGCATCGAGCAAGCGGCGGAAAACTTCTGGAACGACGTGCGCAATCGGTATGAAGAACGCCGCGTCGATCCATCGCGTCCTTTATTGCCGCCGGCCGAACTGTTCCTGCCGGTGGAAGACTGTTTCGCCCGCCTGAAGAACTGGCCGCGAGTGGTCGCCAGTCAGCAGGACGTGGAAACCGGTGCCGGCCGTGAGCGCTTCCCGGCGCAGGCCTTGCCGAATCTGGCGATCGAAGCCAAGGCCACGCAACCGCTGGCCGCGCTTTCCGCCTTCCTCGACGAATTCCCGGGGCGCGTGCTGTTCACCGCCGAATCCGCCGGCCGTCGCGAAGTGCTGCTGGAATTGCTGGAACGCTTGAAGCTGCGACCGAAAACCGTCGACAGCTGGCCGGACTTTGTCGCGAGCAAGGATCGCCTGGCGATCACCATTGCCCCGCTCGACGAAGGACTGATGCTGGACGACCCGGCGCTGGCACTGGTCGCGGAAAGCCCGCTGTTCGGCCAACGCGTGATGCAGCGTCGTCGTCGCGAAAAACGAGCCGACGCCAACAACGACGCGGTGATCAAGAACCTCACCGAGCTGCGCGAAGGTGCGCCGGTGGTGCACATCGACCACGGTGTCGGCCGCTATCTCGGCCTGACGATTCTGGAAATCGACAATCAGGCCGCGGAATTCCTGACCCTCGAATACGCCGAGAACGCCAAGCTTTACGTGCCGGTGGCCAACCTGCATTTGATCGCCCGTTACACCGGCAGCGATGACGCACTGGCGCCGCTGCACCGCCTCGGCTCCGAGACCTGGCAGAAGGCCAAGCGCAAGGCTGCCGAACAGGTGCGCGACGTGGCTGCCGAACTGCTCGACATCTATGCCCGTCGCGCCGCCCGCGAGGGTTACGCGTTTGCCGATCCGAAAGCCGACTACGCAACCTTCAGCGCCGGTTTCCCGTTCGAGGAAACCCCGGACCAGCAGTCCACCATCGAAGCCGTGCGCGAAGACATGCTCGCGCCGAAACCGATGGATCGGCTGGTCTGCGGCGACGTCGGTTTCGGCAAGACCGAAGTGGCCATGCGCGCCGCGTTCATCGCCGTGCACGGCGGCAAGCAAGTGGCGATCCTGGTACCGACCACCCTGCTCGCCCAGCAGCACTACAACAGCTTCCGCGACCGCTTCGCCGACTGGCCGGTGACCGTGGAAGTGATGAGCCGCTTCAAGTCGGCCAAGGAAGTGAACGCCGCTGTGGCCGAACTGGCCGAAGGCAACATCGACATCGTCATCGGCACCCACAAGCTGCTGCAGGACGACGTCAAGATCAAAAACCTCGGGCTGGTGATCATCGACGAAGAACACCGTTTTGGCGTCCGTCAAAAAGAACAGCTCAAGGCCCTGCGCAGCGAAGTCGATATCCTCACGCTGACCGCCACGCCGATTCCGCGCACGCTGAACATGGCGGTGTCGGGCATGCGCGATCTGTCGATCATCGCCACGCCGCCGGCGCGACGCCTATCGGTGCGCACCTTCGTCATGGAGCAGAACAAGAGCACGGTCAAAGAAGCCTTGCTGCGTGAGCTGCTGCGCGGCGGCCAAGTCTATTACCTGCACAACGATGTGAAGACCATCGAGAAATGCGCCGCCGAACTGGCCGAACTGGTGCCGGAAGCGCGAATCGGCATCGGCCACGGACAGATGCGTGAACGCGAACTCGAACAGGTGATGAGCGACTTCTATCACAAGCGCTTCAACGTGCTGATCGCCTCGACCATCATCGAGACCGGCATCGACGTGCCCAGCGCCAACACCATCATCATCGAGCGCGCCGACAAGTTCGGCCTGGCGCAGCTGCACCAGTTGCGCGGGCGTGTTGGCCGCAGTCACCACCAGGCTTACGCCTACCTGCTGACTCCGCCACGCCAGCAGATCACCGGTGATGCGGAAAAACGTCTAGAGGCGATTGCCAATACTCAGGATCTGGGCGCGGGCTTCGTACTGGCCACCAACGACCTGGAAATCCGTGGCGCCGGCGAACTGCTGGGCGACGGACAGAGCGGGCAGATTCAGGCGGTCGGCTTCACGCTGTACATGGAAATGCTCGAGCGCGCGGTGAAGTCGATCCGCAAGGGCGAACAGCCGAACCTCGATCAACCGCTCGGCGGCGGCCCGGAAGTCAACCTGCGGGTGCCGGCGCTGATCCCGGAAGATTACCTGCCGGACGTGCATGCACGCTTGATCCTCTACAAACGCATCGCTTCGGCCACCGACGAGGAAGGCCTGAAAGATCTGCAAGTGGAGATGATCGACCGCTTCGGCCTGCTGCCGGAACCGACCAAGAACCTGGTGCGCATCACGGCGCTGAAATTGCAGGCCGAACAGCTGGGCATCAAGAAAGTCGATGGTGGCCCGCAAGGCGGACGCATCGAGTTCGCAGCACAGACACCGGTCGATCCGATGACCCTGATCAAACTGATCCAGAGTCAGCCAAAACGCTACAAATTCGAAGGCGCCACGATGTTCAAGTTCCAGGTGCCGATGGAGCGCCCGGAAGAGCGCTTTAATACTGTGGAGGCGCTGTTCGAGCGCCTCATCCCGAAAACTGCTTGAAGGACGCCGCATGCGCCTGTTTCGCTCTCTGACTTTGCTACTGACTCTGGTAGCACCCTCGGTGTTTGCCGATGACCTGTATCAGGTCGAAATGATTCTGGTGCGCCAGAACGCCGTGCCGGCCATCGTCAGCCGTGCCGCACCCGAAGACTGGGCCGCAGGCGCCCAACGCCTGGGTGATGACAGCAAGCGCACCACAGCGCTGAACGACGTCGCCACCAAACTCACCGCCAGCGGCGAGTACAGCGTGCTGATGCACAAAGCCTGGCAGCAGACACTGGGCGAGACACCGGCGAAGGTCGCGGTCAGCGAAGGTCAGGAGCAGTTCGGCCAGTTCCCCATCGAGGGCACGATCGAAATGAAGCTCGGGCGCTTCACCGACGTGAACGCCGACTTCTGGGTCAACCAGATCGACGCCAACGGCATGGTCACCGCCAGCGAACGCCTGAAACAGGAAAGCCACACCAAAAACGGCCAGCTCAACTACCTGGACAACGGCCACCTGGCCCTGCTGATCAAGATCACTTCACTGACGGCGCCTGCGCCTCGGGAAGCGCCTGAAGTCGTACCGGACTGATTGAAGTCCTTATGTCCCCGCCTCTGAGTAAACCGCTGGCCTCCTCCTGGGTCAGCCGATTCAAGGAACAAAGCCTGGAGCGTGGCCGCCGCTACGCGCTGGAAAACCGGGTGCGGATCGTGCAGGTCGGCGATGCGACCATTACCGCCAGTTGCGAAGGCTCTGGCGGCAACATTTATCGTCAGACGATTCATCTGCGCGAGTCAGCCAAAGGCACACTGCTGATGGTCGACGCCACGTGCACCTGCCCGGTTCACAGCAACTGCAAACACTGTGCGGCGGTCTTGCTGCAGGTGCAGGAAACCCTCGAATACCCCGCCGCCGCCAAAGACGCCGAACTGTTGGAAAAACTCCAGGCCGTCCTCGAAAACCGCAGCCCCAAGGCGCCGCCGCAAGTACTGGTGGACAACGTGCAACCGGTGCCGCGCCTGTGGCTGGCCAGTGTCGAGTTCAGCGCGTTCGAGCCGCGCAACGGCAAGATGCAGCGTTACATTCAGCATCGTGCGGCACTGTCCTTCAGCTACCTCGACGAATACGTCAGCGGCCAGAAAAACAGCGACATCCTGATTCGCCAGGAAGCACAGACCCTGCGGGTCAAACGCCATCCTGACGTCGAGCAAAGCTACCGCGAGCAACTGCGAATTCTCGGCTTTCGCATCGCCACCCGGCAGAGCAAAGCCCTGCCGGAAAGCGCGGGCGAACTCTATGAAATGGTCAATGACAGCGCCTGGCTGACGTTTACCCTGAACGACCTGCCGAAGCTGCGCACCCAAGGCTGGGAATTGCTGGTCGATGATGAATTCGGCTTCGACCTGACAGCCGTCGATGACTGGTATGCCACGGTCGAGCAGACCCCGGAACGCGACTGGTTCGATCTTGAGCTGGGCATCATCGTCAATGGCGAACGCCTGAGCCTGCTACCTATCCTGCTCAACCTGATGCGCTCGCACACGGAAATCCTCAACCCCGAACGCCTTGCCCGGCGACGGGACGACGAGTTGATTCTGGTGAACATCCCGCAACGCAACAGCGAGCACGGCCCCTTGCAAGTCGCCCTGCCCCTCGGCCGGTTGAAACCGGTGCTGGCGACGCTGGGCGAGTTCTATCTGCAAGAGCCGGGTGAAACCACCCTGCGCTTGAGCAAGGCTGACGCTATCCGGCTCAACTCGCTGGAAGGCATCCCCCTGCTGTGGGAGGGCGGCGAGCAGATTCGCAGCTTCGCCCAACGCCTGCGCGATATCCGCGACTACAGTGCCGAGGCGCCGGAAGGGTTGAACGCGACACTGCGGCCTTATCAGCTTGAGGGCTTGAGCTGGATGCAGTCGCTGCGGCAACTTGAGGTTGGCGGAATTCTCGCGGACGACATGGGACTGGGCAAAACCCTACAGACCCTGGCGCACATTCTCAGCGAGAAAAATGCCGGACGCCTGGATCGCCCCTGCATGGTGGTGATGCCCACCAGCCTGATCCCCAACTGGCTGGACGAGGCGGCGCACTTCACGCCTCAGCTCAAGGTCGTTGCCCTGTACGGCGCCAGCCGCAAAAAGCATTTCGAGCATCTGGACGATTACGACCTGATTCTCACGACCTATGCGCTGCTGCCCAAGGATGTCGAGCGCCTCGCACAGCAGCCACTGCATGTGTTGGTGCTGGATGAGGCGCAATACATCAAGAACCCGAACAGCAAAGCCGCCCAGGCAGCCCGTGAACTGAACGCCCGCCAGCGCCTGTGCCTCAGCGGTACGCCGCTGGAAAACCATCTGGGCGAGCTGTGGTCGCTGTTTCACTTCCTGCTGCCCGGCTGGCTCGGCGACGTCAAAAGCTTCAACGCCGATTACCGTGTGCCGATCGAAAAACGCGCCAGCGAAGTCAGACTTCAGCACCTCAACGGTCGGATCAAACCGTTTCTGCTGCGCCGCACCAAGGAACAGGTTGCGACCGAGCTGCCGCCAAAAACCGAGATCATCCACTGGGTCGACCTCAACGAAGCCCAGCGCGACGTGTACGAAACCATGCGCCTGGCCATGGACAAGAAGGTTCGCGACGAGATCACCCGTAAAGGCGTGGCGCGCAGTCAGATCATCATTCTCGAAGCGCTGCTCAAGCTGCGTCAGGTTTGCTGTGACTTGCGCCTGGTCAACGACGCCACCCTGCCCGCTCGCGGCAGCACCTCAGGCAAGCTCGACAGCCTGATGGAAATGCTCGAGGAGTTGTTTGAGGAAGGACGGCGAATTCTGCTGTTCTCACAGTTCACTTCGATGCTGTCACTGATCGAGGATGAGCTGAAAAAACGCAACGTCGCCTACGCGTTGCTGACTGGACAGACTCGGGATCGACGCACGCCAGTGAAGGAATTCCAGAGCGGCAAGCGTCAGATCTTTCTCATCAGCCTGAAGGCTGGCGGCGTTGGTCTGAACCTGACGGAAGCGGACACCGTGATTCACTACGATCCGTGGTGGAACCCGGCGACCGAAAACCAGGCAACCGACCGTGCGTATCGCATTGGTCAGGAGAAGCCGGTATTCGTCTACAAGATGATTGCCCGGGGGACGGTCGAGGAGAAGATTCAGCATCTGCAGAAGGAAAAGTCCGACCTGGCGGCCGGTGTGCTGGATGGGCGCAAGGCCGGGGACTGGAAGTTGCAGAGTGATGATATCGAGGCGCTGTTTGCGCCGTTGCCGGACAAGTTTGAAAAGCGCTGAGATCCTCAGCGCCTGTTCGTTCGAGTCACTCCGGAGCCAGACTCAGCCCTTGAGTACCCGCGCCAACGTCGACTTCACCTTGCCCATGCCGTCATGCAGCGCCTGCTCGATCTCGGCCATGGTGATCACCGCCGTGGTCTTGCCCGCCGCCGGGTTCACCACCAGCGACAGACAGGCGTAATCCAGATCCAGCTCGCGAGCCAGTGCCGCTTCCGGCATGCCGGTCATGCCAACGATGTCGCAACCATCGCGCTCCAGACGCACGATCTCGGCCACGGTTTCCAGACGCGGGCCCTGGGTGCAGGCGTAAACGCCTTGATCGCTGTATTCGCAACCTTCGGCGGCCAACGCAGCAATCAGTTGCTGACGCAGTGGCTCGCTGTAGGGAAAGCTGAAGTCGATGTGCGTGACATGTTCCAGATCATCGGCGAAATAGGTGTGCTCGCGACCGCTGGTGTAGTCCACGATCTGATGCGGCACGCAGAAATGTCCGGTACCCATTGCAGGATGGATCCCGCCCACGGCGTTGACCGCAATGATTGCTTCGGCCCCGGCCTGCTTCAACGCCCACAGATTGGCGCGGTAGTTGACCTTGTGCGGCGGGAAGCGATGCGGGTGACCGTGGCGAGCCAGGAACAGCACTTCCTTACCGGCGTATTCGCCAATCTGGACTTCGGCCGATGGCGCACCATAAGGCGTATCCACCGCCAGCGACTGACGAATGCTCAGACCTTCCAGCTGGGTCAGGCCGGTGCCACCGATGATTGCGTAAACCGTCATAGCGAAAAATCCTTAATCGATCAGTTGAGCGTCTTTGAGCGCGCCGACAGCGGTCAGCCAGCGCGGATCCTGACGGTATTCGGTGTTGGCGAACGCCTGACCGCGCATCCGCGCGATGCGTGGCGACGGCTTGACCTTCATGCGTTGCGCGGCGCTCAGGGCCAGCTCGGCGGCAGCGCGATCGTTGCACACCAGGCCCATGTCGCAACCGGCACTGAGTGCGGCTTCGATACGGCTGGCCGCATCGCCCACCACGTGCGCACCGGCCATCGACAGGTCGTCACTGAAGATCACGCCGTCGAACTGCAACTCGCCACGCAGGATGTCCTGCAACCAGCGCCGGGAGAAACCGGCGGGCTGCGCATCGACTTGCGGATAAATCACGTGGGCCGGCATGACGGCGGCCAATTGCTTGCTCAGCTTGGCGAACGGTACCAGGTCGTTGGCGCGGATCTCGTCAAGACTGCGCTCGTCGTTGGGGATTGCGACGTGAGAGTCGGCTTCCGCCCAGCCGTGACCGGGGAAATGCTTGCCGGTAGCCGCCATGCCGGCACTGTTCATGCCTTTGATGAAAGCACCGGCGAGTAGCGCGGCGCGCTCCGGATCACCTTCGAACGAACGAGTGCCGACGACGGCGCTGCGCTGGTAATCCAGGTCCAGCACGGGAGCAAAGCTCAGATCGAGGCCGACAGCCAGCACTTCAGTGGCCATGATCCAGCCGCATTGCTCGGCCAGATACTCGGCGTTCGGGTTGTCGGCAATGGCTCGCATGGCCGGCAGACGCACAAAGCCCTGACGCAGACGCTGGACGCGACCGCCTTCCTGATCCACCGCCAGCAACAGATCCGGGCGAATGGCACGGATCGCCGCGCTCAACTCACGCACCTGGCGTGGATGCTCGATATTGCGGGCAAAAATGATCAGGCCGCCCACTTCGGGCTGACGCAACAATTGGCGATCTTCGGCCGTCAGCCAGGTACCGGCGACGTCCACCATCAACGAGCCTTGCAGGCCAGCAGTCATAGAGATTCCTTGAAAACGAAAAACCCGTTGCCCACGAAACCACCACCAGGGGCATTGCCCGGCAGGTCGGTGATTTCAATGAGAAACGGGTTCAGAACGAGAGTCGGCATGGGCGGCTAGCTTAGCGGATGTCAGCTGCCGCGCCCACCCATGGACAGTTAAACCTTGGCAGGCGTCGGCGCCGATTTGCTGCGTGGTCGCAGCTGCGCGGTGGCCATCGCGGTGTCGGTGACGCCGGTTTCGGCACGCATGCCGGCCGCCAGGAACGGCACCATCAGACGCATCACCTGCTCGATGGAGGTGTTGACGCCGAAATCGGTCTCGGCAATCGCGCGCAACGCCTTGATACCCGACATGCTGAACGCCGCAGCACCAAGCATGAAGTGCACACGCCAGAACAGTTCGATAGGAGGAATGCGCGGGGCGGCTTCGTTCACCAACAACATGTAGCGGCGGAATACCTTGCCGTACATATCTTCCAGATAACGGCGCAAGTGGCCCTGGCTCTGGCTGAATGCAAGACCGAGCAAGCGCATGAAGATCGACAGATCGTTGCCGCTGCGTGGCTGTACCACCAGTGCCTGCTCGACGAGGATTTCCAGCAGCTCCTCAAGCGAAGGCTTGTTCTCCGGCTTGGCCTGACGCCGCTCCAGCTCTTTATCGAGACTGATGCAGAACGGACCGAGGAAACGCGAGAAGACTGCCTGGATCAGCGCCTTCTTCGAACCGAAGTGATAGTTCACCGCAGCAAGGTTGACCCCTGCCTTGCTGGTGATCAGACGCAATGAGGTTTCGGCGAAACCTTTTTCCGCGAACAGCTGTTCTGCAGCATCAAGAATGCGTTCAACGGTTTCCGACTGGGCCATGGCTACTCCGCCTGACAAACACTTGTTTGAAACATACGTTTCAGCCTATGCCTTGTCAAGCCTGCCAGTTCGTTTTGGGAATGGTCGGTCAGGTATTTAACCACAACAAGGACGCCACATTAATCGACGCCGTCACTGACCGTCCGGCGGCCTGGCAAAAAACGGCCATTGCCAAGACCGACTCACTGTATATAATCCCAGTCACTGTATAAAAAGACAGAGCGATCAATATGATTAAGCTGACGCCACGCCAAGCCGAGATTCTGGCCTTTATCAAACGCTGCCTCGAAGACAACGGCTACCCGCCGACCCGCGCGGAAATCGCTCAGGAACTGGGGTTCAAATCCCCCAACGCCGCCGAAGAGCACCTCAAGGCGCTCGCCCGCAAAGGCGCGATCGAGATGACCCCGGGGGCCTCTCGCGGCATTCGAATCCCAGGCTTCGAAGCCAAGGTTGACGAATCCACCCTGCCGATCATTGGCCGCGTGGCCGCCGGTGCACCGATTCTCGCCCAGCAACATATCGAAGAGTCCTGCAATATCAACCCGGCCTTCTTCCACCCTCGCGCCGACTACCTTTTGCGCGTCCACGGGATGAGCATGAAGGACATCGGTATTTTCGACGGTGACCTGCTGGCGGTTCACACGACCCGGGAAGCACGCAACGGTCAGATCGTCGTCGCCCGGATCGGCGACGAAGTGACGGTCAAACGCTTCAAACGCGATGGCAGCAAGGTCTGGCTGATCGCCGAAAACCCTGAGTTCGCCCCTATCGAAGTCAACCTGAAAGATCAGGAACTGGTGATCGAAGGCTTGAGTGTCGGCGTCATCCGCCGCTAAAGGAGGCTTTATGCAGTTCCCACACGCACCTCAGCAAACACAGCTGCCGTTGTTCGAGGCATTTCTGGCGCAACCACTGGCCCCCATCCTCAAGGATGTAGCCGAGCGCCCATGGAATGTCGAACCCGAAGCGTTCAGTGAACTGTCGCTGCGCGGCGCGGCCGGGAACTGCCTGAACCTGCTGGCACCGATTCTTCGCGAATTGAGTGATGACCAGGATGCCCGCTGGCTGACCCTGATCGCGCCACCGGCGAGCCTGACCCAAACCTGGTTGCGGGATGCCGGATTGAATCGTGAACGCATCCTGCTGTTGCACCCGCGCGGCACACAGAGCGCTCAGCAACTGGCTTGCGAAGCCCTGCGCCTGGGTCGTAGCCATACGGTGGTGACATGGTTGAACCCGCTCAACTCAGGCTCACGCCAACAACTGATCAGCGCCGCCCGCACCGGGGACGCTCAAAGCCTGAATATTCGACTGGGCTGACTGCATGCGCGCTACTTCGAGCGCGGGGCTTCTCAAGGGATAGAGAAGCCGAACCGAAGGGATAATCGACGGGCGGTGCTCAATGAAGAACCCGCGGCCCCTCTTCCTTATCAAACTCGCCTTCAACCATTCGACCGGCCATTTGCACGCCGACGCTCAGCATCGCCTTGGCAATTTCAACGTGTTGGCCCTGCAGAAATGCCTTGGCATCCTCGGAGAAATCCAGAGTTACCAGAGAACCCTCGTCCTCGGCCCTGCGCAGTTCGATTCGGCCGTCTGGTAGCTCGACAATTTCTAGAAAGGACGTTGGCATATGGGTCTGTTCTCCACGAAAGGCAGGGATTATATAGAGATCGTTCAGGATTCGCTCAGGATCTTGACCAGCAGCACGCATCTCGTCGCCGCCAGCCAGGAAGCCATCAGCACTCGTTCAAGCCTTCACGGAAACGGATGGCCAGACCCTTCAGGCTCTGCCGCCAGCTCTCCAGCTCTTCACGACTTAATTCTTCGGGCGCCTGCTCTTCATCCAGATTAACCGCCTGAATCAGCGGCTGGGTCACATCACCCTTTGGCTTGTGTGGCACACGTGGTGGCTGAAACAGCGCCGAATGCGCGGCCAGCAATTTAGCCAGCCAGGTTTCCGGATTACCCGCCAACTCAACCATCTCGGCCAACTCCGGAATGGCAATCGACTCCAGCACTTCACGCGTCAGCAGCGTTTCAGCCCGCGGCGCATTGGCCTGCGGCAGCCTGTAGAACCCGGCAATTTCGTGACATAACCCCAGCAGCGCACCATAGAGATGGAACAACGCCGATTCGCGCCCGGCCTGAATCAGCGCCAGCGAATTCATCGCCCGCCCCTCTTCGGCCCTGGCCAGCGCTTCCAGCGACAGACCCGCGAAATAGATCTTCTGATTGGTACGGGTATAGAGTTCGTGGGCCATAGCGGCACTCTCCACAACGAAATAATTGCTTCACACAGGCCGGACAGTGTCATGGATCAGCCGATCCGACCGCAAGCTTTAAACAAAAAGGCCGCATGAAAACCCGAAGGTTGTCATGCGGCCTTTTGTATTGAAGGCGCCTGATCAGCGCACCTTCATATCAGCGTTTGCTCAAGCCTTGGCTTTTGCCGGACGCTTGTCTTCAACTGTCCACTTGCCACCGTCGAAGAACGCTTTCCAGCCAGTCGGCTTGCCGTCGACTTCGGTCTGGACGTATTGCTCCTTGGTCTTGCGGCTGTAGCGAATCACTGCTGGCAGACCATCCGGATCCTTCTGCGGCGCTTCGCACAGGAAGTGGTACTTCGGATCGATCTCATCCTTGTGCGGCAGAATCTCGATCACCAGCGGAGCACGGGTCTCGCGGTTTTTCGGGAACTGACTGGCCGCCAGGAACAGACCGGACGCACCGTCACGCAGGATGTAGGTGTCGTTGACCTTTTCGCATTTCAGCTCAGGCATCTTCACCGGATCCATCTTCGGCGGCGCCGCGTCACCGCTCTTCAGCAGCTTGCGGGTGTTCTTGCAGGTCGCGTTGGTGCAACCGAAGAACTTGCCGAAACGGCCGGTCTTGAGCTGCATCTCGCTGCCGCACTTGTCGCATTCCAGGCTCGGACCTTCGTAGCCCTTGATGCGGTAGCTGCCTTCTTCGATTTCATAGCCGGCGCAATCCGGGTTGTTACCGCAGATGTGCAGCTTGCGCTTTTCGTCGAGCAGGTAAGCGTCCATCGCCGTGCTGCAGATCGGGCAGCGATGCTTGCCGCGCAGCACCAGGGATTCCGATTCGCCCTCGTCGTCCGCAGCGATTTCATCGCCCGGCACCAGGTTGACGGTGGCCTTGCAGCGTTCTTTCGGCGGCAGGCTATAGCCCGAGCAACCGAGGAACACGCCGGTAGAGGCAGTACGAATCTGCATCGGACGGCCGCAGGTGGTGCACGGAATGTCGGTCATTACCGGCTGATTGGCGCGCATGCCGGCTTCCGGATTCTCGGCTACTTCAAGTTTCTTTTTGAAGTCACCGTAGAACTCGTCCAGCACGTTTTTCCAGTCGCGCTCGCCCTGGGCCACGTCATCGAGGTTTTCTTCCATGCCAGCAGTGAAGCCGTAGTCCATGAGGTTCGAGAAACTCTCCGACAGACGCTCGGTGACGATGTCGCCCATCTTTTCCGAATAGAAACGGCGGTTATGCAGGGTCACGTAACCGCGATCCTGAATGGTCGAAATGATCGCCGCATAGGTCGAAGGACGGCCAATGCCGCGCTTTTCCATTTCCTTCACCAGGCTGGCTTCCGAGTAACGGGCCGGCGGCTTGGTGAAATGCTGGGTCGGATCAAGCTTGATCAGTTTCATCACGTCGCCCTGCGCCATGTCCGGCAGGACATCGTCGTCGCCAGGCTTGGCAATTTGCGGCAGAACGCGGGTGTAACCGTCGAACTTAAGGATACGACCCTTGGCACGCAGCTCGAAGTCGCCAGCGGCCACGCTGACGGTGGTCGACAGGTATTGAGCCGGCAGCATCTGGCAAGCCAGGAACTGGCGCCAGATCAGCTCGTAGAGGCGCTCAGCATCACGCTCCATACCCGCGAGCTTGCTCGGCGTGGTGTTGGCGTCGGAAGGACGGATCGCTTCGTGAGCCTCTTGTGCGCCTTCCTTGCTGCTATAGACGTTCGGCGACTCCGGCAGGTACTTCTTGCCGAATTCGGTTTCGATGTAATCGCGCGCCATCGTCACGGCATCAGCCGAGAGGTTGGTCGAGTCGGTACGCATATAAGTGATGTAGCCAGCTTCGTACAGACGCTGAGCCATCATCATGGTTTTCTTCACGCCAAAGCCCAGGCGGTTGCTCGCGGCCTGTTGCAGGGTGGAAGTGATGAACGGTGCCGACGGTTTGCTGCTGGTCGGTTTGTCTTCACGCTTGACGATGCTGTAGCTGGAGGATTTCAGCTTCTCCAGCGCAGCCATGGCCTGAGCTTCGTTGAGCGGCTTGAAAGCTTCGCCCTTCTCACGCGCCACTTCGAAACGCACGGTCGAACCTTTGGTGGTGCCGAGATCGGCATGCACTTCCCAGTATTCTTCCGGATTGAACGCGCGAATCTCGCGCTCACGCTCGACCACCAGTTTCACGGCAACCGATTGCACACGACCGGCGGACAGGCCGCGAGCGATCTTGGCCCACAGCAGCGGCGAAACCATGTAACCCACGACGCGGTCGAGGAAGCGACGGGCCTGCTGGGCATTCACTCGATCGATATCGAGCTCGCCCGGCTCCGAGAAGGCTTCCTGAATCGCTTTCTTGGTGATTTCGTTGAACACCACGCGCTTGTAGCGGCTGTCGTCACCACCGATGGCTTCGCGCAGGTGCCAGGCAATGGCTTCCCCCTCGCGATCCAAGTCGGTTGCGAGATAGATGGTGTCAGCATCCTTGGCGAGCCGGCGCAGCTCTTCGATGACTTTTTCCTTGCCCGGGAGGATCTCGTACTTGGCTTTCCAGCCATGATCGGGATCGACACCCATGCGCGAAACGAGCTGTTTACGTGCCTTTTCCTTCGGCGAGAGCACCGGCCCTTCGCCCGCGGCGGCCTTGCCGCGCTTGGCGGCAGGCTCCTTGCTGGCGCTAGCCGAACCGCTGGTGGGCAGGTCTCGGATATGGCCGATACTCGACTTCACCACGTATTGGTTGCCCAGATACTTGTTGATGGTCTTGGCCTTAGCCGGGGATTCCACAATGACCAGCGATTTGCCCATGGATCAGAAAATTCCTGAATTCTAGAAGTGAAAGGCGGTTGGCGCCTGACGCGGCACCGCTATATATAGTGGCTACAAGGTGAGGTCAAGCGCAGGGTTTTGCGCGCACTCGCCTTATGGCTTCGAAAAAAGGCTTGGTTCGGCTTGCACCAAAGCAAAGCGCGGGACCTGCTCGCCGTCAACTTCGACGGACTCCAGGAACATGCTCAAGGGACGTACCCAAAAGCCGTAATCGCCATACAGGGCTTGGTAAAAGACCACTTCTTCTTCGGTCTCGGAATGCCGCGCAACACTGAATACGCGGTACTGCGGACCTTTGTAATGTTGGTAGAGCCCAGGTTGTATCGGCACGCTTCGGCCCTCACTCAAATTTTTTCAAAATAAATACAAAAATAAATCCGCAAAAACAAAAACCGGGGCACTTGGCCCCGGCTTCCATCGACGAGACGCTTAAACGCGTTCGAAGACGGTGGAGATGCCTTGGCCGAGGCCAATGCACATGGTGGCCACCCCGAAGGTGCCGCCATTCTGCTTCATCACGTTCAGCAAGGTGCCGGAAATACGGGCACCGGAGCAACCGAACGGGTGACCCAGGGCGATCGCGCCGCCGTGCAGGTTAACCTTCTCGTTCATCTTGTCGAGCACTTTCAGGTCTTTCAGCACTGGCAGAGCCTGTGCGGCGAACGCTTCGTTGAGCTCGAAGAAGTCGATATCGTTGATACCCAGGCCGGCACGCTTCAGTGCTTTCTGAGTAGCCGGTACCGGACCATAGCCCATGATCGCCGGATCCACACCTGCCACTGCCATCGAACGAATCACGGCGAGCGGCTGAATGCCCAGGTCCTGTGCACGCTGCGCCGACATCACGATCATGCACGAAGCACCATCGGTGATCTGCGACGAAGTACCGGCAGTCACGGTGCCGCCCTTTGGATTGAACGCCGGCTTCAGAGCCGCCAGGCTTTCCAGGGTGGTTTCCGGACGAATGGTTTCGTCGTAGTCGAAGGTTTTCAGGAAACCGTTCTCGTCATAGCCCTGCATCGGGATGATTTCGTCCTTGAACTTGCCTTCCACAGTCGCTTTATGGGCGAGCTGGTGGGAACGCACGCCAAAGGCGTCCTGCTGTTCGCGAGTGATGCCGTGCATCTTGCCGAGCATTTCAGCAGTCAGGCCCATCATGCCCGAGGCTTTCGCCGCGTACAGGGACATGTGCGGGTTCGGATCGACACCGTGCATCATGCTTACGTGACCCATATGCTCGACGCCGCCAACCACGAACACGTCACCGTTTCCGGTCATGATCGCTTGCGCAGCGGTGTGCAGCGCGCTCATCGACGAGCCACACAGACGGCTGACGGTCTGGCCGGCCGAGGTGTGCGGGATCTGGGTCATCAGCGACGCCATGCGCGCGATGTTCCAGCCCTGCTCCAGGGTCTGGTTCACACAGCCCCAGATCACGTCCTCGACTTCGGCAGGATCGACCTTGGCGTTGCGTTCCAGCAGTTTGCTGATCAGGTGCGCCGACATGTCTTCAGCGCGGGTGTTGCGGTGCATGCCGCCCTTGGAGCGGCCCATCGGAGTACGACCGAAGTCGACAATCACGACGTCTCTTGGATTCAAGCTCATAAAATTTCACTCTCGCTCAAAAGTTGGGACGCTTAACCGAAGAACCGTTGGCCGGTTTTGGCCATTTCACGCAGCTTCGCGGTCGGGTGGTAGAGCGCGCCCAAATCAGCGTACTGGTCGGCCAGGGCAACGAACTCGGCAACACCGATCGAATCGATGTAACGCAGCGCACCGCCACGGAATGGAGGGAAACCAATACCGTAGACCAGACCCATGTCGGCTTCGGCAGCGGTTTCGACGATGCCGTCTTCCAGGCAACGCACGGTTTCCAGGCACAGCGGGATCATCATCCAGTTGATGATGTCTTCGTCAGTGACTTCACGCTGCTCGTAGACGATCGGCTTGAGCACTTCCAGTACCGACGGGTCGGCGACTTTCTTCTGCTTGCCTTTCTTGTCGGCCTCGTAGGCATAGAAGCCCTTGCCGTTCTTCTGACCCAGACGCTTGGCTTCGTAAAGCACGTCAATGGCCGAACGACGGTCGTCCTTCATGCGATCCGGGAAACCTTCAGCCATCACGTCACGACCGTGGTGGCCGGTGTCGATGCCGACCACGTCCATCAGGTATGCCGGGCCCATCGGCCAGCCGAATTTTTCCATGATCTTGTCGATACGGACGAAGTCCACACCGGCGCTGACCAGTTTGGCGAAACCGCCGAAGTACGGGAACAGTACGCGGTTGACCAGGAAGCCCGGGCAGTCGTTGACGACGATCGGGTTCTTGCCCATTTTCTTGGCGTAGGCAACGGTGGTGGCAACAGCCAGCTCGCTGGACTTCTCGCCACGGATCACTTCCACCAGCGGCATCATGTGCACCGGGTTGAAGAAGTGCATGCCGACGAAGTTTTCCGGACGCTTGAGGGCCTTGGCCAGCAGGCTGATGGAAATGGTCGAGGTGTTGGACGCGAGGATGGTGTCCTCTTTGACCTTGTCTTCGACTTCCGCCAGAACGGCTTGCTTGACTTTCGGGTTCTCGACTACAGCTTCAACGACCAGGTCAACGTGACCGAAATCGCCGTAAGACAGCGTAGGACGAATACCGTTGAGCACTTCAGCCATTTTCGCGGCGGTCATGCGGCCTTTATCAACGCGGCCGACCAGCAGCTTGGCGGCTTCCGCCAGACCTTGCTCGATACCGTGTTCGTTGATGTCCTTCATCAGGATCGGCGTACCTTTGGAGGCCGACTGATAGGCGATACCGCCACCCATGATGCCGGCGCCCAGTACGGCAGCCTGCTTCACATCTTTGGCGATTTCGTCGTAGGCCTTGGCCTTTTTCTTCAGTTCCTGATCGTTCAGGAACAGACCGATCAAGCTCTGCGCGGCAGAGGTCTTGGCCAGTTTCACGAAACCTGCGGCTTCGACTTCCAGCGCCTTGTCGCGACCGAAGTTCGCGGCTTTCTGGATGGTCTTGATCGCTTCGACCGGTGCCGGGTAGTTCGGGCCGGCCTGGCCAGCCACGAAACCTTTGGCGGTTTCGAAAGCCATCATTTGTTCAATGGCGTTCAGCTTGAGCTTTTCCAGCTTCGGCTGGCGCTTGGCCTTGTAGTCGAACTCGCCGGAGATGGCGCGTTTGATCAGTTCAAGGGCCGCGTCCTGCAGTTTTTCAGGAGCAACCACGGCATCGACAGCGCCGACTTTCAGCGCGTCTTCAGGACGGTTTTCCTTGCCGGCGGCAATCCACTCGATAGCGTTGTCGGCACCGATCAGGCGCGGCAGACGCACGGTACCGCCGAAGCCCGGGTAGATGCCCAGTTTGACTTCCGGCAGACCGATCTTGGCCTTGGTGGACATGACGCGGTAGTCCGCGGCCAGGCACATTTCCAGACCGCCACCCAGGGCGATGCCGTTGATCGCGACGACGGTCGGAACGTTGAGGTCTTCGAAATCGCTGAAGATCTTGTTGGCTTCGAGATTGCCAGCAACCAGCTCGGCATCCGGCAGCTTGAAGTTGTCGACAAATTCGGTGATGTCGGCGCCGACGATGAACACGTCCTTGCCACTGCTGACGATCACGCCCTTGATCGAAGCATCTGCCTTGATGGTGTCTACGGCCTGACGCAGTTCGTTCAGGGTAAGACGGTTGAACTTGTTGACGGACTCACCCTTGAGGTCGAATTTCAATTCGACGATGCCACTTTCAAGAGCTTTAACCGTGATGGCTTTACCTTCGTAAATCATCAACTGATCTCCACGATATGGAAGCTGAACAGTACACGTCGGACGCAGGCGAATGGCTCGGCAGGACGCTTTTTCGTCAATGCTGACACCAATCCACCCGGCACACCCGCCAACGCGATAGTCGGGATTCTGTAGGAGCAGTCTGCAATACAAACGCTCAATTCATACGCCCGTTTGATTTGGGTACGCCACCTTCACGGAATTTCCGACAATTGTCAATCGCCCTAAATACGGGTTGAAATGCGACTTTGCGGTCATTTCTGTAAGACGCAGCCCGCCAACACATGCTTGCATGTGAGGGCATTCATAAGATTAATAGTTAGAAAAGTCGCCCTAATTCGCTGCAGGCCTTGTTTAACAGGCTACGCTGGCTGGACTACGAAGGAAAACAGGCGCACTTTTGCTGACCGGACCTGACCGGATCAACGCCAAAAAGAATTTCCGGCCTGCCTGGCCAACCCCGCCCGATGAATCATGTCGGGCTTTTTATTGCTCGTCTGCCGGACGTTTCGCACCGTTGCAGCGCGAAAAGTCCGCGAGTCATGCCAGCGCTTTCAGCGTGGCATCAATCTCCAGCAAAACCGCCGCTTCGCCTTTCTCGCCCCAATAGAGCGCGATCATCTGCTTGTCGGCTTCAACCTTGAAAACGTTGCCCGGCAATTTCTCGAAATGATTCAGCAGAAGCGGGTCCTCACAGGCTTCCTGCCACTGATTGACCCACACGCCCGGGGATTTCTGCCAGTACGTCCAGCACACCGGCTGCTTGCTGCGCCGCGGCCGATGGTATTGCGCACACGGATTGGGCGGCTCCTGAGACAGCCAGTGCGGCCATTCCTGAGGCGCCAGCTGCATGGCCAACCCGATGCGCCGGGCCTCCGTGCGCAAGGCTATCCGGCCACTCTGTGCACGGGACGGGCGCAACCACGCCAGGGGGCTCAACACCACCAGCAGGATTGACACCACCAGCCAGACCGTCATATCTCTACTCCCGAATCTTGATGAGCCCATTGCGTCACTTTGGAACCAATGCGCTTGAAACCAGCCATACTTAACAATATTGATCCCTCACGAGGAGCACCTCATGCCCTACCACCATATCCTGGTCGCCGTAGATCTGACCGAAGAGTGCGACCCTGTGATCCACCGCGCCCGAGAGCTGTCGGTGAGCAATGGCGCCAAGCTGTCGCTGGTGCATATCGTCGAACCGATGGCCATGGCCTTCGGGGGTGACGTGCCGATGGATCTGTCACAACTGCAACAACAGCAGTTCGATCAGGCCAAGGAGCGCCTCGAGCGCCTGAAGCACAAATACACCGAACTGGAAGGCTCCAACTGCCACCTGACCTATGGTCAGCCACGCCAGGAAATCCACCATTTCGCCAAGGATCAGGAATGCGACCTGATCGTGGTCGGCAGCCATGG
Organism: Pseudomonas sp. GW822-FHT03F04; assembly: GCF_058801405.1. Classification (NCBI taxonomy): domain Bacteria; kingdom Pseudomonadati; phylum Pseudomonadota; class Gammaproteobacteria; order Pseudomonadales; family Pseudomonadaceae; genus Pseudomonas; species Pseudomonas sp. GW822-FHT03F04. Next base: position 235,211 of record NZ_JBXANF010000011.1, read on the forward strand.
CCGGCACGGCCTGGCGCTGCTATTGGGCTCGACCGCCAACGATGTACTGCACGGCGCGCCTTGCGATGTGCTGGCGGTGCACCTGGTCAAACGCTGATCCCGCTCTCTTATGAAAAGCTAAAAAAGCCCGGCGCCCATCACTGGACGCCGGGCTTTTTCATGACAGGAAGCTATCAGGCGTCCAGCTCGGCCCAACGCTCTACCAACGCATCCAGCTCAGCCTGCAACTGCTCCAGCGAAGCAATGACTTTGGCCGTTTCGGCTGGCGGACGCTGGTAGAAACCGGCTTCAGCCATTTCAGCCTCAACAGCAGCGATCTGCTGCTCCTTGGCGTCGATGTCGCCCGGCAACGCTTCCAGCTCGCGCTGAAGCTTGTAGCTCAGCTTCTTCTTCGCAGCCGGGGCCGCAGCAACAGGCGCGGCGACCGGAGCCGGCTCGGCAGTGACCACCGCCGAATTCAGGTCAGCCTTGCCGGACTTGCTTTCGGTCACGCCCAACAGACGCGGCGAACCGCCCTGACGGATCCAGTCCTGATAGCCACCGACGTATTCGCGAACCTTGCCTTCACCTTCGAAGACCAGGGTGCTGGTCACCACGTTGTCGAGGAATGCCCGGTCGTGGCTGACCATCAGCACAGTGCCGTTGAAGGTCAACAGCACTTCTTCGAGCAGCTCGAGGGTTTCCACGTCGAGGTCGTTGGTCGGTTCGTCGAGTACCAGCAGGTTCGCTGGCTTGCTGAACAGTTTGGCCAGCAACAGACGCGCACGCTCACCACCGGACAAAGCCTTCACCGGCGTGCGGGCACGCTGCGGGCTGAACAGGAAGTCGCCGAGGTAGCTGAGCACGTGGCGACTCTGGCCGTCGATGTCGATGAAGTCGCGACCTTCGGCGACGTTATCGATCACGGTTTTTTCCAGATCCAGCTGATGGCGCAGCTGGTCGAAGTAGGCCACGTCGATCCGGGTGCCCTCTTCCACCTTGCCGCTAGTCGGTTGCAGACCGCTGAGCATCAGTTTCAGCAGGGTGGTCTTGCCGGTACCGTTGGCGCCGAGCAGACCGATCCGGTCGCCGCGCTGCAGCACCATGGAAAAATCGCGGATCAGGAACGGACCGCCTGGATGCGCGAAGCTCACGTTATCCAGCACCATCACCTGCTTGCCGGACTTCTCTGCGGTATCCAGCTGGATGTTGGCCTTGCCGGTGCGCTCGCGACGCTCACTGCGCTCCACGCGCAGGGCTTTCAGCGCACGTACGCGGCCTTCGTTACGGGTACGACGGGCCTTGATACCCTGACGAATCCACACTTCTTCCTGGGCCAGACGCTTGTCGAACAGCGCGTTGGCGGTTTCTTCAGCAGCCAGTGCGGCTTCTTTGTGAACCAGAAAACTGGCGTAGTCGCCGTTCCAGTCGATCAGGCCGCCGCGATCCAGTTCGAGGATGCGGGTGGCGAGGTTTTGCAGGAAGGAACGGTCGTGCGTGATGAACAGCACGGCACCCTGGAAATCCTTCAGTGCTTCTTCGAGCCAGGCAATCGCACCGATGTCCAGGTGGTTGGTCGGTTCGTCGAGCAGCAGCAGATCCGGCTCGGACACCAGCGCCTGCGCCAGCAGCACGCGACGACGCCAGCCGCCGGACAACTCGGCGAGGGTCTTGTCGGCCGGCAGTTGCAGGCGGCTGAGGGTGCTGTCGACCAGGGTCTGCAAACGCCAGCCGTCACGGGCTTCAAGGTCATGCTGGACGTGCATCAGCTTGTCCAGATCGGCGTCGGTGACGATGTTCTGGCTCAGGTGATGGTATTCGGCGAGCAAGGCGCCAACACCGTCGAGGCCTTCGGCGACCACGTCGAACACTGTCCGCTCGTCGGCGACCGGCAATTCCTGCGGCAATTCACCGATTTTCAGACCGGGGGCACGCCACACCGAGCCGTCATCAGGCTTCTGGTCGCCCTTGACCAGTTTCATCATGCTGGACTTGCCAGTGCCGTTGCGGCCGATGATGCACACCCGCTCACCACGGGCGATCTGCCAGGACACCTTGTCCAACAACGGCATCGCGCCGAATGCAAGGGACACATCGCTGAATTTGAGCAGGGTCATGAGCTTCTCCAAAAACCGGGCGCGCATTCTACCTGAATCGGGACCCGAGCAGGCCGGCAATTTCGCCGCTGACGCACTCTGCACAACAATTGTTGCGAACTTGTGCCGCAAGGCCCGCAAAGCTTTCGCCGGCTGCTGGCAAAAGGCTAAGCTACAGACAATTCAGTGCCGCCACTGTCGGCACTTGTCATGATTTCTCTGCCCGGATGTCTCATGCGCAGTCGCCTTTTCAGTGTTTTGTCCTGTTTGCTACTCACCGCCGCTGCTGCCCAATCCGCCCAGGCGGTGGACCTGTCCACCCAGCGCCAGTATTACGATGAGGCCAAACGCGCCCTGGCCAAGGGCGACACCGGCCCGTACTTCCGTTACAGCCAGGCCCTCGCCGATTATCCGCTGGAGCCATACCTGGCCTACGACGAGTTGACCGCCCGCCTGAAGACCGCCAGCAACGCGGAAATCGAAAAATTCCTCGCCGAACACGGTGACCTGCCCCAGGCCAACTGGATGAAGCTGCGCTGGTTGCGCTGGTTGGCCGACCGCGGTGAATGGGCGACCTTCGTCAAGTATTACGACCCGAAACTCAACTTCACCGAGCTGGACTGCCTGAACGCGCAGTACCAGATCAGCAGTGGCCGCAAGGCCGAGGGTTATGCCAACGCCGACAAGCTTTGGCTGACCGGCAAATCCCAACCGGCGGCGTGTGATGCGCTGTTTGGGATCTGGGCTGCCGACGGCCAGTTGACCGAGCAAAAACGCTGGGAACGCACCAAGCTCGCTGCTCAGACACGCAACTATCCGCTGGCCAACAGTCTGGTCAACGGCCTGACCACCCTTGCCCCACGCGGGCGTCTACTGGTGGATGTCGCGCAGAAACCGGAACTGCTCAACCAGCCGTCGCGCTTCACGCCGGCCGACGAGCCGATGTCGGACATTGTCAGCCTCGGCCTGCGCCGTCTGGCGCGTCAGGATCCGGACAAGGCCATGGACCTGCTCGACGGCTACGCCAGCAGCATGCATTTCTCCCGGGATGAAAAAGTCGCGATCGCCCGGGAAATCGGCCTGACCCTCGCCCGTCGTTTCGACAGCCGTGCGCTGGACGTGATGACCAAATATGACCCGGAACTGCGCGACAACACTGTTTCCGAATGGCGCCTGCGCCTGTTGCTGCGTCTGGCGCGCTGGGACGACGCCTATCAGTTGACCCGCCGCCTGCCGCAGGATCTGGCCACCACCAACCGCTGGCGCTACTGGCAGGCTCGCAGCCTGGAACTGGCGCAACCGCAGAACCCGGAAGCGCAGACGCTGTACAAGAGCCTCGCACGGGAACGGGACTTCTACGGTTTCCTTGCCGCCGATCGCTCGCAGCTGCCTTATTCGCTGGTCAACAAACCGCTGGTACTCAGCCAGGCCACCATCAACAAGGTGCGCAACACGCCCGGCGTACGCCGCGCGCTGGAGTTTCATGCCCGCGGGCAGATCGTCGACGGGCGTCGCGAGTGGTACCACGTCAGCCGTCACTTCAACCGCGATGAAATGGTCGCCCAGGCCAAACTGGCCTACGACCTGAAGTGGTATTTCCCGGCGATCCGCACTATCAGCCAGGCGCAATACTGGGACGACCTGGACATCCGCTTCCCGATGGCCCACCGCGACACCCTGGTGCGTGAAGCCAAGGTGCGCGGCCTGCATTCGAGCTGGGTGTTCGCCATCACCCGTCAGGAAAGCGCCTTCATGGACGACGCCCGCTCCGGTGTCGGCGCCAGCGGCCTGATGCAACTGATGCCCGGTACCGCCAAGGAAACCGCGCGCAAGTTCAGCATCCCTCTGGCCTCGCCGCAGCAAGTGCTCGATCCGGACAAGAACATCCAGCTCGGCGCCGCCTACCTGAGCCAGGTGCACAGCCAGTTCAACGGCAACCGCGTGCTCGCCTCCGCCGCCTACAACGCCGGCCCCGGCCGCGTGCGTCAGTGGCTACGCGGCGCCGATCACCTGAGCTTCGACGTGTGGGTGGAAAGCATCCCGTTCGACGAAACCCGCCAGTACGTGCAGAACGTGCTGTCCTACTCGGTGATCTACGGCCAGAAACTCAACTCGCCGCAACCGCTGGTGGACTGGCATGAGCGGTACTTTGACGATCAGTGATCGTGCAAAGATCGACGTAAACAAAAATGCCCGCATCGAGAGATGCGGGCATTTTTTATGGCGCTCGACTGGGTCGGTTACTTAGTCGGTTACTGGGTCGGTCGAAGCCAGATGCCCATCACTGAACTGCAACGCCGCCAACCGCGCATACAGCGGATTGCTCGCGATCAGCTCCTGATGCGTACCAATCGCCACCAGCTTGCCCTGGTCCATCACCGCAATCCGATCAGCGTTTTTCACTGTGGCCAAGCGGTGGGCGATCACCAGGGTGGTGCGGTTTTGCATCAGGCTCGGCAGGGCTTGCTGGATCAGGTGTTCGCTCTGGGCATCGAGGGCGCTGGTGGCTTCGTCCAGCAGCAGGATCGGCGCGTCGACCAGCAGCGCCCGGGCGATGGCCAGGCGCTGGCGTTGGCCGCCTGACAGACCGAGACCGCCGTCGCCCAGATGGGTCTGGTAGCCGTCGGGCATTTGTTCGATGAAATCGTGGGCGTGGGCGATTTTTGCCGCCTCCTGCACTTGTTCCAGGGTGGCGGTCGGGCAACCGTAGCGAATGTTTTCTTCGACGCTACCGAAGAACAGCGCCGGGGTCTGCGAAACCAGTGCGAAACAGCGGCGCAAATCCAAAGGATCAAGGCTCGTCAGTGGCACGCCATCAATCAGAATCCGGCCTTCGCGCGGATCGTAGAAGCGCAGCAGCAAGTCATACACCGTGGACTTGCCCGCCCCAGACGGGCCTACAAGCGCAAGGGTTTCGCCTGCATTGACCGTCAGACTCAAGCCGTCAACGGCAAAGCTTTCGGGACGCGAAGGGTAGGAAAAGCGCACGTCCTGCAACGCCAGCTCACCTTTGATCCGCTCCGGCAAGGTCACCAGTCCGGCTTTCGGTGGCTGGATGATGTTTTCGGAACGCAGCAACTCGGCTATACGCTCAGCAGCACCGGCTGCCCGCTGCAATTCACCGATCACTTCACTCAACGTACCAAACGCACTGCCGACGATCAGGCTGTAGAACACGAACGCCGCCAGCTCACCGGCTGAAATTCGCCCGGCAATCACGTCCATGCCGCCGACCCACAACATCACCGCGACGGCACCGAGCACCAGTACGATCACCAGCGTGATCAGCCAGGCCCGCTGGAAAATCCGTTTGCGCGCCGTTTCGAACGCTTGCTCGACGGTGCTGGCGAAACGTTGTTCGTCCTGCACCTGATGGTTGTAGGCCTGCACCGTTTTGATCTGGCCGAGGGTTTCCGACACGTAACTGCCAATGTCGGCGATCCGGTCCTGACTCAGCCGCGAAAGATTACGCACGCGGCGCCCGAATATCAGGATCGGCGCAATCACCAATGGCAGCGCGATCACCACGATGCTGGTGAGTTTGGGGTTGGTGATGAACAGCAGCACCACACCGCCAATGACCATCAGCAAATTACGCAGGAACAGCGACAGCGACGAGCCGATCACCGATTGCAGCAATGTTGTGTCAGCGGTCAGGCGTGACTGGATTTCCGAACTGCGGTTGTCCTCGTAGAACCCGGGATGCAGGTACACCAGATGGTTGAACACCTGCCGGCGAATGTCAGCCACCACCCGTTCACCGATCCATGACACCAGATAAAACCGGGCAAAGGTGCCGACCGCGAGCCCCAACACCAACAGCATGAATAGACCAATGGACTGGTTGAGCAGGTGCGGCGACTGAGTCATGAAGCCTTGGTCGACCAGCAGTTTGATGCCCTGCCCCATCGACAACGTAATGCCGGCCGTGACGATCAGCGCGAGCAGTGCGCCGAAGGCCTGCCAGCGATAAGGCTGAAGAAAATGACTGGTCAGGCGCAGGGCCCGGCGGTGGCGCGAGGAAAGCATCGGGATCATACAGGTTCACGTCGTGTGCTGATTAATGGGGCCAGCCTGGACACTCAATGGGGTGGAACTCTGCAAATCACAATGAGTCAGGTTAATTATGACCGGCCAGACTACCCCCTAGATGCTATCGGTCTAATGCCCGGGTTGAGACGAACGGTCATTTCTGCTTGAGTGGAGATACCGTTCCGGAAAGATCGAAGGGAGTTGTCACAGCCTGGTCACCTGACGGTTTTATTGTGCATACACAACCTGATGAGGAGACAGGCCATGTCCTTGCAACACAGCAGCGATGACAAGATTCAAGTGATCCGCACCAAGCCCGGCCAACCTCTGGGTTGCTCGATTATCGATAAGGATGGGCGCGAAGTGCCAATCACTGAAGACATGATCCAGAACGCCTGCCGCGAACTGGAGAAGCGATTGGTCAAGCCTGCCGAACAAAAGTGATATCGCCACCGTCTTCCTGACCCGGCCCCTGGAGGCCGGGTTTTTTCTGCCCGCGATTTAAACGGCCACAGCGCCCAGCGCCGTCACGATCTGCTGCAACGCCGGGGAATGCCCCTCGATCCGCACTTTCAGCCCTTCGATCTCGCGGCGCACCGGATACTGTTTGCGCAACACATCAAACGCGGCACGTTGCTCACCGACGCTACCCAACAGGGTGCGGCGGAAATCCGCATCGTCCCGGCGCGGGTCGTACACACCACGGCACAACATCGCCAGCGCCCAGGCCGGATCGCTGTCGGCATGCAGGGAAACTTCCGACAACCACGGTGCCGGCAACAGATCGCTGAGCTGAATGCTGGCCGGCTGACCGATGAATTCGCAGTAAGCCTGATAGATCTGCGCCGTGCCGCGTTGCTTGCCATCGAGGCTGTAACCGGCGATATGCGGCGTCGCCAGTACGCAGAGTTCAGCCAACGCCACATCGACTTGCGGTTCGGCTTCCCACACGTCAAGCACCGCCTGCAGGTCTTCACGTTCCAGCAGCACTTCGCGCAACGCGGCGTTATCCACCACCGGGCCACGGGCGGCGTTGATCAGCCAGGCGCCGGGCTTGAGTTGCTGTAAACGCTGTTCGTCGAACAAGTGCCAGGTCGCGCCGTCGCCGTTGCGGGTCAGTGGCGTGTGCAGACTGATTACGTCGCACTGCTGGATGATCTGCTCCAGGCTGACATAGTCACCGCCCTCGGCTGCCTGACGCGGCGGATCGCAGACTTTCACGTTCCAACCCAGCCCTTTGAGCACCTTGATCAAGCGACCGCCCACTTCACCGGCGCCGATCACGCCATAAGTGCGCTCACTCAAATCGACGCCTTCGATTTCGGCCAGGGTCATCAGGCTGCCGAGCACGTAATCCACCACGCCCCGGGCATTGCAGCCGGGCGCACTGGACCAGGTGATGCCGGCCTCATTGAAGTATTCGAGATCCAGATGATCGGTGCCGATGGTGCAGGTGCCGACAAACCGCACCTTGCTGCCTTCGAGCAACGCACGATTGACGTTAGTTACCGAGCGCACCAGCAGCACGTCGGCCTGTTCGACCGTGGCCCGGTCAATGGAACGGCCCGGCACCCGGCGGATCTCGCCGAAACCGGCAAAAAAAGCATCGAGCAGCGGGATATTTTCGTCGGCAACAATCAGCATGGCAGGGCTCCTTGGGCGGATCGGCAGTGTAGGCGCTGACACTGCGATGAGCCAGCAGGCTGTGATTCTTGATAAGGCGGGACGATTACAAATCCGCAACAGAGGATTTTTCCTGACCATTACGTCAGCGGCGTAGAATGCCCGGCCTTGCGCATCAACCCCTGTGGACGCTTTGCCTGTGAATTCCGTAACTGAACGCCCTGACGCCGTTTCCCTCAACCGCCCTGCCCGGGTTCGCCTGGAGCTGAAGAATCTGCTCGGCCTGGCCCTGCCGATCATGATCGCGCAACTGGCGACCACCGCCATGGGCTTCGTCGATGCGGTGATGGCCGGGCGCGTCGGGCCAAAGGATCTGGCGGCCGTGGCGCTGGGCAACTCGATCTGGGTGCCGGTGTTTCTGCTGATGACCGGCACCCTGCTGGCCACCACGCCGAAAGTCGCCCAGCGCTTCGGCGCCGGCACCCACAGCGAGATCGGCCCGATCGTACGCCAGGCCTTGTGGCTGGCGCTGGTGGTCGGACTGATGGCGACCACCCTGCTGTTCAGCGCCGAACCGATCCTGCACCTGATGAAAGTCGATCCGGAGCTGATCGGCCCGTGCATGCAATACCTGCACGGCATCGCCAGCGGTCTGCCGGCGGTGGCGTTCTACCATGTGCTGCGCTGCACCAGCGACGGCCTCGGCCGCACCCGGCCGGCGATGGTGCTGGGCCTGTGCGGCCTGGCGCTGAACATTCCGCTGAACTACGTGTTCATTTACGGCCACTTCGGTGTGCCGGCCATGGGCGGCGTCGGTTGCGGCTGGGCCACAGCGATCGTGATGTGGGTGATGGCACTGGGCCTGGCCGGTTATGAGCGCTGGGCGCCGGCCTACAAGTCGAGCGAACTGTTCAGCCGTTTCGACTGGCCGCAATGGGCGGTGATCAAACGCTTGCTGGCCATCGGTCTGCCGATCGGCGTCGCGGTATTTGCCGAATCGAGCATCTTCGCGGTGATCGCGCTGCTGATCGGCAGCCTTGGCGCCACCGTGGTGGCCGGGCACCAGATCGCGCTGAACGTCAGCTCGCTGGTGTTCATGATTCCGTATTCGCTGGGCATGGCCGTGACCGTGCGGGTCGGCCAGGCCCTGGGCCGTGAAGAACCCCGTGAAGCGCGTTTCGCGGCGGGTGTCGGCATGGGCACTGCCCTGGCCTACGCCTGCCTGTCAGCGAGCATGATGCTGCTGATGCGCGAACACATTGCGGCGATCTACACGTCGGATCCGATGGTAATTCACATCGCCGCGATGCTGATCGTGTACTCCGCGCTGTTCCAGTTCTCCGACGCGATTCAGGTCACCGCCGCTGGCGCCCTGCGCGGTTATCAGGACACGCGGGTAACGATGATCCTCACCCTGTTCGCCTACTGGGGTATCGGCCTGCCGGTGGGTTACGCCCTCGGCCTGACCGACTGGCTCGGCGAGCCTCGCGGCCCGAGCGGCTTGTGGGAAGGCCTGATCGTCGGCCTGAGCTGTGCGGCGCTGATGCTGTCGATTCGCCTGACGCGCAGTGCGCGCAAACGCATTCGCATCAGCCGCTCGATGGGCTGATCGGCGATAAAAAAAGACCTGCACATGCAGGTCTTTTTTTTGCCTTCCGATCAACCGGACTTCTTGCGGATCCAGTACAGATAGGTCCCGGCCTCTTCGTGCTGCCCGACCAGTTCATGGTCGAGAAACACGCAGAACTTGGGGATGTCGCGACGGGTCGACGGGTCGGTGGCGATCACCTTGAGCAGGCCGCCGGGCACCAGGTCACGAATGTGCTGGTGCAGCATCATCACCGGCTCCGGGCAGTTGAGGCCCGTAGCATCGAGGGTGCCGTCGACCGGCGTATCAATCATTTCACTCATGATTCACTCCTGAAACTGGCCGGCATTGTCGCCCAATGCCGGGTGTTCGGTCACCTGTCGCGCGCTCAGCGGGCTTTGGCTTTCTTCACGTCATGGCGGCGCAAATGGCAGGTCACTTCCTCGCGGTCGTGGTATAGCTGCTTGCAGCCGATATCGACCTTGATCCCGCGGGCCTTGAAACCATCGGCGATACGCTCGAGTAGACGCTTCACTTCGGCGTAACGCTGCTTCATCGGCAACTTGAGGTTGACCACCGCTTCCCGGCAATGACCCTCGCCGATCCACTCTTCGAGCATCGCGGCGTTGCGCGCCGGCTTCTCGACGATGTCGCAGACCATCCAGTCCACCGGTTGCTTGGGTTTGAAGGTGAAACCGTCGGCCATCAAGTGCTGCACCAGGCCGGTGTCCATCAGGCTTTCGGCCATCGGGCCGTTGTCAATGGCCGTCACCAGCATGCCGCGATTGACCAGTTGCCAGGTCCAGCCGCCCGGCGCAGCGCCGAGGTCGACACCGGTCATGTCGCTGTGCAGGCGATCTTCCCACTGATCGCGGGGAATGAAGTGATGCCAGGCCTCTTCCAGCTTCAGGGTCGAACGGCTCGGCGCCTCGCGCGGAAATTTCAGACGCGGAATGCCCATCGGCCACATCGCCGAGTTACCGGCATCGGCCAGACCGAGGAACACCTCACGACCGCTCTTGAAGGTCAGCAGCAGGCGTGGCTTGCTGGCGTCGTCCACCAGTTTGCCGGCGCCGGTCAGCGCCTTGCGCAGCGGGCCTTCGAACTTCTTGCAGAAGTTCGACAGTTCCTTGCCGTCGTTGGTGTCGACGACTTCCAGCCACAAGCTGCCGCACACCGGGAATTCGGCCATGTGCGCGAGGATCACGCTGATGCGGTCGGTTTCCGGCAGATCGATGAAAAGTCCACGCGCCCACTGGCGCGGGAAGATCAGCTCGGCGAAACGCTGGCCACGCATCAGGCGCTCGGCGCCGTCTTCTTCGGTGCAGACGAACTCGGCGCAAGCGGTCGCCGGTTTGGCCTTGGCGTAGCCGGCCACGTTCAGTTGGGCGGCGAGGTCGGAAATCTCCGAGCAGACTTCGCCTTCGAAGCCTGGCCGGCAATGCATGAATAGGGTGTTCATTCTTACTCCTGGGCAGAGGGCGATCATTCATCCCCTGCGCGATGCCCAGACCTGCGTTGAAGCAAAGCCTGTCACGAAAACCGGCGCATGATAGCCCATGTCGGAACCTTGGACTTGCCCATAGAGTCCAGTTATTAGCCAGCTACTGAAAACAGGGCTACGTTGATAGCTCTGCCCGTCCCCTCAGTCCGTAGCCGTGCGGACTCAAACAGGCTGTTTGAAAACGTAGCGAGCGAAGGCAAGACAAGGCAAAAACAGGCTTGGAAGCGGAGTCTACGAGTTGTAAATGAGCATTCCGAGCCTGTTTTTAACGCAGGATTGCCGAGCGCAGTAGTTTTCAAACAGCCTGAAAGGAGTGATCGTAATGCCGTCCCTTGATAGCCTGAACACCCTTAAAACCTTGAAAGTCGATGACAAGACTTACCACTACTTCAGCCTGCCGGATGCTGCCAAAAGCCTGGGCAATATCGACAAGCTGCCCATGTCGCTGAAGGTGCTGCTGGAAAACCTGCTGCGCTGGGAAGATGAAAAAACCGTCACCGGCGCCGACCTCAAGGCGATTGCCGCGTGGCTCAAGGAGCGCCGCTCCGACCGGGAAATCCAGTACCGCCCTGCCCGGGTGCTGATGCAGGACTTTACCGGCGTACCGGCCGTGGTCGATCTGGCCGCGATGCGCGCCGCCATGGCCAAGGCTGGCGGCGATCCGCAGCGGATCAACCCGCTGTCGCCGGTGGATCTGGTGATCGACCACTCGGTGATGGTCGATAAATTCGGCAGCGCCAGCGCATTCGAACAGAACGTCGACATCGAAATGCAGCGCAATGGCGAACGCTACGCCTTCCTGCGCTGGGGCCAGAGCGCCTTCGACAACTTCAGCGTGGTGCCGCCGGGCACCGGGATCTGCCACCAGGTCAACCTCGAATACCTCGGACGCACGGTGTGGACCAAGGACGAAGACGGCCGCACCTATGCCTTCCCCGACACACTGGTCGGCACCGACTCCCATACCACCATGATCAACGGCCTCGGCGTACTCGGCTGGGGCGTCGGCGGGATCGAGGCGGAAGCGGCGATGCTCGGGCAACCGGTGTCGATGCTGATTCCCGAAGTAATCGGCTTCAAACTCACCGGCAAGCTCAAGGAAGGCATCACCGCCACCGACCTGGTGCTGACCGTGACCCAGATGCTGCGCAAGAAAGGCGTGGTCGGCAAATTCGTCGAGTTCTATGGCGACGGCCTCGCCGACCTGCCGCTGGCCGACCGCGCGACCATCGCCAACATGGCCCCGGAATATGGCGCGACCTGCGGTTTCTTCCCGGTCGATGACGTAACCCTCGAATACCTGCGCCTGTCCGGCCGGCCGACTGAAGTGGTGAAACTGGTCGAGGCCTACACCAAGGCTCAGGGCCTGTGGCGTCTGCCTGGTCAGGAACCGGTGTTCACCGACAGCCTGGCGCTGGACATGAGCAGCGTCGAAGCCAGCCTCGCCGGGCCGAAACGCCCACAGGACTGGGTGTCCCTGCCGAATGTCGGCCAGGCCTTCAGTGACTTCCTCGACCTGCAATTCAAACCCACCAGCAAGGAAGAAGGACGTCTGGAAAGCGAGGGTGGCGGCGGTGTCGCGGTGGGCAATGCTGATCTGGTCGGCGAAACGGATTACGAGTACGACGGCCACACCTACCGCCTGAAAAACGGTGCCGTGGTGATTGCCGCGATCACGTCCTGCACCAACACCTCCAACCCCAGCGTGATGATGGCCGCCGGCCTGCTGGCGAAAAAAGCCGTGGAGAAAGGCCTGACCCGCAAGCCGTGGGTGAAAAGCTCACTGGCACCGGGCTCCAAGGTGGTCACCGATTACTACAAAGCCGCCGGGCTGACGCAGTACCTCGATCAGCTCGGGTTTTCACTGGTTGGGTATGGTTGCACCACCTGCATCGGCAACTCCGGGCCGCTGCCGGAACCGATCGAAAAAGCCATCCAGAAGGCCGACCTGACCGTCGCTTCGGTGCTGTCCGGCAACCGCAACTTCGAAGGCCGGGTGCATCCGCTGGTGAAAACCAACTGGCTGGCGTCACCGCCGCTGGTCGTCGCCTACGCCCTGGCCGGCAGTGTGCGCACCGACATCAGCAGCGAACCGCTGGGCAACGACCAGCAGGGCAATCCGGTTTACCTACGTGACATCTGGCCAAGCAGCAAGGAAATCGCCGACGCGGTGAATCAGGTCAATACGGCGATGTTCCACAAGGAGTACGCCGAGGTGTTTGCCGGTGACGAACAGTGGCAAGCCATCGAAGTGCCGCAAGCCGCGACCTACGTCTGGCAGGCAGATTCGACTTACATCCAGCATCCGCCGTTCTTCGATGACATCGCCGGGCCATTGCCGGTGATCGCCGATGTGAAAGGCGCGCGAGTGCTGGCGTTGCTGGGCGATTCGGTGACCACTGACCACATCTCCCCCGCCGGCAACATCAAGGCCGACAGCCCGGCCGGGCGTTACCTGCGCGAGCAAGGCGTCGAACCACGGGACTTCAACTCCTACGGCTCACGCCGGGGCAACCATGAAGTGATGATGCGCGGCACTTTCGCCAACATCCGCATCCGTAACGAAATGCTCGGCGGCGAAGAAGGTGGCAACACGATCTACATTCCGACCGGCGAGAAACTGGCGATCTACGACGCGGCCATGCGTTATCAGGCCTCGGGCACGCCGCTGGTGGTGATTGCCGGGCAAGAATACGGCACCGGCTCCAGCCGCGACTGGGCCGCCAAGGGTACCAACCTGCTGGGAGTTAAAGCGGTGATCGCTGAAAGCTTCGAGCGAATCCACCGTTCCAACCTGGTAGGCATGGGCGTGCTGCCGTTGCAGTTCAAGCTGGATCAGAACCGCAAGAGCCTGAACCTCACCGGCAAGGAAACCCTGGAGATTCAGGGTCTGACCGGAGTCGAGCTGACGCCAAGGATGAACCTGACCCTGGTGATCACCCGAGAAGACGGGCGTCAGGAGAAAATCGAAGTGCTGTGCCGCATCGACACCCTTAACGAGGTGGAGTACTTCAAGTCCGGCGGGATCCTGCATTACGTGTTGCGGCAGTTGATCGCCTCGTAAAACCTGCAGATGCAGAAACACCGCCAATCGGCGGTGTTTCTGTTTGGGCACGGTACTTTTCCATAGGCGAAAAAAAACCCGCCGAAGCGGGTTTTTCCCAAGACCATTATCGACTCCCTGTCGGCAGCGATCCTTGCTAATGGTCGATCATCCGTGATCCTGAAACACTCCCTGTGCTTCAGTTGATGAGGCTAGATTACGCTCTGGATCCAATCGGCAATAGTCGACAAAGCTACCACCGCGTGTAAGACATTCGCCATAGCACCCCTTCCGAAAACCCTTAGACGTGTCAGGCATCGAGCGCGCAAGCCGCCAGATACGCGACTTCCAGCTGTCCGGCGGCGGCTTTTTGTTCGTCATCCTCCATGAACCACGCGGCAGACAGTCCGGCAAACGCCAGCACCCATTGCAAGAGACGCCGGCGGTCCAGCCCTGCCGTTTCGCAGATCACATCGACTTGCCGTTGAAAGCGTTCAGGATCAGCGGCCGTCGGCAATTCCGGGTTGCAGATCAGGTTGGCGTAGTCGTAGCCACGCTCGCCCCGCACCCGTTTCGGATCGATGGCGAGCCAGCCGCGCGAGCCAAAATCGAGGACGTTGTCGTGGTGCATGTCACCGTGCAGCACAACAATCTCCCGGGGTTCGGCGAGCACGGTTTCAGCCATTTGCAGGCAAACAGAATATTGGCCGCCGTATCGGGCGGCGGACACTCGCAGCGAGGCAAACCACGGTGCCAGCTCCACTAACGCAGGCGGCTCCGTGGATCGCGGCGCATGCAACCGCGCCAAGGCCCGGCACATGATGCGGGTCGCCTCGTCATCTTCGCCATTGAGCGCCATATTCATCAACGAACGTTGACCCGTGGCCCGCTCCAGAAGCAGTCCTTCCTCGTGATGAGCGAGCACCCGGGCGGCGCCGTCGCCGTTCCACCAGGTCATCAGCAGGTTGCCGTACTTTTCCTCATCGTCCACCGCGACTTTCAGCATCGCCGGTACGTCACCCTGACGCACCGGCAACAACTTGCTGCCCGGCGTGATGATCGGAACACCGTCGGGCACCAGCGCCCAACGCTTCAACCACGGATCAAACCACTCGCTGTCAGCCACCTTCACGCTCGCGTGCCCTGTCGGTCTCGGCCAGAAAGTGTTCGAGTCGGCTCAATTGCTCCTCCCAGCCACGGCTGTCCATGTAGTACGCCTCTTTTTGGCGGACGTCGGGAATGTGCGCAAAACCTGACTCGGAGACCTTCAGCAGCGTGCCGTTCTCGTAGTCCTGCAGCTCGAATTTGACCAGTGTGGTCGGTTCCTGGGAGTAATCGATTTTCGGGTTCACCGCATACGGGTGCCAACGGAAGGAAAACAACTGCTGGGGCTCGACACGCTCCACCAGCACGTTCCAGAGCACATGTTCATAACCGGGGTACGTGACCTGCCCCTGCGTCCACTCGCCCGCGATAAACCGCCGCCCTTCCAGAGCCACGCCAAACCACTGGCCAAACGCCTCGGCATCGACCAGCGCACGCCAGACATGGGAGCGTGGCGACCTGAGCATGATTTTACGTTCAAAGCTGTTGGGTACTGGTTTCATACGTCACCTCCTGTTTTGAACAGTAGGCTTGTATGACCACATGTCCAATGCGAAGTTGTATCAAACGACTGATCAAAATCATCCTTCGCCTGTCTACACTGCACATTTCTTCACCGCAAACAGCGAGAAACCCCATGTCCCCACGCCTGCTTCTGGCCCTGACACCCTTTTTTTTCACTGCCGTCGCCCACGCGGCCGTGGACTGCGCCAATGCCAGCGATCAGGCGACGATGAATCAGTGCGCCGGGCAAGAGAGCAAAGCGGCGGATAAAGAGTTGAACACGGTGTATCAGCAGATCACCGCACGGCTGAAAGAAGAACCTGCCAGCAAGAAACTGCTGGTCAGTGCTCAGCGGGCGTGGATTGGGTTTCGCGATGCCGAATGCGAATTTTCGGCGTCGGGCGTAAAGGGCGGAAGTATGTACCCGATGATCTACAGCGTATGCATCACGCGTGTGACCAAGGGTCGAACCGAGGCTCTCAAGCAGTATTTGAAGTGTGAGGAAGGGGATGTGGGCTGCCCGGTGCCAGGGGCCTGATATTCAAAACCTGAGCTGCTCGCGACTGCGGCAGCTCAGGCAATACAAAATTACCGAACAAAAATCTGCGCCGTGGTAATCGCCATATCCCCACCCGGCAATTTGATGCTGCCGGTCTGTTTCATGGTCGCGGCATCAAAGATCGCCACGTCGTTGAACGTCCCGGCGAGATAGATTTTGCTGCCGTCCTTGTTGAACGAAATGCAGTAGTAGGAATGGTCCAGCGTGGCCGCCTGAATCAGCTTCTTCTGCTTGATGTCGTACTTCGCCAGACGATTGAGCACACCGAACATCAGGTTCGGATCCTTCGGTGAGCGCATGCCACTGAAATAGATTTCGGTCAGCGGGCCAAAATCAGTGGTTTCGGTCTTGCCGGTCTTCAGGTCGATGCTGAACAGTCCGTACAGATACTCGGCAGTGGCCGGATCCTGCTTCTTGTCCTTGAACTTGGCGGCGGTGTACAGCAGCGAGAAATCGTGGCGGTAAGTCTGCTGGTTCCACACGTAGAGCACGTCCGGCGCGCTGTAATTCGGGCGTTTCCAGTGGCGGCTGGGGATCAGCACGTCGAACTTTCCGCTCTTCACATCGACCTTGTACACATCAGCGCCAGCTACATACAACGTGCCGTCATCGCCGCTCTGCATGATCGTCAACTGCCGTGGCGCCGGGAAGCTGCGCACCGGTTTGGCGTTCATTCCGGCATCGGTGGCGTAAACGTCCAGACGCGGCTGCTTGACCTCGTAGTGGTCGTTGAGCATCAACGTCGGGTTGGCGATGGTGTACAGCTCCTTGCCGTCATGGCTGACGGTGAAGGCGAACATCGACCGCGCTTTCTCCCCCGGTTGCTGGGTGATGCTGGCGTGGAACACCTGCTTGCAGCTGTCCAGTTCGACACCGTAAACATCGGCGTAATGGTTGTTCAGCACATACGCGGTCTTGCGATCCGGCGACAGCTGCACGGTCCCGGGGCCAAAGGCGTCGGGCATCTTGCAGGTCTTGTACAAGGTGTCGGTCGCCAGGTCGATGACATGCAGGTTGTTCGGGTAATTGGTGGTCAACATGTACTCGTGACCGTCCTGCAGCGCGGTGTTTTCATCGGCCAGAACCGGGAGCGAACAGGCGCTCAGGACCGCGAGTGCGGCAAGGCCGCAGGCTTTGTTGAGGCTAGGCATGCTGGAATCCTTCTTCTTAGGGATCACTTGTCTTTCGGGAAGACAGTGCCGAGGTTGCGCCAGTTGTCGTTGGACGCCTGGGCATCCTTGTTCCAGTCCGGGTAGGTGCTCATCATGTCCGGCACCTGGGCCGGCCACCAGCATGGGTCGGAGCAGCCATACAGGTCGGCTTCCATCGGCTGGCACAGCGACGACACCCCGCCGAACGCATCGATTTCCCAACCCGGGTCGGTGGTCGAGGCACAGCCGGCGACGGAGCTCATCGCCACCACTTCTTCGATGCGGTTTTCATCCGCGGCCTGATCCAGCTTCAACGCTTTGTTATTGATTGCCTTGAGATGTTTCATATCAGTGAGCCTTGCGCGGAGTGATGTAGCTGCTGATGAACGCAGGGTTATTGGCCATGATCCGGGTGTAGACCTCGATGCCGAAGTCGACCCAGTCACGCATCAGTTCGCAGTAGTGATAAGTCGGGTGGGCCGGGTCGCCGTAGCGGGCGTAGCTTTCGTGGTAGCAGCCGCCGGAGCACAGGTTGCGGATCTGGCAGTCGTGGCAACCGGTGTTGGTGCGGTCCAGACGTTGGGACAGGAAGTCATTCAACTCGACCTGTTTCACACCGCTGTGGACATTGCCGAAGGTCGGCAGCGATGAACCGGTGAAGCGATGGCACAGGTTCAACTCACCCTTGTGATCGACCGCCAGCATCTTCAACCCGGCACCGCACGGCAGGGCCTTTTTGTGGCCTTCGTGGATGTCGGTGATCAACTGATGCAGGTTGGAGAAACCGATGTTGCGGTGCTCCAGCGCGGCTTCCAGATAACGCCGACCCAGGCGCTTCATGCTGGCGAACACTTCGATCAGCTCGTCGGTGGAAAGGTTGAAGCTACTGATATCGCCGGACGTCACCGGGGCAAACCCGACTTCGGCAAACCCCAGCTCGTTGAACAGGTGATCCCAGATGGTTTCGACGTCGGTGACGCCAGTGGTCAGGGTCACTCGCGCACCGACCGGGCGGCTGTTGTAGCGCGACAGCAGCATCTCTGCCTTGCGTCGCACCACGTCATAGGTGCCCTGCCCGCCCACGGTGATGCGGTTGCGGTCGTGCACGGTTTTCGGCCCGTCGATGCTCACCGACAGTCCGAAGCGGTGGGCATTCAGATAGTCCACGGTTTCTTCGGTGAGCAGCGTGGCGTTGGTGGTCATCACGAATTCGACGAACTTGCCGGCCTCGGCAAACCGCTTCTCGCAGTAATCGACCATGTACTCGATCAGCTTGCGATTGCTCAGCGGCTCGCCGCCGAAAAACACCACGGTGAAGCGTTCTTCGTCGGGGGATTCACGCAGCAGCATTTCCACTGACGCGATGGCGGTTTCAACGTCCATCTTCTTGCCGGCGGACGGTTTGTCGAGGTCTTCCTTGTAGCAGTAGGTGCAGCTCAGGTTGCAGCCGGTGTTGACGTTGAGCACCACCGTGTTGATCGCGGTGCGCTCGACGCGTTTGACCGCGATGTCCGGGGTCAACGGCGAGCCGTCGCTGACCAGTTCCAGCGAGATCAGCTCGCGCAGGGTCTCGTTGATTTCCTCGCCGTTGAACCGCGCGCCGAGGCGCTGGATCAAGTCTTCCGAGGAACAGCCGGGGCCGCGCAACGCATCGATGATGGTGCCGGTCAGTTCATCGCTGGCGAACAGCGAACTGCTGGGGATGTGGAACAGCATGCGGTCGGCGTCGACGTGCACTTCGTGCAGATTACGTTCGACCAGATTCAAGATAGCGCCCATTGCAAACCTCCTGTGCAAACCCCGCCTGGCGGGACTTGCGGTCATTCCGAAAAGTGTCTGAATCGCTGTGGCCCAGGACAACTCACGTTTCAACATCAGGGAATGGGTGGATTGTTCCAGCGTTGCACGGTGACGATCAGATGGCCTTCGCCGGTCAGGGATTTCCCTGCGTCGTCGACGGCGGCGATCACCTTGAGGTTACCGGCATTGTTGGTGGACATCTTGCGTGCCGGATTCGGCCCGGCATCGCCCGGGGTGAACACGCCTGCGTCGGCCTGCATGGTACCGGCGAACTTGACGTCTTCATCCTCTTTGGCGCGCTCGTCGAAGGCTTCGACTTTCCATTGCGCCGGGAACACGCCGATGCGATACGGCTTGCCGTCGGCGCCCTTGCCCCAGGCTTCGGCATCGAAGCGACCCTGGACTTTCGGCGTCGAACCGCCGCCCTCGCCGATCCGTGCCACCGAGAATTCCGGCACCACTTTGACCGAGGCAATCGTGCTGTACACCGACAGGCTCGGGCCTTTCAGGTTGCCGACGCTGACCGCGCGCAAGCCCGGCTGGGCATTGGCCGCGGCTTTGACTTTGACTTTGATCCGGTCGGCGTTCTGCTCGACCACTTCGACCACGTCCACGCCTTTGCCGAAGTCCGGTTTGCCGCTCAGACCGCTACCGACCAGCGTCACTTCGGTTTCGCTGCCGGCCTTCACATAACCCGGCTGCACCGCCAGCAAGCGCTGGGAACCCTGTTTGGCGGCAACGAAGTCGAGGCCGCGCTCATCGTGCTCGGCCTCGAACATCCGGCCTTGCATGGCGTTGCCCTGTGCGGCGAACACCTGACGCATGGTCACGCCATCGACGGTCACGTTGCCGCGCCATTCGTAGCCGCTGTAGAGGATCGCGTTGCCGTCACCGTTGAACGGGCTGCCATCGGCGTACTGACCTTTGACGGCAACCTTGAAGGTGTCGCTGCCATCGGCCGTGACGGTCATGGTGCCGGCCAGCTCACCCTTGCCCGGCAAGTGGCCGCTGAAGCTCCAGTCGCCGACCAGTGCCTCAGCCTTCGGTCTGGTTTTGACCCAGGCCTGCCACGCCGGGTTGTCCAGCGGATAACGCTTGGCCAGCAGCGGGACCATTTCCTTGCGGGCGATATCGAACCAGTCGCGATCGCGAGCCAGCGCCTGATACTCCAGCGACGGCCACTGGCCGAGGTGGAAATTCACCAGGCGTTCCCATTCTTGAGCCGGACGCCGTTGCAGGGCGATCCGCGCACCTGAGTGGCAGCGGCCGCACATCTGCGCGGTTTTCTCGTCGAACTGCTCGACGGTGTTCAGCCGTCGTTCCAGCGCGTAACGCACGCCATCGGTTTCGCTCGGCGCCAGGCCCTGGGTGTCGGCCAGGTATTTGACCAGCGTACGACGGTCTTCATCGCTGATCTGCAAACCGTGCATGGTCTGCATGCGGGCAATACTCATCAGCCAGCCTTCCGGGGTCTTGCGCTGGTGGCTGATGCGGCTCAACTGGTCGCCGGCTTCAGGGGTGTGACAGCCCTGGCAGGTTTCCTTGAGGATGGTCTGGGCGTCGCGGGCTGCCAGGCTGTGGGGTGAATGCAGGGCCACGCAAGCGGCCACGGCCAGCAGACTGGCGCTCATGCCTGATCGGAGTTTTCTCTTCATCAACGTCGAACCTCGCACGGTGCTTTCTTATTGTTGTGGCTTATCGTTTTTATGGTTTCTGCCGTTCGCGGCGATGCACGAACGGAGGCAAGCGAAACGTCTGAGGTGAGCAATACACGGAGCGTGCCAGCTTGCCGATAAGCTGTTCAATCAAGCAGTTACGCGTTCATCAAGGTGTCGCGCCAATCTTTGCGTGGCCTCCCGGCGTCCAATTTCGCGACAGCTGTTGCAGTCTGAGACAAGCACAGTTGCAGCGCCCAAAGCCGGGTGGCCGACGACTGACCGTCCGATATCAAAGTGCCTGCTACGCTTGCTGTTCGCACACTCCGTGCGTCACGCCTCAAACCACCGAAAACCTGAGGAATGGAATCATGGGATCACATGGACAGGGTCAAGGCTGCACCCATTGCGGCTGCGAAAACCCGGTATGGAATACGCTCAGACACACCGTCGACCTTAAAGCCTTCGCAGGCAAGGTCGCCGGCCTGCTACCGGAACCCGGCAGCGAATCGTTGATCTTCACCGGCGGCACCATCTACCCCCTGAAAAACGGCAACATGGATGAGCAGGTCGAAGCGCTGGGCATCCATGGCGGCGACGTGGTTGCCTCGGGCACCCTCGCCCATGTGCAGGAGCGCATGAAGGCCAAGGGCATCAAATACACAACGCGTTCGCTGGGCGATAAAACGCTGCTGCCGGGTCTGATCGAACCACACATGCACATCGTGCAGTCCTGCGTCATGGATGGATGGGTGAACCTGGGGCCGATCGACGAAAAGACTCAGAGACTGAACGAGCGCTATGACTGGGCCACGTTGAAACACGACATTCTCTTGAAGCAACCCAAAAACAACTCGAGCTGGTTTCTGGGGCGAATGGTCGATCCAGCGTTGATGCCATTCACCCTGGTCTCTGGCGGCAAAAACAAGCTCACCCGTTTCTATTGCGATAGTGACTTCGACCCGGATGCCGACAACACCGGCAACCTCGACAGCATTCTCGGCAAAAACCCGTTGCTGTTGATCAGCGCCTCCATGCACACCGTTTACCTGAATACCCCCGCGTGCAATGCCGTGTACTACCACAACAACGCGGCCAGCCAGAAGCTGCGAGACAAATACAAGAGTTTCGACACGTTCCTTAAAGAGACCCAGGGCAACTTGCAGGAAGAGGCCGGCATCACACCAGCCCTGCTCTCGATACCGCTGGCTCAGGCGCTGGACGTGGTGAACATCTTCAAGTACATGAAAGACTACTTCGAGACCGCCTCCAAACGAGGCATCACCTTGTTGTATGACGCCATGGTCGACCCGGTGTCCAAGGTGATTCTGGAAGCCTACGGCCTGACCCATCCGCGCAATGTTCGCGTCGGTTATGCGGCGGCCTGCAACGGTGTGGACTTCAGCAAAATCGAACCCTACAAACCGGTGACCAAGGAAGCGGCCCGGCTGTTTTATCAAGGCTCGGTAAAACTGATATCCGATGGCTCGAACCAGGGGCTGACGGGTTATCAGATCGACGATTACTGCTGCGAGGCCACATCACCGAAAGGCAACTTCAACTTCTGTGACCCAAGCCCGGCCCCCCAGGACCCGACAACGCTCCCGTCGGCTTATCAGACCACCCTGAACAATGCCATCGGCACTGGCTGGCCATTGATGATTCACGCAAACGGTGACCGCGCCATCGAATTCACCTTGCAGGCCTACAAAAATGCGTTGAACGGCCAGAGCGGCCTGGAAAAACGCCATCGCATCGAACACTGCTCAATGCTGACCAATGACACTCTCGACCAAATGAAGGATCTGGGCATCTCTCCCAGCTTCCTGATCGGTCACGTCGGCTATTGGGGGTATGCGTTCGAACAGGCGATCTTCGAGAAAAAGGCCAGCAAGATGCTCGACCTGTGCCAGGACGCCCTGGACAGAGGCTTGCGCATCTCGTTGCACAGCGATTGCACCGTCACCCCGCTGGGGCCGTTGCGCTCAATGGAACAGGCCGTGACCCGCAAGATGGAAGGCATACGCAACCAGGACGGTACGTTTGTCAAAGAGGCAGCCCGACAACCGGTACTCAACGAAAGCCAGTGCCTGACCCGTCAGCAAGCGCTGAAAGCCATCACCTATGACGCTGCGTGGCAGTGCCATGCGGATGCCTTTACCGGTTCGTTGCAGGATGGGCATTTCGCCGATTTTGTGATTCTCAAGAATAACCCCCTCGACGAACAATACCCGGCCAGCGACATCCGCAAAATCGTCGTCTGCGAAACCTGGAAAGGTGGGCACAAGGTCTACGACAACCCTGACGTCTGACCGATGATCGCTCGACCCTGCGGTAAACAGGCCGCAGGGTCGAGTTCAATTACTGGGCAGCCGTCTCCGGGACAAGCTTATCAACCCGCTGTCCCGTTTCGATATCGCGGACCTCGAAATCCCACCGACCGTATCCGGTCTTGCCATCAAGCCCATAGGTACGGCCCGCTGCAAGTTCCACGGTTCTTTCCACCGTCCCGGTATAGCTTTGCTGGGAAAGTTCTCTGCGTACCTCGATGCGATGGATGCCCGGGCCGATGAAGTATTGGGACTGCCGGCTCAACCAGAACCAGGTGCCTTCACCATCGACTCTGACGATCGTTAACGCCGGGTTGATCTGATTGATCGTGGCGATATCCGAAACAGGCTTGCCTTCTGCACTTTCATGGGTGAAGTGGATGCATCCCGACAGCGTCAATCCCGCCAGCAAAAGCGCCGCAGAACGTAAAATGTTGCCAACTCGCATCAATGCCCCCACAGGCCTCTCAATAAAGCGGCATTAAATACGCTATCCCTTGATGAAATTCCACTTTGCCATCATTGATTGAAGGCCCGATGCTGCTGTCAGTCAGCGCCTCAAACCACTGGAAATCAGTATCTTGAGTCTCAGCCGCTGTCGCGAAATGCGACAACCTGAACTCCACAAAGCCCCCTCTTCCCCCTCCATCTCCTTGCACGGCGGGCCTGTGCAGCACGTTCGAGTATCTGGCACAGCCATTGCCAAGACCTGTTCAACGACAACGAACAACAAGAGGTCTTCACCATGCCCCTGCCCTATCTGCTTCCTGCCACCTCGGCTTTCATCCAGCGCCCGCCGCGCATGCTGATCGGCGGCGACTGGGTCGAAGCCGCCGACGGCCAGACCATGCCGCTGCACAACCCGGCCACTGGCGAAGTGTTGTGCGTGGTGCCTCGCGCCACCCCGGAAGATGTCGACCGCGCGGTGCTCGCCGCCCGGCAAGCCTTCGATGATTCGGCCTGGAGTCGCACCCGCCCGCGTGAGCGGCAGAACCTGTTGTGGAAACTCGCCGACCTCATGCAGCGCGACGCCGAACAGCTGGCGCAACTCGAATGCCTGAACAACGGCAAGAGCGCGGCGGTGGCGCAAGTGATGGACGTGCAGCTGGCCATCGACTTCCTGCGTTACATGGCCGGCTGGGCGACCAAGATCGAGGGTTCCAGCGTCGAGGTGTCGCTGCCGCTGATGCCCGGCGATCAGTTCCACAGTTTCATTCGCCGCGAAGCGGTGGGCGTGGTCGGCGCCATCGTCGCCTGGAATTTTCCGCTGCTGTTGGCCTGCTGGAAACTCGGCCCGGCGCTGGCCACCGGTTGCACCGTGGTGCTCAAACCGGCCGACGAAACCCCGCTGACCGCGCTGAAACTGGCAGAGCTGGTGCTGGAGGCGGGTTACCCGGAAGGCGTGTTCAACGTGGTCACCGGCACCGGCATCACGGCCGGTTCCGCCCTGACCCACAACCCGCTGGTCGACAAACTGACCTTCACCGGCTCCACCGCCGTCGGCAAGCAAATCGGCAAGATCGCCATGGACTCGATGACCCGTGTCACCCTGGAACTGGGCGGCAAATCACCGACCATCGTCATGGCCGACGCCGACCTGAAAACCGCTGCGGCGGGTGCGGCCAGTGCGATTTTCTTCAACCAGGGCCAGGTCTGCTGCGCAGGCTCCAGGCTGTATGTGCAGCGCAAGCATTTCGACAATGTGGTGGCCGACATCAGCGACATCGCCAATGCCATGAAACTCGGCAACGGCCTCGACCCGAGCGTGGAGATGGGCCCGCTGATTTCTGCGCGCCAGCAGGAACGGGTCTATCGCTACATCGAAATGGGCCGGGAAAGCGGCGCGACCATCGCCTGCGGTGGCGAGCAATTCGGGCCGGGGTTCTTCGTCAAACCGACGGTGATTGTCGATGTCGATCAGCAGCATTCGCTGGTGCAGGAAGAAATCTTCGGGCCGGTGCTGGTGGCGATTCCGTTCGATGACGAGGCCGATGCGCTGCGCATGGCCAATGACAGCCCTTACGGGTTGGGCGCGAGCATCTGGTCGAACGATCTGGCGGCGGTGCACCGGATGATTCCACGGATCAAATCGGGGTCGGTGTGGGTCAACTGCCACAGCGCGCTGGATCCGGCGCTGCCGTTTGGCGGCTACAAGATGTCCGGGGTCGGACGCGAGATGGGGTATGCGGCGATCGAGCATTACACCGAGTTGAAGTCGGTGTTGATCAAGTTGTAATGACTGCGCTCACGGCTCAGGGCTTGAACCCCTGAGCCAACAGCCACCCGCGAACGGCTCGTCCCTGCTCAAGCGTCAGCCCCGCAAACACCCGGTCCGCCGGTTCATCGCGCAACCGCCGCACCAGCGGCGCCAGCTCTACACCTTGCACATGCCAGATCCCCAGCGGCTGATCCGCCGCGATCACCACCTCGGCCTCATCGACAAAACCGTCACGCAGCACCGGCATCCGTTCGATCCGCAGCGCTGCAAAATCCGCCGCCGCATGAGCCGCTTCAGCGTCCGGCCATTGCCGCCGCGCCTGCCAGAACGGCCGATCGAGCCAACGCTGTTCATTGGCATAAAAGTCCCGGCCGATTCGCGCAAAGCGCAGGAACAATTGCTCCACTCGCTGACAGTGAAAACGCTGAGCCAGTGCTGCCCGTTCCGGTTTGCGCAACAGCGTGTTGATCACCACCGGCGCCTGCAACGCCGAGGACAGCGACTGAAAAATCCCGTTGCCGGACAGCGGATCCACCGCCATCGCCGCATCGCCCACGCGAATCCAGTTTTCACCGCAAACCTTTGGCGCGAGAATCGCCGTGCTGCTGCGAGCGTGCAGTTGCAACTCCGACTCCACGCCGCCAGCAAAGAACGCTTGAGCAAAATCCGAAGCCTGACGCCGCGCGCGGCAGTGATCGAGCAACTGCGCCTTGCCTGGCAACCCGGCGCTGGCCACGTCCACGGTCCATTGCCAATAACATTGGCCGTCGTCCCGACGGGCCATCCATGCCCAGCCGTCTTCAAGGCTTTCCACGGCACTGGCCGTCACCCCCGGCGCACCCTGCCAGCGATTGAGCAGGCTGACCGTCTCCGGCCCGCGCAAGCCTTTGCCGGACGCCGGCGCCTGCCGCCCCCGGGCTTCCACCAGAAAATCCGCCGTCAGCGTCGGACCGCCATCGAGTTCAACCCGATGCCCGTCGGCCGAGGACTGAACATTCAGGATTCGCCCTTCAATCACCTCGACCCCGGCGACCCGCAGATCTTCACGCAAACCACGATCAAAGGCCGGGCGATCCAGCAGACACTCGATGTTCTGCGCATGCTGCTGGCCGTTCCATGAAACCTGTCGTTGGGACGGCAACGTGGCATTCGCCAACCCGTGATTCAATCCAGCACCGCGCAACGCCTCCAGCACCCGCTGCGAGACGCCTTCGAGCGCCGCAAACCGCCGCCATTCGCTGACCAGCGTCACGGCGTAACCCAAACGCCGAAGTCCCAACGCCACCGCCGCGCCAGCCGGCCCGGCACCGAGAATCAGGATCGCAGTCATGGGCCGAGACGCCGTTCAGGGCCGCGATAACGAGCGTGCTGTTTCAGCCAATCGATCACTTCGGCATTGCTCGCCTGCGGATGCTCCAGCAGATAGCCGGCGATGTGACCGCTCAACGCTGCACAGCCCAGGCTTGCCCCGGACTGCCCCGGATAGGTGCCATGCACACACGCGGCAAAATTCGCCTGCGCACTGTCGAGCCATGACCATTGTTCATCGGTGCAACGGGCATCGCCGGTCACCCGCAGCACTTGCGGATAACTCGCCGGAAACACCGCTGCGCCCTGCGCCGGACTCGACGCACACAACAGCACACCACGGGCTACCGCGGCTGCGCAGGCCTCGCGCAACAGGCTGCGATCCTGACGCAAACCCAGGCTCAGATTGATCAGTCGTACGTCCTGCGCGACCAGCCAATCGATGGCCGCAGAAATCTGCAAGGCACTGGTGACGCCGCGCTGATCGAACACCTGGGCCACACACATCTGCGCGGCGGGTGCGCGGCGGCTGATCGCCTCGATCACCGCACTGCCATGGCCAAGCGGATCGTCGCGCAGATCCGATTCCGCCAGTCCGTCCTCCAGCAACGAGAAACGCCGCCCAGCAATCACCTGCACCCGTTGCGCCGCCGAGTGTCCGCTGTCGACCACACCGATACGCAATTCAGGCTTCATGCAGCACCGTTTTCGAAATGAGCACACCGTCGAGCAACTCGAAACGCAGATCGGCATCGGCCAGGGTCGACGGACGATGGCTGATGAGGATCCGTGTGCGCCCGGCAAACAGTCGGTCGATGGCTTCGATCACCTCGCGCTCGGTCGCTTCGTCGACGGCCGAAGTGGCTTCGTCGAGCACCAGAATCAACGGATCCTGCAACAGCGCCCGGGCAATCGCGATGCGCTGTTTCTGCCCACCGGACAATTGCTGACCGCGCTCGCCCAATGGGCTGTCGAGGCCTTCGGGCAACGATGCGATCAGGCTGTCGAGTTGCGCCAACCGTGCAACCTCCGCGATGGCTTCGCGGCTGGCGTCCGGCACCGCGTAAGCCAGGTTGTCGGCGAGGCTGCCGCGAAACAGCACGATGTCCTGACTGACCACGGCGATACGTCGGCGCAGCTCGAACAGTTCAAGTTCACGCAGATCCACCTCACCGAGCAGCACTTGCCCGGACTGCGGATCGTGATGCCGTTGCAGCAGGTCGATCAGCGTTGATTTGCCGACGCCGGATCCGCCGCTCAAGGCGACTTTCAAACCGTAGGGAATCGTCGCCTCGATGCCGCTCAACGTGCTCGGACGACCCGGATGGCTGAAGTGCACCGCGTCAAAACGCAACTCACCCGAAGTTGGAAACGGCTTCGGCGTAACCGGCGAAATCACTGTGGGCTCCTCGCCGCGCAACTCCATGACCCGCCCCAGACTGACGGTCATGCGCTGGATCGCCACGTACAGCCCCAACAGGCTCTGCACCGGCCCGACTGCCATCCCCAGGTAGGTGGAAAACGCGATCAGCGCACCGAGTTGCCAAGTGCCCTGCACCACCCAATAACCACCGATCAAAAACGCGCAGGCACGGGACAGCGACGTCAACGTGCCGGGCACGGCCTGGGTGAAAAATTCGGTGACTTGCAGGCGCAGCAACTGGTTCATGTAGCCCTGCCCGAGGCTTTCCAGACGCCGTGCTTCACGCTGCTGCTGGCCGGCGGACTGGATGAACTTCATCACCGGCAAGGTCTCGACCATGAACGACGACATGTCCGCCGAACGCTCGCGCAATTGCCGCACGTCGCGCTCGACCTTGCGCCGCATCCAGCGCAGCCACAGCACGTCGAGCGGGATCAGCACCAGCGCCAGCAATGACAGTTTCCACGACAGCGTGAACAGCATCGCGATCGCCACCACCAGGCCGATCACACTCGATACCGCCGAGAACAACGAGTCCACGGCAAAGCGCTGAATCTCTGCCACATCGCCGTCGAGCCGCGACATCAGATCGCCGATCCGCCGCTGCCCGTAGAAACTCGGCGACAGTTTTTGCAGATGCCGATAAAGGTCGTCGCGCAGGGCAAACAGAATCCGCCCGGACAGCCGCGTGTGCAGATAGCGGTTGATCCCTGACAGCGCCGTGCCGAGCAACCCGGCGATGATCATCAGCACCGCAATCAGCACCAGCATCGGGAAGTTCCGCGCCAGCAGCCCGTCATCGATCAGCAGTTTGATCAGCCACGGCTGCACCAGCACCAGCAGCGACGCGCACACCGACAGACCGAGCAGGCCGGCAATCGCCAACCGCTGCGGCCGCACGAAACCGTACAACCAGCGCAGCGCCGCTTGCAGCGCGGCGGGGTTCTGGCTGTCGATCAGCCGCACGAACAGGCGCTGCATCACGAGCGCAACTGTTTGAGTTTGCGATACAGGGTCGCGCGGCTGATACCGAGGGCGTCGGCGGCGGCCGAGACATTGCCCTGATGGGTGTCGAGGGACTGGCGGATCATCTCCCGTTCGTTTTCGCGAATGCTGCCGGTCTGGGGTTTCTCGGTGGCGCAGAGTTCGTCGAGCATGCTGTCGGGCAGGTGATCGAGGGTCAGCACGGTATCACCGGGTTCGCGCATCGCCAGCGCGGTACGCAGCACCATTTCCAGTTGGCGAATGTTGCCCGGCCAGTGATACGCGCCGAGCAGGCGATTGAGGTCGTCGTGCAGTACAGCATTCGGCGCATCGAGTTTGCACAGCAGACGAGCGACCAGCGCACTGAAGTCCTCGCGCTCGCGCAAAGCCGGGAGCATCACACTGATGCCATTGACCCGGTAAAACAGATCCTCGCGAAATTGCTTGTCCTCGACCTGACGCTTGAGGTCGCGGTGGGTGGCGCAGATGAGCGCGACGTCGATGTCCTGTTCTTCGCCAGCCCCCAGCGGCGCGACCTTGCGATCCTGCAAAACTCGCAGCAAACGCGCCTGCAAGGCCAGCGGCATGTCGCCGATTTCATCGAGGAACAACGTGCCGCCGTGGGCCTGTTGCAGGCGCCCGATCATGCCACCACGGCGCGATCCGGTGAACGCGCCTTCGCGGTAGCCGAACAGTTCCGACTCGATCAGGCCTTCGGGAATCGCCGCGCAGTTCACGGCCACAAAGGGTTTGTCGCTACGGCTGCCGGCCAGGTGCAGCGCGCGGGCGATCACTTCTTTACCGGTGCCGGTTTCGCCGAGCAACAGCACCGGCAGCTCATTGGCCAGGCCCTGTCGCGCCATGCGCAAGGCTCGGGCGTAGCGAGCATTGTTGCCGGCCAGTGCTTCCAGATCCGGTTGCGGTTTGGCGGTTTTCGCCACGCTGCGTGGCGGGCCGCCGAGGTTGACCGAGCGCGCCGGGGCTCGCAGGGTCTTGTAGAAAAATTCGCCCTTGGCGGTCTGCACACTGCCGACGCCGCCCTGTTGCAGACGGGTCAGCAATTGCAAGCCATCGACGCCGAGAAACTCTTCGCAACGCTTGCCGACCAGCGCCGAACGCTCGGCCCGCAGCAACTGACAGGCCTGGGCACTGACCGCCAGAATCTGCCCGCCGAGACTGACCGCCAACAAGCCTTGCCACGGCGATTCCAGATACTGCCGGCGACTGTGGAAGGCGAGGACAATCTGATCGGGAAAACTGTTGTTGAACACCCGGCTCTCGATCTGGCTGACCGCCATGCTCAGCAGCGCGGTGCTGTCATGGACGCGGCCGAGAGGGCCTTCGCGGGTCAGGTCGAGGACGCCGAGAATTTCGCCCTGAGGGCAATGGATCGGCACCGAGGTGCAGGAAAAATCCGTGAGGCGATCGAGGTAATGTTCGCCGCAATCGATCAGCGTCGGCCGCGCTTCCACCAGTGCCGTACCGAGGGCGTTGGTGCCACGAGCGGCTTCGCTCCAGCAGGCGCCGAGGGTGATGTCTTGCAAACCGCTGCCCTTGAGCCGATCGGCACGCCCTTCGACGGCGAGGATGGTGGCGTCGGAATTGGCGAGGATGATCAGGCCTTCCTTGCCCTGACGCTCGGCCAGGTAATCGATGGCCGGTATCGCCGCATCGATCAGCAGACGATTGCTCGCCAGCAATACATCGAGGCTCGCGCTCGATTCCAGCGCCAGCTCATGCTTGCCATTGAAATGCACGCCGTGGCTCAGGCTGCGCCGCCACGAAGCATCGATCTCCGCACGCAACACGCCATCCGGGACCTGCCCTTCGAGATGGAGTTTTTCCCGGGCCAGCCGGGCTTCGTGGTGAGACTTGGGATCGGTTGTTTTTATTAGAGTCATCAAGCGCTCCGGAGCGGTCCGCTTTGCGCTTTTTTACTTCAGCGCCCTGACGCCAATGTTTACGTTAACGTCAGGGCGATGGCAAGCACCACAGGGCACTTCATCAGGTGGATTGTCTCAGCGCTGCCACACCTCGCCATTCACGAAAAACGCCCGGGCGTTGTCTTCAAGACTTTCCAGGTGATAGCCGCCTTCCTGCACGATCAGGCATGGCAGGCCCAGGCTGCGGATCCGCTCACCCAATGCCGCAAAGCCTTCCCGGGTCACGGCGACTTTGCTTTGCGGGTCCAGCTCATAGATATCGAAGCCCAGCGACAGCACCAGCACCTCGGCGCCGAACTCGCGCACCGCGTTCAATGCGACGTCCAGTTGCCCGAGGAAGTCCGCTTCGCTTGAACCGTGGGCCATCGGCAGGTTGAGGTTGAAGCCCTCCCCCGCGCCGCTGCCACGCTCGTCGGCAAACCCGGCGACACCCGGATAGAAATTGGTCGGATCGCCATGCACCGAGACGTAGAGCACGTCATCACGGTCGTAGAAAATCTCCTGAATGCCCTGGCCGTGGTGCATGTCGGTGTCGAGCACCGCGACTTTGCCGAATTTGTCGCGCAGCACCTGAGCCGCCACCGCCGCGTTGTTCACGTAGCAGAAACCACCCGCCGCTTCGGCCCGGGCATGATGCCCCGGCGGACGGCACAAGGCGTAGGCCGCCGGCTCACCATTGATCAACGCCTGAGCCCCGGCCACTGCGCTTTGCGCCGACCAATAAGCCGAGCGCCAGGTCTGTTCGCCTACCGGGCAACTGCCATCCGCCAGATAGCGCGCAGCCTGGGCGAGGATGCCGCGCAAGGCGTTGGGTTCGCGGACGAAGATGTTCGACATCACTTCATCGCCCCAGTCTTCCGGGATTTCTTTCCAGCGTGCGTGCGCTTCCTGAAGAAAGGTCAGATACGGCGCGCCATGCACCGCCAGCAACGGTGTGAGGCCGGCGTCGGCGGGTTGCTCGACACTGAAGCCCAGACCGTGGACCGCCTGCACCAAGCGCTGCGCACGTTCCGGGACTTCCTGCGGCGTGCGCATCTGCCCGCGCGAGTAATAGCTGCGTGGATGATGGAGCAATTGTTCGGGGTGGAAAAAACTGCGCATGGCTCAGACTCCCTGTTCGATTCGACCGGCGCGGGCCAGCACGGCGTTGAGCAATACATCGGTGCCCTGCTTCACGTCTTCGGGCAACACGTCTTCGGCTTCGTTATGGCTCAAGCCACCGACGCACGGGATGAACACCATCGCCGTCGGGCAGTAGCGCGCGAGGTGAATCGCGTCATGCCCGGCGCCGCTGACAATCGACTGCTGAGCGTAGCCCAGCGCATCCACCGCCTCCTGCACGGCCGCCACACATTCGGCGTCGAACGGCGTGGCCGGACTGATCCAGTGCGGGGTGATCGTCAGGTTCAGACCACGACCGTCGGCGATCGCCTGCAAGCGGGCGCGGACTTGTTGCTCCATGGCGGCGATGGCGTCGTCGCGGTGATGACGCAGATCGACGGTGAAATTCACCAGCCCCGGAATGGTGTTGCGCGAGGATTTGTTGATGCTCAACTCACCGACGGTGGTCAGGCCTTCGGGGGCAAAATCTGCTGCCAGACCTTCAATCGCCTGAATCATCCGCGCCACGCCGTACAACGCGTCTTTGCGCAGCGGCATCGGCGTGGTGCCGGCATGAGCGGCCATGCCTTCCACCCGCACGTCTAGCCAGCGGATCGCCTGACCGCCCGTGACCACGCCGATGCTCTTGGCATTGTCTTCAAGGATCGGGCCTTGCTCGATATGCGCTTCAAAATAGGCATCCACCGCACCGCCCAACGGACGATCACCGGCGTAACCGGTACGCTGCAACGCCTCGGCAACACTGACGCCATCGACATCACGCACCGCCAGCGCGGCATTCAGATCCATGATTCCGGTGAACACCGCCGAGCCAAACATGGCCGGCGTGAAGCGAGCGCCTTCTTCGTTGGTCCACACCGCCACTTCCAGCGGTTTGCGGGTCCGGATATTCAGATCGTTGAGGCAACGCACCACTTCCAGGCCGGCGAGCACGCCGTAGACGCCGTCGAAACGCCCGCCCTCGGGTTGGGTGTCGAGGTGGCTGCCCATCATCACCGGCGCAGCATCCGGATCGGTGCCGGCGCGACGGGCGAACAGGTTGCCGATGGCGTCCACGCTCAGAGTCATGTCGGCTTCGCGGCACCAGTGGGCGAACAGTTCGCGGCCGGCCTTGTCTTCGTCGCTCAATGCCAGGCGGCAGCTACCGCCTCGGGCTGTCGCACCGATTTCGGCCATGGCCATCAGGCTCGCCCACAGGCGTTCGCCATTGATTTTCAACATGAGGTTCTCCTGAAATTCCGGGTTAGGCACGGGCCATTTCCGCGCGATGGGCACTGGCGTGACGACGGGCGAGAGACAGCACGCAGATCAGCGAGATGCCAGCAATCAGGCTGTAGAACACCGCCATCGGCCACCATTGCCCGGTGAACCTGTGCGCCAGCAGCGTGCCGATCAGCGGTGTCAGCCCACCGGCCACCGCGCCGCAAATCTGATAGGCCAACGAGATCGCGGTGTAGCGCACGCGGGTCTCGAACATGCCGCTGACGTAACCGGCGATCACCGCATAGAACGAGGCCATGCACACCACCGCCAGCGCGATGCCGAGGATGATCAGCGGCGCCTGGGCCGAGCTGACCAGCACGAACATCGGATATGGCGAGGCCATCGCCAGCAACGACACGAGACACAGGAAACGCGTCGCGCCGATCTTCTCCGCCGTCCACGCGGCCAGCGGCTGAATGCAGAACTGGATGAGCGCAACGAAGAACAGGCATTCGAGAATCAGCGAACGCGGCAGCGCCAGTTGCTGAGTGGTGTAGGCGATCATGAAGGTGTTGGTGAAATACACCCCGGCGATGCCCAGCGTGTTGGCACCGATGCACAGCAACAGCGGACGCCACGCGGTGCGCAGGACTTCCATTACCGGCGCCTGCTCTTTCTTGATTTGCTTGCTGGCCTGCTCGCGGCTGGCGAGGAATTCCGGTGACTCATTCACGCCCAGACGAATCGCCAGGCCCACCAGCAGCAACAACGCACTGGCGAGGAACGGCAGGCGCCAGCCCCAGCTCATCAGGTCTTCTTCCGGCAGACGGGTCACCGCGCTGAAGGCCAGCAGCGACAGGATCAACCCCGCCGGGCTGCCCAGTTGCGCGAACGAGGCAAAGAAATTGCGCCGGCCCTTCGGCGCGTGCTCGCCAGCCATCAACACCGCCCCGCCCCACTCGCCACCAACGGCAATCCCCTGGACGATGCGCAACAGAATCAGCAGCACCGGCGCCGTCGCGCCGATCTGCGCGTAGGTCGGCAGCAGACCGATGCACACCGTGACCACGCCCATCATCAGCAAGGTGATGATCAGCGATTTCTTGCGGCCGATGCGATCACCGATATGACCGAAGATGATCCCGCCCAACGGCCGGGCAAAGAAGCCCACGGCGAAGGTGCCGAACGCAGCCATGGTGCTGAACAGTGGATCGTCGGAAGGAAAGAACAGCGCACCGAAAACCAGTGCGGCGGCGGTGGCGTAAATGTAAAAGTCGTACCACTCGATCATGGTACCGATGAAGGCTGCGGCCGCCGCACGGCGCGGCTGGTTCGAAGCGTGGGGCTTCATGGGTCGGGCTCCTTTGATTGTTTTTCTGGCAGGAGGGAAACGGTCAATCCGAGGCGCTCTGACGGCGCCTGTCGTGGGGTGATTTATCGTCCCGGGGCTATGATTAGTCAATTTTCTATTTATTATTCCGACTATTACCAAACCTTATAATCGAGAGCCGCCATGGCCGAACGTGATGTGCAACGCCTGCTCAACGACCGCCTCGACTGGAACCTGCTGCGCACCTTTCGGGTGATCGGCCAGGAGCTGAGCATCAGCCGCGCCGCCGCGCGCCTGCACCTGACCCAACCGGCGGTGAGCCAGGCGCTCAAGCGTCTTGAGGAACAACTGGGTCGCCAGTTGATCGCCCGACGCGGCCCGCGATTTGCCCTTACCGAAGTCGGCGAGCAAATCTTCGAACTGGCGGGCGAGATCTACGGGCAGATGTCCCAGGTCAGCAGCCTGCTGGAGCAACCGGCCGACGAAGTGATCGGCAAGGTGCGGCTGCTGATCATCAGCCGGATCTTTTCCGAGCGCTTCGATGACTTCCTCGCTGACTTCCATCAGCAGTATCCACGGGTCGATCTGGAGGTTGATGTGATGCGCAGTTCGGACATCGTCAGCGCGCTTCAGGAGAAAACCGCGACCC
This sequence comes from Pseudomonas sp. GW822-FHT03F04, assembly GCF_058801405.1. Lineage (NCBI taxonomy): Bacteria > Pseudomonadati > Pseudomonadota > Gammaproteobacteria > Pseudomonadales > Pseudomonadaceae > Pseudomonas > Pseudomonas sp. GW822-FHT03F04. Next base: position 270,359 of record NZ_JBXANF010000011.1, read on the forward strand.
TCGGCCTGAGCCTCAATCGCCGCCCGCAACCGCGTCTGGAACAGCGCCTGTTCCTGCGTCAGCGCTATGCATTTTTCTGTGGCAAGCACCACGCGCTGTTCGGTCGACAGGACATTGGCGAAGGCGATTTGCAGCGGGAGAATTTCGTCAGTTTTACCAGTGATCAGATTGGCGGGATGCTCTCGCCGCTGACAATTTTTCGTGATCAGCAAGGTTTCAGCGGACGCATCGTTGCCTCATCGCCAAGCCTGGAAGAGGTGCGGCGACTGGTGATCGCCGGGTTCGGTATCGGTTGTTTGCCGGAGCACGTGGTGGCGGCGGACGTCGAGGCCGGATTGCTCTGGCGCCTGCCGCCTCACGAGGGCATTGCCGATGTCGACATTCATTTGCTGTGGAACCGCGAGCAGCGCATGAGCCGTGCCGAAACGCTGTTCATCGAACGCTTGCAGGCCTGCCTGGCGGATCAATAACCGAGCAGTCGATCCGCGCTGTTGATCAGAGGTTCACCAGCATTCAAACGGCGGAAGTTCTCGGCAATCTGCTCGGCGATGCAATCGTGGGATGCCGCCGAAGCCATGTGCGGGGTGATGGTCACGCCCGGCGTTTTCCACAGCGGATGATCGGCGGGCAGCGGTTCCTGCTCGAAGACATCGAGCAGCGCACCGCGCAGTTTTCCACGGGCCAGAGCCTGTTGCAGATCTTCGATGTTCAGATGCCCACCGCGCCCGACGTTGACCAGCGCCGCGCCGTTGGCCAGCCGTTCGAAGGTCTGGCGATTGAGGATGCCGCGAGTCTCGTGAGTCAGCGGCAACAGGTTGATCAGCAACTCCACGCCGTCGAGAAACGGGTTGAAAGCATCGGTGCCGGCGAAGGTCTGCACGCCCGGCAAATCCTTGCTGCTGCGCGCCCAGCCACGTACGTCGTAACCAGCGGCGGCCAGGTCTTGGGCAATCGCGCTGCCGAGTGAACCGAGCCCCATCACACCGATCCTGAATTGACTGGCCGGGCGTTGCAGCGGTCGCTCCCAATGCTGTTGGCGCTGTTGCTCAAGCACTTGATCGAAGCCGCGATGATAGTGAATCACCGCCCAGCGCACGTACTCGGTCATGCCTTGGCGATGACCGGGATCGACCACCCGGCACACCGGCAGATCGGGGCACGACGGATCGTGCTCCAAATGATCGATGCCGGCGGCGACCGAGTGAATCACTTGCAGATTGGGCAACGCGGCAAGGCTGCCCGGCAGCGGAAACCAGCACGCCGCGATCTGCGCATTCGCCGCTTGGGGATCGTCGGCCAGCACCGCCGAGAGCTGCGGCGCGCGGCGGGCAAAGGCTTCCTGCAATTGTTTGAGCAACAGCGTGTCGCGTGACATCAGTGCAACGGTGTTCATGACAGATAGGACTCGCGCTGGGATTCGATGAGGGTCAGTGCGGCCTCCCAGGCCAGGTCGATGATGTTGTCCTGCTCGTCGCGGTCAAACTGCTCGGCGGTGTGGGCGCAGACTTCCGGCGACGGGTAATACAGCTCGCAACCGCCGGCCAGTGCTTGCACTTGCGCCTGGCAGGCACGCTCCAGGAAGTGGATTTCCTGAAACGCCTGGGCCACGCCGGAGCCACCAACCAGCAAGCCGTGATTGCGCAGGATCATCGCGCGATGCGGGCCGAGATCGGCGATCAAGCGCTCGCGCTCATCCAGCGACAACGCGATGCCTTCGTAGGTGTGATACGCCAGTTTTCCGTAGAACTTCAGCGCGTGCTGACTGATCGGCAGCAGACCTTGCTTCTGCGCGGCGACGGCCATACCCGCAGCGGTGTGGGTGTGAATCACGCAGTTCAGATCCGGGCGCGCCATGTGGATCGCCGAGTGGATCACGAAGCCGGCGGCGTTGACTCGATGCCCGGCGTATTCTGGGTCGACGATGCACCCGTCCTGATCGATGCGCACCAGATCGGAAGCGCGCATGCGGTCGAAAATCACCCCGTAGCGGTTGATCAGGAAATGATGCTCCGGCCCCGGAATCCGCAGGGTGATGTGGGTGTCGATCAGGTCGGTCATGCGAAAGTGCGCGATCAAGCGGTACAACGCGGCGAGCTCGCAGCGGGCTTGCCATTCGATCGGGTCAATGTGGGCGGGTTTACTCACGAATACACCTCTTTGCTTGTGTGAAGGACGACCGGCCTGGCCCGCAGGCGTGCGAGGCCACAGACACCGATCAGCGACAGGGCGGACAGCAGCGTGAAGAACACCGCCAACGGCAGCCATTGCCCGGAAAACTTGCTGGCGAGCAGCGTGCCGATCAGCGGCGTGGTGCCGCCGGCCAAGGCGCAGCTCAACTGGTAGGCGATGGAAATGCCCGAGTAGCGCAGGTGCACCGGGAAGGCCTGGGTCATGTACCCGGCGATCACCGCGTACAGCGCCGACAGGATCACCACCGCGACCGCGATGCCAAGGGTCATCAGCAGAATGTTCTGGGTGCCGACCAACAGGAACATCGGGTACGGCGTGACCATGCACAACAACGCGACCAGCATCAGGAACCGCCCTTCGCCGATGCGTTCGGCGAGCAGCGCCGACAACGGTTGCGAGAGCAATTGAATGACTGTCACCAGGAACAGGCAGTCGAGAATGGTCGAGCGCGGGATGCCCTGATATTGGGTGACGTAGGTGATCATGAAGGTGTTGGTGAAAAAGAATCCGGCCGAACCGATGGTCACGGCGGCGGCAGCGAGCAGGATCTGTCGCCAGCACTGGCGGATCACATCCTTCACTGGATATTGGGCGGTTTCGTTGTTGTCCCTGGCTTTGGCGAACTCCGGCGATTCATGCACCCCGGAACGGATCATCAAGCCGACCATCATCAGCACACCGCTGGCGAGAAACGGCAGACGCCAGCCCCAGGCGAGGAAGTCTTCCGGCGACAGCGATGTCACCAGGCGGAAGGCGATCAACGCCAACAAAAGACCCGCCGGACTGCCGAGCTGGGCGAACGAGGCGTAGAACGTCTTGCGTTTAGCCGGCGCGTGTTCACTGGCCATCAACACCGCCCCGCCCCACTCGCCGCCGACGGAGATGCCCTGGATCAGGCGCAACACGATCAGCCCGATCGGCGCCCAGATACCGACGCTGGCATAACTCGGCAGCAGACCGATGCCCGCGGTGGCCAGGCCCATCAGCGCCATGGTCACCAGCAGCATTTTCTTGCGACCGAGGCGATCGCCCAAATGGCCGAACACCATGCCGGCCATCGGGCGGGCGATGAAGCCGACGGCGAAACTGCCGAACGCGGCGAGCGTGCTGGTCACCGGGTCGTTGCTGGGAAAGAACACTTGCCCGAGCACCAGTGCGGCGGCGGTGGCATAGATGTAGAAATCGTAGAATTCGATGGTCGTGCCAATGAAGGCAGCGGCCGCGGCGCGACGCGGCTGAGCGGTGATGTGCATGCAAGAACCCTGTGTATTTATAGTTTTGGGCAGGTGTCGAGGCGGCTGACGGTCGCGCTCTGTGGCGCTTGTGGGCTTTATCGCTTCCGTGGCAGGATTAGTCAATTTTCAAAAACTTATCTTTACTATTAGCGTGGCTACTGCATGACTTCTTCCTCGAATCCTTGGATCGGCCGGCGTTTTCTCAATGACCGGCTGGACTGGAACCTGCTGCGCACGTATCTGGTGATCGGTCAGGAAGGCAGCATGAGCCGCGCCGCTGCGCGTCTGCACATCACCCAGTCAGCGGTCAGCCAGGCGTTGAAACGCCTCGAAGAACAACTGGATTGTGTGTTGATTGCGCGCAGCGGACGGCGCTTTGATCTGACGGAAACCGGGGAAGAAGTGCTGCGGATTGCGGCGGATATCTACGGCGATATTTCCCGTTTGGGCACCGTGGTCGAGAATCGTCATGACGACGTTGTCGGCAAGATCCGCATCCTCACCGTCAGTGGTGTGCAGGCGCGGCATTACGACGAGTTTCTTGCGGATTTCCACGAAACTCACCCGAAAATCGAGCTGGAAGTCGAGGTGATGGGCAGCTCGAACATCATCAGTTCACTGCTGCAAAAGACTGCTACGGTCGGCGTCGGACTGTGTCGTCTACCACAGCCTCGGCTGGAGCAGCGGGTACTGTTTCGTGAGCGCTACGCGTACTTTTGCGGGCAACGGCATCGACTGTTCGGGCAGCAGAATCTGACGCTGGAGCAGTTGGCAGCCGAGAACTTTGTCAGCTTCACCAGCGATCAGCTTGGCGGTAATCTTTCGCCGTTGACGCTGTTTCGCGACCAGCAGGGGTTTACCGGCAAGATCGTCGCTTCTTCCACCAGTTTCGAAGAAATATACCGTCTGATCTGTGCGGGGTTCGGGATTGGTTGCTTGCCAACTCACCTGGTTCGACGAGATGTCGAACAGGGCTTGCTGTGGCGCTTGCCGCCGGAGGAAGGGGTGGTGGATTTCGATATCCAGCTGCTGTGGAATCGCGAACAGAAGATGACTCAGGCTGAAACGGTGTTCCTCGACAGCTTCCAGCACATGCTCAGCCTGCGTGAGCCTGTGCTGTGAGCTGTGGCGGATTACACGTGAGGATCGCCCGGTGCCTTGGTCGGCGCCGCGTATTGCGGCTTGAGGTGACCGTCCTGGTCGAGTAGCCAGGCATCCATGATCTGCCGCACCACGGGACCTGCGACTCGGCCACCGGCCTCGCCGTTTTCGATCATCACCGAGATGGCGATCTTCGGATGTTCGGCCGGGGCAAAACCGACGAACAAGGCGTTGTCACGATGGCGCTCGAGGGTTTTCTCGCGGTTGTAACGCTCGCCCTGCTTGATCGCCACCACCTGCGCGGTACCACTCTTGCCGGCGATGCGGTACTGAGCGCCGGCGGCCGCTGCCCGGGCGATACCCCGAGCATCATGCATCACCATCTGCATGCCGTGGTTGACCTGCTCCCAGTCGCGGGGGTCCTTAAGCAGGATGTTCGGCATCGGGTGCTCGTCCACCGGCGGTACACCATCGACAGTCTTGGCCAGGTGCGGACGATTCCATACCCCCTTGTTGGCAATCAGTGCCGTGGCCTGAGCCAGTTGCAGCGGCGTGACCTGCATGTAGCCCTGGCCGATGCCCAAGATCACCGTCTCACCGGGGAACCAGGCCTGACGACGGGTGGCACGCTTCCAGGCCTGGGAAGGCATCAGGCCGGGAGACTCTTCGAACATGTCCAGCGAGACTTTCTCGCCGAGGCCGAACATCGCCATGTAGTCGTGCAGGCGATCGATGCCGAGCTTGTGCGCCAGGTCGTAGAAGTAGGTGTCGTTGGAACGCATGATCGCTGCGTCCATGTCCACCCAGCCGTCGCCACTGTGGTTCCAGTTGCGGTACTTGTGGTCGAAGTCCGGCAGTTGGTAGTAGCCAGGGTCGAAGACGCGGGTCTGTGGCGTGACCACGCCGGCGTCGAGTCCGGCAATCGCCACTTCAGGCTTGATCGTCGAACCGGGCGCGTACAAACCGCGCAGTACGCGGTTGAACAGCGGCCGGTCGATGGAGTCACGCAGCGCCGAGTATTCCTTGGAGCTGATACCGGTCACGAACAGGTTGGGGTCGAAGCTCGGGTTGCTGACCATGGCCAGCACTTCGCCGGTCGATGGATCCAGTGCAACCACCGAACCACGACGATCACCCAATGCAGCTTCGGCGGCTTCCTGGAGCTTGATGTCGAGGCTCAGGACAATGTTTTTGCCAGGAATCGGATCGGTGTGTTTCAGGACCCGCAATACACGGCCCTGAGCGTTGGTCTCCACTTCTTCGTATCCGACGTGACCGTGCAGTTGCGGTTCGTAGAAACGTTCGATGCCGGTCTTGCCGATGGACTGCGTGCCACGGTATTCGACCGAGTCGAGGGTCTTGGATTCTTTTTCGTTGATGCGTCCGACGTAGCCGATCGAGTGTGCGAAGTGCGCCCCGAGCGGGTAGTTACGGACGAACTGCGGTTCGACATCCAGGCCCGGCAGGCGGAACTCGTTGACTGCGAGTACGGCGATCTGTTCTTCGGTCAACTCATAGAACAGCGTTACTGGTGTAAACGGGTGGCGCGACTGCTTCATCGCCTTGTCGAACACCGTGCGATCTTCGGCTGGCAGGTGCAGGAGGCTGATGACTTCGTTCAGCTCCTGATTCACATCGGTGGCACGTTCGCGGGTGATGATCAGGTTGTAACTGGGACGGTTGTCGGCCAGCAGCACGCCATTGCGGTCGTAAATCAACCCGCGAGTTGGCGGGATTGGCAGGACGTGGACACGGTTGTTTTCGGAGATGGTCGAGTGGTAGTCGAATTCAACCACTTGCAGGATGTACAGGCGCACCACCAGGGCACAGCTGATCGCGAAGACGAACAAGGCACAGGCGACCAGCCGTTTGTTGACCAGACGCGTCTCTTTTTCGTGATCCTTGATGGGGATTGGTTCAGGCATTTCTGCAGCAACTCGTTGACAAAAAATGAGCGCCGATCCTTGGGCGTGACATCAGTCCGTTAAAAAACGAGCTGCACCATACCAAAAACCGAGCGGTCATTTCAGAAGGATTTCCCCAATGGTTGCCATCGCGACGGTCGGAAGCCCTTTGAGCACTTTCCTGCGGGCAAAACAAAACCCCAACTGCTTTCGCAATTGGGGTTTCGGAATTTAATCTTGACGATGACCTAC
>NZ_JBXANF010000012.1:0-238961 GCF_058801405.1 Pseudomonas sp. GW822-FHT03F04
TCGCAGAAATGGGGGCGCGCGCTCCTATGATTGCCGTCCGTGCACGCAACTCTGGCTGACCGCTTTTGGCCGATAGCGGACATTCATGAGCAGCCGAAATCGGCCCTCATTAAAACACTCACCCCTCGAGAATTCGCCCCGAAACCCAAGCACGACTATACCCAACCACCCTCCCCGCCAACCCCAGCGGAAAATGAATCACCCCATGCGCCGTTTCCGGCAACAGATGCACCTCCACGTCCGCCGCCCTACCCCAACGCTCAGCCAACTCAAGCGTGTCATCCCTGAGCGGATCCAGCTCCGCAGCAAACATCAACGCCGGCGGAAACCCGGTGAAGTCACCGTACAACGGAGACAACGGCGGCTGCCGGCGTTCTTCATCGCTCAATCCCGGCGTAAGCATTTGCAGCGCTTCAACCATGCCAGGCCCATCCAGCAGCAAGGTATCGGGCCCGGCGTTGCGTACGCTGGGGGTTCCGGTCAGGTCGTAGACGCCGTAGTACAGCAGCGCCCCGCTCACCCGTTTGAGCATGTCCGGCCATTGTTTGAGTTGCAGCAGGGTCGCGGCGGCGAGGTGGCCGCCGGCGGATTCGCCCACGACGATGACGGGGAGGTTCGCAAATTCATGGCAGTCATCGCTCAGCAGCCAGCGAGCCGCCGTAAGACAGTCCTGCATCACGCCTTCAATAGGCGTCGAGACCACAAGCCGATAATCGACGGAGACCACGGCCACGTCGCAGGCTTTCACCATGCCGATGTTGAGGTGGTCGTTCATCTGCGCATTGCCGATGACCCAGCCGCCTCCGTGAAAATCCAGCACCACGCCTTTGGCCTTTGTCTTTGGCCGAATGATCCGCACTGGCACTGAAGCGCCGTCGGCGCCCACCACTTTGCGTTCTGCCTTGAGCCCGTGCTTGAGCAACTTTCTCGCGCCGCCCAATTGGCTGAGGCGCAGCAGCAACTGAATCGCCCGTGGCGTGATGCGATTACGGATGCGAAAGCGCGGCAGCCGGGCAAGCTTCTTGTTGAAAGCGCGTAATTGCGCCAACTCGTTATCGTTTGCGGGCCAGCGGGTTGATGTCTTCATTTCGTCCTGGCTCATCGGCGGTTGTTGCGCAGGATATCAGCGGTTGCGGTCTGTTCCAGCCTGGATGCCTGGAGCCACTTAAAAAGTTCATCGGCCGTCATCTCGCCTCGTTGATAGGAATAGGCAATGCTCAAAGACAAACCGACATAGGTGAGCGTTTCTTCGATGGATACCATGAGCTGAAACCCCATTCACCGGAGCCCGTCATGACCACCACCAAGACCCTTTTCATTACCGGCGTCAGCAGCGGCTTCGGCCACGCGCTGGCCAAGGAAGCGCTCGCGGCCGGCCACCGTGTCATCGGGACCGTGCGCAAGGAAGCCGACTTGCACGCCTTTCAGTCGCTCTCCGTGGATAACGCCTACGGGGTGATGCTGGATGTCACGGACTTCGAGCGGATCGATGGCGTCATCGCGCAGGTTGAAGCCACGCACGGCCCGGTCGATGTGTTGATCAACAACGCCGGTTACGGCCATGAAGGCATCTTCGAAGAGTCGCCTCTGGAAGACATGCGCCGCCAGTTCGACGTGAACGTGTTCGGCGCGGTCGCCGTGATCAAGGCGTTCCTGCCCTTCTTTCGCAAGCGGCGTGCCGGCCACATCATCAATATCACCTCGATGGGCGGCACGATCACGATGCCGGGCATCGCGTACTACTGCGGCAGCAAGTTTGCGCTCGAAGGCATCTCCGATACGCTGAGCAAAGAACTGGCACCCTTCAATATCTTTGTGACTGCCGTCGCGCCGGGTTCATTTCGAACCGACTGGGCCGGTCGCTCGATGCAGCGCACGCCGCGCAGTATTGTCGACTACGACGCCAGTTTCGATCCGGTGCGCAAGGCGCGAGAAGAAAAGAGCGGCAAACAACTCGGCGACCCGCAAAAAGCCGCCCAGGCGATGTTGCAGATCATCGCCAGCCCGACACCACCGGCGCACGTGCTCCTGGGCAGTGACGCGTTGCGACTGGTGCGTGAAAAACTCAAACACGCAGCCGGCGAGATCGATCAGTGGGAGGCGTTGACTCGCTCCACCGACCATTGAATGGCCAACCGAGAGAACGCAATGAAGCAGACCGACGCAGGCACCTCGCGCATGGTGCAGCTCATGGAAACCCTCGCACCGGTCGAGGGTTATAACCCCAGTGCGCTTGAAGGCGTGCGTTTCCTGCGCTCGAACCGGCCGCTGACCCGCACGCCGGTGCTGTACGATCCGGGTATCGTGATCCTCTGTCAGGGCCAGAAACGCGGTTATCTGGGCGACGACGTCTACGTCTACGACGCCCAGCATTATCTGGTGGTGTCCGTGCCGATCCCCTTCACCATGGAAACCGATGCCACCGAGGCCGAGCCGATGCTCGCGATCTACATGCACCTCGACTTCCAGTTGGCCAGCGAGTTGATGCAGCAAGTGGATGACCTTCACGGCCCAAGCGATGCGCAGCCCAAGGGCATGTACGCTTCGCCGATGGACGACAGGCTCCGCACTTCGACGTTGCGTTTTCTTGAAGCGATGAGCATTCCGGGCGAAGCGCAGATTTTGGGGCCATCGCTGCTGCGGGAAATCTACTACCGCATTCTGACGGGCGAACAAGGCGGATCGATGCGTGCTGCGCTTAATCGACAGGGGCATTTCGGCAAGGTGACTCGGGCGATCCGCAAGATCCACAGTTGCTACCAAGAGCGCCTGGACGTCGAGCAACTCGCCCACGAAGCCAGTATGAGCGTGCCGAATTTTCACCTGCACTTTCGCAGCGTGACGGACACCTCCCCCATGCAATACCTAAAATCGACGCGCCTGCATCAGGCGCGACTGCTAATGCTGCGCAATGCCATGACCGCTTCGGCAGCGGCGTTCAACGTGGGTTATGAAAGCGCCTCGCAATTCAGTCGCGAGTTCAAACGCTTTTTTGGCAGAACACCGCAGGCGGAGATCGAGTGGATGAAGGCGACTTACGCGTTGCCTGCCCCGACTACGCCCTCGGAGTATGTTTCGTCGCATTAACTGGCGGGCAGGTTTTCCACGCTCGCCAGCAACTGTAGAAAACGCGCTTTTAATTCATCGTCCGCCAGCCTTGCGCTGGCGTATTCCCGCAAGCGCTCCAGCTCCCCGCTCGCAACCGCAAAGCCCTGCTGACCTTTCAGTTGTTGCGCGTAGTCACCCAGCACGGCCGCCGTTTCGTTGCACAGTTCAAGCGATGCCAGCCAGGCTTCGCCTTCCGACTGACCGTGAGCCAACTCCACCTGTAACGCATCGATTGCCATAGCGATAGTGCGAAGCCGTACCAGCAGTTCCTGCATACGAAAAACCAGCACTTCCTGATGACTCTCGGCGACCTGCCATCCTGGCTCCAGCGCCACTCGGGCCACCATCGCCTGGCAATCGGCCAACTCACTCCACACCCGTAAATCACGGGGCGCCTCGTCGGCTGTTCGTCTGGTTTTCAGCGAGTCCGCGAGCCGGCCAACCAGCGTCGCCAATCGCTGACGCAGCGTTTCACCCTCTGCCTCGGGCCACAGAAACGCGTGAATCAACAGGGAGATCCCGACACCCAATAGCACACCGATGATGCGATCACGAATCTCGGTCAGGTTGGTGCTGGGCTCGAATTGCTCCAGCAACGCCAACGCGAAAGTGAACACGATCTGCACACCGGCATAGCTGATTCGCTCGGAGCCGGCGGCTATCCAGGAACCCAGTGCAATCACCGGCAATGACATGAACAACAGGCCGACGATCCCGTCGATGTGCGGAACCACCAGAATCACCATGGCCAGCGCCAGAACACTGCCCACCAGCGCACCACCGACACGCAACGTCGCACGCATCCCGGTCGCGCCGAGGCTGGGTTGAGCGACGATCAGGCAGGTCAGCATGATGGTGTGGATGCCCTGCCAGTCCGTGCCCATGTAGAACAGGTAGCAAAGCGATGCCGCCAGCAGCGTCTTGACGGCAAACTGTGTGTAAACCGGGTTTTCAAAGGCATCAGGCACCCACATCGGGGCGCCCTTCGCCTTGGTTTCCTGAGGGATCTCAGCCTTTTCCACATTGAGAAAAGACAGCAACTCCAGACGCATTTCCTCGTACACGCCGGGCAAACCGGTCGTATCGATCTGATCAAGAGCAGACAATCCTTCAGGCACTTGACCCGTATCCAGAGACGCCTCCAGATCGAGCACTGCCTGGCGCAACAACTCGGTCGCCCGGGCATTCGCTGTTGGCGGCGGTAGTTGAGCAGCCAGCGTCAACAGCCGGGAAATACTGCTGATGCGCGCCAGGTGCGCCGCCTGTTGACTGCGAAAATCGGCGTCCCGCATGCAGGCGAACCGCAACAACTGTTGCGAAGCCAACACACTGCGCTGAATCGCGGCGGCACCCAGCGCCGCATCGCTCTGCTCACCGCCAAGACACCGGGCAACAGTCATCAACTGGGAGCGCAGATGATTCTTCAGTTGCCTGACAGGCTCCGCCGGCAACAGCAACGTATTGACCAACAGCGTCAGGCCGATGGCGTAACTGACCGCCACCCACACCCACAGCACCAGACGCAAAACGGCCTCGGCCTGATCGGTCAGGTCGACGAAGGTCTGGGCATAGATCACCACAATGCCGACCACGAAAAACACAACACCGATCCGGGTGACCCGGATCAGATAGGCACTACAGAAAAACAGCATGCTCGCGCCGAGAATTCTCAGGAGCGGGTATCCGTAGGTGAACTTCAGAAGCAGGATGGTCAAGCCGATGGCCAGTGTTGCGCCGACCAGGAACAGCATCCCGACCATGCGGGTCAGCACCACATTGGTCTGCGTCACGTAGAAGACCACGATCAACGATAGCGCCAGCAACGGAACCTGCAGGGTCATCGAAATGATGATCACCAGCGCACTGCCCAGCAGCGTGCGCAGCAACAGGTTCACACGGCCAGGGTACGGCTGAAGTTCATCGACCAGAAACCGATACAGGCGCTCCAGGCTGCCCCTGTTCCAGTCTTCCGCCGAGCGTTTCATTGGCCGGTCTTGGCCGGTTCGTCAGGGCGCAGTACCGCGACGGCAGAGGCGCCGATGCGAAACAGCTCCGGGTCGGGGTCTTGCACCGAGATCTTCACCGGAAAGCGTTGCGAAACCCTGACCCAGTTGATGGTGCGCTGGACGCGCGGCAGGCCTTCGATGACGGTTCCGCCGTCATCCGGCAGCACACCGAAACTGAGCGAATCCACCCGGCCCTGAAACCGTTTACCGGTGTCGCCCAACAGATAAAGCGTGGCGGACGTGCCAGCCTTGATGCCCTTCAGATCGGTCTCGCGAAAATTCGCCACCACGTACCAGTGGCGCGTATCGATCAGCGTGAAAATCGGTTTGTAGGCCGAGGCGAACTGGCCGACCGTGGTGCGCAAGGACGCGATACGCCCGTCGAAAGGTGCTCGCACCTCGGTGAACTCCAGGCTCAGTTCGGCCAGGGAAATCTGCGCTTCGACCTCGGCCCGCTGCGCCACCAGCGCATCAACGCCACTGACGGCAGCTCCCGCACGCTGCGCTTGCAATCGGGAGGCGTTGAGTTCGGCAGCCGTCGAACGCTGGGCCGTTCGCGCCTGGTCCACCGCTTCCACGGACACATAACCCTTGGCGAGCAACTTCTCCAGGCGTTGAAGGGTGTCGTTCGATTGCGTGGCCTGCGCCCGCGCCCGCTCGACCGACGCCACAGCCGATGCCGCCTCGTATTGTTGGGCGTTCACACTGCGCTGGGTCAAACCGATCTGATGATTCAGCGTAACCAGCCGCGCCCTGGCCTGATCCAGTGCATCCTGATACGGACGTGCGTCGATGCGAATCAACAGATCGCCCTGCTTGACCAACTGGTTGTCGCGCACCGGCATCTCGACAATCCGGCCGTTCACTTCCGGAACGACATCGATGGTGTCGGCGTACACATAGGCATCATCGGTACTCGGCCGGGTTTCGGTTTGCCAGAGCACATAACCCAGTACCAGAAAAGCGGCCAGAACGATCAGCAGCGCCGGCACACGGCTTGAATGCGTTTTTTCGGTGGTTTTATTCATGGCGGGCATTCATCCGTGGAAGACGACGAGCCACAACAGCATCGCCAGGAGTCCGGTCAGTGCCGGGTAACTCAGTGCCAGAGGAGAAATGCGTTCGCGCAGCGAATATCTGCCCAGTATCACGTGGATCGCCGTGGTCGCCAGAACGCCGCCGACAATGCAGAACAGCCAGTCAGGAAAAGCCGCACCGAACAGTACAAGCGAGGGGGACATGGAGCATCCACTGAGCAGTAGAACGACAGGTATCAGTGCCAGCCTGACGGGATTGAATGAAGGCATGCCTACCTCCGCAAGTGACGACTGACGCAAACCGGAACCTCTGGGCAAGGAATTGACCTGCGCACCTTACCGATCCGTCCACGGCCCCGATATTGGAAAAAAACATAACTTCGTTGTGACAGTAAACAACCGGAAAACCGGGCTGAAAGCGTTGTTGAACTGGCTTGGTGAACGTAAGAGTATAGAGCGCGCACAGACACTCGCCGGCGAGTGAAATCGACACTTCCAGGCGCAAAAAGGTGAACACATTGACGCCAATCCCCACCCTCAGCGCTCGACTTGCAACGATCACCCGCGAATTTGCGAACACCCCTTCCCTGCTCACTGCGAAGATCAACAGCCAGCTCAACCGGATGGCGGGCTACAAGGACCTCACGCCCGAAGCCCGCAAGGATCTGGAAAACTCCCTGAGCTACACCGCGCGCCTGTGGTGCGAGACACTGCTGACCGGTGAGGGTTTGTCGCAGGACACGCGCCGTACGCTGAAGGAGATCGGTTGCAGGCGGGTCCATCAGGGCGTGCCCCTGCAATCGCTGATGCGCGGCTTCAGTCTGGGGGTGCGTGAAATCTGGAGCGGCTACCTGGAACTCGCCAGAGACGACGATGCATTAAGCAAAGAGTTGTTGTTGCAGATTTCCGGCTACATGTTCGACTTCTTCGACGATATCGCCGAAGAAGTGGTCCAGGCGTATCTGGAAGAACAGATTCAGAAAGTCCGCTGGAGGGAACACCTGCACCAACGCCTTTATCACTTCCTGCTGCATTCGCCGCAGGATACCGAGGGATTTGAGGACACCCTGTCGGCACTCGGCCTGGACGCCAGCACGCCCCGCGTGGCGCTCGCACTGGAACTGCCCTTGCGCCCTGTCCAGCCGTTGCAGCGCGAAGACGAATTCGACCGCCTGACCCTGCAGGTTTCCCGGCACCTGAAGATTCCCGTCAAGGAACTGATACGCGTCTGGTACCGCGACAAACTGGTGATCTGGCTGCCGGGCATCAAAGGTGAAACCCTGACCCAATGCGACCAGCGAATGGCCGAAAGCGCCGCGTCGCTGCCCGCGCTCCTGCCTCAACTGCGGGGCGTGGGTATCGGTCTGTTGAATCAAGGTATCGCCGGCTGGATCAGCACGGCAGAAGAAGCGATCAAGGCGATCGACCTCTTCCCTTTCAACGGGGCCGAACAACTCGTCAGACGCTATTCCAGCGTGCTGATCGAAGACAGCGTGCGCAGCCATGACAACACCCTCAGGTACCTGATTTCGCTCATCGAGCAACTCAGCCATGAACCCGACCTCCTGCTGACGCTGGAGGCGTTCTTCTCAAGTGGCCGTCACCGCGCCCAGACCGCCAAGACCCTCGGCATCCACCCGAACACCCTCAATTACCGGACGGGACGCATCGAGAACCTGCTGGGCGCGGATCTCAATGACATCAACTGGGTCAGCCGACTGGACACGGCGCTGAAGTTGCGCCGGTTTTCGATCAGCAAGGTGCGCGAGGACTAGCGTTCACGACAAGCGGCAAACCCGCGCTGCAGATCCTCGATCAACGCCTCGACATCCTCCAGCCCGATGTGCAGCCGCAACACTGAACCTGCGCCACGACTGTCCAGCGCATCGGTCACCGTGATCAGGCTCTCGTACCCGCCCCACGACGCGCCCAGCCCGAACAGTTGCAGCGAATCGATGAATCGCTCCAATTGATCAGCACCGGCGTGATGCAGCTCGAACGACAACAGCCCGTTGCTCCCGGTGAAATCCCGTTGCCACAGCACATGCCCGGGATGTTCGGCCAGCGCCGGATGGAAAACCCGTTTTACCGCCGGGTGCGCCTGCAACCAGTGAGCGATCTCCAGCGCCTGGCGCTCATGAACCTCCAGGCGTGATGCCAGGGTGCGTGCACCGCGCAGCACCAGATACGCGTCGTCGGGGCTGACCGTGACACCCATTGCATCGCTCATGGACGCCAAGGGTTGCCAGACGTCCTCGCGGGTGCAGACGCTGCCCATGACCACGTCGCTGTGGCCGCTCAGGTATTTGGTCAGCGCCATGATGGAAATGTCCGCGCCCAGCGCCAGCGGCCGGTACAGGTAACCCGAGCCCCAGGTGTTGTCCACGGCCAGCAGGATGTTGCGGGGTTGGCAAAGGCTCGCTATCGCCGGCAAGTCGCAGAGTTCGTAGAGCAGCGATCCCGGCACTTCGGTGTAGACCATTCGGGTGTTGGCCTTGAGCAAACCCGGCAGGGTGCTGCCGTCGGCCTGGAAGTAATCGACCTGAATGCCGAACGGTTCCAGAAGCTCAGCGGCCAGTCGCCGCACGGGCGCATAGACCGCTTCGGTAATCAGCAGATGATCGCCGGGGCGCAGATAAGCCAGGAGCGTCTGCGCCACCGCCGCCAGCCCGGTACTGAACAGCCGCGTGCGATAGCCGCCTTCCAGTTCCGTGACCAGGTCCTCAAGGGCAAACGCCGTGGGATTGCCCCGGGCGCCGTAGCTCAAGACACGTTCAGTGTCGCGACGCTGACGGGCGTCACGCATCTGCGCCAGGTTGTCGAACAACACGGTGCTCAGGCGGGTGACCGGGACATTGACCGAGCGTGCGCCGCTGCCGTCTTCGGTGCGGGCCGAATGAATCAGCCGAGTGCGTACCCGTGCATCGCCCGGTGTTTTCAGCGGCTTGAGGCTGGCAATTTCCTCGCGACTCATCTGCGCCAGCAGGCCGATTTCCCAGGCCAGGTATTGCCGTGCCGCGTCCTTGTTCCCGGAATGACGGTCATGGGTGAAAAACAGGAAGTCGATGCAATCCTGATCTGCCGGACTGCTGCCCTCCTCCTGCACCGCGCCGCCCGCCGCTTGCCACGCCGACAGTCCGCCGTCCAGCAAGCGCACGCCAGCGCGTTGAATCGCAGGCAATTCCAGAGCGGCGATGGCCGCCAGCGCCGGATCATCCGCCAATAACACCAACGGCCTTGTCTCCCCGGCCACGGCATCGGCGAGCAACGGGCGGATCGACCAGCGCGAACCCGCCACATGCCCCTTGCGATAGTCCATGCTCGGGCGCAGATCCACCAGCACGACCGCCTCGTCCTTGAGTGCGTCGGCCAGAGCCCGTGCCGTGATCAGAGGCAATGCGGCGGGCTTATCGACGCCCGTGCCGGACAACGCCAGGCCACTGCCCGTCCCACCTGCCAGCACATAAGCCTCATGTCCCAACTGCCGCAGCCAACTGGCAACGATCGGCGCGCGCACGCCGTCGCTGTCGAATAGCACCACCCGCGCCCGGCGCACGCCAATGTACAAATCGGTGGATTGAACGAGCTGCCCACCCGGCGTGTGCTGCGCCCCCGGCAGACTGTCCTCGGCAAATTCCTCGGCCGTGCGCACATCACACAGGAACAGACTGCGCCCTGCGTCATCGGCCCAACGCCGGACTTCGTCAGCCGCTACGGTTTTCACTCCGGCCTTATCCGCCAGCCGGGCGGCCGCCAGACGCCGGGCTTCCAGCCCCTTGGCGGACACTTCATCGGCATAGCGCCGGGCACTGCCGTGCTCCAGTCGAAAGTCCTCCAGATACCAGCCCTGAGTACCGTTTTCCAACGCGTAGACCGGGTTCTTCAGCCCCAGATTGATCAGCGTCTGGGCGCCGATAATGCTGCGGGTGCGCCCGGCGCAGTTGACCACGATCGGCGTGCTGTCGTCCGGAACCAGGTCATGGATGCGATAGCCCAGTTCCCCGTTCGGGCAGCAGATGGCACCGGGGATGGTCATCTTGCGGTATTCCTCGAACGGCCGACCGTCGAGCATCACCAGCGGCGCGCCCCGGGCCTGCCATTCGGCCAGTTGCTGCGCCGTGACATGCGGCGTGTGGCTGGCCTCCTCGACCAATTCACCGAACGCCTTGGACGGCACGTGTACGCCGGCGAACAGCTGATAACCTGCTGCTTCCCAGCCGTCGGCGCCCCCGGCGAGCCAGTGCACGTTGTCATAGCCCAACCCCTGCAGCACCTGCATACAACGGGTCGCCAGACTACCGCCATCCTGGTCGTAGATCACCAGCCGAACACGCGGATTCGGCGCCAGGCGTGCCGCCTCGAGTTCCAGTCGACTGAAGGGCAGGTTCACCCCGAAAAACAGATGCGCTTCGCCATACTGGCCGTGCTCGCGCACATCAAACAGGGCAATTTCCTGCCCGTCGAACAGCCATTGCTGCAACTGCTGCGGGGATACGGTCTGGCTCATGGAGGTTCCGCTTTTTGAAGATGAATTATTGAAGCGCCAGGGAGCGCTCGTTGACCGCGATGTCCCGGCCCTTGGCATAGGCGCGCTGGATGGCCGGACGCTGTTTGAGTCGCTCGCGCCAGGCACTGATCTGCGGAAAATGCGCCAGGTCCTGGCCCTGACGCAGCGGCTGAATCCACGGAAAGATCGCCATGTCGGCGACGGAATACTCCCCCGCCACATACGGCACTTCAGACAACCGCGTCTCCAGCACGCCATACAGTCGCGTCGCTTCACCGCTGAGCAGGTCGAGGGCAAACGGCTGCGGTTGTGGCGCCTTTTCCTTAAACAGCTGCAACTGGCTCAGGTACGGCGTGACATGCCCCACTTGCCAGAACAGCCACTCCTGAACTTTCTGTCGTTCGACGGTGCCCGGCGGCGGCAGGAATTGCCCGGCCTTGTCAGCCAGGTAGTTGAGGATCGCGCCGGACTCGAACAGGCTCAGCGGCTCGCCCAGACCGTGAGGCGCGTGATCGACAATCGCCGGAATCCGCCCATTGGCGCTGATGCGCTGGAACGCCGGCCACTTCTGCTCACCCTCGCGGATATTGACCGGCAGCACGCGGTACTCCAGCCCGAGTTCTTCCAGAAGAATGGCGATTTTCAGGCCATTGCCAGTCGGCCAGTAATACAGGTCGATCATGCGTAGGCCTTGATCGACGGGGCCATTTGCGAGGCGTTGTAATTGAGAATGCGCCCGTCCGCCTCGACGCCGTAGCGACCGTTGAGGGACTCCAGCGGCAAACCGTAGAGGTGGAAATGCAGGGTCGGCTGGTCGCCGTCGACACGGATGCCGTGCAGGTCCTCACCCAGGAACGAGATCGAGGTACCGGGCTGCACGATGACTTCCCGTTCCAGATGCAAGGTGGTGAAACCCGGCTCGCGGCCCTCGTCGCTGCGGGCGTAGACGTAATTGATTTCCTGGCCCTCGATGGCACTGATGATCGCCCAGGTTTCATGGTTGTGGGGGATGGTGCTTTTACCCGGCAGCAGCGAGTTGAGGTACAGCGTCGGCGTGTCGCCATCGTCGTTGAGACGGTAGCGGAATGCGGAGCTGCCCTGCCCCGGCACCGGTGCGGGAAATTCGTCGAAATTGAACAGATCGCGGCGCTCGGCAAGCGCTTCGAGCAACGTCACGATCTCCTTCAGCGCAGTGCGGTCGACGCCCCGTTGATGGATGACGCGGACTTTCTTCAGGAAGTCCTCGATGACGTCGGCGCGGTTCACGGTACTCATGGATATCTCCTCGGTTCAGACGGACAGGCTGTAACGGCTCAGATTGCTCAGCAGGTAGGGATCGTTGGCGAGCGCCGGGCGACGACCCGGATCGCCCAAGGCATGCCGCAAAAAGGTCTGGGTGCGCTCACTAACGGGGTTCTGGAAGATCTGCTCGGCACTGCCGTGCTCGACGATGACGCCGTTCTCGGTGAAATAGACGACGTCGCTGATTTCTTCGGCGAAACGCATTTCATGAGTCACCAATACGCAGGTCATGCCCTCCTCGGTCAGTTCGCGAATCACCGTCAACACTTCGCCGACCGTTTCCGGGTCGAGGGCCGAAGTCACTTCATCGAACAGAATCAGCTCCGGGCGCATCGCCAATGCCCGGGCAATCGCCACGCGCTGTTGCTGGCCGCCGGACAACTGCCCGGGATGGGCATCGGCCTTGTGCTCCAGACGCACTTTGGCCAGCAATGCGCGTGCGTCCTTTTCGGCGTCGACCCGGTTGCGGCCCAGCACCTTGCGCGGCGCCACGACCAGGTTCTCCAGCACCGACAGATGCGGGAACAGGTTGTACTGCTGAAACACAAACCCCACGCGCTTGCGCAACTCGATGCGCTGGGTTTCCTGCGTCAGCGTGTGCACCTCGGTCGAGCCGACACGGATGCTGCCACGCTGGGGCTGCAACAGGCCGGTGATGCAGCGCAGGATGGTCGACTTGCCGGAGCCGGACGGGCCGATGATCGACACCGCCTGACCGCGATGCACGTCCAGGTCGATGCCCTTGAGCACCGGGTTGCCGCTGAACGACAGGTGCAAATCCCGCAGGCTGACCAGCGGCTCGCCGACGGTTTCAATAGAAGGCATAACGTCGCTCCAGGCGTCGGGTGAGTCGGGAAATCGGGTAGCAATAGGCGAAGAACAACACCAGCAGGCTCAGGTAAATCACCACGGTAAACCCGGTCATGTTCACGGTGTTGCTGGCGATCTGCGCGGTGTCGATGACGTCATGCACGCCCACCAGCGAAGCCAGCGCCGTGCCCATGGTGATCACCGCGTACAGGTTCATCCACGGCGGCAGCATGCGTTTGAAGCACTGCGGCAGGATGATCGAGCGGAAAATCTGTCCACGGGTGAACGCCAGTGAGCGCGCCGCCTCCCATTGGGTGGCCGGGATCGATGCCACGGCCCCGCGGAAGATTTCCGCGATGTTGGCGCTGGCCGGCAGCGCGAGACCGATGGTGACCTTGACCCAGTCCGGAAACGGCAGGTAAACGCCGGCGACGTGAATCTCGAACGGGAACACATAAGTGGTGAAATAGATCAGCACCAGCCACGGCGCATTACGGAACACCTGCACCCAGATCTGCGCCGGCAGACGCGTCAAGCGCAACGGTGACAGGGCCAGCGCGCCCACCAACAACCCCAGCAGCGACCCCAGCGCGATGGCGACCAGGCTGATCAGAATATTCCGGGCGAACCCCGCAGCCAGCGCCGGCGACCACTGCACCAAGGCCTTGAACACCGGGCTCTGCGCACCGAAATACAGCAACGCCAAACCCAGGAAAATCAGCGCCAACAGCTTGCCGAGGTGCTTGCGCGGCAAGGTCGTCATCACGCTGACGGACGATTCAATGGCCATAACCGGGCATCCTCAGGCGCGCTTCCAGGTAGCGCCCCACGCAATTGACGATAAAACTCAGCAGGCCGAAAAAGCTCAGGATCAGGATCATCAACTCCAGCACGTTGTCGCTCTGGGTCCAGATCATGATCGCCGCGTAGGTGATGTCGCCCACGGCGATGGCCGAGGCCACGGCGGTCATCTTCACCAGATCGATCAGGTTGTTGATCAGCGATGGCAGGGCAAAACGCAGGGCCAGCGGCAACTGCACATTCCACAGCAACTGCCGACTGCTGAAGGCCAGTGAGCTGGCCGCTTCCAGCGTCACGGTCGGCACCGCTTCGATGCCGGCACGCAGCGCTTCGGCATGAAACGCCCCCTTGTGCAGGGAAATCACGATCACCACCCAGGCAAATGGCGTCAGCGGATTCGCCGCACCGACGGCCTGGGTCAGCAGCATGTTCAGCACCAGGAAGGCGCAATACAGCTGTACCAGTGTCGGCGTGTTGCGGGTGACTTCGACAAAGATTCGGGCCGGTGTCGCCAGCCAGGGTTTGCCTGACGTGAGCATCGCCGCCAGTCCGACGCCCGCCAGCAAGCTGCCAATGATGGTGAATACGCACAGCAGCACGGTGGTCAGCGCACCTTGCCCGAGGGATCCGCGCTGATAGGCATCGAGAACAAAGCTGTAGTTGAGGCCCAGCCCGGCGGTCCAGTGGACGAAAAGCTCAAGCCAGTGAGTCATGGTTCGCTCCACGTGCGAACGACCTGCTGCACTGACGCGTTGATCAGGTCTTTAAAGAGAAAATAATGATTCATGCACGCCGGCCTCAGGCAACCGTCGTCCAGGACGACGGTTGCGGGAAATCGATAAAAAGGAAAGTCAGGCGCCGTTGGCTTGAAACTGTTTTTGCAGTTCGACCAGCGCAGGAGACGCGGGCGTGATGTGGTTGCGGGTCTGGGCCTCGATCAGCCAGCCACTGCGGTGCAGTTGCTTGATGATCGGATCAAGCCGGGCCTGGGTGTCGCTTTCACCGCGACGGGTCCAGATCACCGACGGCGCCGGATTGAGTTCCGGGGCAAGGGCACGATAGCCCTGCCATTCGGCATTGTCGGCGATCAGCGG
Source organism: Pseudomonas sp. GW822-FHT03F04 (assembly GCF_058801405.1). Lineage (NCBI taxonomy): Bacteria > Pseudomonadati > Pseudomonadota > Gammaproteobacteria > Pseudomonadales > Pseudomonadaceae > Pseudomonas > Pseudomonas sp. GW822-FHT03F04. The sequence continues at coordinate 14,666 of NZ_JBXANF010000012.1, forward strand.
GTTGATCAGCGTGGCGTCATGCACCGCCGCCACGCAGTTATTGCCACGCAGCGCCAGCAAGGATTCGGAAGAGCTTTTGAACGCTTTCAGTTCGGCGCCCAGTTCAGTCAGCGGTTTGACGTAACTGCTGCCCTGGGACGTGCACACCGGTTGACCTTTGAGGTCTTCCCAGCGAGTGATCTTGCTGTCCTTGAGCACGGCGGCCGTGCCGCCCACACGGTAGAACGGCGTCGGCACGAAGCCGAGAATCTCGCCGCGCTCGGCGGTCCATTCCATGTTGGCGATCAGCAGATCGACCTTGCCCTGTTGCAGAAACTGCACGCGGTTGGCCGGCAGCACCGGCACCAGCTGCACCTCTGCGCCGAGCTGCTTGCCCAGTTCTTGCGCCAGTTCGACGTTGAGGCCACGCGGCTGCTGAGTGGCGGGATCGATACCGCCGAAAGGACCGCCCGAGAGCAACACGCCGACCGCCAGTACGTGGCGTTGCTCGATCTTGTCCAGTGTCGCGTCAGCCTGGGCTCCGGCTCCCGCCATGGAAACCACGGCACCCAACATCACAGGCAATAGGCGTTTTACAAACGTGTGCTTGGGCAACATGGACTTCCCCTTCTTGAATGATCGGCGTCTTCCGACCTGACAGGGGGGCATCGTAGGTTTCGCGGTGTACCAACGGAAATGCAAAGATCTAATATCGTTATAACTTGCAGAGCTTCAAACGAGCAAAGAACTCGAAAATCACCTGTTTTACTGGGCCTCTTGACTTACCCCCCAACAAAACCAGCTGCAATACATAACGATTCTTTATGATTATGTTTACACTGCTGATGTAAAAACCTCTTGGAACAGAGCCATGTCAACGCTGGATCTCGAACTGCTGCGCACGTTCATTGCCGTGGTCGATCACCACAGTTTTGCCGAAGCCGGCGTGCACCTGGCGCGCACGCAAGCGTCCGTCACCCAGCATATACAGCGGCTGGAGCAACAGGTCGGGGTCAGTCTGTTCGAGAAACGTGGCCGCCAAAAACACCTCACCGAACCCGGCTTGCAGTTGTTGCGGCACGCGCGACAGATGCTGTCGCTCAACGACGACGCCTTGAGTTCTCTGCGCGAAAGCAGCTTGAGTGGTGTGTTGCGCATCGGTTCGCCCCACGACATCGCCGATACCATTCTGCCGCCGATCCTCAGCCACATCGCCCGCTCGGCACCACGCCTGCGCCTGGAAATCGATGTCGGGCGCAGCCCGTTTCTGATGGACGATCTGCACCGGGGCAAGGTCGACATGGTGATTTCCACCCGCGAAGACCCGACCCTCGAAGGCTTCGCCCTGCGTACTTCGCCGGTGTGGTGGATCTGTTCGGCGCAATACATCCACAACCCCGGCGAACCGCTGCCGCTGATTCTGGTGGATGAGCCAAGCATCTACAGGCGCTACGCACTTGAGGCGTTGGAGCGTGCCAACATTGCCTGGCGCCAGGCGTATCTGGCGTCGAACCTGATCGGCATCAAGGCTGCCACTCGCGCAGGATTGGGGGTCACCCCGCGCAGCATGGAAATGCTTGGCCCGGACATGCGGGTTCTGGGGGAAACCGATGGCTTGCCGAGGCTGCCGGATGTGACTTATCACTTGTGGATCCGGCCGAACACCGTAAACCCGCTGGTCAGGCGAGCATATGAACTGATCAGAAACAGTCGCGGGCTTTGAACCGCAGCCTCAAGCGCCCAAAAGTCGCTTCGTAGTCGCCATCGATGTCGCCAGCGACTGCCCGGTCCGTTGCAACTTGTTCAACAAACTGGCCCCCAACCAAAGCTGATACAGGGTTTCCGCCAGTTGCCGGGCATCGTCGTCGGGCAGGCATTGATCGGCCTGGCCCTGTTCGATGCAAGTGGTGATGCGCGCCACCACGCGCTCGGCGCCATCTCGCAAGGTGAGGCGCATGGCCTCGGACAGATCGGCCACCTCGGCACTGAGCTTCACCACCAGGCACTCGTCACCGTGCCCTTCCAGCGTGCAGCGGTCCTGCCAGCCCTGCCAGTAATCCATCAGTCGCTCGCGGGCATTCAGGTCGGGCAGCGTCAGGCGTCGCTCCATGTCGGCCAGGTAACAGACGAAGTAGTCCTCGAGCAGCGCCTGGCCGTAGAGCTCTTTGGATTTGAAGTAGTGATAGAACGAGCCCTTGGGCACACCGGCGGTTTGCAGGATCTCGTTCAGGCCGACACTGGTGAAGCCCTTTTCGGCCATCATCCGGTGGCCGGTGTCGAGCAGGTGTTGGCGGGTGTCGTCGTAGGTCGGTTTCATCGGGGCGCAGATTACCAGGCAATAGACCAGTCGTTTAACTCGAAGGAACGGGAGTTTGCCACACCGGTCCATGAAAAACATGCGGATAAAAAATTACTAGACGACTGGTCTATTTGGAAACTATGCTGCGCCCCGACCAACCTTTTCCCCGGTGTCGATCGTGTGCGAATCCCTCGCACAGCCATGACACCCGACCCACCCAAGGTGCTCTATGAAAATCTTGATGGTTCTGACTTCCCACGATCAACTCGGCAATACCGGCAAGAAAACCGGCTTCTGGCTCGAAGAGTTCGCCGCGCCCTACTACGCCTTCAAGGACGCCGGCGCCGATATCACGCTGGTTTCCCCTGCCGGCGGCCAGCCACCGCTTGATCCGAAAAGCGACGAACCCGACGCACAGACCGCCGAGACCGATCGATTCCGCAAGGATCCGATCGCCCAACAGGCGCTGGCGAACACCGGGCGCCTGGCCGAAGTCAGCGCCGAAGATTTCGATGCAGTGTTTTATCCAGGTGGCCACGGCCCGCTTTGGGATCTGGCCGAAGACAAGCATTCCATCGCCCTGATCGAAGCCTTCGCCCGCAGCAACAAGCCTCATGGTTTCGTTTGCCATGCCCCGGGTGTGCTGCGGCATGTGCTCGGCGCCGACGGCAAACCCTTGGTCAAGGATCGTGACGTCACCGGTTTCACCAACTCTGAAGAAGCGGCGGTCGGTCTGACGGATGTGGTGCCGTTCCTGGTCGAAGACGAGTTCCAGCGCCTCGGCGCCCGCTATTCCAAAGTCGCCGACTGGCAGGTGCACGTGGTGGCTGACGGGAAACTGGTCACCGGCCAGAACCCTGCCAGCTCTGCGGCCGTCGCCGAGAAACTGTTGAAGCTGCTCGGCTGACGCTTTCAGCCGTCATCAATCCGGACGCCGTGCGCGTGTTGCACGGCGTCTTTTTTTGGCCCCGACAACTAGTCGACTGGTCTAATAAACTCCGATCAAGGCACATCCATGAATCACAGCAGTTTCTTCAAACCCGCCACTTTGGGTCGTCACACCCTGAAAAACCGCATTGTCCTGCCGCCCCTCACCCGCCAGCGCAGCACACAGCCGGGCAACGTAGCCAATGAGTTGATGGCCGAGTATTACCAGCAGCGCGCGGGCGCCGGTCTGCTGGTGACCGAGGGCACCCAGATAGAACCCCGGGGCCAGGGTTACGCCTGGACACCGGGCATTCACACACCCGAGCAGATTGCCGGGTGGCGCAAAGTCACTGAAGCAGTGCACGCCAGAGAGGGCGTGATCTTCGCCCAGCTCTGGCATGTGGGGCGCGTGTCCCATACAGCTCTGCAACCCGACGGTGCCGCGCCGGTATCGGCCTCTGCGGTGGCCACCGACCGGGTCAGCGTATTCATCGAAACCGCGCCCGGCGCCGGCGCGCTGGTGCCACCGTCCGCCCCGCGCGCACTGACCACCGATGAAGTGCAGGAACTGGTTCAGCTGTACATTCAGGCGGCGCGCAATGCCATGGAGGCAGGTTTCGACGGGATCGAACTGCACTGCGCCAACGGCTATCTGGTGAACCAGTTCATCTCGGCCCACAGTAATCTGCGTACCGACCAGTACGGAGGCTCGCTGCACAATCGCCTGCGCTTTTTGCGTGAAGTGGTGTCCGGTGTTGCCGAGTGCATCGGTCGTGAAAAAGTCGGTGTGCGTTTCGCCCCGCTGTTCACCACCACCGACGAGGCGCGTACCTACCTGGGCATGGTCGAGGAAGATCCGCACACCACTTACATCGAAGCGATCAAGGTGCTGCAGGACGTGGGCATTGCCTATCTGTCCATCGCCGAAGCCGACTGGGACGATGCCCCGGCGATGCCACTCACGTTCCGCCAGGCAGTGCGCGACACCTTCAGCGGCGCGATCATTTACGCCGGCCGTTACACCGCAGAATCCGGTACGCAGTTGCTCGATTCCGGGCTGGCGGATTTCGTGGCCTTCGGCCGTCCGTTCATGGCCAACCCGGATCTGCCTGCGCGCATCGCCAATGACTGGCCGCTGAATTCACTGAATCCGGCCACGGTCTACGGTGGCAATGCCGAAGGGTATGTGGACTACCCCGAGTACGCGTGATGACTGCCGATTATCGGTAAGGCGCAACGCCCGCCCGTTCAGCACCGCTCACACTGGCAGTGGTGAACGGGAACTGTCGCCGGGAGCTTTCCTTGCCATCCGGTTTCGCCCTGTGGTCTTCGCCTGGTACAGCGCCTGATCTGCCGTCTCGATCAGCGCTTGTACCACTGCCAGTTGCGGACCGACCGCCGCGGTGACGCCGATACTGACCGTCACCCGACCGAACGGGCTCGCCGGATGAGCAATGTTTTCTTGCGTCAGTCGCTCCAGAATCAGTTGCGCCACGACCGCCGCCCCCTCGCCATCGGTGTCGGGCATGATGATCGCCACCTCTTCCCCGCCGTAGCGCGCCACCAGATCCGACGGTCGCCGCACACAGGTCTCAAGTACTTTCCCCACCCGTTGCAGGCAGGCGTCCCCGGCAACATGCCCCTGGGAATCGTTGAACAGCTTGAAGTAGTCGATATCGATCATCAGCAAGGCCAGCGAAACCCCGTCCCGCTGAGCCCGGCGCGCTTCCATGGCCAATGTTTCATCGAAACAGCGGCGATTGGCGAGGCCGGTCAGCGCATCCTTCATCGCCAGCAACTCCAGCTGCCGGTTTGATCCGAGCAACTGCTGTTGAGTGAGCCGCAACTCCCCTTCCACCTGAGTCCGCCGACGTATATCGAGAATGAGAAACCAGCCGATCACGCCAGTGAGCCCCAGCAACGATGCGACCACCACGATCGACAGCAGCGCCTCCAGTCGCCACGCCGCCAATGCTTCGCGCTTGCCGAGCGCGACCGTGGTGATCAGCGGCAGCTTTTCACTCTTGCGAAACGCGTAGAGCCGCTCCACCCCGTCGAGGCTGGACGTGAAGGAAGCGGTGCCCACCGATTGGTCCACCAGGTACTTCGCATAAATGGGCGACTTGGAGAAATTGCGCCCCATGTCCTGTTCGCGGAAGGGATATCGCACCAGCAGCGTACCGTCGGTGTAGGACAGACCGATGGCGCCTTCCTGCCCCACATCGAGCTTGCCGAACAGTCGCAGAAAGTTCTCGACCCCCAGGGTGACCGCCACCACACCGGCGAACTCTCCGCGCGCGTCATTGAAGCGGCGGCTGACAGTAATCACCCACTCCTGATTCGAGCGGCTACGGATGGGCGGGCCGATGAAGGGCTCGCGGGAAGGATCGTCACGGTGATGGATGAAATAGTCCCGGTCACTGCTGTTGACCCCGGCCGGAATCGGTCGGTTGGAGGACATCAGCCAGTGGCCGCGATTATCGTAAACGGTGATGCCACTGAGCTGCGGCATCAGCGGCTGCTGACGGTTGACCAGCGCATTCAACCGTTCGATCTGCGCGGGGCCGCTGCCCTCGATTTCCAGACGCTCGACGAGCCCGAGCAAGAGCAGCGAGCTCTGTCGGACGATGCCTTCGGAATAGGTCGCCAGCGCCTGGGTCAGGTTCAACCCGTGGACGTTCACCTCGTCCAGCGCGCGCTCCCGAGAGCCCAGCACCTTCCAGATGGTCAGCGACGCCAGGGAGCAGCCGATCATCAACAGCAACAGCATCACGAGGTGGGTATCACGCTTCACATCAGTACCTTTTGGAAAGTCCGTTTTCCGTCACGGCCGTTGTCGGACCGGGGCAACAACAGCGACCGTATGTCCCGGGCCGCGCAGGATACAAGCAGTCCATCGAAGGCGCAGCAACGGCGTGTCAGGCCCTCGATGAACTGTTCGCTGATCGGCCGGTTCGATGAAAAAACCGGACCCCAAAAGACTTTTTTGCCGCTAGACGATTTTCAGGGCCTTGAGAATGACCAGCGATTGCTCGGCAAATGCCTCGGCCTGCTCGGTCAGTTCGGCAATGTTTTCTTCGGCAGTCGTGAGGGCCTTGCCGTCCTTGAGCAGGCCTTCACCCTGGCCGCCGATGATGCCCCACGCCAGAAGCGCCCACTCGGCCGGGTGCTTTTTGCCTTGTTTGATCGATATCAGGAACAGTTGCTGGAAGCGACTGACCGTCACGCCACCACCGGTCACCGGGCTGGCCAGGACCTGGATCTTGTGATCGAACAGCGAGCGTCTGCACAGTTGCAGATTGAGGGTGTTGCAGGTTGTCTGCACCAGCTTCTCGGCCGCTTCGCTCTGGCATGGCGCCACGGCGCCCATACCGATCAACACGTTGATCACCTGCACCAGATCGCCATAACTCAATGAAGGCGAGGCTTCCAGCAAGTGGCGCAAGGTTTTCGGTACATACGCGTCGTCCGCCAGCGCATCCAGCACCGGGCCGTAAATTTCCGCCTGCAACGTGGCTGAGCCTGCGGGCCCCGTGACGCTGCCCGCTACGCTGTCGGCCAGTTGCAACAGGGCAAAGCGGGTACTGAGCATGCGCTCGCGGTGCTCGCTGGTGGACAGCTTGTTCGCGCCGCGGATGTAAAGGTCCCGGCGGAAGTTCTGGTTGACGAAGTAATCGCGCGCTTGCTCGCGCATGATCGGGTGCTCGATGCCTTCCAGAAAGTCCATGCCTTCGGCGCTCAGGTTGAGCGGGTCCACCGAGTCCAGCGGCACGGCGGTTGTGGCGTAGTCGAGTTTGGCAGGTGCCAGGGCATCGACCACGTCGGTGAAGTACATGCAATTCCAGTCACGGTTGAAATACTCATGGGCGACGTACTGGCGATTCTGGCCTTTGATGCTCTGGAGCTTGGCGTCCAGATTCGGCGCCGAGTTGGCATAGTTGGGGTTGGCGGCCAGCAGGGCTTCGGAAAATTGCAGCGCGGCGTCGATCCGCTGATCCGGGCGAGCAGAAGTTTGCGTGGCAAAGCGGTCATGCAGGCTGAACAACTGACGCAACGGCGCCAGCGGCGACCAGCCCGGGAAGCAGTTGTAGCTGATGTACACATGACCGCCCGGCTTGAGATGACGACGGACAAACTCGACGATCAGCCTGTGATTGTCACGACTGACCCAGGTCCAGATGCCGTGCAGGCTGATGCTGTCGAACTGTGGCAGGTCATGGCGAGCCAGCAGTTGCTCGAAGCTGTCGTCATACAGCCGGGCATCACTGCCCCAGTCGGTTGCCAGCGCAATGGCATGGGCTGCCTGCCCGGGATGGAAATCCGTGCCGACGTAGCCGCCCGGATTGCCTGCCGCATGGATATTGATCGAGACACCCTGGCCAAAACCCAATTCGCAGTGATAACCGTCGGTACTCTCCAGCGTGGCAAAACCGCGCAGCAACAAACAATAACGCTGGAAAACCGGATTGATCTCCCGGCTATACCCGTAGGTGTAGCCCTCGTCCGTGAAATAACCTTCGTTCCAGGCATTGCTCATGCGTGACACCCTTTTCATATCGAAAGTGAAAGCCGATCTTATAAGGGGTAGTCAGGACCAATCACAAGCGGAAAAACCGTGCCACGCAGCCAGCCGTCATTGGTCAACCAATCACCCGCGCATACACCGACCGGTCGATGTTCCCGCCCGACAGGATCACCCCGACCTTTTTGCCCTGCATCCTTTCCCGTTCCTGAATGAGTGCCGCCAACGCAGCCGCGCCGGCACCTTCGGCGAGGTTGTGGGTGTCGGTGTAATACACGCGCATGGCCTCGGCGATTTCGTCCTCGCTGACCGCGACGATCCTTGTTGCGCCGGCGCCGTAGATATCGAACGCTTCAGCAATCGGTTTGCGTACGGCCAGGCCGTCGGCAAAGGTATTGGCGGAGGCGGTCTCGCAGATCGTTTTCGCCTCGAAGGACAACTTGGCGGCGGCCGCTTCCGTGGACACCACGCCCACCACCTGGGTATCCAGACCCAGCGCATCACGCGCGGCGATCACGCCGCAGATACCTGAGCCGCAACCGATCGGCACGTAGACGGTGTGCAGATCCGGCGCCGCGCTGAACAACTCCAGCGCATAAGTCGCCACGCCCTTGACCAGTTCGGTGTGGAACGGCGGCACCAGATAGAGTCCATGCTCCAGCGCCAGACGCGCCGCTTCCTCACGGGCCTCATCGAAATCACGCCCGTACTCGACCACTTCGCCGCCAAAGCCGCGCATGGCATTGTTCTTCTCCAGCGAATTGCCCTGCGGCACCACGATCAATGCCTTCAGCCCTACCGCTTGCGCCGCCAGCGCCAGGCTTTGGCCGTGATTGCCGCGCGTCGCAGAGACAATGCCTTTGACGTTGGGATGTTCACGCCGCAGCCAGTGCATGAAGGTGATGCCGCCGCGCACCTTGAACGCGCCGGTCGGCGTGTGGTTTTCGTGCTTGACCCACACCGTGCAGCCCAGCCGCTCGGCCAGCAACGGCCAGCGATACTGAGCGGTGGCCGGCATCACCTGGTAAACCTGGCGGGCAGCGTGTTCGATGTCTTCGCGAGTGAATCTGTGCATGGGGATCTCCTTGGGCGTCACTCAGTCTAGGCACAGGCACATCACGTCGGCTTTCAAAAAACTGACCTGACTTTTGCGTCCGCACTTCACTACTATGGCGCTCATGAGCCATCGAAACCGCCAGCAGCCAGCCGTCGTCCCCGAACCGGTGCGTCGTATCGAGGCCGGCCCGTGGGCGATCGAATTGCTGCCCGGCGCCGCCTACGCGACGCGCTATGTGGCAGCGCAGTCGGCAATCGGTTTTGCCTTCGACAGCCAGCGCGGCGTGCACGCGATCGGCAGCGACCGGGTGCGCCCCTTCGATGCCATGCCCAATGGTCTGGCGTTCGTACCCGTCGGCTGTGATGTGATGTCCGAGTCACCCATGGGCGGCGAATACCTGCGGGTGGTCCGCACCGACGGTATCGCGCTGGAGGGTGAGCAGCCGTTCAACAATCGCATCGACCCGCAGGCCATTTTCCTCGCCTCGCGAATGCGCCGTGCGTTGTTGAATGCCTCAGTGGACGATGACTGGGAAACCTGGGCGCTCGCCTTGGCCGAGCGCGCCGAAGGCAAAGACACGCCGTCGACCCAAGGCTCGATGACCGGCCGCCGAATGCGCCTGCTCGACGAGTTCATCGACGCCGGCCTCGACGGCCCGCTCGGCCTTCACACCATGGCGCAACTGCTGGAACTGTCCGAAGGCTATTTCATTCGTGCCTTCAAGCAGGCCACCGGCAAAAGCCCCCACAGCTACCTGATCGACCGACGCCTGGCCCGGGCTCGCGCATTGATGCGCGACTCCACGGCCAGCCTGTCGGAGATCGCCCTCGCCTGCGGTTTCAATTCCCAGGCACACATGACCAGTGCGTTCAAACAGCGACTTGGCGTGAGTCCGGCGCAATTGCGCACAGGATCGCGTCACAATTCTTTCATCGGCAAAAAACGAAATCAGTGGTGAATTTTTTCGTGTCCACTTGTATCTGATCTGAAAGAAGCCGTGCCATCAAGGAGATGGCATCGGTCACGGCAAACCGCTCTGGCCCAAGCCTCTCCGGGTTTACCGGTTTGCATAAAGACAGATCAGATGCAGAGTGAATCCCATGGAATCAAAGGAAAGCGTCAGCCCGATCCGACTGAAAGACATCACCATTGTCGACGACGCCAAGATGCGCAAAGCCATTACGGCAGCAGCGCTGGGCAATGCGATGGAGTGGTTCGACTTCGGCGTCTATGGCTTCGTTGCCTACGTGCTCGGCAAGGTGTTTTTCCCCGGTGCCGATCCCGGTGTGCAGATGATCGCTGCACTGGCGACCTTCTCGGTGCCTTTCCTGATCCGGCCGCTGGGCGGTCTGTTCTTCGGCGCACTGGGTGACAAGTACGGACGACAGAAAGTCCTGGCGGCGACCATCGTGATCATGTCGCTCAGCACCTTTGCCATCGGGTTGATCCCGTCCTATGCCTCGATCGGTATCTGGGCGCCGATCCTTCTGCTGCTGGCGAAAATGGCTCAAGGGTTTTCGGTCGGCGGCGAATACACCGGCGCCTCGATCTTCGTTGCCGAATATGCACCGGATCGCAAACGTGGATTCCTCGGCAGCTGGCTGGACTTCGGCTCCATCGCCGGTTTCGTCCTCGGCGCGGGTGTGGTGGTGTTGATTTCCACGATCATCGGCGAAGAAAAATTCCAGGAATGGGGCTGGCGACTGCCCTTCTTCCTCGCCCTCCCGCTGGGCATGATCGGGCTCTACCTGCGCCACGCGCTCGAAGAAACCCCGGCGTTCCAGCAACACGTCGAGAAGCTTGAACAAGGCGACCGCGAAGGTCTGGCCAGCGGCCCGAAAGTGTCGTTCAAGGAGGTCGCGACCAAGCACTGGCGCAGCCTGATGACTTGCATCGGCGTGGTGGCGGCGACCAATGTCACCTACTACATGCTGCTCACCTACATGCCGAGTTACCTGTCGCACAACCTGCACTACAGTGAAAACCGCGGGGTGCTGATCATCATCGCGATCATGGTCGGCATGCTGTTCGTTCAGCCTGCGATCGGCTTCATCAGCGACAAGATCGGCCGTCGTCCCTTCATCATCTGCGGCAGTGTCGGTCTGTTCATCCTCGCGATTCCAGCGTTCATGCTGATCAACAGCGGCAAGATCGGCCTGATCTTTTCGGGCTTGCTGATATTGGCCGTGCTGCTCAATTTCTTCATTGGCGTCATGGCCTCGACGCTGCCAGCGATGTTCCCGACCCACATCCGTTACAGCGCGCTGGCCGGGGCGTTCAACGTCTCGGTACTGATCGCCGGCCTGACCCCGACCGTCGTGGCCTGGCTGGTGGAAGGTACCCAGAACCTGTACATGCCCGCCTACTATCTGATGGTGACTGCCGTGATCGGACTGATGACCGGGCTGACGATGAAAGAAACCGCGAACAAGCCGCTACGCGGTGCTGCGCCCGCAGCTTCCGATATCGAGGAAGCGAGGGAGCTGCTGCAGGAGCACCACGACAACATCGAACAGAAGATCGAAGACATCGACGCCGAAATCGCCGAACTGCAAGCCAAACGCGAGCATCTGGCGCAGCAGCATCCGCGAATCGAATAACGATATAAGGCGTTGATCGGGCAACAGGGTGGAATTCAAACGCCCTTCTGTGGTGTTCTGTTCGTCAGGAGCCGGTCGTTTTTTCTGCCGGCTCACGCCCATTCAGCAGCTGACGATGAGGTTCGCTTCATGAGCAAAACGCCTTACGTACCACCCAAGGTCTGGACACACAGCGCGCCGTCCGGCGGCCAGTTCGCCAACATCAATCGCCCGATTGCCGGGCCGACCCACGACAAGGCATTGCCCGTCGGCAAGCACCCATTGCAGCTGTATTCGCTGGCCACGCCCAACGGCGTCAAGGTCACCATCCTGCTCGAGGAGTTGCTGGCGCTGGGGCACACCGGGGCCGAATACGACGCCTGGTTGATCCGCATCGGCGAAGGCGATCAATTTTCCAGCGGCTTTGTCGAGATTAATCCGAACTCCAAGATCCCGGCGCTACTGGATCGCGGAGTGGAGCCGGCCATCCGGGTTTTCGAGTCCGGCTCGATCCTGCTTTACCTCGCCGAAAAATTCGGTGCCTTCCTGCCCAGCGACATCGCCGGTCGCACTGAAACCCTGAACTGGCTGTTCTGGCAAATGGGCTCGGCGCCCTACCTGGGTGGTGGTTTCGGGCATTTTTACGCCTACGCGCCGGACAAGCTCGAATACCCGATCAACCGCTTCACCATGGAAACCAAGCGTCAGCTGGATGTGCTCGACCGGCGCCTGGCTGAAAACCCTTATCTTGCCGGTGACAACTACACCATCGCCGACATCGCGGTCTGGCCGTGGTACGGGCAACTGGTGCGCAACAATGTGTACGGGGCGGCCGAGTTCCTGTCGGCTCATGAATACACTCATGTCCAGCGCTGGGCCGAGGAGATCGCCAACCGGCCTGCGGTCATTCGTGGGCAGCGCGTCAACCGCACCTGGGGCGATGAAGCGAGCCAGGTACCGGAACGACATGAGGTTGCTGATCTGGGCTGAGCAACCCACGCAACCCGCACCCGATAACAAAAACCAAGGGGCACCCATCGTTCATGAACATTCTCTACGACGAGCAGGTCGACGGCGCCCTGCCGGACGTCGACAAAGCGGCGCTGTTGCAGGCATTGCACAACCAGTGGCCGACGCTGGAAGTCCTGCATCAGCGCGAGGATCTCGCACCGTACGAATGTGACGGTTTGTCCGCGTACCGCACCGCGCCGTTGCTGGTGGTGCTGCCCCGGCATCTCGATGAGGTGCAGGGCGTTTTACGAATCTGTCATGAGAGAAACGTGCCGGTGGTGGCCCGGGGTGCCGGCACCGGGTTGTCCGGCGGCGCGTTGCCTCTGGAGAAAGGCGTGCTGCTGGTGATGGCGCGCTTCAACAACATCCTGCACATCGACCCCGCCGCCCGCACGGCACGCGTTCAGCCCGGCGTTCGCAATCTGGCGATTTCCCAGGCCGCCGCTCCGTTCGGCCTGTATTACGCGCCGGATCCGTCCTCGCAGATCGCCTGCTCCATCGGCGGCAATGTGGCGGAAAATGCCGGCGGCGTGCATTGCCTCAAGTACGGCCTGACCGTGCACAACCTGCTCAAGGTCGAGATCCTGACCGTCGAGGGCGAACACCTCACGCTCGGCTCCGATGCGCTCGATTCTCCCGGTTTCGACTTGCTGGCACTGTTCACCGGTTCCGAAGGCCTGCTGGGCGTTATCACCGAAGTCACGGTCAAACTGCTGCCCAAACCTCAGACGGCCAAAGTCTTGCTGGCCGCATTCGACTCCGTGGAAAACGCCGGCCGCGCCGTGGCCGACATCATCGCCGCCGGGATCATTCCCGGAGGCCTGGAAATGATGGACAACCTGGCCATCCGCGCCGCCGAGGACTTCATCCACGCCGGCTACCCGGTGGACGCCGAAGCCATTTTGCTCTGTGAACTCGATGGCGTCGAAGCCGATGTCCACGCTGACTGCATCCGCGTCCGCCAGGTGCTGGAGAACGCCGGCGCGACCGAAGTGCGTCAGGCCAGGGACGAGGCCGAGCGCGTGCGTTTCTGGGCCGGACGCAAGAATGCCTTCCCGGCCGTGGGGCGCTTGTCGCCGGACTATTACTGCATGGACGGCACCATCCCGCGCCGCGAACTGCCCGGCGTGCTGCAAGCCATTGCGCAGTTGTCCGCCGAATACGGCTTGCGGGTGGCCAACGTGTTCCATGCCGGCGACGGCAACATGCACCCGTTGATTCTGTTCGACGCCAATCAACCCGGCGAGCTCGAACGCGCCGAAACCCTGGGAGGCAAAATCCTTGAGTTGTGCGTGAAGGTCGGCGGCAGCATCACCGGCGAGCACGGCGTGGGCCGGGAGAAAATCAACCAGATGTGCGCGCAGTTCAACAACGACGAGTTGACCCTGTTCCACGCCGTCAAAGCCGCGTTCGACCCCGGCGGTCTGCTCAATCCGGGCAAGAACATTCCGACCCTGCACCGCTGCGCCGAGTTCGGCGCCATGCATATTCACGCCGGACAATTGCCCTTCCCCGAGCTGGAGCGTTTCTGATGGTCCGAGAAAAGGATGTCGACGACAGCATCGCGCTGCTCGATCAGGTCAATCAGGCATTGCAGGACGCAACGCCACTGCGGATTCAGGGCGCCAACAGCAAGGCGTTTCTGGGGCGTATCGTTGCCGGAGAAATCCTCGACACCCGCACCCATCGCGGCATCGTCAGCTACGACCCGACCGAACTGGTGATCACCGCGCGTTGCGGCACTCCACTGGCCGAACTGCTGGCGGTGCTGGACGCTTCACAACAGATGTTGCCGTGCGAACCACCGGCCTTCGCGGACGACGCGACGGTGGGCGGGATGATCGCCAGCGGACTGTCAGGCCCGCGGCGCCCGTGGTTGGGGTCGGTGCGGGATTTCGTACTCGGCACGCGGATCATCACCGGCCACGGCAAGCATCTGCGCTTTGGCGGTGAAGTCATGAAAAACGTCGCCGGTTATGACCTGTCGCGGCTGATGGCCGGCAGTTACGGCTCGCTGGGGGTGATCACCGAAGTCTCGCTCAAGGTCCTGCCCAAAACGCGTGAGTGCCTGAGCATCAGCCTGGAAATGGACAGCGAGCGGGCCTTGCAGCGTATGGCCGAGTGGGGTCAACAGCCGCTGCCGATCAGCGCCGCCTGCCACGATGGGCAGCGTCTGCACTTGCGTCTGGAGGGTGGCGCAGGCTCGGTGGCGGCGGCCCGTGATCGTCTCGGTGGTGAAATGCTCGATAGCGCTTATTGGTCAGATCTGAATGAACAGCGCCTGGATTTTTTTGATGAGGACCAGCCCCTGTGGCGCCTGTCGGTGCCAAACAACACCCCGTCGCTGGCCCTGGCCGGTGTACAAATGCTCGACTGGGGCGGCGCCCAGCGTTGGCTCAAATCAGGAGCCGAGGCGGCACTGATTCGCAAGGTGGTTTCGGCTGTTGGCGGGCATGCGACCTGCTACAGCCATGGTTTGATCGACGCGCCTTTCCATCCGCTGCCGCCCGCCCTTCTGCACTATCACCGTCGCCTCAAGCAACAGCTCGACCCTCAGGGCATCTTCAATCCCGGTCGCCTGTACGCGGAGCTTTGAGCCATGCAAACCACTCTCAGCGAAGAAGCCCGGCAACTGCCTCGCGCCGAAGAAGCCGAAAGCATCCTGCGCACTTGCGTGCACTGCGGCTTCTGCAACGCGACCTGCCCGACCTATCAGTTGCTCGGCGATGAACTCGACGGCCCACGGGGTCGCATCTACCTGATCAAACAGGTGCTGGAAGGCAACGAAGTTACCCGCAAGACCCAGCTGCACCTGGATCGTTGCCTGTCCTGCCGCAATTGCGAAACCACCTGTCCCTCGGGCGTGGACTATCACAACCTGCTCGACATCGGCCGCGCCGTGGTTGATGCCGCTGTGCCGCGCCCCATTGGTCAACGTGTGTTGCGGGCAGGTTTGCGTGGTGTGGCACCGAATCCCGGACTGTTCAAAGGACTGGTCAGCGCTGGCCAGATCTTCCGTGTGCTGTTGCCCAATACCCTGCAAGCCAAAATGCCGCGCAGCACCTCTGCAATCGCACCCCGCCCGGTAACCCGGCATGCCCGCCAGGTGCTGATGCTCGAAGGCTGCGTGCAACCGGGTTTGTCGCCCAATACCAACGCGGCGGCAGCACGGGTGCTGGATCGATTGGGGATCAGCATTACACCGGCGCGAAATGCCGGCTGTTGTGGCGCCGTGGACTATCACCTCGACGCCCAGGCCTCCGGACTTGACCGCGCCCGCCAGAACATCGATTCGTGGTGGCCGGCCATCGAACAAGGCGCCGAAGCCATCGTGCAGACCGCCAGCGGTTGCGGCGCGTTCATCAAGGATTACGGACACTTGCTGTGCACCGATCCGGCCTATGCCGAAAAGGCGAAAACCGTGAGTGCGCTGGCGAAAGATCTGGTGGAAGTGCTGCGTGAGGAACCGCTCGAGTCCCTAGGTATTCATGCCGATCAGCGCTTGGCGTTCCACTGCCCCTGTACCTTGCAACACGCACAGAAACTCGGTGGCGCAGTGGAATCGGTACTGACCCGGCTGGGCTTCAACCTCACGACCGTGCCGGACGCCCATCTGTGCTGCGGCTCGGCGGGCACCTATTCGATAACCCAACCGGCGCTGGCCCGGCAACTGCGCGACCAAAAGCTCAACGCCCTGGAAAGCGGTCATCCGGACATCATCGCCACCGCCAATATCGGCTGCCAGGCCCACCTCGACGGTGCGGGACGCACGCCGGTCAAGCACTGGATCGAGCTGGTGGACGCAGGGTTGCCCTTGGTGAGCGAGGCGTAGGATTGCTGGCGGGGGGCAAACGATGGGCGAAAAAAAACCGCCTTTGCGGGGCGGTTTTTCGGTAGGCCTCAGTTTGCGGCTGGGGCCTGTTGTGTCTCACGGACAGAACTGACGTGCCGGAATACTATTAATCTTTTTTCTTCGTTGCAACGTTATTTTGCGTGCTATCCGAAGACAAGGAAGACGTTGGTTGACGTTTACCATCCCAAAACATACTGACAGAAATAACGAATTACAAAACATACCGAATCTATATCCAGGATCCTCAAGATCCCGCCGCAAGACAGGTTAATATGCCAGCGCTCACTCGCCAGTACATCCGTGAGGTTTGGCTGGAACCATAACGGTTTCATGCCCTTCGACACGGTTTTGCACCCGTGCCGGAATGATGGCTCGGAGGGATCACAACCGGCCGCCTCATGGACAGAACTGACATTTATGTCCGAAGGCACACATGGTCCGGTAAGTGCGCTGGAGGTTTGGCCCCCGACCTGGAGGCCAAAACGTATGAAGCTTTTGCTGCGTACGCTGAGCCTCGTATGGAGATCGTTTCAAGCGTTTCGCTTTTACGAGTTCCTGCGAGACCACTTTGACAACCTGAAGTAACGGTTGTCTATGAGGGAAAAAGCCCGTTTTGGCTTCGGCTGAAACGGGCTTTTTTTGTTTTTAAATACTGTCACTTGTATGATTTTTATAAAAACATCCCTACTCAGCTGTAAGGCATTTCGCTGACACCTGTCATCCCGACATCCCCCTCACCGTCAGTTATGAGCTAATAGCCCCTTCATTAAACCGTCGCTGAAACGTTGTACTAGGATAGGATCCAATTTCCTGATTCGCTGTCGCCGGGCATGGAGCTGTTTTCCGGTGGTTCAGGAACACGAGTACCACACTGCAACTCATGGATGAACGACATGAACTCACAGCTGTTTCCTCACATTGGCAAGGTCATCGCCAGCACTGGCAGCCGACATTTCCCACGGATGCTGCACGACCTGATCCTGACCCAACTGGCGGTGGACGCCACGCACATCCGGCAGATGCGCGTGGAACCGGTCGGACGCGCACAGCCGCGCAGTGAGCCCGAATGCGTCAAGGAAGCATCCTTGCTGGCTGAAACGGTGTATTCCGAGTTGAGCACTCTGCCGAGTGCCAATGAATTGCCCACTCCCGAACCCTCGACGGTCACCGACGCCTCGCAATTGCATCTGACCCGGCGCAAGGACGGTTACCGCTATGTGATATCGGTCTACCGATGCGGCCCGTCAAAACGCTTTTCCGCCCACGAGCGCAGTTTGTTGCAGGACATTTCTCCAGTGCTGCTGCCGATGGTCGAGAAACACATCAACGCCCTGCAACCGGCGAACACTGACGCCCAGGGACAATCTCAGGAGCAATCGGATTCAACCCTGCTGGGCCTGGAAACCCTGCGCCTGCGCTTTTGCGAGCGCGTGGAGCAACTGGGGCTGAGCCTGTCGAACCGCGAGATGGAAGTGTGTGTCGGCCTGCTCGCCGGGCGCACCGCGCCAGAACTGGCCGAGCAGTTGCAACTGAAGGTCAACACCGTGGAGAGCTACCTCAAACGCGCCGCGATCAAACTGGGTATCAGCGGCCGTCACTCGCTGATGCGCTGGATGTACTCGCCAAAGGACTGCCCCGCAGCCTGCGGCCCGTCGAACGCGGCCTGACGGTTCACACGCCTGTAACGAAACCGCCCTCCTGCAAAGGACGGCGGTTTTTTTTGCACCCGTTTCAATCCCGGGCCAACGCCTCGATCGGATCGAGCCGCGACGCATTGCGCGCCGGCACGAAGCCGAACACGATACCGATCAGGGTCGAGCAAAGCACAGCAGTGAGCACCGAGGTCAGCGAAAACACCATTTCCCATTCCTTGATGAACAGCGAGAACAGGTGGCCGATGGCGTAACTCAACGAGATACCGATGGCGCCACCCAGCAGGCAGACCATCACCGCCTCCACCAGAAACTGCTGGCGAATGTCCGACTGCCGAGCCCCGACCGCCATGCGGATGCCGATTTCACGGGTACGCTCGGTGACCGACACCAGCATGATGTTCATCACGCCGATGCCGCCCACGACCAGTGAAATCACCGCAATCAGCGACAGCAACAAGGCCAGAGAGCGGCTGGTTTTCTGTACGGTCTGCATCACGCTGTCGAGGTTATTGGTGAAGAAATCCTTGGTGCCGTGGCGTTGCAGCATCAGCTTGTTGACGTTGTCTTCCACTACCTTGCTCGGCTGGCCGTCCTTGATCCGCACACTGATGCTGTCCAGGTAACGCTGGCCCAGCAGTCGGCCGGCGGCGGTTTCATAGGGCACCCAGACGTTGAGCGACTTGCTCGACGAGAAGATGTTCTTGTTCTCCGCCGCCACACCGATCACGGTGCACGGCAGGTTACCGATCAGGATCACCTGCCCCAGCGGATCAACCCCTTCGCCGAACAATCGATGGCGGGTGTTGTGATCGATCACCACCACTTGCGCCTGACGCCTTGCATCGCTTTCGCTGAACGGGATGCCCGACTCCATCTTGATCCCGCGCACCTGGAAGTACAGATCGCTGACGCCGTTGACCTGCGCATCGAGGTCGATGTTGCGGTAACGCAGCAACAGATTGCGCCCGACCACCGGCGTGGCGCTGTCGACGTAGTACAGCTGATTGAGCGCCGTCACATCCGCCGGCACCAGGGTTTCGATGGCCGCCGAGCGGCTGTCGCCGAAACTGGTGCCGGAATAGATATCGATGGTGTTGCTGCCGATGGCCTGGATGTCTTTCAAGACATAGCGCTTGGCCCCTTCGCCGATGGCCGAAATCGACACCACCGAGGTGATGCCGATGACGATCCCGAGCATGGTCAGCAAGGTGCGCATCCGATGGGAGATCAGCGCGACCCAGGCCATGTTGAACGCTTCCTTGAACAACCCGAGGCTGGCCACCAGACGCCGCGCCGCCGTGGACTTGGGCGGCACTGCGTCCTCATTGGTCAGCGCCGTGGTGTCGCGCTCGTTGCGGCGGTCGCTGAGGATTTCGCCGTCGCTGACTTCGATGATGCGCTCGGCGTTGGCCGCGACCTTGGGGTCGTGGGTCACCAGAATCACCGTGTGCCCGGCGGCGTGCAGCTCCAGCAGAATACGCATCACCTCTTTGCCGCTGGTGGTGTCGAGTGCGCCGGTCGGTTCATCGGCGAGGATCACTTCGCCGCCGTTCATCAAGGCCCGGGCGATACTGACGCGCTGCTGCTGACCGCCCGACAGTTGGCTCGGACGATGAGTCAGGTGCCCTTCCAGCCCCAGCCGTGCCAACAGCTCACGGGCCCGGGCATGACGCTGCGGTTCCGGTGTGCCGGCGTAGATCGCCGGCATTTCGACGTTGTGCATCGCACTCAGATGCGGCAGCAGGTGGTAGCGCTGGAAGATGAAACCGAAATAGTCGCGGCGCAGTTCGGCCAGCGCCTGATTATCCAGGTCGCGGGTTTCCCGGCCGTTGATCTTGTAGCTGCCGGCCGTGGCGTAGTCGAGGCAGCCGAGGAGGTTCATCAGGGTTGATTTGCCGGAGCCCGAGGCACCGATGATCGCCACCATTTCCCCGGCATTGATCGTCAGGTCGATGTTCTTCAGCGCCAGAAATTCACGGTCGCCCGCGGTGAAACTGCGGCTGATGCCGGTCAGTTGCAGCAGAGGTTCGGTCATGCTCATGCCCCTGCCACTTTCGACACCGGATCACCGATCACCACCCGGTCGCCTTCGGCCAGACCACCGTTGACCTGCACCTTGACGTTGTTGTTGATCCCGGTCTGCACATTGCGCGACTGCGCCTGGCCCTTGGCGTCCAGCACCCGCACCGGAAAACTGCCATCGTTGTTGCGCGGGCCCAACGCGGCCACCGGAATCGTCAACACCGATTTGGCGGTGTCGAGCACCACCCGCACCTGGGCCGTCATGGAAATGCGCAAGCGGTGATCGGGGTTCGGCACCTCGAACAGCGCGTTGTAGAACACCGCCGTGTTCTGTTTCGGCGTGCCGGCGGGCGGGGTTTCGAGGAAGTTCTGCGGCGCCGGCTCAGTGCCGCGCAGCTTGCCGTAATAACGCTTGTCCTCGCCCAGAATGGTGAAATACACCTCCTGCCCCGGCGCGATGTGTATGACATCCGCCTCCGACACCTGAGCCTTGACGGTCATGGTGTCCAGATCCGCCAGTTTCAGCAGGATCGGCGCCAGTTGGTTGGCGATCACGGTCTGGCCTTCCTGAGTCACGATGCCCACGACGTCGCCGTCGATGGGCGCGACGATCCGCGTGTAGGCCAGATTGACCTTGGCGGTGTCGATCTGGATATGCGCGCTCTTGATTTGCGCATCCAGCGACAACAGATTGGCTTGCTGCACTTCGTAGTTCGATTGCGCGGTTTCAAAATCCTGACGCGAGATCGAGGCGTCCTCCTGCAGATTCTGATAACGCTCGTAGATCGCCTTGGTCTGCCTGACCTGAGCCTGAGTCGCCCGGCGCTGGGCTTGCAGGTTTTCCTCATCGACCTGAGCCTGACGCAGGGTGTTCTGCAGCACCAACGGGTCGATTTCCGCCAGCCACTGGCCTTTCTTGACCTTGTCGCCGACCTTGACCTTGAGCGACTTCAACTGCCCCGAGACCTGGGCACCGACGTCCACCTGCTTGATGCCCTCCAGCAATCCGGTGGCCAGCACCGCGTTTTCAATGTCACCGCGTTCGACCGTGGCGGTCAGGTATTGCGGTGCTTCGGCCGGCGCCTGCACCGTGTAGAACACCAACCCGGCCACCAGCGTCAACGCGATTCCCAGACCGACTTTGCGCAACTTCGACTGTTCCATAAATGACCACAATTCCGTTCAGGGTTGAGCCCGGCCAATCGCCGGGTTCCAGGATAAAGACTTCAATCAGGACAACACTTGGCCAGCCGCCACCGTCAACCCGTCATGCCACCACGCCGCAAGACTGAAGACGTTGGGCGCCTTGAGAATCGTGAAGTGGTTGCCAGGGCCGTACCACACCGCCAGATCCCTGGCCTCGCGCTGCCAGCCTTCGAGCATTGCAACCTGTTCGCGCTGATTGCCCGAGGCGTCCAGCGTCGGGTCGTCCACCAGCGCCAGGCGCACCGCCCCGGTGTAGGCCAGAGCCGGTCGATAGACCGTGCGCAGCGCGGTGGCGAACGTGCGCACCGGGCCCTGCATCGCATCGGTTGACGCACGTTCAGACAGCACACCCGCGTGCACCATCCCGTCATGCAGCAGGCGCATTTGCGTGGTGTCGTCAGCTTCGGCGAAGGCCAGCGCATCGATGCCCAAAGACTTGCCGCTGGACAGTTGCAGCGACTCGATCAGTCGCAGCAGCGCTGCCGTGGTGGTGTAAGGCTTGCCCACCACGCTGTTGCCGCCCGGCGATTCGCTGTCGATCAGGGTCAGGGACGCCACTTCGCGCCCCGCAGCCTGCAACTGCGCCGCCATGGCGTACGCCACCCAGCCACCGAACGAATGCCCGATCAGATGCACCGGCCCTTGCGGGTACAACTGCTCAAGCGCCCGCAGGTAGAACGTGGCGGCACTTTCGACCCGACTGTGCGGCACCGTCGCGCCGTCTAGGCCTCGGGGTTGCAGCCCGTAAATCGGCCACTCCGGCCCCAGCGCCTCGGTCAGATGGATAAACCCGGTGACACTGTCACCGGCCCCCGGCACACAGAAAATCGGCGCGTGCCCGGTGTAGCCGGTCTGGATCGTCAACAACGGCTGATACGCCCGGGATTCGACCATCGCCGACGCCTGCAATGCCTGACTGAGCGCCTGACCGAGCACGTGCACATGCGGTGCCTGCATCATGCTCTGGTGATCGCCCGGCACGTCGATGCAATGCAGGAGCGTGGCCGGCACCTCGTCCGCCCAGCCCAGGGTCGGATGACGACGAGACAGCTCTGTCGGATGCTCCTGCGCCCGGAACAAGTGCAGCGGCAAGCCCAATGGATTGATCCGGTAATGCGCCAGCGCATGCCCGTGGGCGACCTCACGG
This sequence comes from Pseudomonas sp. GW822-FHT03F04, assembly GCF_058801405.1. NCBI lineage: Bacteria > Pseudomonadati > Pseudomonadota > Gammaproteobacteria > Pseudomonadales > Pseudomonadaceae > Pseudomonas > Pseudomonas sp. GW822-FHT03F04. Next base: position 36,923 of record NZ_JBXANF010000012.1, read on the forward strand.
TCGAGGTAGTGCCAGAGGTCTTGAGGCGCGGCGGCGGCCATGTCCGGGTGCAGCAATTGCTCCTCCCGGCAGCGCTGCAACAGCGGCTGGAAGTCGATCTGCTCCAGCTCGGTCTGCAACACCGCCAGACGCGCCAGCGCGGCTTGTCCCGCGTCGCCAAGAGAGGCCTGGTACATCGTGCAGTGCTGCAACAACTGGCGCTTGTGCGCATGCTCGTCGCTCCAGCGCGCCTTGCCCTGATCGGTCAGACGCGGCACGAAACTGTCGATCAGGCCAACGAACGCTACCGTCTCATCCATGCCGAGCAACTGCATCGCCACTTCATAGGCCAGCACTCCGCCAAACGACCAGCCGGCCAGACGATAAGGCCCTTGCGGCTGCACCGAACGGATGATCTCCACCATGCGCGCCGCCATACATTCCATGGTGCGCAGCGGTGCCTTGCCGAACGGAATGCCCGGCAGCCCGTAGATCGGGAAATCGCCCTCGATATGCAGGCCCAGCGCCGGGAAGTAAGCGTCCATCCCGCTGAACTCATGCATCAGGAACAACGGCGTATCTGCGCCACCAGCCCGCACCACGACCAGCCCGTCATCCTGCTGTTCTGCGCCTGTGCGCTGGCTGAGCAACGTGCCGAGCGACTCGATGCTGGCGTGCTGGAACAGCTCGGCCAGCGTCACCTCCAGGCCGTTCTGCTGCATCAGGTTGACCAGACGAATCGCCAGCAACGAATGCCCGCCCAGCTCGAAGAAGTTGTCGTGACGACCAACCTGCTCGACCTGCAACACCTCGGCCCACAACAGCGCCAGAGATTCCTCGAGCGGATTGGCCGGGGCTTCATAGGTACGACTGAGCAGTGCGTCCTGCGCCGGAACTGGCAACGCCTTGCGGTCGACCTTGCCATTGTTGTTCAGCGGCAACGCGTCGAGCTGCACCCAGGCCGACGGCACCATGTATTCCGGCAGACGTGCTTGCAATTGACCGCGCAGGCTGGCGCTGTTGATGCCCTCTTCAGCGGTGAAGTACGCGACTAGACGCAGCGGTTCCTGGCCGTCCTGACGGGCCAACACAATGACCTCCTTCACTCCTTCACAGTTCAACAGACGATTTTCGATTTCCCCCAGTTCGATACGGAAGCCGCGAATCTTCACCTGATCGTCGTTACGACCGATACATTCCAGTTGCCCCGGTGCGAGCCAGCGTGCGAGGTCGCCGGTGCGGTACAGCAACGCGCCCGGTTGATCGCCGAACGGGTCTTGCAGGAATTTCTCGGCGGTCAGGTCCGGGCGATTGAGGTAACCCAGCGCCACGCCTTGCCCGCCGATGTACAACTCGCCGGTGACGCCCATCGGTACCGGTTGCTGGCGGGCATCGAGTACATAGACCTGGGTGTTGGAGATCGGGCCGCCAATCGGCACGCTGTCGGCATCGTCCGCCACTTCGCGCACTTCGAAAGTAGTCGCGTAGGTAGTGGTTTCGGTCGGGCCGTAGCAGTGAACGATGCGCAGGTCCGGCGCCTCGGCGAGCAAGCGGCGGAAGGCCGCCGGATCGGCGCGTTCGCCACCGCACAACACCATGCGCAGGCCTTTGAGGGCCTCGGGGATCAGTTGCACGTACTGGTTGAACAGTGCGGTGGTGACGAACAGGATCGTCGCACCGGTGTTGGCCAGCTCACGCCCGAACGCAAGTGGATCGAGCAAGGTCGCGTGATCAATCACTACTACGCGCCCACCGTTGAGCAGCGGTCCCCAGACGTCCATGGTGCTGGCATCGAATGCCGGGTTGGAGGTAAACGCCACACGGTCCTGCGGATTGAAATCGGCGTAGCCGTTATTGATCACCAGCCGACCGATGGCCCGGTGCGGCACCATCACCCCTTTCGGCGTGCCGGTGGAACCGGAGGTGTACATGATGTAAGCCAAGGACTCCGAGGACTGTGGCAAGTCGGGGTTGTGCGTCGGTTGCGCATCAAGCTTCAGCACATCCAGATCGATCCGGCGTACGGCGTAATCAACCGTTTCAGTGCTGAAGGTCAACAGCGCTTTCGCCCCGCAGTCCTCGACCATGAACGCCTGACGCTCGGCCGGCGCGTTGATGTCCAGCGGCACATACGCCGCCGCGCACTTGCCGATGGCCAGTTGCGCGATCAGCAGATCCAGCGAGCGTGGCAGCAGGATCGCCACGTGATCGCCCGGTTGCACACCTTGGCCGATCAAGTGATGGGCCAGGCGATTGGCCCGCTCATTCAACTCAAAGTAGCTCAGCGATTGCGCACCATGCACGGCTGCCACCGCTTGCGGATGCTTCGTCACCTGCTGTTCAAACAGACGATGAACCGTCAACGTCGCCGGGTAATCCCGTTGAGTGGCATTGAGCTCGACCAGCAGTTGCCGCCGCTCATCCCGCGGCAGGATCGACAACTGATCGATGCCCAGTTGCGGCGTCCGCTCCAGCGCCTGCAACAAGCTGTCGACCGCAAGATCCATGTAGTCGCAGATCCGCTCGGCGTCGATCCCGGACGTGGTCAACGCGGTCAGGCTGAAGTCTTCGCCCAGGTCATCGACGCTCAGGCTCAGGCGGTAGTTGCTGTGTTCTTCGGCATCGAGCAACTGCATGCCCTGCCACGCCGCCACGACCTCGTCGGACGGCGTGCCCCCGCCGCCACTGTGGCGGTAATTGAACAACGCATTGAACAGCGGCGACCCCGGGGCCATGGCGCTGCAACGTTGCACCAGCGCCAGCGGCGCGTGTTCGTGATGCAGCAAGCGGTTCAAGCGCTGATGGGTTGCCAGCGCCGCTTCTTTCACCGATTGCCCGTCCAGATCGATGCGCAGCGGCAGCGTGTTGATGAACACGCCCAGCGCCCGTTCGGCACCTTCACCGCCGTGCAACCGGCCGAGCATGACGGTGCCGAACACCACGTTTTCACGCCCCGACAGTTGCCCCAGCACGCTGGCCCAGGCCAGGTGCATCAGGCTGGCGGCGCTGATGCCCAGGCGCCTGGCCTTGGCCCTGACCCGCTGGCTCAGCGCAGTGTTCAGCAGCCGCTGCGCATGCCCGTTACCGCTGTCCGCGACAGAACTCTGGCCATACGGCAGGGTCGGTTCGTCGATATCGCCGAGCATGTCACGGAAGAACGTCTCATGTTCCTCTTCGCTCAGCCCCGAGCGAGTACGGGCGACATAAGTGCGATACGGCACCGGTTCGGCCAGTTGCCGAACCTGGCCGAGCAGGACTGCCTGCATCTCGTGGCGTAGAACCTCGAGCGCAATGTGGTCCATGACCAGGTGATGGAACAGCAGCAGCGCCACCACGCGCCGATTGACCGCGTCCCAGCCGTGCACCACCCGCATCAATGGCGCCTGTGTGACGGCCATGCGGTATTGCCGGGTATCGAACCGACTGCGCAACTGATCGAGTGCATCAGTTTCGCCAGCATCCAGCTCCACCGTTTCACACACCAGCGACGCCTGACGCCAGACCACTTGTACCGGCTCTTGCAGACCGTCCCAGAACAGCGACGTGCGCAGGATGTCATGGCGCTCGATCACGGCCTGCAAGGCTTCAGCGAACACCCTCAGGCGTGACTCATTGGCAAAGGCGAACTGCGCCTGCAACACATACGGATCGCCCTGGGGTGCCGACAAGTGATGGAACAGAATGCCGGCCTGCAACGGCGCCAACGGATAAATGTCCTGCACGTTCGCTGCGCCGCCGGGAATGCTGGCAACGATGCGGTCGATGGCGGGCTGATCCAGTGCAACCAGTGGCAGCATGTCCGGGGTGATGTGTTTGCAGTCCGGTGCAATCCGGTTGGCCGGGATTTCGCTCTCCGTCTCATCGCCGACCGCGGCGGCCAGTGCGGCGAGCGTCGGCTGGCTGAACAGCACACGCACATCAGCCGTCAGCCCGACGTGGCGCATCCGCGCCACCAGGTTGACGGCCATCAGCGAGTGTCCGCCCAGTTCGAAGAAGTTGTCGTGGCGCCCTACTCGCTCCACCTTGAGCAGTTCGGCCCACAACCCTGCGAGGAGATTTTCCACCTCGCCGACGGGCGCTTCGTACTCGCGAGTGATCACCGAGGCCTGATCCGGCATCGGCAAGGCCTTGCGGTCGAGTTTGCCGTTGGGGCTCAGCGGCAGCGCATCCAGGTGCACGAATACCGCCGGCACCATGTAATCCGGCAGGTGCTCCAGCAGTTGACTGCGCAGCAGGTCGATTTCCAGACGGGCGCCGGTGTAATAGGCCACCAGGCGTTTGTCTCCCGGCACGTCTTCGCGGGCCAGCACCGCCGCTTCCTGCACACCGCCGATGTCGGTCAGGCGTGACTGGATTTCGCCCAGTTCGATGCGCAGGCCACGGATCTTCACCTGATCGTCGTTGCGGCCCAGGTATTCGATGTTGCCATCGGCCAGATAACGGGCGACGTCGCCGGTGCGATACATCCGGCCGTTCGGCTGGAATGGATCGTTCAGGAAACGTTCGGCGCTGAGGTCAGGACGGTTCAGGTAACCCCGCGCCACTTGCACCCCGCCGATGTACAGCTCGCCGACCACGCCTTGCGGCACCGGTTGTTGCTGGGCATCGAGGATGTACATGCGGGTGTTGGCGATCGGTTTGCCGATGGGCGTGTTGTCCGGCGTGGTGTCGATGGGCCCGGCGCAATCCCATGCAGTAACGTCCACTGCCGCTTCGGTCGGGCCGTACAGGTTGTGCAAACCACTGCCCGGCAATTGCTGCTTGAAGCGCCGTACCAGACTGCCCGGCAACGCTTCACCGCTGCACATCACCTGACGCAAACCGTGGCAACGCGCGGTCTCGCCATGGGCGAGGAACACGTCGAGCATCGACGGTACGAAGTGCAGCGTAGTGATCTGCTCGCGCTCGATCACTTCACTCAGATAGAGCGGATCCTTGTGGCCGCCCGGACGCGCCATCACCAGTCGGGCGCCGGTCATCAACGGCCAGAAGAACTCCCAGACCGAGACGTCGAAACTGAACGGGGTTTTCTGCAGCACCACGTCCTCAGCCGTCAGGCGATAAGCGTCCTGCATCCACAGCAAGCGGTTGACCACCCCTGAATGCTCGTTGATCACACCTTTCGGCTGGCCGGTGGAACCGGAGGTGTAGATCACGTAAGCCGTGAGTTGCGGGGTCAGTCCATCAACAGAAAGGTTTTCGGCCGACAGCGATTGCCAGGTGTCGTGATCCAGATCGACCACCGGCACCGACACCTCACCCAACAGTTCGCGGCTCGAACCCTGCACCAGCACCGCCAACGGTGCACTGTCCTCCAGCATGTAAGCCAGACGCTCCAGCGGATACGCCGGATCCAGCGGCACATAACCGCCGCCGGCCTTCAGAATCGCCAGCAACCCGACCACCATCTCCAGCCCCCGCTCGACGCAGATCGCCACCCGCGCATCCGGGCCAACGCCCAGTCCGCGCAGGTGATGCGCCAAACGGTTGGCCCGAGCGTTCAGCTCGGCATAGCTCAGCCGCTGTTCGCCTGAGAGCACCGCCACCGCCTGCGGCGTGCGCAAGACCTGCGCTTCGAACAGACCGTGGATGCTCTGCTCCAGATCGTAATCAACGTCAGTGGCATTGAAGTCATGCAGCAAGTGCCGACGCTCATCCTCCGCCAGCACATCGACCTGCTCCAGCAACGCCTGATCGTTGCTGACCATGGCCTGCAACAACTGCTGCAAGTAACCGGCATAACGCTGAACCGTCGATTCATCGAACAGCGCCGTAGCGTATTCCAGCGAACCCCGGATCACGCCTTGCGCCTCACCCAACGTCAGCGACAGATCGAACTTGGCAAAGTGGCTCGGCTCGGCCACGCCTTCCAGCGTCAGGTCACCGAGAGCCAGGGTCGCACCGCTGCCGCTGTCCCAGCTCAACAATGTCTGGAACAACGGGCTGTGGGACAGGCTGCGCACCGGCCGGGTGATTTCCACCACCTGTTCGAACGGCAGATCCTGATGAGCCTGCGCCTCAAGCGTGGACGCCTTGACCCGCGCCAGCAGCGCCTCGACGCTCAGCGCCCCCGAGGTCTCGATGCGCACGGCGAGCGTGTTGACGAACAACCCGATCAACCCTTCGATTTCCGCCCGGTTGCGGTTGGCGACGGGCGAACCGATCACTACGTCCGACTGCCCGGACAAGCGACCGAGCAACATCGCCCACGCACTCATCACCGCCATGTAAGGCGTCACGCCGTGGCGTTGACACAGCGCCTTGAGCTCGGCGCTCAAACGCTCATCCAGCCGGATGTCGACACTGCTGCCGGCGTAATCCTGCTGGGCCGGGCGTGGACGGTCGGTCGGCAACATCAGCAAGGCCGGCGCACCGGCCAGGGTCTGCTGCCAGAAATCGCTCTGACGCTGCAAGACTTCACCGCTCAACCAGCGGCGCTGCCACACGGCGTAATCGGTGTATTGCAACGCCAACGGCGGTAGCGGATCGACCTCGCCATGGCTGAACGCCTGATACAGCGCCATCAATTCACGGGTCAGGACGCCCATCGACCAGCCATCGGAGATGATGTGGTGCAGGGTCAGCAGCAACACATGATGATCATCGGCGAGTCGCACCAGACGCCCGCGAATCAACGGATCGTCCTGCAAATCGAACGGCCCCGAGGCTTCACCCTGAATCAGCGCGAGCAAGGCGTCATCGGCCTGCGGGTGGTGGCGCAAATCTTCGACCCGCAGCAGCACACCGCTGTCGAGCGGCGCGATCAGCACCTGGGCTTCATCGTTGAACTGGGCGAAGCGGCTGCGCAGGGTTTCGTGACGCTCAACGATCCGCGCCAGTGCTCGTTGCAGAGCGGTTTCGTCGAGGCGACCGCGCAGGCGCAGGCCGAGGGGAATGTTGTAGGCGGTGTTGGCGCCTTCCAGTTGCGCCATGAACCACAACCGTTGCTGGGCGAACGACAACGGCAGCGCGCCGTCACGCGGCGCCGGCATGATCGCCGGTTGCGTGCAGCGTCCAGCCTGGGCCAGCACCTCGGCGACCGCTGCCAGCTCGGCATTGGCGAACAGCTCAGCGAGCGTCAGTTCCACCCCCAGCCGCTGGCGCACCTGTGACAGCATGCGCATCGCCAGCAACGAGTGGCCGCCCAGTTCGAAAAAGTGATCCTGACGTCCGACCTGCTCAACTTGCAGCACGTCGGCCCAGATCTGCGCCAGAGTGGTTTCCAGTTCACCTTGCGGTGCTTGATAGTCGCGGGTGAACAAGGCGCTGCGATCCGGCACTGGCAAGGCCTTGCGGTCGACCTTGCCGTTGGCGGTCAGCGGCAGCGCGTCGAGTCTGACGAAGGCCGCCGGCACCATGTATTCCGGCAACTGGGTCAACAGGTGCGCCCGCAGTTCGGCCACGGCCAACGGCTCGACCTGTGCCTGCTCGGTGAAATACGCCACCAGCCGTACCTGGCCGGGTTCGTCTTCGCGGGCCACCAGCACCGCTTCCTGGATGCCGAGCAACTGATTCAGGCGGGTTTCGATTTCGCCCAGTTCGACACGCACGCCGCGAATTTTCACCTGATCGTCGTTGCGCCCCAGGTACTCGATAGAGCCGTCGGCGCGCCAGCGCGCCAGATCACCTGTGCGGTACATCCGGCCGTGATTGAACGGGTCACGCAGGAAGCGTTCTTCGGTCAGATCCGCACGATTCAGGTAGCCCCGGGCCACACCGGCGCCACCCACATACAGCTCCCCCGCCACGCCGACAGGTACCGGGCGCTGCTGTTCATCGAGCAGGTACACCGTCGCGTTGGCGATCGGTTTGCCGATGTGCAGCGCCTGCCCCGCCTCGACAATGCCCGAGGTGGCGACCACCGTGGCCTCGGTCGGGCCGTAGTTGTTGACCACATCGAACGACTGATGGCAGTTGAACTGACGCAAACGGTCGCCGCCGATCAGCAGCGTGCGCAGGGTCGGGTGTTCAAGGTTCTGGCTGAAGGCGTATTCGGCCACCGGTGTCGGCAAGAAGCTCACGTCCAGCGGCTGTGCGCGCCACCAGTCGAGCAACGCGTCCACGTCTTCGCTGCCGTCACGGGCCGGTGCCAGATGCAGGGTCGCGCCGGCACACAAGGCCGGCCAGACTTCCCAGGCCATGGCGTCGAAGCCGAATCCCGCGAGGCTCGAGGTGTGGCGCCCGGCGCACAGGTCGAACGCCTTGCAATGCCAATCGACGAGGTTGCTCAGTGTGTGGTGTTCGACCATGACGCCCTTGGGCAAACCGGTGGAGCCCGAGGTGTAGATGACGTAGGCCAGGTGTTCGCTGGTCATGCCAGACACCTGCGGATTGCCGGTCTCGTTGTCCGGCCAGGTACGCAAATCCAGATCGATCACCGGTACATCAAGCGCCGGCAAGCGTTCACGCAAATCACTCAGGCACAGCACCGCCACGGGCGCACTGTCGCTCAGCAGATAGTGCAAACGCTCCGCCGGGTGCGCCGGATCCACCGGCACATAACCGGCGCCGGCCTTGAGAATGGCCACCAGCCCGACCAGCGTTTCCAGCCCGCGCCGGGCGACGATGGCCACGCGATCATCAGGGCGAACGCCCAGCCCGATCAGGTGGTGAGCCAGAGTGTTGGCCTGTCGGTTCAGCTCGCCAAAGGACAACGCCTGCCCCTGACTGACCGCCGCAACCGCCTCGGGCCGCTCGATCACTTGTGCCTCGAATCGCTGCGCAATGGTCAGCCCCGACACAAACGCCGTGTGCGTGTCGTTGAACGTGACGAGCAACTGTTCACGCTCGTGGGCCTGAACCATATCGAGCTGTTCCAGCTCCGCCTGATCGTTGGTGACCATTGCATGCAGCAGTTGCTGGAAGTAGCCGACATAACGCTGGATCGTCGATTCATCGAACAACGCCGTGGCGTATTCCAGCGCTCCGCGAATTCCGCTGCGGGTTTCACCCAGGGTCAGTGACAGGTCGAACTTGGCAAACCGAGCCGGACCGGCCACGCTTTCCAGCGCCAGATCACCCAGCGCCAGATCCGGCCCCACGCTGTTTTCCCAGCTCAGGGTGGTCTGGAACAACGGACTGTGGGAAAGACTGCGCGCCGGCCGGGTGACTTCCACCACCTGCTCGAACGGCAAGTCCTGATGGGCCTGGGCTTGCAGCGTGCAAGCCTTGACCCGGGCCAGCAACGCCTCGACGCTGAGCCCACCGGATGTATCGATCCGCAGGGCCAGGGTATTGATGAACAACCCGATCAGCCCTTCGATTTCCGCGCGGCCACGGTTGGCAATCGGCGAGCCAATCACAACGTCTGACTGGCCGGACAAACGACTGAGCAACAGTGCCCAGGCGCTCACCATCGTCATGTACATCGTTACGCCGTGCCGCTGGCTCAGCGCCTTGAGCCCGGCGCTCAGTGGCTCGTCCAACCGGAACTCGACGCTGCTGCCGGTGTAATCCTGTTGCGCCGGACGCGGACGGTCGGTTGGCAGCACCAGCAAGGTCGGGGCCCCCGCCAGATTCTGCTGCCAGTAATCACTCTGACGCTGCAGCACTTCACCGCTCAACCAGCGCCGTTGCCAGGTCGCGTAGTCGGCGTATTGCAGCGCCAGTGGCGGCAGCGGATCGGCCTCGCCATGGCTGTAAGCCTGATACAGCGCCATCAGTTCACGGGTCAGCACGCCCATCGACCAGCCATCGGAGATGATGTGGTGCAAGGTCAGTAGCAACACATGGTGATCGTCGGCCAGCCGGACCAGACGCCCGCGAATCAACGGATCGTTCTGCAAATCGAACGGGGTCGAGGCCTGTTCACGGATCAACGCCTGCAAGGCTTCGTCGGCGTGTGGATGCTGACGCAGATCCTCGACCCGCAGCAGCATGCCGCTGTCGACCGGCGCAATCATCACCTGCACCTCATCGTTGTGCGGGACAAAACGGCTGCGCAGGGTTTCGTGGCGGTCGACGATCCGGGCCAGTGCCTGTTGCAGCGCCGCCTCGTCGAGATCACCGCGCAGGCGCAGCCCCAACGGAATGTTGTAGGCGGTGTTGACCCCTTCCATCCGCGCCAGAAACCACAGCCGTTGCTGGGCGAACGACAGCGGCAGCGCGCCGTCACGAGGCACCGGCACCATCGCCGGTTGCGAACTGCGCCCGGCCTGGGCCAGCACTTCTGCGACCGCTGACAGCTCGGCATTGGCAAACAGTTCACTAAGCGCCAGCTCGACGCCCAGGCGTTGGCGAACCTGAGACACCATGCGCATCGCCAGCAGCGAGTGGCCACCCAGCTCGAAAAAGTGGTCACGCCGCCCGACACGTTCGACCTGCAGCACTTCCCCCCAGATCCGCGCCAACGCGGTTTCCAGTTCGCCTTGCGGTGCTTCGTAATGACGGGTGAACAGCGCCGCGCGGTCCGGCGCCGGCAAAGCTTTACGGTCGACTTTGCCGTTGGCGGTCAGCGGCAACATGTCCAGCCGTACGAACGCCGTCGGCACCATGTATTCGGGCAACTGCGCCAGCAGGCAGGCGCGCAGCTCAGCCACCGGTTGCGGTTCGACCTGAGCCTGTTCGGTGTAATAGGCGACGAGGCGCGGCTGGCCGGGCTCGTCTTCACGGGCCAGCAATACCGCTTCCTGAATACCGGGGAGCTGGTTGAGCCGGGTTTCAATCTCGCCCAGCTCAATGCGCACGCCGCGAATTTTCACCTGATCGTCGTTGCGTCCCAGGTATTCGAGGGTGCCGTCGTCCTGCCAGCGCGCCAGGTCACCGGTGCGGTACATGCGCCCGCTGTTGAATGGATCGTCGAGAAAGCGTTCGGCCGTCAACTCGGGACGGTTCAGATAACCCCGGGCAACCCCGGCGCCACCGACATACAACTCCCCCGCCACCCCGATGGGCACCGGACGTTGCTGCTCATCCAGCAGATAGACCGTGGCATTGCTCACTGGCCGACCGATGTGCAGCGTCTGCCCGGCCTCGATCTTGCCCGAGGTTGCCACTACCGTGGCTTCGGTCGGGCCGTAGTTGTTGATCACATCGAAATGCTGGTGACGGCTGAACTGCCGCAAGCGATCCCCGCCGATCAGCAGCGTGCGCAAGGTCGGGTGTTCGAGGTTTTGACTGAAGGCGTATTCGGCCACTGGCGTTGGCAAAAAGCTCACATCCAGCGGCTGCGCGCGCCACCAATCGAGCAAGGCATCGATGTCTTCGTTGCCGTCGCGGGCCGGGGCCAGATGCAGGGTCGCACCGGCACACAGCGCCGGCCAGACTTCCCAGGCCATGGCGTCGAAGCCGAACCCGGCAAGGCTTGAAGTGTGGCGGCCGGCGCACAGATCGAACGCGCCGCAATGCCAGTCGACGAGGTTGGACAGGGTGCGGTGTTCGACCATCACGCCCTTGGGCAGACCGGTCGAGCCCGAGGTGTAGATCACGTAGGCCAGATGCTCTGTGGTCAGCCCCGGCACCTGCGGATCGAGGGCCAGACTCAGTGGCCAGGTACGGCGGTCGAGGTCGATCACCGGGACGTCCAGCGTCGGCAGTCGATCACGCAGATCGCTCTGGGTCAGCACCACCACCGGGGCGCTGTCGCTGAGCAAATAGCTCAAGCGTTCGGCGGGATGCGCCGGGTCAACCGGTACGTAGCCGGCTCCGGCCTTGAGAATCGCCAGCAGCCCGGCCAGCGTATCCAACCCTCGGCGGGCGACGATGGCCACGCGATCATCGGGGCGAACGCCGAGGCTGATCAGATGATGGGCCAGTGCATTGGCGTGCTGGTTCAGCTCGGCATAGGTCACTTGTTCACCGAGGAACACCGCCGCCACCGCTTCCGGCCGCTCGATGACTTGCGCCTCGAAACGCTGATGAATGGTCAGCCCTTGCGGGTAGTCGGCCTGGGTCGCATTGAAGCCGCGCAGGATCTGCTCGCGCTCGGCGTCCGGCAGGATCGGCACCTGGCTGATCGGCGAATCCGGTGCCTGCTCCAGCGCGGACACCAGACCGCTCAGGGCACCGAGCATGTAATCGCACACCCGTTGCGGATCGACCTCAGTGGTGGCGAGCAAGGTGAGGCTGAAGGCGTCGCCCAGGTCGTCGATACTCAGGGTCAGCGGATAATTGGTGCGCTCTTCCGAGTGCAGGGTGGTGATGCCTTCCCATGCGGACAGGGTTTGTGCACTCGCCGATGCCGCGCCATGGCTGTGGCGATAATTGAGCAAGGTGCTGAACAGCGGCGTCGGCGCAGCCACGCTGCTGCAGCGCTGGGCCAGCGCCAGCGGCGCGTGTTCATGACGCATCAGCGTGGTCAGGCGCGCGTGGGTCGCCTGCACGGCGTTGCGCACGCTCTGGGTGTCGACGTCCACCCGCACCGGCAAAGTGTTGATGAAAATGCCCAGCGCCCGGTCGGTGGCCTCGGCGCCTTGCAGACGGCCCATCAACACTGTGCCGAACACTGCACGTTGCTTGCCGGCAAGCGTGGCCAGCACCTGCGCCCAGGCCAGGTGAAACAGACTGGCCGCGCTCACCCCGAGCTGCCGCGCCTGCCCCCGCAAACGCTGCCCCAAGGCCGGTTCGACCGGCACGCTCAGCTCGGTGATGCCGTGCCCGTCACCCTGCACATCCTGCAAGCCGAACGGCAAGGTCGGCTCGTCGATATCGCCGAGCATGTCGCGGAAGAACGCCTCGTGCTCGGTTTCACTGACGCCCAGCCGCGCCTGTGCCACGTAATCACGAAACGCGACCGGCCGCCCCAGCAGACGGCCCTGCCCCGTGAGGAACGCACGCATCTCATGGCGCACCACGTCGAGCGCCGAGTGATCCAGCGCCATGTGATGAAACAGCAGCGTCGCGACCACCCGTTGCCCGGCGGCGTCCCACGCATGGGCCAGACGCATCATCGGCGCCCGGCTCACGTCCATACGGAATTCCCGGGCGTCGAAACGCTCGTGCAAGTACGCCAGCGCATCGCCTTCGGCATCGATCTCTTCCACCGGCAATTCGGCCTGACGCCAGACCATTTGCTGCGGCGTATCCAGCCCCTCCCAGATCACCGCCGTACGTAGGATGTCGTGGCGATCGATCACAGCCTGCAAAGCCTGGACAAAAGCGCTCAAGCGCCCGCGATCGGCAAAGGCGAAATGCGCCTGCATCACATAGGGATCACCCTGCGTGGCGCTGACGTGATGGTAAAGAATGCCTTCCTGCAACGGTGCGAGCGGGTAGATGTCCTGCACATTGGCCGCGCCGCCCGGCACGCCGGCGACCAGACGGTCGATCGCCGCCTGATCGAGTTCGGCCAGGGTCAGCATCGCCGGGGTGATGTGCGTGGTGCCGGGTGCAATGCCATTGGCCGGCACATCGACCTGACCGCTCTTGGTCGCTGAATATTGCCCGGCCTTGATCAGTTCGATCAGCGCTGGTTTGTGCTCGCGCAACAGCGCCAGCACCGCCGGATCGCTCAGCGCCTGTTTGTTGCCCTGTACGCGCAACTGGTTGTCGGTGACCGCCAACTGGATGTCTTTAGCCTTGAGTGTTGCCAACAGTTCGATCACGTTCACAGGACGATCTCCATTCTTTCCGTAATTGCGGCGTAACCGGCCAGGGTCGGTTGTTCGAACAACGCCCTGACTTCGGCTTCCATGCCTTCCTGACGTAACCGGCCGATCAGACTGACCGCCAGCAATGAGTGTCCGCCCAGTTCAAAAAAGTTGTCGTGCCGCCCTACCCGTTCCACGTTGAGCAATTCGGCCCAGAGCCCGGCGAGGAGAATTTCCACTTCGCCGACCGGGGCTTCGTATTCGCGAGTGATCACAGAAGCTTGATCGGGTGCCGGCAGTGCCTTGCGGTCGAGTTTGCCGTTGGGGCTCAGTGGCAGCGCATCCAGGTGCACGAATACCGCCGGCACCATGTAATCCGGCAGGTGCTCGAGCAAGTGACCGCGCAGCACGTCGATTTCCAGTCGGGCGCCGGTGTAATAGGCAACCAGACGCTTGTCTCCCGGCACGTCCTCGCGGGCCAGCACCGCCGCTTCCTGCACGCCGCCGATGTCGGTCAGGCGTGACTGGATTTCACCGAGTTCGATGCGCAGGCCACGGATCTTCACCTGATCGTCGTTGCGGCCCAGGTATTCGATGTTGCCATCGACCAGATAACGGGCGACGTCGCCGGTGCGGTACATCCGGCCGTTCGGCTGGAATGGATCCTGAAGGAAACGTTCGGCGCTGAGTTCAGGACGATTCAGGTAACCGCGAGCCACTTGTACCCCGCCGATGTACAGCTCGCCGACCACGCCTTGCGGCACCGGTTGTTGCTGGGCATCGAGAATGTACATGCGGGTGTTGGCGATCGGTTTGCCGATGGGCGTGTTGTCTGGCGTTAGCTCCAACGGCCCGGCGCAATCCCATGCGGTAACGTCCACGGCCGCTTCGGTCGGGCCGTACAGGTTGTGCAAGCCGCTGCCCGGTAATTGCTGCTTGAAGCGCCGCACCAGACTGCCCGGCAACGCTTCACCGCTGCACATCACCTGACGCAAACCGTGGCAACGCGCGGTCTCGCCATGGGCGAGGAACACGTCGAGCATCGACGGCACAAAGTGCAGCGTGGTGATGCGTTCGCGCTCGATCACTTCGCTCAGATACAGCGTATCCTTGTGGCCGCCCGGACGCGCCATCACCAGTCGGGCGCCGGTCATCAGTGGCCAAAAGAACTCCCAGACCGAGACGTCGAAACTGAACGGGGTTTTCTGCAGCACCACGTCCTCAGCCGTCAGGCGATAAGCGTCCTGCATCCACAGCAAGCGGTTGACCACCCCTGAATGCTCGTTGATCACGCCTTTCGGCTGGCCGGTGGAACCGGAGGTGTAGATCACGTAAGCCGTGTGTTGCGGGGTCAGTCCATCAACGGAAAGGTTTTCGGCCGACAGCGATTGCCAGGTGTTGCGATCCAGATCGACCACCGGCACCGCGACCTCACCCAACAACCCGCGAGTCGAACCCTGCACCAACACCGCCGACGGCGCGCTGTCCTCCAGCATGTAGGCCAGACGTTCCAGCGGATAAGCCGGATCCAGCGGCACATAACCGCCGCCAGCCTTCAGAATCGCCAGCAACCCGACCACCATCTCCAGCCCCCGCTCGACGCAGATCGCCACTCGCGCATCCGGGCCAACGCCCAGTCCGCGCAAGTGATGCGCCAAACGGTTGGCCCGAGTGTTCAGCTCGGCATAGCTCAGCCGCTGTTCGCCTGAGAGCACCGCCACAGCCTGCGGCGTGCGCAAGGCCTGCGCCTCGAACAAACCGTGAATGCTTTGCTGTAGGTCGTAGCCGACGTCGGTAGCGTTGAAGTCAAACAACAGCCGCTGCCGCTCTGTCCCTGCAAGAATCGGCAAGCGATTCATCGCCTGCGTCGGTGCCTGTTCCAGCGCCTCCACCAATGCCAACAACGCCGTTTGCATGTAACCGCAAATCCGCTGCGCGCCGATGTCCGTCGGCACCATGGCTATCAGCGAGAAACCGTTGCCCAGGTCATCGACGTTCAGGCTCAGTGGATAGTTGGTGCGCTCTTCACTGCTCAGGGTCTCGATGCCCTGCCAGGCCTGAACCACACTGTCCGAATGCTCTGAACCGTGGCTGTGTCGATAGTTGAGCATCGCGCTGAACAATGGCGACGGCGCCGCAATCCCGCTGCAACGCTGGGCCAGTGCCAACGAAGCATGCTCATGCCCCAGCAACGCGGTAAGACGCTGATGCGTCGCCTTGACCGCCTCGCGCACTGGGGTCTCGCCCAGATCGACCCGTAACGGCAAGGTGTTGATGAACATGCCCAACGCACGGTCGGCGCCCTGGCCGCCCTGCATCCGGCCCATCAGCACGGTGCCGAACACCACATTGTCCTGCCCGGAAGTCGCCGCCAGTACCTGGGCCCACGCAAGGTGGAACAGGCTGGCCACGCTGATGCCCATCTGCCGCGCCTGACTGCGCAGACGCAGGTTCAGGCCGTTGTCGAGCGCCTGCTGCACTTCCTCGATGCCGCGTCCGTCGCCGCGTACATCGCGCAGGCTGAACGGCAGGGTCGGCTCGTCGATGTCGCCGAGCATGTCGCGGAAAAATGCCTCATGCTCCTGCTCCGTGACGCCCAGACGCGCCTGCGCCACGTAGTTGCGGTACGGCACCGCCGCCGGCAACGGCTCATCCGCCCCGCGCAGGTACGCCTGCATTTCATGGCGCACCACTTCCAGCGCGGTGTGATCGAGCACGATGTGATGGAACAGCAGCATCGCCACCACCCGGCCGTGTGCCGGATCGCGGGCGTACACCAGTCGCAGCAACGGTGCCTGGGCGATGTCGAGGCGGTAATGCCGGGCATCGAACCGGGCATGCAACTGCTCAAGAATGTCGCCTGCCGCTGGATCGAGCAGGACCTCCTGCACCACGAGTTCAGCCTGGCGCCACACGACCTGCACCGGCACGCTCAAGCCTTCCCACACCACGCCGGTACGCAGCACGTCATGGCGGTCGATGACGTGTTGCAACGCCGCGCGGAAATGCTGCAAACGTTCAAGGCTGTCGAACGCCAGTCGCGATTGCAGCAGGTAGGGATCGCCTTCTCCCGCACTCAAGTGGTGGTAAAGAATGCCTTCCTGCAACGGCGCCAGCGGATAGATGTCCTGCACGTTGGCGACGCCGCCCGGCACGCTGGACACGACGCGCTCGATGGCGGCCTGATCCAGTGTCACCAGCGTCAGCATGTCCGGGGTGATGCGGGTGCAATCGGCTGCGATGCGATTGGCCGGCACTTCGATTTCGCGACCGCTGCCCACAGCCGCAGCCAGCGCGGCCAGGGTCGGCTGACTGAACAGTACCCGCACATCGGTGTTCAGGCCGATCTGGCGCATGCGCTCGATCAGGCTCACCGCCAGCAGCGAGTGACCGCCCAGTTCGAAGAAGTGATCGTGACGTCCGACCCGCTCCACCTTCAACACCTCGGCCCACAACCGGGCCAGGGCGATTTCGGTCTCACCGACGGGAGGCTCGTATTCACGCACCAGCACCGACTCGGCACCGGGGGCCGGCAGCGCCTTGCGATCCACCTTGCCGTTCGGGCTCAGCGGTAGGCTATCGAGCGCGACGAATGCCGACGGCACCATGTAATCGGGCAAGCGTACGAGCAAGTGCTCGCGCAACGACTCGATCCCCGGTTGGCCGGCTTCGACGTGCCAGGTGAAGTACGCCACCAGACGCTCCTCACGCACCAGCACCACGGCTTCACGCAGGGCTGGATGGCTGAGCAGTTGCGCTTCGATTTCACCCAACTCCAGGCGCAGGCCACGCAGTTTGACCTGGAAGTCGTTGCGCCCGATGAATTCGAGCTGGCCATCGGCGCGGTAGCGCACCAGGTCGCCCGTGGCGTACAGCCGATCGCCGGCCACGAACGGGCTCGGGATAAACCGTTCCGCCATCAACTGCGGCAACCCCAGATAGCCCCGCGCAACCCCGGCACCACCAATGAACAATTGACCGATGACGCCCATCGGCACCGGCCGTTCGGCGGCGTCGAGTACATAAAGACGAGTGTTGTTGATCGGCCGCCCGATCGGCAACGCGCTGTCCGGCACCGGCATCGAAGGCTCCAGCGTCCACACCGTGCTGTCGACCGTGGCCTCGGTCGGGCCGTAGACGTTGTGCAAACGCACCTGCGGCAAACGCTCACGAACCAGACGAGCCAGCGCTGGCGTCAGGTCTCCGCCGCCACAGAACACATCGGTGAGGCTGCTGCACTGGCTGACGTCGTCCTGCTCGAGGAACTGTTGCAACAGCACCGGCACGAACTGGATCACGCTGATCCGCTGCTCGCGAATCACCTGCGCCAGATACGCCGGCTCGCGGTGCCCGTCAGGACGCGCCAGCACCAGGCGCAGCCCGGCGCTCAACGGCCAGAACAGCTCCCAGACCGAGGCATCGAAACTGAACGGGGTTTTCTGCAACAAGGCGCCGTCCGTCACGGCAGGACACAGTTGCGAACTCCAGTGCAACAGATTGCCCACGCCGCGATGCTCGACCATCACGCCCTTCGGCGCACCGGTCGAACCGGAGGTGTAGATCACGTAGGCCAGGTTCGAAGCGCTCAGGCCCGGCACTTGCGGGTTGTCATCCGGGTTGAACTTCCAGTGATCCTGATCCAGATCGATCACCAGCGCAGTGCTCTCGCCCAGCAACTCACGAGTCGCCCCATGGACCAGCACGGCCACCGGCGCGCTGTCCTTGAGCATGTAATCCAGACGCTCCGCCGGGTATGCCGGGTCCAGCGGCACATAGGCGCCGCCGGCCTTGAGGATGCCGAGCAGACCGACCATCAGTTCCAGCCCGCGCTCGACGCAGATCGCCACCCGCGCATCCGGCCCCACGCCCAGTTCGCTCAGGTGATGGGCCAGACGGTTGGCCTGTGTGTTGAGTTCGGCGTAGGTCAGTTGCCGTTCACCGGCCTGCAACGCGATGGCTTGCGGCGTGCACTGCACTTGCGCCTCGAACAGCGCGTGAACGGTTTGCTCCAGATCGTCTGCGGTGCCGGTGACGTTGAGGTCGTACAGCACCTGCTGACGTTCTGCGCCTTCAAGGATCGGCAAGCGATTCAGCGGCTGATCCGGGGCTTGTTCCAGGGCATCCGCGAGTTTCTCCAGCGCGGTCTGCATGTAGTCACAGATACGCTGCGAACCGATGCTCGCTGGAGTCATGGCGGTGAGGACGAACCCATTGCCCAGATCATCGACGCCCAGACTCAACGGATAGTTGGTGCGTTCTTCACTGCTCAGGGTCTCGATGCCTTGCCAGGCCTGACGCACGTTTTGCTGTTGCGCCTCGTCGGCGCTGTGCCGGTAGTTGAGCATCGAACTGAACAGTGGTGACGGCGCGGACACACCGCTGCAACGCTGGGCCAGCGCAAGCGAAGCGTGTTCATGACCGAGCAGCGCGCTGAGCCGCGCATGAGTCGCCCGAGCCCCTTCGCGCACCGTGATTTCCCCCAGATCGACCCGCAGCGGCAAGGTGTTGATGAACATCCCCAACGCCCGGTCGGCCCCTTCGCCGCCCTGCATCCGCCCCATCAGCACCGTGCCGAACACCACGCGCTCCTGCCCGGATGTCGCCGCCAGCACCTGCGCCCACGCGAGGTGGAACAGGCTGGCCACGCTGATGCCCAGTTGCCGCGCGAGGCTGCGCAGACGCTGACCGGTGGCGGCGGTCAGGGCCTGTTGCGTTTCCTCGATGTCGCTACCGTCACCTTGCACATCCTGCAATCCGAACGGCAGGGTCGGCTCGTCGATGTCGCCGAGCATGTCGCGGAAGAACGCTTCGTGCTCCTGCTCGCTGACACCCAGCCGCGCCTGGGCCACGTAGTTACGGTAAGGCACGGCCGCGCCCAGCGAGGCTTCGCGCCCTTGCAGGCAGGCGAGCATTTCGTGCTGCACCACGTCCAGCGCGGTGTGATCGAGCACGACATGGTGGAACAGCAACATCGCGACCACCCGGTCGTGAGCCGGATCACGGGCATACACCAGACGCAGCAAGGGTGCCTGACTGATGTCGAGGCGGTAGTGACGGGCATCGAAACGACCGTGCAACTGCTCGAGGACGTCGCCATCCGCCGGGTCGAGCAAGATTTCCTGCACCGGCAGCTCGACCTGACGCCACACCACTTGCATCGGTTCGGCCAGTTCCTGCCAGATCACCGCCGTGCGCAGGATGTCGTGGCGCGCCATGACCTGACGCAGCGCCGTCGCGAAGCTCTCGACCCGCTCGACGCTGTCGAAGGCCAGCCGCGATTGCAGCAGGTACGGGTCGCCCTGTTCCGCGCTCAAGTGGTGATAAAGGATGCCTTCCTGCAACGGCGCCAGCGGATAAATGTCCTGCACGTTCACGGCGCCGCCCGGCACCGTGGCAACGATCCGGTCGATGCTCGGCTGATCCAGTTCGGCCAGGCTCAGCAGGTCCGGGGTGATGTGGGTGCAATCAGCAGGAATGCGGTTGGCCGGCACTTCGATTTCGCGACCGCTGCCTACCGCTTCGGCCAGTGCAGCCAGAGTTGGCTGGCTGAACAGCACGCGCACGTCGGTGTTCAGGCCGATCTGGCGCAGGCGTTCGATCAGGCTCACCGCCAGCAGCGAATGGCCGCCCAGTTCGAAGAAGTTGTCGTGGCGACCGACTTTTTCCAGCCTCAGGACATCGGCCCAGATCTGCGCCAACGCAGTCTCCACCGGGCCTTGCGGGGCTTCGTATTCACGGCTGAGCCAGGCGTTCTGATCCGGTTCCGGCAAGGCCTTGCGGTCGAGTTTGCCGTTGGTGGTCAGCGGCAAGGCGTCGAGTCGCACGTAAGCCGCCGGGATCAAGGCTTGCGGCAGAAGCGTTTGCAGATGATTGCGCAGGGCTTCGATCTCGGCTGGCGCACGCTCGGTGAACCACACCAGCAACTGCCCGTCGCGCACCAGCGCCACCGCGTCCTGCACCGCCGGATGACTGGCCAGCGCCGCTTCGATTTCCCCCAGCTCAACCCGTACGCCGCGCAGTTTTACCTGATCGTCGTTGCGGCCCAGGTATTCGATGTTGCCGTCCGCCAACCAGCGTGCGAGGTCACCGGTACGGTACATCCGTGCCTGCGGCTGGTCGCTGAACGGGTCGGCGAGGAAGCGTTCGGCGGTCAGATCGGGACGGTTCAGGTAACCCCGCGCCACACCGGCGCCGGCCACATACAACTCGCCCGTCACGCCCACCGGCACCGGACGTTGCTGGTCATCAAGCAGATAGATGCGAGCGTTGGCCATCGGCCGGCCGATGTGCAGCGGCTGGCCGACTTCCACCGGGCCGGACGTCGCGACCACCGTGGCCTCGGTCGGGCCGTAGTTGTTGATCACCGCGTAGGTTTGCGCACGGTTGAACTGGCGCAGCTTGTCGCCGCCGATCAGCAACGTGCGCAGGGTCGGGTGTTGCAGCTCGCGACTGAAGACGTATTCGGCCACCGGAGTCGGCAGGAAGCTGACTTGCAACGGCTGCGCTCGCCACCAGTCGAGCAGTTCGTCCAGATGCTCATTGCTCACCGATTCCGGCGGCAGGTGCAGGGTCGCACCGACGCACAGCGCCGGCCAGACTTCCCAGGCCATCGCATCGAAACCGAACCCGGCAACGCTGGCGGTGTGGCTGCCGGCGTGCAGGTCGAAGGCTTCGGCGTGCCAGTGCACGAGGTTTTCCAGGGTGGCGTGTTCGACCATCACCCCTTTTGGCTGGCCAGTGGAGCCCGAGGTGTAGATCACGTAGGCCAGGTGCGCCGGAGTCAGGTACGGCAGTTTCGGGTTGCTGTCGGGCAGGTGTTGCCAGGCGTCGCTGTCCAGATCGATCACCGGCATCATGCCCAGCAGCTCCCGGGTAGAAGCCTGTGCGAGCACGGCCACCGGATCGCTGTCCTGCAACAGGTAGGCGATGCGTTCCACCGGATGCGCCGGATCCACCGGTACATAACCGGCGCCGGCCTTGAGAATCGCCAGCAACCCGACCAGCATCTGCGGGCCGCGACGCACGCAGAGCGCAACGCGGTCGTCCGGTTGCACGCCGAGGCCGATCAAATGATGGGCCAGTTGGTTGGCGCGCTGATTGAGCTGACCGTAGGTCAGCTGTTGCGCACCTTGAATCACCGCGAGGGCCTGCGGATTGCGCTCGGCCTGAACCTCGACCATTGCGTGAATCGTTGCGCCACGGGGATAGGCCGTAACCGGAGGATTGAAGCCGTCGACCAGACGTTCCAGTTCCGCGGTCGAAAGGATCGGCAAACGGTTCAGCGGCTTTTGCGGCGTCTGTTCCAGCGCCTGCACCAGTTGCTCCAGTGTGGTGTGCATATAACTGCAAATCCGTTGCGCGCCGATCTGGCTGACCGCCAGAACCGACAAGGCAAACCCTTCGCCCAGATCGTCCACGCTCAGGGTCAACGGGTAGTTGGTGCGTTCTTCACCACCGAGTTTCTGCACGCCTTCCCAGATACCCTGCCCGTGCTGCGACGGCTGCACGGGGGCACTGTGACGGTAGTTGAACAAGGCACTGAACAACGGCGACGACGCCGCGACACCACTGCAACGCTGGGCCAGTGCCAGCGAAGCATGTTCATGCCCCAGCAACGCAGTCAGTCGTGCGTGAGTCGCATTGACCCCGTCGCGCGCGCTGGCGCCGACATCGATGCGCAGCGGCAAGGTGTTGATGAACACCCCCAGCGCCCGGTCGGCACCGTCGCCACCCTGCATCCGTCCCATCATCACCGTGCCGAACACCACATCGCGCCGGTTCGACAGCACGCCCAGCACTTGCGCCCAGGCCAGGTGCATCAGGCTGGCCGCGCTCACGCCCAGGTGCCGCGCCTGTTCACGCAGACGCCCGTTGAGTTCGGCAGCCACCGGTTGTAGCGCTTCCTCGACACCGTGACCGTCGCCCTGCACGTCCCGCAGACCGAGTGGCAGGGTCGGCTCGTCGATATCGCCGAGCATCTCGCGGAAGAACGCTTCGTGTTCCTGCTCGCCGAGCCCCAGACGTGCCTGAGCGACGTAGTTGCGATAGGGGATCGGCGCCGAAAGGTGGTCGATCTCACCGAACATCACATCGCGCATTTCTTCGACGATCACTTCCAGCGCGGTGTGATCGAGGATCAGGTGATGGGACAGCAGGATCGCCACCACGCGCTGCTGTTTCGGATCTTCGGCAAACACCATGCGCAGCAGCGGCGCCTGGCTGATGTCGAGGCGGTAGTGACGGGCATCGAAGCGCTCGTGCAATTGCTCGAGGATGTCGCCCTGCGCCGGGTCCAGCGTTACGTGCTGCATCACCAGTTCGGCGTGGCGCCACACCACTTGATGAGGCGTCGCCAGGCCTTCGTGGACAACGCTGGTACGCAGGATGTCGTGGCGTGCGATGACTTGTTGCAAGGTGTCGGTGAAGGTGCGCAGACGCTCGAGACTGTCGAAGGCCAGCCGCGATTGCAGCAGGTACGGGTCGCCCTGCTCAGCACTCAAGTGGTGATAAAGGATGCCTTCCTGCAACGGCGCAAGCGGGTAGATTTCCTGCACATTGGCAGCACCGCCCGGCACGCTGGCGACGATCCGGTCGATGCTGGCCTGATCCAGCTCGGTCAGGCTCAGCAAGTCCGGGGTGATGTGGGTGCAATCAGCAGGAATGCGATTGGCCGGCACTTCGATTTCGCGTCCGCTACCCACCGCCGCTGCCAATGCTGCCAGGGTTGGTTGACTGAACAGCACGCGCACGTCGGTGCTCAGGCCGATCCGGCGCAGGCGTTCGATCAGGCTCACCGCCAGCAACGAATGGCCGCCCAGTTCGAAGAAGTTGTCGTGGCGACCGACCTTTTCCAGCTTCAGGACATCGGCCCAGATCTGCGCCAACGCGGTTTCCACCGGGCCTTGCGGGGCTTCGTATGCCTGGCTGAGCCAGGCGCTCTGATCCGGCAGCGGCAAGGCTTTGCGGTCGACCTTGCCGTTGTTGTTCAGCGGCAACGCGTCGAGCTGCACCCAGGCCGAGGGCACCATGTATTCCGGCAGGCGCGCTTGCAATTGTTCGCGCAGGCTGGCGCTGTCGATGCCCTCTTCGGCGGTGAAATACGCCACCAGACGCAACGGCTCCTGACCGTCCTGACGGGCCAGCACGATGGCCTCTTTAACCCCTTCGCAGTTCAGCAGGCGGTTTTCGATTTCCCCGAGTTCGATGCGGAAACCGCGGATTTTCACCTGATCGTCGTTACGGCCGATGCACTCCAGTTGGCCCGGTGCGAGCCAGCGTGCGAGGTCGCCGGTACGGTACAGCAATGCGCCCGGTTGTTCGCTGAACGGGTCTTGCAGGAATTTCTCGGCGGTCAGGTCCGGGCGATTGAGGTAACCCAGCGCCACGCCTTGCCCGCCGATGTACAACTCGCCGGTCACGCCCATCGGCACGGGTTGCTGACGGGCATCGAGTACATAGACCTGGGTGTTGGAGATCGGGCCGCCAATCGGCACGCTGTCGGCGGTTTCCGACACTTCGCGCACTTCAAACGTCGTGGCATAGGTGGTGGTTTCGGTCGGGCCGTAGCAGTGAACGATGCGCAGGTTCGGCGCCTCGGCGAGCAAACGCCGGAAAGCGGCCGGATCAGCGCGTTCGCCACCGCAGAGCACGATGCGCAGCCCCTTCAGCGCCTCGGGAATCAGCTGCACATACTGGTTGAACAGCGCGGTGGTGACGAACAGAATCGTGGCGCCCGAAGTCGCCAATTCCTGTCCGAATGCGTGCGGATCAAGCAAGGTCGCGTGATCAATGACCACCACGCGCCCGCCGTTGAGCAGCGGCCCCCAGACGTCCATGGTGCTGGCGTCGAACGCCGGGTTGGAGGCGAATGCCACGCGATCCCGCGGGTTGAAATCGGCGTAGCCGTTGTTGATCACCAGTCGACCGATCGCCCGGTGCGGCACCATCACCCCCTTCGGCGTGCCGGTGGAACCGGAGGTGTACATGATGTAGGCCACGGATTCTGGAGACTGCGGCAGGTCCGGGTTATGCGTCGGTTGCGCGTCCAATGGCAGCGCATCCAGATCGATCCGGCGCACCGCGTAATCAACCGTTTCAGTGCTCAAGGTCAACAGCGCTTTCGCCCCGCAGTCCTCGACCATGAACGCCTGACGCTCGGCCGGCGCGTTGATGTCCAGCGGCACATAAGCCGCCGCGCATTTGCCGATGGCCAGTTGCGCGACCAACAACTCCAGCGAACGCGGCAGCAGGATCGCTACATGGTCGCCCGGCTGCACGCCCTGCCCGATCAGATAATGGGCCAGTCGGTTGGCCCGTTGATTCAGTTCCTCATACGTCAGCGTTGTGTGGCCATGCACCGCCGCCACAGCTTGCGGATGCAGTTCCACTTGCTGTTCAAACAGACCATGAACCGTCGAACCCGACGGGTAATCCCGCTGGGTGGCATTGAACCCGACCAGCAATTCCCGCCGCTCATCCTGCGGCAGGATCGACAGTTGATCGACACCCAGTTGCGGCGCCTGCTCCAGCGCCTGCACCAGACTGTCGAAGGCAATATTGATGTACTCGCAAATTCGCGCGCCATTGATGCCCGGCACCGCTTGCACACTCAGACGCAAACCTTCGCCAAGGTCATCGACGCTGACCACCAGCGGATAGTTGCTGCGCTCGCGGGAGCTGAGCAATTCAATGCCGTCCAGCGTCAGCCCCGCAGCCTGCGGTGCGCTGTGGCGATAGTTGAGCAACGTGCCGAACAGCGGCAACGCACCGGAAACCCCGCTGCAACGCTGGGCCAATGCCAGTGACGCTTGCTCATGCGCGAGCAATTGCGCCAGCCGTTCATGGGTGGCAAGCACACTGTCGCGCACCGCCGTGGCACTCACGCTGACCCGCAGCGGCAAGGTGTTGATGAACAGGCCCAACGCCCGGTCGGCGCCCTCGCCGCCTTGCATCCGGCCCAGCAGCACCGTGCCGAACACCACCTCGTCCCGGCCGGAAATCTGCGCCAGCACCTGCGCCCAGGCCTGGTGCGCCAGACTCGCCACGCTGATGCCGAGCCGGCGTGCCTGCTCGCGTAGACGCAAGGCCAGCGCGGTATCCAGCGTGAATTGGCTGTCGACCACCGTGCTGCCGTCGCCATGCACGTCCTGCACGCCGAACGCCAGGGTCGGCTCATCGATGTCGCCGAGCATGTCGCGGAAAAACCCTTCGTGCGCCTCGGCATCCGCGCCAAGCCGTGCCTGTGCCACATAGTTGCGGTACTGCACCGGGGTCGCCAGTTCGGCGGCGTGACCGTGCAGCACGCTGTTCATCTCGCTCACCAGCACTTCCAGCGCGGTGTGATCGAGCATCAAGTGGTGCATCAACAGAATGCCGACCCAGCGTTGTTGCTGCGGGTCCTCGGTGTAAGCAAAGCGCATCATCGGTGCGCGGCCCAGATTCAGACGATAGTGACGCGGGTCGAAACGCGCCTGCATTTGTTGCAGCACGTCGCCGTCCTGCGGGTCGGCATCGACTCGTTCAAGCGCCAGCGGCGCCGCCCGCCAGACCACTTGCACCGGCTCTTCGAGGCCTTCCCAGACCACGCTGGAACGCAGGATGTCGTGGCGCGCGATCACCACGTTGACGGCGCGCACAAAGGCCTTGATCGACTTGATCCCGTCAAACACGAATTGCGCCTGCAACACGTAAGGATCACCGGCAGTCGCGGCCATGTGGTGATACAGAATCCCCGCCTGCAACGGCGCCAGCGCATAGATGTCCTGCACGTTGGCGACGCCACCGGGGACACTTTCCACGATCCGGTCGATGCCGGCCTGATCGAGTGAGGCCAGGGGCAGCATGTCGGGCGTGATGTGTTGGCAGTCAGGGGTGATGCGATTGACCGGTACTTGAACACCGGACGACGCGCCCAGGGTTGCCGCCAATCCCGCCACGGTCGGCCGGCCGAACAGTACCCGCACATCGCAGTTCAATTCCTGCTGGCGCATGCGCTCGACCAGCTTCACGGCCAACAGGGAATGGCCGCCCAGTTCAAAGAAATTGTCATGCCGCCCGACCTGCTCGACGTTCAGCAAGGTCTGCCAGATTTCGGCGATGCGACATTCCACATCACCTACAGGCGCCTCATACCCGCGCAGCAACTGGCCGCTCTGATCCGGGGCCGGCAAGGCCTTGCGGTCGAGTTTGCCGTTGGGGCTCAGGGGCATGGCGTCGAGATGGACGAACGCCGTCGGCACCATGTAATCCGGCAACTGCTCCAGCAAATGGCCGCGCAGTTCGCCGATGTCCAGCGGCTCACCGGTGTAGTACGCCACCAGCCGTGGATCGCCGGCCACGTCTTCGCGCACCAGCACTTCGGCGGCGAGCACGGTGTCGAGTTGAATCAGTCGTGCCTGGATTTCCCCGAGCTCGATACGCAAGCCGCGAATCTTTACCTGATCGTCGTTGCGACCGAGATATTCAAGGTTGCCATCAGCCCGATAGCGGCACAGGTCGCCGGTGCGGTACAGCCGCGCGTTCGGCTGATCGCTGAATGGATCGTCGAGGAAACGCTCGGCGGTGAGCGATGCAAGGTTCAAGTAGCCGCGCGCTACCTGCACGCCGCCGATGTACAGCTCACCGGCTACGCCCAGCGGCAGCGGTTGCCGTTGTTCGTCGAGAATGTACAAACGGGTGTTGCTGACCGGTCGGCCGATGGGCAACAGCGCTTCCGGCACGGGCATCGACGGCTCCAGCGTCCACACCGTGCTGTCGACCGTGGTTTCGGTTGGGCCGTAGACGTTGTGCAATCGCACCTGTGGCAGACGCTCGCGGACCTGGCGGGCCAACGCTGGCGTCAGCTCACCGCCGCCACAGAAAACATCCGTAAGGCTGGTGCACTGACTGACATCTTCCACGTCGAGGAACTGTTGCAGCAACGCCGGGACGAACTGGATCACGCTGATGCGCTGCTCGCGCACCACTTGCGTCAGATGCGCTGGTTCGAAGTGCGCATCGGGACGCGCCAGCACCAGGCGCAGGCCGGCCGTCAGCGGCCAGAACAGCTCCCAGACCGAAGCGTCGAAACTGTAAGGGGTTTTCTGCAACAGCGCGCCGGCCGCCACGGGCGG
Organism: Pseudomonas sp. GW822-FHT03F04; assembly: GCF_058801405.1. Taxonomy (NCBI): domain Bacteria; kingdom Pseudomonadati; phylum Pseudomonadota; class Gammaproteobacteria; order Pseudomonadales; family Pseudomonadaceae; genus Pseudomonas; species Pseudomonas sp. GW822-FHT03F04. The sequence continues at coordinate 64,539 of NZ_JBXANF010000012.1, forward strand.
GCACACCTGCGAGCTCCAATGAAGCAGATTGCCCAGGCCACGGTGCTCGACCATCACCCCTTTCGGCGTGCCGGTGGAACCCGAGGTGTAGATCACGTAGGCCAGGTTCGAAGCGTTCAGGCCCGGCACTTGAGGATTGTGCTCGGGGTAGTCCTGCCAGTGGTCCTGATCGAAATCGAGCAACGGCACGCCGCCCGCCTCGAACATCGCCCGGGTCGCGCCGTGCGCCAGCAGCGCCACCGGGGCGCTGTCCTTGAGCATGTAGTTCAAACGTTCCGCCGGGTAGGCTGGATCCAGCGGCACATAAGCGCCGCCGGCCTTGAGAATGCCCAGCAGGCCGATCACCAGTTCAGGCCCGCGTTCGACGCAGATCGCCACCGGCGTGTCCGGCCCGACACCCAGCTCACGTAATCGGTGAGCCAGGCGATTGGCCCGCGCATTAAGCTCAAAGTACGTCAGTGACAGCTCATCGGCCTGCAACGCGATGGCTTGCGGCGTGCGCTCGACCTGAGCCTCGAACAGGCTATGAACGGTCTGTTCCAGATCGAACTCGACGCGACTGTCATTGAAACCCACCAGCAATTGTTGCCGCTCGTGCGCTGGCAAAATCGGCAACTGGTTGATCAGCGTCTCGGGCGACTGTTCCAGAGCGTTCAGCAAGGCGTCGAGTGCGGTTTGCACATAGCCGCAGACCCGCTCGGCACCGATACCGGTCGGGGCGATGGCGGACAACCGGAAACCACTGCCCAGATCATCGACGCTCAAGGTCAGCGGGTAGTTGGTCGGTTCCTTGCCACTCAGGACCTGGACGCCGGGGGCCAGTTCGATCACCTCGGCGACATCACCGACAGCACTGTGACGGTAATTGAGCATGGCGCTGAACAACGGTGTCTGCGCGCTCAACGCGCTGCAACGCTGGGCCAATGCCAGCGACGCCTGTTCGTGGGCGAGCAAGGCGCTCAGCCGTCGGTGTGTGGCGAGCACGCCGTCGTAAACGCTTTGCGCGCCGACATCGACCCGCAGCGGCAAGGTGTTGATGAACATGCCCAGCGCCTGCTCGCCACCGTCGCCCGCCTCCATCCGCCCCAGCAACACGGTGCCGAACACCACCGAGGTGCGCCCGGACAACTGGCCCAATACCCGCGCCAGCGCCAGGTGCATCAGGCTCGCCACGCTCACGCCGAGTTGCCGCGCTTGCGTGCGCAGTCGCAGGTTCAAATCGTCAGAGAGTCTGAGCTGTGCGTCTTCGAAATCCTGTCCGCCGCCGTGAACATCCTGCAGGCCCCACGGCAATGTCGGTTCGTCGATATCGCCGAGCATCTCGCGGAAGAACGTCTCGTGGGCCTGTTCATCGAGGGCCATGCGCGCCCGCGCCAAGTGATTGCGAAACGGCACCGCCGGCGCCACGAGCTCAGTCTGCCCTTGCAGCCAGGCCTGGATTTCCCGGCGCACCACGTCCAGTGCAACGTGGTCGATGATCATGTGATGGAACAGCAGCAACGCGACGATCCGTCCCTGCGCCGGATCCCGTGCATAGACCAAGCGCAGCAGCGGCGCCTGTTGCAGATCGAGGCGCAAGTGACGGGCGTCGTAACGCGCCTGCAACTGGCTGAACACATCCGTGGAGGTGTCGAGCTGCACCTCTTCGCAGACCAGCGGTGCCTGGCGCCAGACCACTTGCACCGGCTCATCCAGGCGTTCCCAGACAAACGAGGTACGCAGAATGTCGTGACGGTCGATCACCCATTGCAACGCCTGGGCAAATGCGTCGAGGCGCTGGTGATTGTCGAAGGTGAACTGCGCCTGTTGCACATACAGATCACCTTCGCCGGCCGCGAGGTGCAGATACAGCATGCCTTCCTGCAGCGGCGCCAGCGGATAGATGTCCTGCACATTCGCCACGCCACCCGGCACGGTGGCGACGATGCGGTCGATGGCCGGCTGATCCAGTTTCACCAGCGGCAGCATGTCCGGGGTGATGCGCAACGCCGGGCTCGACCAGTCGCCGCCGTGGCTCGCCACCAGTTCCAGCAATTGCGCCTTGTGCTTGGCGAGGCTGTCCCACAACGCGTCGTCCAGCGCGTCGTCGTTGCCCAGAATGACCAGGTCTTCATCGTCCTGTTGAAGGCGGATCGCATGGGTGGAAATAACAGCCATCAGCTCGCGAAATTGCATGGGGGTAACCTGCTGTAAATTCGGGAAAAAGGAGCGCGCAGCGGCGAATCCGTGCGGCCACGCGCAGCCCGGAAAAGCTAAAACATCGGGGCTTGGGTGTCTGACATGGGAAGCGGGGACAAGACCCGTGACCGACCAGTCATGGCGCCGATCCGCGGGAACCGCGAATCGGCGCCGATGTCGCTCAGAGCCGGCGTTTGCGATTGAGCGTCGGTATGGTGGTTTGAGGGACTTCCACCTGCGTTGACTGCGCCGAAGTCTGAGCCGCCAGAGCAGCCAGGGTCGGCTGGCTGAACAGCGTCCGGGCATCGACGTGCAGCCCGGCCTGACGCATGCGCGCCACCAGACTGACCGCCAGCAACGAATGCCCGCCGAGTTCGAAGAAGTGGTCGTTGCGCCCGACCTGCTCCAGTTGCAGCACCTCGGCCCAGATCTGCGCCAGCCTGATCTCGACCTCGCCTTCGGGCGCCTCGTAACGACGACTGAGCACCGCTTCTGCCCCCGGTGCCGGCAAGGCCTTGCGATCGACCTTGTCGTTGGGGGTCAGGGGCAACGCATCGAGCTTCACGTAAGCGCCCGGCGCCATGTACTCCGGCAAGCGCTCAAGCACATGGGCGCGCAAGGTTTCGATGCTGGGCGCATCGAAGCCTTCACGCACGGTGAAATACGCCACCAGCCGCTCATCCCGCACCAGCACCACCGCTTCACGCACAGCCGAGTGCTCGATCAGCCGCGCTTCGATTTCCCCCGGTTCCAGACGCAGGCCACGCAGCTTGACCTGGAAGTCGTTGCGCCCAAGGAATTCGAGGTTGCCATCCGCTCGGTAACGCACCAGATCGCCGGTGCGGTACAGGCGATCACCGGCCACGAACGGGCTGTCGATGAAGCGCTCGGCCTGCATGTCCGGCAACCCCAGATACCCCCGCGCGACCCCGACCCCGCCGATGTGCAGGTGACCGCTGACGCCGAATGGCACCGGTTGGTCGTGGGCATCCAGCACATAGAGCCGGGTGTTGCTCAGGGCCCTGCCGATCGGCACCACGGTTTCCGGCACCGGTTGATTCGGTTCCAGCGTCCAGCCGGTGCTGTCGACCGTGGTTTCGGTCGGCCCGTAAACGTTATGCAGACGCACCCATGGCAGGCGCTCGCGGACACGCCGGGCCAGTGCGGCGGTCAGTTCGCCGCCACCGTTGAGCACGTCGGTCAGGCTGGTGCACTGGCTGACATCGTCCTGTTCGACGAACTGTTGCAGCAGCGCTGGCACGAACTTGACCACGGTGATCTGTCGTTCACGAATCACCTGGGTCACATACGCCGAATCGCGGTTGCCGTCGGGACGCGCCAGCACCAGCCGCAGGCCGGAACACAGCGGCCAGAAGATCTCCCACACCGAACTGTCGAAGCTGAACGGCGCCTTCTGCAACAGCGCGCCGTGCTCGGTCGGCGGGCTGATCTGCGAGCCCCAGTGCACCATGTTGCAGGCGCTTCGGTGCTCGATCATCACGCCCTTCGGCGTGCCGGTGGAGCCGGAGGTGTAGATCATGTAGGCCAGGTTCGCAGCGCTCAAACCCGGTACGTGCAGGTTATCGGCCGACGCGTCCTGCCAGGTGCAACGGTCGAAATCGATGACCGGCACGCCCGAATTGCCCAGCAGACTGCGGGTGGCTTCGTGCACCAGCACCGCGACCGGCGCGCTGTCTTGCAGCATGTAGTGCAGGCGTTCCAGCGGATAGTCCGGGTCCAGCGGCACGTAAGCACCACCGGCCTTGAGAATGCCGAGCAGGCCGATCACCAGGTCCAGGCTGCGCTCGACACAGATCGCCACCCGAGAATCGGGTTGCACGCCGTGCTCGCGTAGATGATGCGCCAGACGGTTAGCCTGCTCGTTCAATTGGCGATACGTCAGCTGTTGATCCCCGGCCTGCAAGGCAATGGCGTCGGGTCTGCGTTGCGCCTGCTGTTCGAACAGCACCTGAAGCGGCTGATCGAGCGGGCAATCGACTTCGCTGGCATTGAACCCGACCAGCAGTTGCTCTAGCTCCGCCGACGGCAGAATCGGCAAGCGATTCAGCGGTTGTTGTGGTGTCTGCTCCAGGGCATCCACCAGCGCCTGCAACGCAGTCTGCACATAGTCGCCGATGCGCTGGGCGCCGATGCTGATCAGGGTCCGCGTGGTGATCTGCAAGGCGCTACCCAGATCATCGACACTCAAAGTCATCGGGTAGTTGGTGCGTTCTTCGTTCTCCAGGGTCTGGATGCCTTGCCAGGCTTGGTCCGACGCCGCTTCCTGCGCCTCAAGGTCAGTGTGTCGATAGTTGAGCAACGCACTGAACAGCGGCGCCGGTGACGCGACCCCGCTGCAACGCTGGGCCAGCGCCAGTGACGCATGTTCGTGCCCGAGCAAGTCGGTCAGTCGGGCGTGGGTGAGCAGCACCGCATCGCGCGCGCCCCGGTCCATGTCCACCCGCAATGGCAAGGTGTTGATGAACACCCCCAGCGCGCGGTCCGCGCCTTCACCGCCCTGCATACGGCCCATAAACACTGTGCCGAACACCACATGTTCCTGCCCCGACGTCGCCGCCAGCACCTGCGCCCAGGCCAGGTGAATCAGGCTGGCCACGCTGACACCCGCCTGCCGCGCCTGAAGGCGCAAGCGCCGGTCCAGTTCAGGCGCAAGCGATCGCACGGCTTCGTCGATGCCGCGACCGTCGCCTTGCACGTCCTGCAAACCGAACGGCAACGTCGGCTCGTCGATGTCGGCGAGCATCTCGCGGAAAAACGCTTCGTGTTCTTGCTCGCTGACGCCCAGTCGTGTCTGCGCCACGTAATTGCGGTACGGCACCGCCGGCGGCAACGGTTCGCCCTGCCCCAACAGGTTGGCGCGCATTTCATGACGCAAGACTTCCAGCGCGATGTGATCCAGCGCCAGGTGATGGAACAACAGAATCGCGACGATCCGCCCGTGGGCCGGGTCGCGTGCATACATCAGCCGGATCAGCGGCGCCTGACTGACGTCGATGCGATAACGCCGGGCATCGAAACGCGCGTGCAGTTGCGCGAGGACATCGCCCTCGGCCGGATCGAGGGTGATTTCCTGCACCGGCAGTTCAGCTTCGCGCCAGACCACCTGCACCGGTGTGGTCAAGCCTTCCCAGACCACGGCGGTGCGCAGGATATCGTGCCGCGCCATGACCTGACGCAATGCAGCCGCGTAGGCCTCGACCCGCTCGACACTGTCGAACGCCAGCTGCGATTGCAGCAGGTACGGATCACCCTGCGCGGCGGTGATGTGGTGATAGAGGATGCCTTCCTGCAACGGCGCCAGCGGATAAATGTCCTGCACGTTGGCCGCCCCACCCGGCACCGTGGCGATGATCCGGTCGAGAGTGGTCTGATCCAGTTCTACCAACGGCAACAGGTCCGGGGTGATTTGCGTGCAGCCCGGCGGAATGCGGTTGGCCGGCACTTCGACCTCGCGGCCAGTGCCCACCGACGCGGCCAGTGCCGCCAAAGTCGGCTGCCCGAACAGCACTCGCACATCGCTGCTCATGCCGAGTTGACGCATGCGTTCGATCAGGTTGACCGCCAGCAACGAGTGCCCGCCCAGTTCGAAGAAGTGATCGTGACGCCCGACCTTTTCGACTTGCAGCACCTCGGCCCAGATCTGCGCCAGGAGGATTTCGACGTCACCTTGCGGGGCTTCATATTCGCGGCGGATCAACGCCTCAGGTCCCGGTGCAGGCAACGCCTGGCGATCCAGCTTGCCGTTGGCCGTCAGCGGCAACACCGCCAGGCGCACGTACGCCGACGGCAGCATTGCGCTGGGTAGACGGGTTTGCAGATGGGCATGCAGTCGTGTGATGTCCAGCGGCTGGCGTTCGGTGAACCAGGCCAACAACTGCCCGTCGCGCACCTGCACCACCGCATCGCGCACGGATTCATGGCTGCTCAACGCGGCTTCGATTTCGCCGGGCTCGATGCGCACGCCACGGATTTTCACCTGATCGTCGTTGCGGCCCAGGTATTCGATGTTGCCGTCCGGGCACCAGCGTGCGAGGTCGCCGGTGCGGTACATCCGCGCGTTTGGCTGGTTGCTGAATGGATCGTCGAGAAAGCGTTCGGCGGTCAGCTCCGGACGGTTGAAATAACCCCGGGCCACACCGGCACCACCGACGTAGAGCTCACCGGCCACACCAATCGGCACCGGACGCTGTCGGTCATCCAGCAGATAGGTCGTGGCATTGCCCACGGGTTTGCCGATGTGCAGCGTCCGACCCGGTTCGATTCGACCCGAGGTGGCAACCACGGTGGCCTCGGTCGGGCCATAGTTGTTGATCACCGCGAACGTCTGCTCGCGATTGAACTGGCGCAGGCGATCACCGCCGATCAGCAGCGTGCGCAGGGTCGGGTGTTCGAGGTGGCGGCTGAAGGCGTATTCGGCAATCGGCGTTGGCAGGAAGCTCACGTCCAGCGGTTGCGCACGCCACCAGTCGAGCAGCGCGTCGATGTCTTCTCCCCCGTCGCGGGACGGCGCCAGGTGCAGGGTCGCGCCGGCACACAGCGCGGGCCAGACTTCCCAGGCCATGGCGTCGAAACCGAAGCCGGCGAGGCTCGAGGTGTGGCGACCGGTGCACAGATCGAAGGCTGAGCAGTGCCAGTCGACCAGATTCGACAGGGTCTGATGTTCGACCATCACGCCTTTGGGCTGGCCGGTGGAACCGGAGGTGTAGATCACGTAGGCCAGATGCGCGGTGGCCAGGCCCGAGACCTTGGGGTTGAGATCGTTGACCGGCCAGATGCGCGGGTCAATGTCGATCACTGGCACATTCAGCACCGGCAGCCGTTCGCGCAGATCGCGCTGGGTCAAGACGACGACCGGAGCGCTGTCGCGCAATAAATAGCTCAAGCGCTCCGCAGGATGGGCCGGATCAACCGGCACGTAACCGGCGCCGGATTTGAGGATCGCCAGCAGCGCGACCAGCGTGTCCAGCCCTCGGCGGGCGACCAGCGCCACGCGGTCATCGGGCCGTACACCGAGCCCGATCAAGTGATGGGCCAGGGCGTTGGCCTTTCGGTTCAGCTCGGCATAGGTCAGCCGTTGTCCCTGAAACTCTGCGGCCACCGCCTCTGGCCGCGCCGCCGTTTGCGCTTCGATGCGCTGATGGATGGTCAACTCGTTGGGGTAATCCGCGCGCGTGTCATTCCACTGCTGCAGCAACGCCGATTCGACTGGCAGGCTCAGATTGAAATCATCCAGCGCCAGGTCAACATTCTCCAGGCCCTGCTCCAGCACCAGCAACAGGCGCCCGGACAGCGCTTCGATCTCATCGGCGCCAAAATAGGCTTCGTTGTAGACCATGTACAAACTGTCTTTGTCGTTGTTGAGGGTGCTGAGCAAATGCACCGCCAGCGGCGTGCCCTCCTCGTGGTTCGAGACCTTGATGACCCGCGCCTGAGCCTCGCCGTAGCGGTACTCGTGAACATCCTGCTCATAGGACACCGTCAGTTCGAACAGTTGGGAGCGATCCTCGCGCAGCAGGCCCAATGCACGATTCATTTCGCTCAGCGGAAAACGCTGATGGCGGAAATCGCGCTTCAATTCGTCGCGGATCGCCGTGATCAACTGACCGAACGACAACGCCCGGCCAAACCCCATCCGCACTGCGCTGACCTGAGTGAACAGCCCGAGCGTGGACTTGAACCGGGCACCGGAACGGTTGAGCAGCGGCACCCCCACCACCCATTCGTCACGCTGGGCGGTGCGACTGAAATACACGTGCAAGGCTGCCAGCAACACATGGAACGCCGACCCGCCGTATTCGCGAGCCACGTACTTCATGCGTTCGTGCAGTCGTGCGGGAAAAGCCTGAGAGAAAATCCGGGTCGGGGCCGGGGCACCGGCAAATCGTTCCTGATATCGGGGCAGCAATAACGGCTCGGGAAGGTTGCGGTACTTGTCCAGCCAGTACGTCCGGTCGTGGGTATAGCGTGCCGACTCGTAATAACGCGCATCGTCATGGATGAAATCAACATAGGACGGTGCCGAGTCCGGCGGCCGTTGCCCAAGCGCCAGCGCGTTATAGATCTCGTCAAGCGACTTGAGCATCTCGCCGAAACCCCAGCCGTCGACGATCAGGTGATGGGCGAGGATAGACAGCCAATGATGATCGGCATCGAGACGGATCAGAAGAAACCGGAACAACGGCCCGCCGTCCAGCGTGAACGGCTGCTCGATGCGTTCCTGAATCAGCCTGCGCGCCGCGGACTGTGGATCGGGCTGCGCGCAAACGTCATGGATTGGCATCGGGGCCGGCAAGGACTGCGCAAAGCGCTGCAGGGGCAAGCCGTGCTGGCCGGCGCCCGGCAACAGAATCGTGCGCATGGCGTCGTGCCGGGCCACGAGACCTTCCAGAGCCGCTTGCATCAGCGCCGGATCCAGTGGGCCGGTCAGCTCGACGTAGCCGCCGATGTTGTACAGCGGTGAATCCCCCTGACGCAGTTGATCGAGCCAGATGTCGCTCTGGGCGGCAGTCAGCGGGAAGGCCTCGGAAATCGCGGACAGACCGTCCGCCGCATCGGCAGCAAATTGGTTCATAAGATCCGTCTCATGTGATTTGGCGCGTATTCAAGCATCGGCCCCGAAACCCGCATGACACGTGAAACCCGGACAACTCCCCCCTCTTTGCCCTGCCCTGCGGGCTGACAGGCCTCGACTGGCCGGCCATCCCACCAAAAGTTCGGAAAGAAATGACTGAAAATCCTGTAGGACAATCGCCATCCACCTGCGCTGACTACGACTTCGCAATGCTGGGAAACGGCGCTCTGAACCCCGGTTTTCGGGGTTTCCGCTAGACCGTACAGTCACGTCCTACAGGCTTGTCACCCTAGGACTGACAGAAACGTGGCGCCATTAATCCGGAAATAGTGGCACTTTGTGTCCCCGTTTTCCCCTACAGACGTAGGACAAATGCATAGGCTTAAATCCCGCTCCAGATCGATTTCAAGGAGAAATGATTGGGTGGCGGCTTCACAGGTGCATGCACGGCAGACGATTCGGCAATGGCTTTAAATCAAGGATGACAAGGATATGAATCTGACCGGCAGTCTTCGCAACATGGACAACCCGCACTTCTATTGGCAGCTGGGCGAGTTGATCGCCAGCACGGGGAACGAGCGTTTCGCCACGAACATGTTTCAGTTGGTCGACACCCTGGTGCCGGTCAACCGGGTAGATCTCAGCGAATGGACACTCGACGAGCGCGAGGCCAGCGTGGTCGAGATCAAGGCATTGGGCAGCGCCGGTTTGCCGGATACCTTCCCGCCCCCGGATCCCCTGCAATGCCAGGACGATCATCCGCTGTTGCAGAAGATGATCGAGATGAATGACTCGCTGCTGATTCAACTCAAAGCTTCGCTGCAGCAACGACACCCGCACCGCAGCGTCCATCAGTGCAATCTGGTGTCACGCACCTCCAACCGCCGCTGTGTCATCTCGTTCTGTCGCCCTCACACGCACCGGGTGTTTTCCCTGCCGGAACTGTCGTTTCTCAAAAGCCTGTCCGACACCCTGCTGCCGTTGATCGAGCGTCACGCGCAGATCCGTCGGCAAATCGTCGCCCGACAACCGCGCCCGCTCCAGGCCGATCAGGAGCAGACACCGTTGCAACAGGTGTTCGACGAACGCCTGGCGCTGGGCGACATCACCCTGTCAGTGCGCGAGAAGGAAGTCTGCCTGGGCTTGCTGACCGGCGGCACCGTGCCGCAGATGGCCGAGCGGTTGCGGGTCAAGAACAGCTCGGTCGAGACCTACCTCAAGCGCGCGGCCGCCAAGCTCGGGGTCAGTGGTCGTCACGGTCTGGCGAAATGGATGGCCGGGGCCTGATCCGGCGTTTCTCTCATCATGGGCGCCCGGCGCCCGCTCTCATTCGTGAACGAGGCTGTTTGATGTCCAGGTTGCCGATCTCCCTGCTGTCCATGGCGTTGCTGATGGGCGGCTGCTCGCTGATTCCCGACTACCAGCAGCCCGCGTCGCCCAGTGCGGCGCAGTATCCGAAAGGCCCCGCCTACCCTGCGCCAACCCAGGCCACCAGCGCGGTCGAGGACTGGCGCGGATTGTTCAATGACCCGGCGTTGCAACAGTTGATTGAGAGCGCGCTGGTCAATAACCGCGACTTGCGAGTCGCCGCGCTGAACGTCGAGGCGTTCCAGGCGAAGTACCGCATTCAGCGCGCCGATCTGCTGCCGGCGGTCTCGGCCAATGCCAACGAACTGCGCCAGCGGGTGCCGGCGAGCGTGACCAAAACCAAAGCGGCGATCACGTCGACCTACTCCGCCAACCTTGGCATCAGCGCCTACGAACTGGATTTCTTCGGCCGGGTGCGCAGCCTCAGCGATCAGGCGTTGATGAGCTGGCTGGCCACCGAAGAAGCCCGGCGCAGTGCGCAACTGAGCCTGGTGGCCAACGTCGCCAATGCCTACCTGACCTGGCGCGCCGACCAGGAGTTGCTGGCCCTGGCCCGAGAAACCCTCGCTGCCGACGAGAAAAGCCTGCGCCTGACCACGCGCAACCGCGAGGCGGGCAAGTCCTCGGCGCTGGATCAGATCCAGGCGCAGACCAGCGTCGACAGCACCCGCGCCAGCCTCGCCCGCTATCAACGCCAGGTCGCCCAGGACTTGAACAGCCTGACGCTGCTGGTCGGCGCGCCGGTTCCTGAAACTCTGCCGGCACGTCCGCTGGACAGTGATCTGGTGGCGCAAGTGCCGGCCGGGTTGCCGTCGGACCTGTTGCAGCGCCGGCCGGACATTCTCCAGGCCGAATACAAGCTCAAGGCGGCCAATGCCAACATCGGCGCGGCCCGGGCGGCGTTCTTTCCCAGTGTCAGCCTGACCGCCAACGCCGGCACTTCCAGTCGCGACCTGTCGGGGCTGTTCAAGGGCGGTTCCGGCGCCTGGACGTTCCAGCCGCAGATCAACCTGCCGATCTTCAATGCCGGCAGCCTGCGCGCCAGTCTGGATTACGCGAAATTGCAGAAGGACATCAGCGTCGCCGAGTACGAAAAGACCATTCAGACCGCCTTCCAGGAAGTGTCCGACGGACTCGCGGCGCGCCAGACCTACCAGCAACAACTCCAGGCCCAGCGTGATCTGGTGCAGGCGACCCAGGACTATTACGACATGGCGCAGCACCGCTATCAGACCGGCGTCGACAGCAGCCTGACGTTCCTCGATGCCCAGCGTTCGCTGTTCAGCTCTCAGCAAGGCTTGATCACTGACCGATTGGCGCAACTGGTGGCGCAAGTGAACCTGTACACCGCGCTGGGCGGCAGCTGGAGCCCGGTTGAACCGTCGCCGCAATAACCGCAGGTCATGTTTTCTTACACCTTTTGTCGCCCGATCCGACATTGGTTGGTGATCAAAAACCGACCTGGCGGTTCATTTTGGTATCATGCGCCGCTTTTACGGTTAACCCCCCGCCTGTCTTGCTGACCGGCGGGCTGCAAAGGGCGGTATTAGATGACGGCTTTGTTGACTCGCCGCAAGGTGCTTGCGGGAATGGGCGTGCTTGGTCTGGGCCTGCTCGCCGGCTGCGACACCCGCGGCCAACTGTCGTACAAGTACGGCAAGGATCTGAGTGACAAGATCCTCGGACGCACCTTCAAGCTCAAGGACACCGAAGGCAACACCGTGTCGCTGTCGAGCTTTCGCGGCCTGATGCCGATGATCTTCTTCGGTTTCACCCAGTGCCCGGCCGTCTGCCCGACGACACTGGCCCGCGCGGCAAAAATCAAGAAGCTGATGGGCAAGGATGGCGACATCCTGCAAGTGGTGTTCATCACCCTCGACCCGGAACGCGACACGCCGCAAATCCTCGACGCCTACGTCAAGACCTTCGACCCAAGCTTCGTCGCCCTGTACGGCACCCTTGAGGAAACCAAGGCCACCGCCAAGGAATTCGACGTCTTCTACGAAAAAGTCCCTGCCGGCGACACCTACACCCTGTCGCACACGTCTACCAGTTATGTCTACGACACCCGCGGCAACCTGCGCGTGGGTCTGTCCCAATCGCTTTCTGCACAAGAGTGTACGGAAGACTTGCTTACCGTCATGGAGGTCTGCTGATGAACCCTTTTCTGAACAACATCAAACGTGCTGCTCTGGGCCTGTCCCTGCTGGGCCTGGCTTTCCAGGTTTCGGCGCAGACCAAGGTCGATGACGCCTGGGTCCGTGCAACCGTGCCAAACCAGTCGGCCAGCGGCGCGTTCATGACCGTCACCGCCGACAGCGACAGCAAACTGCTGAGCGTTGCATCGCCAGTGGCCAAGGACGTGCAGATTCACGAAATGACCATGAAGAACGACGTGATGAGCATGGGCCCGGTCAACTCGGTCGACCTGCCGGCCGGCAAGGCTGTGAAGTTCGATCCGAACGGCTACCACGTGATGCTGATGGGCCTGAACGGTCAACTGAAGGAAGGCGACAACGTGCCGCTGACCCTGACCGTCGAAAACGCCAAGGGCGAGAAACAAGCCATCGAAGTCCAGGCGCCGGTGCGCTCGCTGACCAACATGGAAGGCCACGATCACAGCAAGATGCATTGATCGCTGACTGACAGTTTTACGGCTTCAAAAACAAACGGGGCGGCATGATCGACGATCATGCCGCCCCGTTTGCATCTGGATGTCAGACCAGTTTCAACTCGACTTCGATATTGTTGCGCGTGGCCTTGGAGTACGGGCACACCTGATGCGCCGCATCCACCAGTTGCTGCGCCGCGCCGCGTTCCATGCCCGGCAGGCTCACATTGAGACGTGCCTGCAACAGATACCCTCCCGAGTTGGTGCCCAGGTCTACTTCGGCATCCACCGCCAGGTCCGCTGGCAGGCTGATTTTCTGCTGCCCCGCCACCGCTTTCATCGCGCCGATGAAGCACGCCGACCAGCCGGCAGCGAACAGTTGTTCCGGATTGGTCCCTCCGCCGTTGGAGCCGGGGGACGATAGCTTCACATCGAGAATCCCGTCGGAACTGCGCGACGCCCCGTCACGTCCGCCGGTGGTGTGGGTCTTTGCGGTGTAGAGGACTTTTTCGATCTGGCTCATGGCGATCTCCTGAATGAATAACAGCAGATTGTTCACTCGGCGCCTCCCGTCGCAGCCTTGAGGTGCGCCAACCCGTTTCACACAGCCCTCTCACTATAGACGCGGGTTTATTGCTCACCCGGGCAACGGACGTGCGGGCAACCGCCTTCGTTATCCGGCCAATGAATGCAGAGAAGTGATTGGGCACGACCCTTATGGAAAGCATGCTTTACATCGGAAATATCTTAAGCGACTATGTAAAGCGTCTTTTACATAGGAGTTTGGACATGAACCGATTCAACCGAGAGATGGCTGCGGCAATGGTTCTGTACGCAGTGGTGCTGCTGGCATCGCAATTCGCGTTGATTTATCTGGCGGATGCCAACGCTTACCTGCGCGGCGTCATCGTGCTGATGCCGATGATTCCGGTCGGCTTGTTCTGCTGGACGGTCGTACGCGACATGCGACGTCTCGACGAAATGTATCTGCGTATCCAGTTCGAAGCCCTCGGCTTTGCATTCGCCGCATCGGCCCTGCTGACCTTCACTTACGGTTTTCTGGAAACGGTGGGCGCCCCGCATATCCCGTGGTTGTGGGTCTGGCCGGTGATGGGCGCGATGTGGATGATCGGCCTGCGCATCGCCCGGCGCCGCTACCAATGAAGAACCGCCTCAAGGAACTGCGCGCCGAGCGCAAATGGTCACAGGTGGATCTGGCCGAACGTCTGAACGTTTCGCGCCAGACCATCAATGCGATTGAAAACGAACGCTACGACCCGAGCCTGCCTTTGGCGTTCCAGATTGCCCGGGCGTTCGAGATGCCGATTGAGAGCATCTTTGATGACTCGGTGAGTTGATACGAAAAGTCCGCCCGTCAGCACAGGCTGCCGGGCGGACTGTTCAACTCCCCGCCCCGCCATGCGCCTCTTCAAAGAAATAATCCTTCCAGCTGTCCGCCTTGTTTTTCAGCACACCCAGCTCCTGCAATTTCTCTGCATATATAAACGTGCGCTGCGGCACCACGGTGAAATCGATTTCCGGATCGGTAACGATTTTCTCCACCAGCGCCAACGGCAACTTCGACTGTTCAACACGAATGTAAGCTTGTGCGGCCGCAGGCTTGTCGGCCTTGATGATCTGCTCGGCCTCGACCAGTGCGTCGTAGAACGCCCTGTAGGTTTTCGGGTTTTCGTCGTGAAATTTTTCCGTGGTGTACAGCACGTTGAAGGTGGCCTGGCCGCCGAGCACATCGTAGGAACTCAGCACTTTATGCACGTTGGGATTCTGCAACGCCTGGTACTGGAATGGCGGACTGGAGAAATGTGCGTTGATTTCCGAGCCGCCGGCGATCAACGCGGCCGTGGCATCCGGGTGCGGCAGGCTGACGGAGATGTCGTCGAATTTCTTGTATTGGTCATTACCGAATTCTTTGGCCGTTTCGATCTGCAGCGTGCGGGACTGGAAACCCACGCCCGCCGCCGGCACGGCGATGCGATCCTTGTCGCTGAAGTCCTTGAGGGTTTTCACGTTCGGGTTATTGGTCAGCAGGTAGTTGGGCATCGAGCCCAGCGAAGCGATGGCCTTGACGTTCTGTTTGCCCTTGGTGCGATCCCACACAGTGAGCATCGGTGGCACGCCGGCCGAGACCACATCCAGCGATCCGGTCAGTAGCGCTTCGTTCATGGCGGTAGCGCCGGAAATGCTGTTCCAGTCGACCTTGATGTCCAGCCCCTGAGCCTTGCCGTGCTTCTCGATCAGGTGCTGATCGCGCACCACATCCAGAATCAGATAACCGATACCGAATTGCTGGGCGATGCTGATCTTGCCTTCGGCTTGAGCAGTGTTGCCGAGCAGAGCGCCAGCCAACGAAGCCGCCAGCAGCGTCAGTGCAGAACGTTTGAACGGTAGGGCCATGACAACCTCGCAGTGATTTTCTGGGAAATCTGTGAGGCCGGACTCTATCGCTATAAAAAACGAAATTTAAATACCGTTATCGCATATTGATATCATCTGAAAATCAGGCTTCCAGAAAAACCTGCAAGTCCGCTCCCAAGCCATCGAACACCGCTGAAACCCGTTGCACCCGGCGCATGTCCTGATGCATTGCAATCCACACATCCACCGTAAAGTCCACCTGACCGGGCAGGACTCGCACCAGTCCATGTCGCTGGGCCAGTTGCCGAAAACTCACGCCAATCCCCAGACCCGCGCGCAACGCCGCCCATTGCGCCAGATGATCATCGGTGCGGATGGCCGTGTGCTCTGCCGAACAATCGAAGCCGCGCGCACATAGAAACTCGATCTCGCCCCCATGACGATCCGGGCCGATCAGCGGAAACCGGCGCAAGTCCTCAGCCGTTTCAGGCACGCCCTGCTCCGCCAGCAATTCGGGTGTGGCGTAGAGGCCCACGTGCAGATCGCCGACCTTGCGCGCTACCACCGAAGCTTCGGTCGGACGGCGGATGCGCACGGCTACGTCGGCCTCCTGCTGTGAGAGGGTTTGCAGACGATTCGACACGTTCAATTCCAGCGCCAATTGCGGGTGTTGCTGACGCAGGCGGCGCAACATCGGCGGCAGGATCTCGACGCCCAACAGCTTGCCGGCGGTCAGGCGCACGGTGCCGCTGGTTTGCGCCACGTCAGCGGAAGCGGCGCGGTTGAAAGCATTGGCGGCCAGGGCCATGGCTTCGACGTGACCGATCAACTCCTTGGCAGTCTCGGTCGGCAACAGCCCCGAGGGTGAGCGAATGAACAGGCTGACGCCGACACTCTGCTCCAGCGCCTCAATCCGCCGCCGTGCCGTGGCCTGGGCAATGCCCAGCAAGCGCGCGGCGCCCGACAGACTGCCGGTGCGCAGTACCGCGAGAAAGGCGCGCTGGGTTTCCCAATGAAGTTGTGGAGCGTTCATACATTTCCTGTGAGCGGTTGGGCAGTTTTGGCCGATGTTCATTCACCGGGGTCTGCGGCATGCTGCGCGAGCATACCGCACGGGCCTTGCGCCCGGCATCGAACCCGCAGTTGAAGGAGCCTTGCCCATGACACTCACCGGCCAATGTCGCTGCAGTGCCGTCCGTTATCAGTTGAAGACCGAAGTGCCGCCGGCCATCTACGCCTGCCATTGCACGGATTGCCAGACCTGGAGCGGCAGTGCCTTTGCACTGCATGCCCTGCTGCCCACCGACGCCCTGACGCTGACCGGACCGTTGGCCACTTATGCCTACGATCTCAATGGGCAACACGCCGAACATCAGCTGTGCAGTGTCTGCCATACGCGTCTGTGCAACACCACCACGGCCGCACCGGGGATGAGCGTTCTGCGCGCCGGCACGCTCGATGAAAGCCGCTCACTGCAACCGATGGCACACATCTGGGTCAGTCACAAACAACCTTGGCTGACGCTGCCCGAGGGGCTGCCGAGCTGGCCGCAAAACCCGACCCCGCAGGCCTTCGGCGAAGCCCTCATGGCGTACGCTGGTTGAACCTGGTTCTGAGCCCGTCGGCGTTCGACGACAAGCGTTTCGCGGTGTCCACAAACGGCGTGACGATCAGGCTGTACACCGTCAGATAACGTGTGCGGTCTTGCTCGCCCGTGCCGAAGCGCAAGACTTCGGGTTTTGAAGTGGTGACGTACAACGTGCCGAACATCCAGTCCCACAGCGACAGGTTGATTGCGAAATTCTTGTTGAAATGTCGCGGCGCGTCGCTGTGGTGGATCTGGTGCTGGGCCGGGCTGTTGAGCACGTGTTCGACCTTCGGCCCGAACGACAGCCAGACATGGCTGTGCCGCAGATTGGCCCCCAGGCTGTTGATGATCAGTGCCAGCCACGTCACGCCGAACAGCGTGTAGCGGCTGACCTCCCCGCCACAGGCATACCAGACCACGCCGGCAAAAGCGCCAAGGCCGGCGGTGATGACGACTCGTTCGAAGATCGATTCGACGATGTGAATGCGGCTGGCGGTGGCCGGCACCAGCACCGGTGCCGAATGATGGACCTTATGAAATTCCCACAGAAAACGGGAATGAAAGGCGCGGTGAATCCAGTAGTGCAGGAAGTCCCTGAACACAAATACGCCGAGGCCGTAAAACAATGCGATCGAGGGATGATCCGAGACCTGCTCGCGGGCGCCCCAGAGCCGGTTAAAAAACTGCACGTAATCGCCCGAGCGCAGAATATGCGGATCGACCAGCGCCACGACCGGCAACACCAGCGCGACCCGCAGAATGCCCTTGATGAAGTAGTAGCGATAATCCAGCCACGCCGAGCGATGCCCATGCACGCGACCGCCGCCAAGGAACTGCCAGAAGGTTGGGGCCTCGGTCAGGCCTCGGGATTTTCTGTAGCGGAACAGACCATAGGCCACGCAATAGGAGGTGAAGATAAACACCACGCCGATGCGGCCATTCAGATCGAACAGGCTGAAGAACTGCTCGGCGACCGGTTCGATCAGCAGTCGGTGCAGATAAGCGTTGAGTTGCGTGAGGACATCCACGGAGGCAGGTCTCCATCAGAGGTCGGGCATTGTAAATCGCAACGTTTCGCAAATGCAGCGGAAAGGGATCAAAGGCGTAATAAACAGCCTGAAACAATTAATCCCCTGCTCCGGTACGCCGGAAAAAGCCTTCCGCCACCCCTGACATGAACGCAGGTCTGGGCCTCAGGCATTTCGCCGTGATCGCACAGCCGTTCGACAGCGGATCAGCTTCGCGTTTAAAAGGGCGATCAGACAGCCCACCCTTGGTATCATCGCGCACACTTTTATGACGGTTTGATGGCTGGAAGGTCTTTTTTGTGAGCGCTCTTTTTCAACGGCTTCGGCACCCCGACGCCCGTCTTCTCTCTCTGGTTTTTCTGGTACTGATCGTACCGGTGTGCCTGCGTGCGGCACTCGGCTGGTCGAGCCTGTTCGGCTATCTTTCCGACCTGGCCATCGGCAGCCTGCTGGTGGTCCTGCTGCATCGCCGGCCGTGGTGGCTGGGGCTGCCGGTGCTGGTGTTCTGGGGCTTGCTGGCAGTGGCGACAGCTGAACTGGTCAGCGCGGTCGGGCGCCTGCCCAATCCCCAGGACCTGCATTACCTGATCGACCCGCAATTCGTGGAGAACTCCACCGGCGGCGGTTTTGCCCATCCGGCGGTGGCCGGCACATTGCTGCTGGCCCTGCTGCTGTGGCTGGCGACGCAGTGGGCAAACCGCGCGACTCCCGCCCCGGCCCTGCCCCGCGCGGCGTGGACGGCACCGGTGTTGCTGTTCGCCGCCCATTGGGGCGCACAGAATCTCTCGCCGAGCGACGCCGACCCATGGCGCCTGTACAACCTGCCGCATCAGTTGCTCGCCGCGCAGGTCGCCGACGCACAAATGCAGGCCGAGGAATGGCTGGAAGGTGGCAGCGAAGCACCAGCGCCCTCGATGGCCGGACTCACCGACCTCGACCTGAATGGTCACTCGTTACTGGCAGCCAAAGGTCAGGCGCGCAATGTCCTGATCGTCACCGTCGAGGGCATTCCCGGCGCCTACATCCGCGCCAATCGCGAGGCGATCGGCAGCCATTATCAGGAAGACCTGATGCCCAAGCTCAGCCGCTGGGCCGAGCGCGGCATGAACACGCCGGACTACGTGCTGCACACGCACCAGACCATTCGCGGCCTGTACGCCATGCTCTGCGGCGATTACGACAAGTTGAACAACGGCACGCCCAAAGGCGTGGAAATGCTGACCCAGAACGAACGCAACCAGGCCTGCCTGCCGGCCCAGTTGCGCCAGAACGGCTTCAGCACTCACTACCTGCAAGGCGCCGGCCTGCGCTTCATGGCCAAAGACAAGATCATGCCGCACATCGGCTTCGATGCGACCCATGGCCTTGAGTGGTTCACCAACGCCAACTACCTGGAATTCCCGTGGGGCAAGGACGACAAGGCGTTCTTTGAAGGCGCGCTGGGTTACGTCGGCCAACTGAAGAAACAGAAAAAACCGTGGATGCTCACCCTGCTGACCGTCGGCACCCATCAGCCCTACTCCGCGCCGGATGAATACCTGCAACGCTACGACACGCCGAAACAGGCGGCCGTCGGCTACCTGGACGATGCACTGGACCAGTTCCTCAGTGGTCTCGAACGTCAGGGCGTGCTGAAAGACACGCTGGTGGTGATCACGTCGGACGAATCCCATGGCATCGATGGCGTGCGACTGGCGTCGTCCTGGGGATTCAACCTGACCCTGGCACCGGAGCAGACCCAGTTGCCGCACCTGAACGCCGGGGTCTACGGGCATGTCGATTTGAGCGCATCGATCCTCGATTACTTTGACCTGCCTGTCCCGGCAGCACTCAGTGGCCGCTCGCTGTTTCGCGACTACGATACCGGTCGCGAAATCATGTCGTTCACCAACGGCAAGCTGCGCTACCACGACGGCCACGGCATCCTGACCGAGTGCGACATGCCGCGACGCTGCCGCGCTTACGCGAGCGAAGGCTTCATCGCCGAAAGCGCCACCTTCAAGGGCAATGCCAGCGGCCAGAATGCCCGTCAGATTGCGGCCCGCGCCGATGCGCTGGACCTGTCGCTGCTGCGCACCCCGCTGAATCAGCGCTATCAGTTTGGCAGCGACAACATCATCCCGCTGCAAGCTCAGATCAAAGATGACTGGGCCGACAACCTGATCGGCGCGCAATACCTGGAAATGCCCAAGGGCTCACATACCCGCGTGCGCCTGACCGTGCGCTCGATGGATCCGCAGCAGGCAGCCTACATCCAGCTCAAGGCCAAGGAATTCGAACAGGACGTGCAACTCGGCCTGCCTTCGGAAATGGTCGCCACGGCGGAGCAGCCGCTGGAAATGGATTTCAGCTTCGACAACCCGCAACCGCGCAAGGCCTTCTCGTTCCATTTGCTGGGTTATGGGCTGGGGGCGGTGGAGGTCACGGACTTCAGCGTGATCACCGAGCTGCCGGGGCAACAGGATCTGCGGGAGGAACTCCCGGAAGACGACACCGCTCAGTCGAGCTGATGTCGACGCCAGCGTCGCGCGGTTCGCGGGACGCTGGCGCAAGATCGCGGGGAACGATCAGAACGTGGTGCGCAGCCCGACCTGAATGCTTCGCCCTTCTGCCGGCGCAATGTCGCGCAGGATCGAGCTGGCGTAGCGCACAGTCTGGTTGGTCAGGTTCTCGGCATTGACGAAGGCCAGCCATTTGCTCTGGCCGACATCAAAGTGATACCCCACATTCGCACCCAGCGTGGTGTAGCCATCGGTGCTGCTTTCATTGTCCGGCACCCGATGCTGGGAGCTGGCGTGCTCCACATCGATCCGCGCCTGCCAGCGATCCAGTTCCCAGAGCAGACCAGTGTTCAACCGCAGTGGCGCAATGCGCGGCAGATCCTGACCGTTGTCGAGGTTCTTGGCGCGGGTGTAGTCGCCCGACAATTCCAGCGCGAACTTGCCGTAGGCGCTCTCGCCGAGCTGCCAACGATCCTGGGCCTCGATACCGCTGAAGCGCGCACGGACACCGGAATAGGCGTATTCGGGAATTCCGCCCGCGTCCTCTTCCCCTTCGTCATTGAGCGTACGCCCGGTGCCGAGCAAGCCGATGTAATTGGAGAAGTGGCTGTAGAACACGCCCACGCTGCCCTTGTGCGTGCCATTGTCAAAACGCAGCGCCAGATCGCTGGAGACGGCTTTTTCCTTCGACAGGCCCGCATCTCCGACTTCATACGTACCGGTCGCGACGTGGGCGCCGTTGGCGTACAGCTCGTAGAACGTTGGCGCCCGTTCGGTGTAGCCCAGCGTGGCGGCGACCGACCAGATCGGCGTCAGTGTGTACACCGCGCCGGACGACAGGCTGCCGGCGGTGAAACTGCTGGAGCGGTCGGCATTGGCGAAACGCTCGTTGCCTTTGGCGTCCGGGTCGACCGTGGTGTGCTCCAGGCGTCCGCCGAGAGTGAACAGCAGACGATCCGTGGCTTGCAGCTCTTCCAGAACGAACAGTGCACCGGCGTTGGTGTCGGTCTGCGGCACGAAGGCTTCTTCGCCCAGCGCCGAGAATTCATTGCGACTGACCTGCGCGCCGATCACTCCGTTGAACGGCCCCAATGGCTGGTGCCGGGCTTCGACCCGCGCTTCGTAGCCCTTGTTCTTGAACGTGGTGCCCACCTCACCGCCCTCGATCTCTCGGTGCTGGTAATCGGTGTAGCCGGCGTCGAACTTGACCGAGCTGAACGGGCCGTCGAGGTTGCGGATTTCCGAGGCGAACGCGTAGTGCTCCTGCTGCATGCGAATCCGCACGTCGTCTTCGGCCGGTGAGCCGTAGTTGGAGTCGTAATTGCTGTACGACAGCCCCGCATAGCCGTCGTCCCAGGTGTAAGACCCGCCCACCGCGCCGCCGTCCTGACGACCGTCGCTATTGGCCAGACGATGCTTGCTGGAATCGCCATCGTCGCCCGCCCGTTCGCGGCTGCTTTTGGCGTAGCCGGGGATTTTCAGGTCATTGAACTCGCGGGCGCTGGCGTCCAGGTGCAAGGCGAACTGGCCGTTGCCGGCCTCGAGTTTCCCCGCGCTGCTGCGGGTGGTGTCGGCGCCGCCGTAGCGCAGCTCGCCGGCGCCGTGGATGCCGTCGATGGCTTCGGTCGGGATGCGGTTGTCGAAGGTGTTGACCACCCCGCCAATCGCGCTGCCGCCGTAGAGCAACGCGGCCGGGCCACGGACGATTTCGATGCGTTCGACGTTGACCGGATCCAGTGGCACCGCGTGGTCGTAGGACAGCGACGAGGCGTCGAGCGCGCCGACGCCGTTGCGCAGAATGCGAATGCGGTCGCCGTCCTGCCCGCGAATGATCGGGCGACTGGCGCCCGGCCCGAAGTAGGACGACGACACGCCCGGCTGTTTGTTCAGGGTTTCGCCCAGGCTGCCTTTCTGCTGCAGCGTCAGCTCATCGCCGCTCAACACAGTCGAGGGCGAAGCCAGGCTCTGGCTGCCCAGCGGATTGCCGGTGATGACTTGCGGTTGCAGTTCGAGGGGTTCGGCGGCGAATGCGGGCAATGCGATCAGCAACGCAGACGCCAACAGGCTTGGCTGGAAAGAGGGAAAACGGGAAGGCATTTCTAAATTCCGTAAGACAGAAAAGTAAGGATCGATGCCACTGCCACACGGACAGGTCAGTGACATCGATCAGATGAAATCATTTTTATGTTATACAATAACATTTCCAATGACCATCACGATTCTTGCCTCAATGCTTACAACAACCGCTCAAGCACGGGTCTTCCAAAGGAACGCCCGGTCATTTCCCCCGTTTCGGTCTGCCGTCATCGATGTCGTAGGTGTGCCCGATCACGTACCTTCCCAAAGGCACCGCGCCACGACTCTGCTCGTAATACTTCTGCCAGTAACAGGCCGTGCTCCAGATCGCTTCGGGGCAGGAAACCTTTGAAGCCAGGCCCGGCGTCAGGTCAAGTTGAGCGGCGGAAAACGCTACCTCCAGCATGCACGCCGAAGGGAAACCCATGTCTTCGTGCACCGGATTGGGGGTTCGCGAAACACCCCAGGCATACGCCAGCCATTTGAGAATGTGCTCCAGGGCATCGAGGCTGTTGCGATCGATCATGAACCTTTTCAGCTTCGACACCACGTCGCGCTGATCGACCGGAAACGCCAGCAACGCCAGATTCGGCCATTCGTCCTTGTTCGACAGAAACGCCAGATCCTCCTCCACCACACCGTTGCGCTCGGTCGCGAACGGTCTGGCCGGCTGGATCAAAGGCACGTGAAAGACCTTGGCGCCTGACAAGCCGTCATCCTTGATCTTGAGCAGAAAGCAGTCGGACCAATAGGACGGCAACCGGTCATTACGCAGGGCCGACTGGGCAATGCGCACCCGCGTGGCCAGTTGATCCTTGCCCCCGGCCAGCACGAGCAAGGTGGTTTTCTTCAGATCCGGCTGGCCGAGGTCCTTGAACGCACGCTCCAGCCACCCATCGTTACTCTCACTCCGGCGGCGCTCCTGCTCGACGATCTCCGGGTTGCGTCCGCTTCCACTGCGATTTTTCAACATGGTTTTTACCTCTTGAGTCGAACCTGTGCAAAACGTGGTCAATGCCGAGGGGTGAGACGAATCGTCTCCAGAGCGCGAGGCGACAGGTTGCCGCCATCCAGCGGGTACAAGGTGATGTTCATGTCGACACTGCCACCTCCCCGCAAAAAGTTGATCGTCAGGACGACGTTGCCTGAGTAATGGTCGACCCATTTCGTCTGGAAGCGTTTGGCGTCCAGATCCGTAACCGGTGGGTCGGCCTTGGTCGGCGGTCCATCGATCTGGCAAACCGGCGAGCTGACCACTTCAAACAGGCATTCCTGTCCGGTCTTGGTCCAGGTTGCTCTGGAGATGGTGCTGTAATGCACATCGCCACTGAGAAACACCACCGGGATGCCCGCCTCGCAGACCGTGCGCAGCACCCGAAGGATGATGCCGAACTGCGCGTAGCTCTGCAGATCCGAGTCCGCCCATTCGGAGTACCAGGGCGGTGCCTTGGAAAACAGCGTCTGTCCGGCGGCCAGTACGCCGATGGTCAGTTTGCCGGCGCGGTGATCGTTCAGCAGGTCGTTTTGCCACTGCACCAGATCGTCTTCGGTGGCCTTGCTCATCAAACCGTACCGGCCATCGTAAGCCCCGCCCGGATCGCGATCCGAACGAGTGTCGAGCAAAATCATGCGCAGCGGATCGACCTCGATTCGCTGCGCGCCCTGATGGGATGCGGGGTTACCGCCCAGTTGAAAGTCCTCATACAGATTGCGCCCGGCACTGGCGAGCATCTGCCGGCTCTGCGCGGTATAGGTGCAAGGCAGCCAGGGCGAGAAATGCGGCGCGTTGTTCCAGTATTCGTGATCGTCGGGAATGCAGGCCGTGGGCGCCAGTTGCAACAGCGGGTCCAGCCCGTTGATCTGCTTTTCCCTCGAGAGCCAGTGCTTAGCGTACTTGTCGCCCAGCATCCGCGAGAGCGCCGGTTCGTTTCCCGGAAGGTCTTCGTGCAGCGGCAAATCCAGGTACACCTGATCGCCGGCCAGCAACACCATATCCGGGCGCGACTTGAGGCGCGATTGCAGGCTGGCGAGCGCGCCTTTGTCGTTCTTCTGGTAATAACAGGAGGCCAGCAGCATTGTGAAACCGCCGGCAAACGGTTCAGTCACCCGGACGGGCATCTCCCGCAAGCGAACGGACGACGTTTCTCCCGCCAGGCTGACAACCACCACATGATCCCCGGGCCCCGGCGATTGCAGCTCGAAGACACCCTGATGATTGGCTGGACTGTTGCCGGAACCGGCCTGGCGCTGCTTGTCGCGCACCTCGAAGAACACCGCCGTGCCCACCGTCGCAGCCGGCGTACCGTCGATGGTGAAGCGGGGAACCGGCGGATTGATTACGCCAAAGGCACCCACCCAGACCCGGAATATCCCCGGTGGGCCAATCAAAGGACGGGCAGAGAGCATCATGCGAACCTCCTGGTCATCACGTCGGGTGTCCCGAACCGCGCTGCGTCTTGCTGATATCAGCGTAGTAGCAAATCCGTCGAAGCAACCGGTAAAAGACTTTGCCTATCAGGCACCAATAGTCGGCCTATTAGCTGACATTCCCAGTCGGGTCTAGCCTTACTAATCCGAAGTCGGCACGAGCCGGCCGCAGAAGACCTGATAAGGACCCGAACATGGCAAATGAATCGAAATGCCCGTTCAATCACGCCGCCGGCGGTGGCACGACGAACCGCGATTGGTGGCCGAATCAACTGAACCTGAAAATCCTGAGTCAGCACTCGCCCGCCTCCGATCCGCTGGGCAAGGACTTCGACTACGCCAAGGCTTTCAAAAGCCTGGATTTCCAGGCCCTGAAACGCGACCTGACGGCGCTGATGACCGACTCCCAGGACTGGTGGCCTGCCGACTTCGGCCACTACGGCCCGCTCTTCATCCGCATGGCCTGGCACAGTGCCGGCACCTATCGCACCGCTGACGGCCGTGGCGGCGCCGGCTCCGGCCAGCAACGCTTCGCCCCGCTCAACAGCTGGCCGGACAACGTCAGCCTCGACAAGGCCCGGCGCCTGCTGTGGCCGATCAAACAGAAATATGGCCGCAACATTTCCTGGGCCGACCTGATCGTCCTCACCGGCAACGTCGCGCTGGAATCCATGGGTTTCAAGACCTTCGGTTTCTCCGGCGGCCGGCCCGATGTGTGGGAGCCGGACGAAGACGTCTACTGGGGTTCGGAAAACAAATGGCTGGGCGGTGACACCCGTTACGGCAAACACCCCGAAGCCATGCAGGATCCGGGCGACGGCACGCTGGTCGCCGAACCCGCCGAGCACGGCCATGAACAGAGCCGCACCAACCAGGGCGAACGCAATCTGGAAAACCCGCTCGCCGCCGTGCAGATGGGCCTGATCTACGTTAACCCGGAAGGCCCCGAGGGCAATCCCGATCCGGTGGCCTCGGCCCGAGACATCCGCGAAACCTTCGCCCGCATGGCCATGAACGACGAAGAAACCGTCGCCCTGATCGCCGGCGGTCACGCCTTCGGCAAGACCCACGGTGCCGGCCCTGCCGATAACGTCGGGCCGGAACCGGAAGCCGCCGGCCTGGAAGAACAAGGCCTGGGCTGGAAAAGCACCTTCGGCACCGGCAAGGGTGGCGACACCATCACCAGCGGCCTGGAAGTGACCTGGACCACCACCCCGACCCAATGGAGCAACAACTACCTGGAAAACCTGTTCGGCTTCGAGTGGGAACTGACCAAGAGCCCGGCCGGCGCCCACCAGTGGAAACCGAAAAACGGCGCCGGGGCCGGCACCATTCCCCATGCTCATGACCCGAACAAGCGCACCGACCCGACCATGCTCACCTCCGACCTGGCCCTGCGCTTCGACCCGGCCTACGAGAAGATCTCACGGCGCTTCCTGGCCAATCCCGATCAACTGGCCGACGCCTTCGCCCGCGCCTGGTACAAGCTGATCCACCGCGATATGGGCCCGCTGTCACGCTATCTCGGCCCGGAAATGCCGCAGGAAGAGTTGCTGTGGCAAGACCCGATCCCCGAGGCCAACCATCCACTGGTCGACGACAGCGATATCAGGGCACTGAAAGGCAAAGTGCTGGCGTCGGGGCTGTCCGTTTCGGAACTGGTCTCCACCGCCTGGGCGTCCGCGTCCACCTTCCGTGGTTCGGACAAACGCGGCGGCGCCAACGGCGGACGTCTGCGTCTGGCACCGCAACGCTTCTGGCAGGCCAACCAACCCGAACAACTGGACAAGGTGCTCAAAGCCCTCGAAGGCATTCAGAACGAGTTCAACGCCGGGGCGTCGGGCAAGAAAGTCTCGCTGGCGGACCTGATCGTGCTGGCCGGCAATGCCGGGGTCGAACAGGCGGCGAAAAACGCCGGGCATTCGGTCACAGTGCCCTTCTCGCCCGGCCGTACCGATGCGACTCAGGAGCAGACCGACGTCGAGTCGTTCGGCTTCCTTGAACCGCACACCGACGGCTTCCGCAACTACGCCGCCAACACTTACCGCGTACCGGCCGAAGCGTTGCTGATCGACAAGGCACAACTGCTGACGCTCTCGGCGCCGGAACTGACGGTACTGGTCGGTGGCCTGCGCGTGCTGGACACCAACGTCGGCAAGACGAAGCACGGGGTGTTCACCGACAAACCCGGCACCCTGACCAACGACTTCTTCCGCAACTTGCTGGACATGGGCGTGGAGTGGAAACCAACGTCCAAAGCGGCGGATGAGTTCGAAGGTCGCGATCGCAAGACCGGCGGCGTGAAATGGACGGCAACCCGGGTCGATCTGGTGTTCGGTTCCAACGCGGTACTGCGCGCACTGGCGGAGGTGTATGCCAGTTCCGATGCGAAGGAACAGTTCGTCAACGACTTCGTTGCCGCGTGGGCGAAAGTGATGGACCTGGATCGGTTTGATCTGCGCCAATAAGGGCTTTTTACCCACCCACAAAAACGCCGCTCATTGAGCGGCGTTTTTTATTGCCCTGAAAAGACTTCAGGCAAGGCTTTTGCTGACCACCTCGTACACATCGCTGGACAACTGACCCGACGCCAGAATCCGCTCCAGCTCCGCTTTCATCAACGCCTGACGAGCGCTGTCGTACTTGCGCCAGCGAGTCAACGGCGCCAATTGGCGCGAAGCGATCTGCGGGTTGAAGCCGTTCAGCTCGATCACCAGATCCGCGAGGAAGCGATAGCCCGAACCATCCGCCGCGTGGAAGTTGATCAGGTTCTGCCCGGCGAAAGCGCCGACCAGTGCACGCACCTTGTTCGGGTTCTTGATGTTGAACGCCGGGTGCTGCATCAGGGCTTTGACCCGTGCCAGACCGCCCGGCAAGGTGCTGCCGGCCTGCACGCTGAACCACTGATCCATGACCAGCGGGTTGTCCTTGAAGTGCTCGGCGAAACTGGCCAGCGCCTTGGCCTTCTCGTCTTCGAACGGCGAGTTGACCAGCACCGCCAGCGCGGTGAGGCGCTCGGTCATGTTGTCACAGGCGTCGAACTGTTCCAGTGTTGCCGCCAGCACTTCTGGCTTGCCGCTGAGCATCAGGTACGACAGCGCGATGTTCTGCAGCGCGCGACGGGCGAAATGCTCGGCTTCGGCCACGTACGGGGTCTTTTTCGACAGCTCGCGGTTGGCCTGATAACGCTGCCACAGGGCTTCGAACAGGTTGTCCGCCAGTTGCTGACGAGCAAATTCGCGAGCGGTGTGGATCGCCTCGACATCGGCGGTTTCGCTGATTTCTGTCAGGTACGCCTCGCTTGGCAGCGAGAGCATTTCCGCGACCATCGCCTGATCCAGCGTCTGGTCAGCCAGCACAGTGCGCAGAGCGGAAATCAGACGTGGATCGAGCACCAGGCTTTCGCCCTTCTGCTGTTGGCCGATCAACTCTTGCAGCACCTGCACCGACAGTTGCTGACCGGCATCCCAGCGGTTGAAACCGTCGCTGTCGTGCTGCATCAGGAACATCAATTGGTCGCGGTTGTACGGGAAGCTCAGTTTCACCGGCGCCGAGAAACCACGCAGCAAGGACGGCAGCGGCTGTTCGGCGATGTCGACGAAGGTGAAAGTCTGCTCGGCTTCGGTTACCGAGATCACTCGGGTAGTGCCTTGGGCCGAGGCTTCGCCAGCCAGACGCAGGGCGATTTCATTGCCCTTGCTGTCGAGCAGACCCAGTTCCACCGGGATCACGAACGGCAGTTTTTCAACCTTGTCCGGGGTTTCCGGGCAGCTCTGGCGGAAGGTCAGGCTGTAGGTTTTCGCGGCGGCATCGTACGACTCGCTCACCGCCAGACGCGGCGTACCGGCCTGGCTGTACCAGCGCTTGAACTGGGTCAGGTCGACGCCGTTGGCATCTTCCATGGCCTTGATGAAGTCGTCGCAGGTCACGGCCTGGCCGTCATGACGTTCAAAGTACAGATCGCTGCCCTTGCGGAAGCCTTCGGCGCCCAGCAGGGTGTGGATCATGCCGACCACTTCCGAGCCCTTTTCGTACACGGTCAGGGTGTAGAAGTTGGAAATCTCGATGAAGCTGTCCGGGCGTACGGCGTGGGCCATGGGACCTGCATCTTCGGCGAACTGATGGGTACGCAGGTACGCCACGTCCTGAATGCGCTTGACCGTGGCCGAGTTCATGTCGGAAGAGAAACCGGCGTCGCGGAATACGGTGAAGCCTTCCTTCAGCGACAGCTGGAACCAGTCGCGGCAGGTCACGCGGTTGCCCGACCAGTTGTGGAAGTATTCGTGGGCGACGATCGCCTCGACCCGCTGATGCGCGGCGTCGGTGGCGGTTTCGGCGCGGGCCAGCACGGCGCTGGAGTTGAAGATGTTGAGGCCTTTGTTCTCCATGGCACCCATGTTGAAGTCGTTCACGGCGACGATCATGAAGATGTCCAGATCGTACTCGCGACCGTAGACCTCTTCGTCCCAGCGCATCGACTTCTTCAGGCTGTTCATGGCGTGCTGGCACTTGTCGATGTTTTCCGGCTCGACATAGATGCGCAGCGCCACGTTGCGCTCGGTCATGGTGGTGAAGCTGTCTTCAACGCACCACAAGTCACCCGCCACCAGCGCGAACAGGTAAGCCGGTTTCATGAACGGGTCTTCCCAGGTCGCCCAGTGGCGGCCGTCTTCGCCGGGGCCGCTGGCAATCGGGTTGCCGTTGGACAACAGCACCGGATAGCTGTGCTGCTCGGCGACCACGGTGGTAGTGAACTTGCTCATCACGTCCGGGCGGTCGAGGTAATAGGTGATCTTGCGGAAACCTTCGGCCTCGCACTGGGTGCAGAACATCGTGCCGGACTTGTACAGGCCTTCCAGTGCGGTGTTGGTTTCCGGGTGGATCCTGACGCTGGTGTCGACCGTGAAGGTTTCGCTGGCCGGCTGCAGGGTCAGGTGGTTCTCGGTCAGTTGGTAATCGTCAGCGCTCAGTTCCTGGTCTGCCAGGGTCACCGAGAGCAACTCCAGCTGCTGGCCATCGAGCACCAGCGGCGGCAGGCCCGGGCCACGGGCCGGGTTGCGGCGCATCACCAGTTGCGCGTGGACCAGACTGTGGTCCTCGAACAACTCGAAGGTCAGGTGTGTTTCATCGATCAGGTACTCGGGCGCCTGATAGTCCTTCAGGTAAATCATCTTCGGTTGTTCGGTGCGCATGCTGAAGTCCTTATTGATGCACGGCGAGCTGATAGGCCGTGTACTTGCGAATGTTGATCACGCCGGTGTCGAAGATCAGGTACTGACCCTTGATCCCCAACAGCGTGCCTTCGGCAATCGGGTTCTTGTCCAGGTTGAAGCTGACGATCTTGGCCGGGTACTGCTCGACCGGGTAACGGATTTCCAGCGGCTCGACGTCGGTCACCGGCTGAATCGCCTGCAGACCGAAACGTTCCTGCAAGCCTTGCAGACCTTCGGCGCAGCTGTCGAACAGTTGATCGCGCACCTGCTCCAGATCCACCGCCGCTGCGTCGCCCTTGAGCAAGGCGCGCCAGTTGGTCTTGTCGGCCACCTGACTGCGGAACAGGTCTTCGACGAAACCGGACTGCTGCCGCGTGGCGACGCGCATGATCGGCAGCGCCTGACTGGCACCCTGATCGAGCCAGCGGGTCGGCAGCTGGGTGGCGCGGGTGATGCCGACCTTGATCCCCGACGAATTGGCCAGGTAGACAACGTGGTCGGTCATGCAGAACTTCTCGCCCCACTCCGGTTCCCGGCAGGTACCGGCGTCAAAGTGGCAGCGCTCCGGACTCATGATGCACACGTCGCACTGGGCCAGTCTGGTCATGCACGGGTAGCAATAACCCTGACTGAAACTGGTCTTGGTCTTGCGCCCGCAATGGGTGCAGTGAATCGCCCCCAGATATTCCAGACGCACCGTCGTGCCGATCAACGGGTTGACCGGCACCTCGACGTCATCCAGACGAAACGCGTATTGCACGTTCGGCCCGTCCAGGCGCGCCGACATTTTGCTGATTGCACCGCGGCCAATCTCGATCAATGGATGGCGTCCGACTTGAACAGGATGTTCGGCACTTCGATCGACTTCGACGCGCACTCCTGCGGGCCCATGTAACCGGTGCGTTCTTCCTCGGGCAGGTTCTGCATTTCCCAGGCGATCATCGCCTGCAACGACAGTTCACGCTGCTCGGCGGTGAGTTTGCCGCCGTCGGACCATTTGCCGATCTCTACGGCCAGTTTCAGGCTCTGGTAGATATCCGGGGTGATGTTCTTGATCAGGTCGTTAAAAGAGGACATCAGGGTCTCCGTGCTCTTTATCCAAAAAATTCAGGCGGCCAGTTTACGGCGGTTATACAAGCCGCCCAACAAACCGGTGAAGCATCCGATGAGTAACCCGCCGACGTGGGCGGCGTTGGCGATTTCGCCGAAGCCGATCATCGAGATCAGCCCGGACATGCACACCAGCAACCACACCAGCATCATCACCAGCACGCCGCGCGGCAGGCGATAGGCCGGGTTCGGCGCCAGCAACTGGAAGATCCAGCAGTGACCGAGCAAGCCGTAAAGGACGCCGGACAGACCGCCGAACAGGCTCGGGCCGCTCCACGCAAACTGCGCATAGTTCGACACCAGACTGAAAAGCAACGTCAGGCCGATCAGGTTGACGCTGCCCTGGCGCGACTCGATACGCCGCCCCAGTTCCCAGTACCACATGCCGTTCATGGCCAGGTGCAGGATGCCGAAGTGAATCAGCATCGGCGTGAACAGACGCCACCACTGCCCCGCCGCCAGGCTGTCGGCCAATGGCGTGAAGTGGATGTAGTCGCCGATTACGCGAAAATCGAGGAAGGTCAGCCAACGCATCGTGTCGAGGTTGTCGCCCAGATACGTCAGCCCGCCGACCAGCAGGCTCAACAACAGAATGAACCCGGTGGCCTTGGCGTGTTTCAGTTGTTCGGCGAAGCTCGGACGCTTGAACGTCGGCGCTACCGGAATATCCAGTTGCTGCTCCGGGTCACCTGCCGGGAAGCGCTCGTACAGCGAGCGCACGTCATCGCTGATTTCCGACGGCACCCACAGCACTTGCTCGCCCGACTCTTCGCTGACGCGGTGAGGCACCTGCATCCGTTGCAGCAGTTTGACGAAACCGCTCAGGTCCGCCGCCAATGGCAGACGCAATACCGCTACCGCGCTCATCGCAGCACCTCCGGCCGCTCGACATCGACCCAGACAAATTTATGCGGATCGAGGCGGGTTTCCTGATCCAGACGATAGGCCACCAGTTTGCCGTAGAGCACCGCGCTGTAATCCAGGCACGCGAGGTTCGGGCGGATCGGCGCCGGTTTGCCGCTGCGCCAGTAGTGGCCGACGAACAGCAACGGCTCATCGACGCCATAACGCAGCAGGGAATTCTTTTCGCTGGACGTCAGCGGCTTCTGCGCCACCGGCTCCGGCAGTGCGTCGGGCTGGAACACGATGTCGCCGTAGGTCTGCGGGTCGTCTTCCCAGAACTTGGTGCGGAAGAACGAACGCACCAGGCCGTCGCCGCTGGTCATGGTCAGGCCATCGGGCAGGCGCATGTCGGTGCCGCGCAGCAGGCGATCGAACACAGTGCAGGCGAAACTGCCCGGCACGGCCGACGCCTGGAGGAAGTGTTCATCGATGCAGCCATCGGGGAACAGCGCGCGCAACGGCTCGATCAGGCCGGCATCCCAGCAGGCATGCACGACCCGGAAGCGTCCGGCGTCGACGAACAGCGGCAGTTTGTAGAACCACTGCTGGAAGTCGTGCCAGTCGCCAGGATGGTCTTCGAACTGGGTCAGAGTTTCGTGCAGCAGACGAGCATGGCGCGGCGTGTGCTCACGCACGAACTGCTTGCCGCTGCCCGGAGGCGCCGGCGTGCTCCAGCCCAGCGCGTTGAACTCGTGGTTGCCCATGATGCACAGCGCCTGACCGGCCTCGACCATGTCGTGGACGATGTGCAGCGCCTCGCGAATCCGCGGGCCACGGTCGATGATGTCGCCGACGAACACCGCCATACGCGAGGGGTGCCGCCAGACGCCTGCCTGTTTGTGATAGCCGAGCCGGTCGAGCAGGTGCTCAAGGGTCAGAGCGCAACCGTGCACGTCACCGATCAGATCGTAACCACGCGCGGGATCGAGCATCACTCGCCTCCACCCCCCAAGCGGCTGCCCCAGCCGAGCTTGGTACGGCACACTTCGTAATAGTTGTGGTCGAGCGGATGGATCAGCCGCAGCTTCTGCGCTTTCTTGCTGACAGTGATGGTGTCGCCCGGCGCGCAGGTGAAGTGGTTCTGCCCGTCACAGGAAACTTGCGGGTAAATCTGCATATCTTTGGACACGACGATTTTCAGCTCACTGTTGCCATCGACCACAATCGGCCTGCTGGACAACATATGGGGATACATCGGCACGATCACAATGGCGTCGAGCTTGGGATGCATGATCGGGCCACCGGCCGACAGCGCATACGCCGTGGAACCGGTCGGTGTGGCGACGATCAGGCCGTCGGCTTTCTGGCTGCAGACGAACTGCCCGTCGATATACAGCTCGAATTCGATCATCCGTGTCGACTTGCCGGGGTGCAGCACCACGTCGTTCAGCGCGTCGCCCTGGCCGATGGCTTCGCCGTGGCGGCGAACTTCGGCTTGCAGCAGGAAGCGGTTTTCCACCAGATAATGGCCGTCAAGCACCTTGGCGACTTCGACTTCCAGCTCATCGGGACGTATATCGGTCAGAAAGCCAAGGCTGCCACGGTTGATGCCCAGTACCGGAATATTGTGTTTGGCCAGTGCCCGGGCGGCGCCGAGCAGGCTGCCGTCACCGCCGACGACGATGACCATGTCACAGACTTCGCCGAGCATCTTGCGCGAGGAAGTTTGCAGGCCATGACCGGGCAGGACTTCGGCGATCGTGTCTTCGAGGATCACATGCAGGTGACGATCGAGCAGAAACCGTTTCAGTCGGCGGACGGTATCCAGCACCTGGGAACTGCCCAGGCGACCGATGATGCCGATATTACGAAATTGCTCCATGGGACTCCTGCGGGGGGCTGCAACGGCGAAAACGACGATTATGGGCGAAAGCGCCGGATAGACAAAATCCTTTCAGCCCCGAGGGGGCGACCGTGTTTGAGGCTATGCTCGCAAGATGATCCTATTTCCCGATTTGCTCCAGTTGCCCCACCAATTGCGTCACCCTGAGGTGCGCGATCTGGCGTGGGTGATCCTCGCCCCGCCGATGCTCGCCGCCACGCCGTGGCCACAACGCCATCCATTGGCCGGCAGCGATTGGGTGCGCGATCCCGAACGGCTGGCGCATTGGCTGCATGAGCTCGACCGCGACAGCTACGGCCTGCTCCACTGGCTGTCCCAGGCCCGCACCCGGCGTCTGGGCCTGTATTACGAACGCCTCTGGCAGTTCGCCGTCGAGCATGCACCGGGGATCGAACTGATCGCCGCCAACCTGCCGATCCGCCGCGAGGGCCACACCCTCGGCGAACTCGACATGCTGCTGCGCGACCGCGACGGCGTGCATCACCTGGAGCTGGCGATAAAACTCTACCTCGGCCCGCAGAACGGTGACGGCCGTGATCCGGCGCAGTGGCTCGGCCCGGGTTGCCATGATCGACTGGACCGCAAACTGGCCCACCTGAGCGAACACCAGTTGCCGATCTCCGCCCGCCCGGAAAGCCGCGAAGCGCTGGCGGCGCTGGATGTCGGAACGTTCAGTGCGCAGTTGTGGCTGGGCGGTTATCTGCTGTATCCATGGCCCGGGCAATCCGAGCCACCGAACGGCGCCCATCCGCAGCACCTGCGCGGCAGCTGGTTGCATCAAAAGGATTGGCCGGCATTTGTCGCCCAGCGCCCGGCCGGACGCTGGCAACCCCTGCCCCGCCATGCGTGGCTGGCGCCGGCGCATTACCCGGCGGACCAGACCTGGTGCCACGAGCATTTGCAGGCCTGGCTCGATGAACTCGAACCGCTGGCCCCGGCACAGTTGATGGTGCGCTTGACCGAAAATGCCCGGGGCGACTGGGAAGAGGCCGAACGGCTGTTCCTGGTATCGGATCTGTGGCCGAACGTGCCCGGGCAGAGTTAGACGGTCAACCGCAGCGCCAGCGCGGCCAGCGTCACCAGCAACACCGGCACCGTCAGCACAATCCCGACCCTGAAGTAATACCCCCAGCCGATCCGGATGTCCTTGCGCTCCAGCACATGCAGCCAGAGCAAGGTCGCCAGACTGCCGATCGGGGTGATCTTCGGCCCCAGGTCGCTGCCGATCACGTTGGCGTAGATCATCGCCTCTTTCACGACACCGGTCGCCTGGCTGGCATCAATCGACAACAGCCCGATCAGCACCGTCGGCAGGTTGTTCATGATCGACGACAACAGCGCCGTCAGCACGCCGGTGCCCATGGCTGCGCCCCAGACGCCGTACCCGGCAAAGACATCCAGCCAGCCGGCCAGATGATCCGTGAGCCCGGCATTGCGCAGTCCGTAGACCACCAAATACATGCCCAGCGAGAAAATCACGATCTGCCACGGTGCCTCTTTCATCACCTTGCGCGTGGAGATCTTGTGCCCGCGAGCGGCAATGCCCAGCAGCAATGCCGCACACACGGCCGAGATCGCACTGATCGGAATGCCCAACGGCTCCAGGGCAAAACAGCCCACCAGCAAAATCAGCAACACCGCCCAACCGGCGTAGAACGTGGCTTTGTCGTGAATCGCCGATTCCGGATGTTCGAGCTGTTCAGGGTCGTAGTCTTTCGGGATGTCGCGGCGGAAAAACCATAACAACACCGCCAGCGTGGCGGCGACGCTGACGAAGTTGACCGGCACCATCACCGCCGCATAGCGATTGAAACCGATGTGAAAGAAGTCGGCCGAGACGATGTTGACCAGGTTCGACACCACCAGCGGCAGGCTCGCGGTGTCGGCAATGAAACCGGCACCCATGACGAACGCCAGGGTCGCTGCCGGGGAAAAGCGCAGCGCCAGCAGCATGGAAATCACGATGGGCGTGAGGATCAACGCCGCGCCGTCATTGGCGAACAACGCCGACACCAGCGCACCGAGCAACACCATGAAGGCAAACAGCTTGCGCCCGCTGCCCCGCCCCCACCGCGCCACGTGCAACGCAGCCCAGGCAAAGAACCCCGCTTCGTCGAGCAGCAGGCTGATGATGATCAGGGCCACGAAAGTGCCGGTGGCGTTCCAGATAATCTGCCACACCAGCGGAATATCGCTCAGGTGCACTACACCGAAGATCAGCGCCAGAATCGCGCCGAACGTCGCGCTCCAGCCGACCCCGAGGCCTTTGGGTTGCCAGATCACCAGGGTGATGGTCAGCAGGAAAATCAGTGAAGCCGTGAGCATGCAGAGCGACCTTCGATCAGGGGCAGAATGGGTATCGAGGAAGCGCACCCTGCCCGTCCGTCAACTCACAGTCGAATCACGTGCCCCTCCACCGGTGCGATGTGACCATGAAACAGACGAGAAATCACGCTCTGTGCTGCCTCAAGGCCGTAACTCTCCACGACCTGCAACAGAGGGTCAGTCGGTGCGCTGACCTGTCGATAAAACCGCTGCAAACCTTCGCCGACGTACCGGTTCACGCGCTCCGCTCCCCATTCGATGCTGCGCTTGCGAATCTGGATCGGGGCAAAGAAAAACACCGGTCGCAGCCCTTCGACGGCGCCCAGTTCTGCTTCATCGGTGGTGTGCGATGAGCCAACAAAACAGCTGTAGACGAGGTGATCGGCGAAATGCTGATGCACCTGCTCGCGCAAACCCAGGTCGCCGGAAAAATCCACATAAAGCGTCGAACGATCATTGGCCAGCGCCGACAACTCTGCGTAAGACAGCGTCCGGCCATAGCAGCCCAGGCTTTCGACAAAGACCTTGTTACCGGCCGACGTCAATGCCACACATTCGAGCCTCGGATGGCCGGCCAGACACACCGCCGTACCGTAGGCGGTTTTGCTCGAAGCACTGGAAAACACCACACGGCTTGCGCCGAAGAACCGATTGTCCTGAAGGAAATCCGCCAACATCAACGACGTCAAGAACAGCGGCTTGAGCAGAATCTGCAGGTTTTCTGTCGCTGGGCGGTAATACGTGTCTTTGCTGCAGCGGGTGTATTGGTTGTAAACCGAGCTCAGCGTCTGCCGATGTTCCGTGCCGTCATGGAAACCACGCCCGGTGACCCGCTCGGGGCGCACCCAGACATGACTGGCCAGCGGCAAGTAACCATAAAACCGTTCGCCGACCGCCACGCCTTCGACGCGGGAAGCAATCACATCGGCGAAACCCCAGGCTGGAATGTGGCCCCATTCAGCCAGTCCTGTCGGAAAGAACGCCCAGTAGTGCATCGAATCGCCATATGCAGCGTAGGAAATATTGTTGGTGGTGAGGGCGCAACGGTCGACTTTCAGGATCACCTCGCCGTCCGCCGCCACTGAACTGCGCTGTTCCTGCTCGATTCGGCTCTGGTCGAGTGCACTTTTACGGGTCACCAGTCGCGTGACAGTGATCGGACTTTGCATCGCTCGGATTCCTGCTGCGTAGAGTGGCGGGGGCGCAAACGTCACGGGCCATGCGCCCCGATGAAAACACCATCGAGGCATGACCGATCATGGCCTGGGGCGGAATTGAACGCTTCAGACTTTCTTGTGCTGTTCCACAAACTGCCCATAGGCGTTGATGAAACTTTGCAGGAACGGTTTGACCGACTCGTTCAACTTGCCCGCTTCATCGAACGCGGTGCCGGCACCGCCCAGGTAGGCTTCCGGCTGCTGCATGCACGGCACGTTGAGGAAAACGAAGGACTGGCGTAAATGCTGGTTGGCGCCAAAACCGCCGATGGCACCTGGCGAAACGCTGATCACTGCGCCCGGCTTGCCGCCCCAGACACTCTTGCCATAAGGCCGCGAGCCGACGTCAATCGCGTTCTTCAACGGTGCTGGTACCGAACGGTTGTACTCCGGTGTGACAAACAGCACCGCGTCGGATGAACCCACTTTTTGACGGAAAGTGCTGTAGGCTGCCGGCGGTGAATCGCCGTCGATGTCTTCGTTATAGAGTGGCAGATCGCCAATTTCGACAATGTTCAGCTTGAGGTTGGCCGGCGCCAGTTCCGCCAGCGCCAGGGCGACCTTGCGATTGATCGAGGCTTTGCGCAGGCTGCCGACGACTACAGCGACGTTATAGACATTGCTCATGTGAAGACTCTCGACTGTCCGTGGGAGGAGCCTGTAGTTATAGATGATCCGGCGACGATTCCACCAGACGACGAGGGATATTTCCCGCGTCCGGATTATTTTTTTCCTGTAGGAAAACTTACCGAGCTCGATGACGGTCTACCAAGCCGCAAATCAAGCGTTTTATCTCCAGAGGTTCTAAGCAGATGGCAGCAGTACTCGTCGGTCAGTTCCATGCAAGAGATGCGGAAGGCCGCGTTTATTCCGTGCATGAGTTCCAGGAATCCAACCCGTCGGCAGACGGTTTCACCGGCATGGAGCCCGTTACAACCTACAAACTGGCGATTGGCGATCGCGTCAACAAAGTCGATGACAACGAGTTCCTGCTGGTTCAGTCGGGCATCACGTTGATTCGCGAACCCGAGCCGACTGTCGCTTCATAACCGATTGTTATGAGCAGAAGTCATCCGCGCCGAGTTGGGGTAGGATTCAGCCACTGACCCCAACGGCCGGACATGGACTTCACGCATGCGTTTACGTCATATCGAGGTGATTCAGGCGCTTTTACAGACGGGTCACGTGGGCACCGCCGCCGAATGGCTGCAATTGCCGACGGGCGATGTCGAGGAGCGGTTGCGCGAAGCCGAGAGTCAGCTGGGGTTCATGCTGTTCGCCAGCGTACGCGGACGGCTTCAGGCCACGGCCGAAGCCCGTGCGCTGCAAGTCGAAATCGCCCACATCTATGACGCGCTGGAGCCGGTGCAACGGCTGGCCAGCAGCCTCAAGCAATACCTCGCCCCGCCTCTGCGAATCATCGGCACCCCGCCGCTGGCCCAGCAGCTGTTGCCGCAAAGCCTCGCCGCATTGCGCCGACGACTTCCGGACGTCCCCTGCTCCCTGCTCAGCGAGCCCACCCGCCACATCGTTCGCAGCCTGTTGCTGCGCGAGAGCGATCTGGGCCTGAGCCTGCACGACCCTGAACACCCCGATATCGATTGCCAGGTGCTGGCGCAAGGCAAGCTGCAATTGCTCGCCCCCCACGGCTGGCTGCAACCGAAGCAAAAGTACATTTCGCTGCAGGACCTGGCAGGCCAGGCGATGGTCGGCCTCGAAGGCCAGGACCCGTTGAGCCCGGCGCTGGAACACAAGCTCCAGGCCTTGCGCCCGGCGCCTAGCATCCAGACCCGGGTGCAGACCCATCAGATGATGCGCAGCATGGTCGAGGCCGGTGAAGGCCTAGCCATCGTTGACCCGTTCACCGCACTCGGCGCCCGCGCTGGTGGCCTCGATGTCTGCCCGCTGTCACCGGCGGTGCCGATCAGTCTTTATGCGCTGACCTTCAAACACGCGGCGCCGCCAACATCCGTCCAAACCTTGCTCGGCATTGTCACGGAACAAGCCGCGGCGATGCTGGCGAGCTGACCAGGTTTTCCAGCGGATTATCGAATATTCGATACCAGAACAACGCCACTTCGGCGGTGTTCGGGTCGATGCCGCGATAACGCAGATGGTCGATGCCACCGACCACATAACCGCAACGCTCATATAAACGACAGGCACCGAGGTTATTGTTCTGGGTCTCGAGCATGATCCCCGGCAGTTTTTTCTTGCGGCTCCAGAACTGCGCCACATCCAGCAATGCCTTGGCCACACCGTGACGCCGAGCCGGCGCATGCACCGCCAGTTCATCGATGTGAGCAAAACCGTTCCAGTTGGTGCTGATCACCAGATGCCCCACTGGCTGATCTTCCAGATACGCCATGAAAATCGCACTGTCGGCGGCATCGCGAAAACTGCTGAACTCCTCGGGATCGATGCCGTAGCACTTGCGGTACGGCACGATGGGCGTCACGCTCCACTGCGCGACGGGCTTGCCGATTTCGGCCGCGCCATAGGCCGCGACCTCGAAACTGAAATCGCTGCCCCAGATATAAGCGGCAAAGCCATCGTCGGCGACGCGCACCGACAGCCCTGGGTATTTTGGATTCATGACCGGTTGCATACTGGGAAACGCCCTCATTCCTTGACGCAATCGACGGTGTAGTGCCGTCCATTGCCCTCATCTTCGTGTTGCAGTCCGTGCACATCGACCACGAATCCCGGAAAACTCGCATCGAACGTGCGGGCAAATTTCAGGTAATCGATGATCGACCGAGTGGATTCGGTAAAACGTTCGCCGGGCATGATCAACGGAATTCCCGGCGGATACGGCACCAGCATCACCGCCGCGACCCGGCCGTCCAGCTCATCGATCGGCACCGCCTCGACTTCGCCGCGCACCAGTTGATCGTAGGCATGGGCCGGTTTCATGGCGATTTCCGGCAGCACGGTGTACATGCGTTTAAGGTGTTTGGCGGTGGCGTTGCTGCGGTAACAGGCGTGGAGCTGATCACACAGATCGCGCAGGCCCATGCCGCGATAGCGCGCCGGGGCTTCCTGGGCGACACACTTCAGGCAGGTGTCGAGGCTGACGTTGGCGTCGTAGCTGCGCTTGAACTCCAGCAGTTCGGTCAACAGCGTGCTCCACTTGCCCTTGGTGATGCCCATCGAGAACAGCACGAGGAACGAATACAGCCCGGTTTTCTCCACCACCAGCCCGCGCTCCCAGAGGAAACGGCTGACCACCGCCGCCGGAATCCCCTTGTCGCTCAGCGCGCCGCCAGCGGTCAGGCCTGGCATCACCAGGGTGACCTTGATCGGATCGAGCAGCACGTAGTCATCGCTGACCTCGCCGAAGCCGTGCCAGTCCGCTTCGGGTTTCAGCAGCCAGTCTTCGGTCTGCACCCGATCGATGCCCTCGACACCCGGCGGCTGCCAGATCGAGAACCACCAGTCGTTGGCGTCGATGTGCCCACGCAGATTGGCCAGCGCCCGGCGAAAGCTCAGGGCTTCATCGAAGGTTTCCTGAAGCAGCGAACGACCG
Organism: Pseudomonas sp. GW822-FHT03F04; assembly: GCF_058801405.1. Classification (NCBI taxonomy): domain Bacteria; kingdom Pseudomonadati; phylum Pseudomonadota; class Gammaproteobacteria; order Pseudomonadales; family Pseudomonadaceae; genus Pseudomonas; species Pseudomonas sp. GW822-FHT03F04. The sequence goes on from NZ_JBXANF010000012.1 coordinate 105,424, forward strand.
GCCGGGCCTTCCATCATGGCCGAGGCCACGTCCAGCGAGGCGATGATGCTGTACTGCGGCGACGTCGAGATGTGCATCATGAACGCTTCGTTGAACCGGTCACGGTCCAGTTGCCGCGCACCGCCGTCCTGCACATGAATCATCGAAGCCTGGCTAAACGCCGCCAACAATTTGTGTGTGGAATGGGTGGTGAACACCAGCGGACTGTCGGCGCTGCGCGAGGTGGCCATGCCGTAGCGTCCGGCAAAGAATTCGTGAAACGCCGCATAGGCGTACCAGGCTTCGTCGAAATGCAGGACTTCGACGCTGTTGCCCAGGCTCTGCTTGATCAGTTCGGCGTTGTAACACAGGCCGTCGTAGGTGGAGTTAGTGACCACCGCGAGTTTGACTTTCGGCTCCCGCCCCTTGGTCAGCGGGCTTGCGTCGATCTTGGCCTGGATCGATTCGCGGCTGAATTCACTCAGCGGAATCGGGCCGATGATCCCCAGCTCGTTGCGCTCCGGGCACAGGTACAGCGGAATCGCCCCGGTCATGATGATCGCATGCAACACCGACTTGTGGCAGTTGCGATCCACCAGCACCAGATCGTCGCGCCCGACCATGGAATGCCAGACGATCTTGTTGGCGGTCGAGGTGCCATTGATCACGAAAAAGGTGTGATCGGCGCCGAAATTGCGCGCAGCCCTTGCTTCTGCCTCGGCCAACGGCCCGGTGTGATCGAGCAGCGAACCCAGCTCCGGCACCGACACCGACAAATCCGAACGCAGGGTGTTTTCACCGAAGAACTGGTGAAACGCCTGCCCTACCGGGCTTTTGTGATACGCAACGCCGCCGCCATGGCCGGGGGTGTGCCAGGAATAGTTGGAATCGGCCGTGTGCTGCACCAACGCCTTGAAGAACGGCGGCAGCAATCCATCCAGATACTTGCGCGCTGCCCGCGCCACCTGGCGGGCGAGAAACGGCACCGTGTCTTCGAACAGATAGAGAATGCCGCGCAACTGATTGAGTTCGGCCATGGCATCGGCCGGGGCGTTCTCCAAAGTGACCTGCTCACCGAGCGCGAAGATCGGCAAGTCCGGCGCCCGCACCCGGGCCAGACCGATCAGTTCGGCCATGTTCTGCAACAAATGGGAATTGGTGCTCGCGTCTTCGGCGGCGATCAACATGCACGCCAGACCATGATGAGTCGATGCCACCAGCCGGCCCTCGGTGTAGTCCGTGGCCGAAACGATGCTGAAACCTTCCTGCTCCAGTTCATGGGCGATGCCGCGAATGCGTTCGCCGGCAACCGTATCGGCCTTGATGTCGCGGTGGACGATCAACACCGGGAACTTCAGATCTTTGTACATGGGGCTCAGTGTCCTGAGGCGGCGGAGAGTGATCTGCCAATGTCCTCAGGGTAGAGGGTCGGAGCGGATGTGGCGAGGGTGGCCAGTTGTCAGTACTGCCAAAAACAAAGGATCGTCCGAACGCGGCCAGGGCGTTCGGACGATCCTTTGTGCTTTACGCCTGGGCTTCGGCTTCCAGCAGCTGAGTCCACAGCGCCGGGGCGCCGGCCGACTTGGCGATGATTTCCAGGCGCACCTGGTGTTCGGCCAGCTCGGCTTCGGTGGCGCGAATGATCCGCCCTGGCTGACGATCCGCCGGCAAACGGCGGATTTCGGTGGCGGAGTTATCCGCACCGTTGCCGGTCCCGTTGCCGTCGGACGCATTGCCAGCCAGCGACAGGCTGGTCTGGCCACCGGTCATGGTCAGGTAGACGTCGGCGAGAATCTCCGAGTCGAGCAATGCGCCGTGCAGCTCACGGCCGGAGTTGTCGACGCCGTAGCGTTTGCACAGGGCATCGAGGCTGTTGCGCTGACCCGGGTGACGCTCCCGGGCCATCATCAGGGTGTCGAGGATCGAGCAGTGTTGCGTGATATCGGCACGATCCTGCTGACCCATCAGCGCGAATTCGTTGTTGATGAAGCCAACGTCGAACGCCGCATTATGGATGATCAGTTGCGCGCCGTTGATGAACTCGAAGAACTCATCGGCCACTTCGGCGAAACGCGGTTTGCCGACCAGAAATTCGTTGGTGATGCCGTGGACGCCGATCGCGCCTTCGTCACTCTCGCGGTCCGGTTGCAGGTAAACGTGAAAGTGCCGGCCCGTCAGGCGCCGACCGATCAGCTCGACGCAACCGATTTCAATGATCCGGTGACCATCGGTCACCGGCATGCCGGTGGTTTCGGTATCGAGTACAACGGATCTGGTGGCCATCAGTGTTCAGCTCTCAACGGGTCAATCGTGCAAAAGCGGCGATGTTAACACGCCCTTGGGGCGCGTCGCCCACCGCCAGTTGATCGGCGCTCATGCAGTTTTTAACAATCATTAGCAATGATCATAAAGTCTGGGGCAAACCGGCTTGTTAGCGTGCGCGGCTTGTTTCTCACGGACTCAAGTACCTCATGAAGACTGCACGGATTTTACTGCTCGGCGGCTGTTTGCTGATGGCTGACGCCCACGCCACCAGCTTCGTCATCAGCACCGACATCACCCTGAGCCTTACGCTCAGCTCCAGCAAAGGCACCAGCGGTTCGTTCAAGGACGACAAAATCGTGCTGGCCGCCAAGGATGATGCAGCGGCCTTTGTTGCCAGCAACGGGGACATTCGCGGCGCGCAGATGGAAGCGGCGTTCCAGCGGATTCGCAGCCTGTTGCCGGAACTGCCCGCCACCGACCTGCAACTGGCCGGCGCCATTTTGATGCTCTGATCAGTCCTGCTTGTAACCGCGAATCTCATCCACACCACGGTTGGCCAACTGGTCGGCGCGTTCGTTGCCGTGGTGACCGATGTGGCCGCGCACCCACTTCCAGGTGACTTTGTGGCGGTTGACCTGCTCGTCCAGCTCTTTCCACAGGTCGGCGTTTTTCACAGGCTCCTTGGCGGCGGTTTTCCAGCCGCGCTTCTTCCAGTTGGCCATCCACTCGTTGATGCCTTTCATCACGTATTGCGAGTCGGTCACCAGCAGCACTTCGCACGGACGCTTGAGGGCTTCCAGGCCACGGATCGCACCGAGCAGTTCCATGCGGTTGTTGGTGGTGTTGGCTTCGCCGCCCCACAGTTCCTTTTCGACGCCCTTGCACACCAGCAAGGCGCCCCAGCCGCCGGGGCCGGGGTTGCCCTTGCAGGCGCCGTCAGTGAACAGTTCTACGCTATCGACGCTTTCGCTCATGCCAATCTATCCAGAAAAAATGCGTTGCCCCGTCGATCACGGATCGACGATGGCCGAGGCCGGGACAGACCCGGCCACAAATAAAAGAAGGTTTACGGTTCGATACGGCGGCGATTGACCTTGGCCATCGGCAGCGGAATCAGCTTGCCCATCGGTTCGCGGCGCTCCTGGCGCACCGGACGCAGGCCGACCACGATCTTGCGCGCAACCAGCAGATAGAAGCCGCCGCCCGACAGTTGCCAGTCGCCGGCCTTGCGTTCCCAGCCGGCCAGACGGGCCTGCCACTTGGGTGACGCGAGCGGCGGACGATAGCACCCGAAGCGGCGTTTCTCCAGCGCGAAGCCCAGCAGGTTGAGCCAGTCGGCGACCCGCGACGGCGAGATGCAGCGCGCCTGATGCAAGGCGTCATGAGCGAACACATGACGCAGGCCCCAGGTGCTCCAGGGGTTGATGCCGACGATCAGCAGATGCCCGCCGGGGCGCACGCTGCTGGCCGCTTCACGCAGCAAACCGTGGGGCGACAGGCAGAAATCCAGGCCATGCTGCAACACCACCACGTCGGCGGCGTGCTCGCTCAACGGCCAGGCCTGTTCCTCGCAGACGATCTCGACACCGGGCAATGGCGCGCCAAGCCGCACGTTGCGCTGCACCTGCGGCGCCGACGGCGGCGTTTCGGCGGACGGGCCGTAATGCACCAGATAGCCGCCGAAGAACCGGCCGAGCTCGTCTTCGAGCATGCGGCGCTCTTCGTCCAGCAGAAATTGCCCGAGGGGGCCGGACAGCCACTCACGGGCCGCACCGATCAGGGCGAGCCAGTCAGGATCGGCCTGAGCGAACGCTTTATCGATCATTGCATTCTCCAACACGCCAGGAACCTCTAAGATGCGCCAATGTTACCTGCTTGGCGAATCCGAAGATGATACAGATCAGTGCCCTGCCCGCCTTCACCGACAACTACATCTGGTTGTTACAGGATCATGCCACCCAGCGTTGCGCGGTGGTCGATCCGGGGGATGCCGCCCCTGTGCAGGCATGGCTCGCTGCGCATCCGGGCTGGGTGCTCGCCGATATTCTGATCACTCATCATCACCATGATCATGTCGGCGGCGTCGAAACGCTGAAGCAGGCAACCGATGCCACGGTCTACGGGCCGGCCAGCGAAAGCATTCCCGGGCGTGATGTGGCGCTCAAGGACAACGACAAGGTGCGTGTGCTCGGCTGGGATTTCGATGTCTACGCCGTTCCCGGCCATACCCTGGGGCACATCGCCTATTACCACCACGGCCTGCTGTTCTGCGGCGACACCCTGTTCGCTGCCGGTTGCGGCCGGTTATTCGAAGGCACACCGGAGCAGATGCACCACTCGCTGGGACGTCTGGCATCGCTGCCGGAAGACACGCTGGTCTACTGCACTCACGAATACACCCTGAGCAACCTGAAATTTGCCGCCGCCGTGGAACCGGGCAACCCGAACATTGCCGCCCGTCTGGAAAAAGTCACCCAGCAACGGCAGAACGGCGTCATGACCCTGCCCTCGACCCTGGCCCTGGAAAAGCTCACAAACCCGTTTTTGCGTACCGGTGAAACATTAGTTAAACAAAAAGTGGACGAACGGAATGGCGCTCAAAACCGGGCGCCGAGTGAGGTTTTTGCGGCTCTGCGGGCTTGGAAAGATAAGTTCTAAGACGTTCACCACTTGGTACAAAAACTCTGAATGGTTGACCGCAGGGGGTGCGCTTTCTAGAATCCCCCGACATTTTTGCCCGGAACTTACTTCCAGCCAATGTCGTCATCCATACGTAAGTCCGTCAATTCAGACGCATTGACCCGCCTGGCGCAAGCCATCGCGGTGGCTGTGTCCGCCACGCTGGCGGGCTGTTCCAGCCATGCTCCGCAGACTGAAGCGACCCATACGCCGAACATTGCTGCGCGAGCCAAGCAGAAGCCCATCTGGTTGTCCGAGAAGCCCAGCCCGCAGGTGCCCCAGGACATCTGGGAACGCATGCGCGGTGGTTTCCAGCTCCAGGAAGGCCTGGGCGTGAACCCGCGCATCGAGCAACAGCGCCTGTGGTTCGCCAGTAACCCTTCCTTTCTCGAGAACGCCGGGGAACGCGGCAGCCTCTACATTCATTACATCGTCGAGCGCCTCGAAGAACGCAACATGCCGCTGGAACTGGCGCTGCTGCCAGTGATTGAAAGCGCCTACAACCCGATGGCCTATTCCCGGGCCGATGCTGTGGGTCTCTGGCAATTCATCCCTTCCACCGGGCGTTACTACAACCTGCGCCAGACCCGTTTCTACGACGGCCGTCGTGACATCACCGCCTCGACCACGGCAGCGATGGATTACCTGACCCGTCTGCACGACATGTTCAACGGTGACTGGCTGCTGGCCCTGGCGGCCTACAACGCCGGCGAAGGCACGGTCAGCCGCGCCATCGAACGCAACGAGCGACTGGGTCTTCCGACCGACTACTGGAACCTGCCGCTGCCGGCAGAAACCCAAGCCTACGTGCCGAAACTGCTGGCGCTGTCGCAAGTGGTACTGTCGCCGGAAGCCTACGGGGTGAACCTCAACCCGATCGCCAACGAACCGTATTTCCAGGTCGTCGAAATCAACCAGCGCATGGACCTGTCCAAGGTTGCAGCGGTGGCCAACATCGACGAAGACGAGCTGTTCCAGCTCAACCCGGCCTTCAAGCAGCGCACCACCATCGACGGCCCGCAGCACCTGTTGGTGCCGACCTCGAAGGCGCAACTGCTGACCGCCAGCCTGCAGACCATGCGTCCTGAAGAACTGATCAGCCCTCGTTCGCTGAAACCGGTCTTCGAAGGCGCTGATCCGACCGAAGTCGCCAAGCTCAAGCGTGCCTACCGGGTCAAACGCGGTGACAACCTCGCATCCATCGCCAAGGCCAACAAGGTCGACGTCAAGGACCTGCAACGCTGGAACAAGATGACCGGCAAGAACCTCAAGGTCGGCCAGACCCTGGTCATGCAGGACACCACCAAGCGCACGCCGGCCCGCAACACCAGCGGCGGACGCATCAACACGGTGCTGGCCGCCAACAGCAAGACCAGCAGCAAGACCGACAACCAGAAACAGACCCAATACAAGGTCAAGCAAGGCGACACGCTGTACGTGGTGGCCAAGCGTTTCAACGTCGAGATGCAGCATCTCAAGCGCTGGAACCCGGGCGCCGGCAAGGCGCTCAAGCCTGGGCAGATGCTCACGGTCTACCAGCCGCACTGATAAAGAGCCCCTGAATTTCAGGGGTTTTTTTTGTCTGTCATTTTTTGCCTTCGCCGCCAGCGACTCCCACAATTAAGCGCGCATTAACCCCCTGTCTTTTTCCTGTCCATACAAGCTGTTACTGTACGGCCCACAAAGCCCAAGCCGCCTGGATCGGATCTGACTTGAAGCGTCCCCTCCTCCTGCTCCTGATCAGCCTGGCCTTGAGCTCCCCCGTCAGCGCGACGATCACCGAAAGTCACGGTTATGCGCAGTTCGGCACGCTCAAGTACCCGGCCAGATTTACCCACTTCGACTGGGTCAACCCGCAAGCGCCCAAGGGCGGCACCTTGCGGGTGATGGCGTTTGGCACCTTCGATACGCTGAATCCCTACACCTTCAAGGGCACCAGCCCGGTCACCACCCCGAATTTCCTGCAATACGGCATCAACGAGCTGAACGAGCCGCTGATGGTCGGCACCGGCCAGTATTCGCCTTCCGGCGATGAGCCGGCCTCCAGTTATGGGCTGATCGCTCAATCGGTGGAATACAGCGAAGACCGCAGCTGGGTGGTGTTCAACCTGCGCCCGGAAGCACGTTTCCACGACGGCACGCCGATCACCGCCTACGACGTGGCGTTCTCCTATCGCCTGTTGCTCAAGGAAGGTCATCCGCTGTATCGCACCGCGCTTCAGGAAGTGTTGCGGGTCGACATCCTCAACCCGCAGCGCATTCGTTTCGTGATGAAACGCTCGGGCAACCCGCTGCTGATCCTGCGTCTGGGCGAGTTGCCGGTGCTGCCCCAACATTACTGGAAAGGTCGCGACTTCAAGGCCACCACGTTCGAGCCGCCGCTGGGCAGCGGGCCGTACCGCATCACCTCGGTGACGCCGGGGCGGCAACTGGTGTTCGAACGGGTCAAGGATTACTGGGGCAAGGATTTGCCGGTCAATCGCGGCAAGTACAACTTCGATCGCATGGAAGTCGAGTTCTACCGCGACAGCGACGTGGCCTTCGAAGCCTTCAAGGCCGGTGAGTTCGACATCTACATCGAGCATCAGGCGAAGAACTGGGCCAACGGCTACAACTTCCCGGCGATCCGACGGGGCGACGTGATCAAGGCGCAGATCCCGCACCAGATCCCGACCCAGAGTCAGGGCCTGTTCATGAACACTCGCCGCCCGACTTTCGCCGAGGTCAAGGTTCGTGAGGCGTTGGGTCTGATGTTCGACTTCGAGTGGACCAACCGCGCGCTGTTCAGCGACGCCTACAAGCGCACCACCAGTTACTACCCCAACAGCGAATTCAGCGCCAGCGGTCTGCCGGTCGGTCACGAATGGCTGATGCTCAAACCGTACAAGGATCAATTGCCGGCCCGGCTGTTCACCGAGCCGTTCACGCTGCCGCAGACCGATGGGCGCGGCATTCCCCGTGAAACCATGCGCAAGACCCTCGCACTGCTGGCCGAGGCTGGCTGGAAGCTCAACGGCCAGCGCTTGCAGAACGCTGCCGGCCAACCGCTGAGTTTCGAACTGCTGCTGGTCAATCCGAACCTGGAGCGGATCCTCCAGCCGTACATTGAAAACCTCAACAGCATCGGCATCGACGCACGCCTGCGCACGGTGGACCGCGCCCAGTACAAACAACGCCTGGATCAGTTCGATTTCGACATGATCCTGATGACCCTCAACCAGACCCTCAGCCCGGGACTGGAACAGTGGCAGTACTTCCATTCCAGCCAGGTCGGGGTCAAGGGCAGCAAGAATTACGCGGGCATCGCCAACCCGGTGGTCGATCATCTGCTCGAGCAATTGCTCGCCGCCCGCACCCGCGACGAACAGGTCGCCGCCGGCAAGGCGCTGGACCGCGTGCTGCTCTGGCAGCACTACAGCATTCCCAACTGGTACCTCAATTATCACCGTCTGGCGTACCGCAACCGGTTCGCCTTCGTCAGCACGCCGCCCTATACCCTGGGCCTGAGCGCGTGGTGGCTGAAATCTTCGGAGAAAGGTCAATGAACGCCGTTCGCACCCTGCTCGTGCAGGCTTGCGGCCTGTTGTTCGCCGGGCTGGCCTGTGCCGCCCCGCAACACGCCGTGACGCTGTACAACGAGCCGCCGAAATACCCCGCCGACTTCAAGCACTTCGATTACGTGAACGCCGACGCGCCCAAGGGCGGGATCTTCCGTCAGGCCGGTTTTGGCGGCTTCGACAGCCTCAACCCGTTCATCAGCAAAGGCGTGCCGGCGGACGATGTCGGGCAGATCTACGACACCCTGACCAAGCACAGCCTCGACGAGCCGTTCACCGAATACGGCCTGATCGCCAGCAAGATCGAAAAAGCCCCGGACAACAGCTGGGTGCGTTTCTACCTGCGCCCCGAAGCGCGCTTCCATGACGGTCACCCGGTGCGCGCCGAAGACGTGGTGTTCAGCTTCGAGACCCTGACCAAAGAAGGCTCGCCAATGTTTCGCGGTTACTACAGCGATGTCGAAGAAGCCGTCGCCGAAGACCCGCTCACGGTGCTGTTCAAGTTCAAGCACAACAACAATCGCGAGCTGCCGCTGATCCTCGGCCAGTTGCCGGTGCTGCCCAAACACTGGTGGGCCAGTCGCGACTTCAACAAGGGCAACCTGGAAATCCCGCTGGGCAGCGGCCCGTACAAGGTCGCCGAAGTGAAGGCCGGGCGCTCGGTACGTTACGAGCGGGTCAAGGATTACTGGGGCAAGGACCTGCCGGTCAATCGCGGGTTCTACAACTTCGACGTGCTGACCACCGACTATTACCGCGACAACACCGTCGCGCTGGAAGCGCTGAAGGCCGGGCAGTTCGACTACTGGCTGGAAATGACCGCGAAAAACTGGGCCAACGCCTACAACATCCCGGCCGTCACCGAGGGCCGACTGGTCAAGGAACTGATCCCCAACGGCAACCCGACCGGCATGCAAGGCTTCGTCTTCAACCTGCGTCGCCCGGTGTTCCAGGACGTTCGCGTGCGTCAGGCACTGGGTCTGTTGCTCGACTTCGAATGGACCAACAAGCAACTGTTCAACAGCGCCTACGTGCGCACCCGCAGCTACTTCGAGAACTCGGAAATGGCCGCCACCGGCCTGCCGGACGCCGATCAACTGGCGATCCTCGACCCGTTCCGCCGCCAGCTCCCGGCGCAGGTGTTCAGCGAAGCCTTCGAAAACCCGAAGACCGACGCCAGCGGCATGATTCGCCTGCAGCAACGCGAGGCCTATCAATTGCTGCAAGAGGCCGGCTGGAAGATCGTCGACGACAAAATGGTCGACGCCACCGGCAAACCGGTGGTCATCGAATTCCTGTTGGCCCAGACCGAATTCGAGCGGGTGTTGCTGCCGTTCAAACGCAACCTCGCGGACCTGGGCATCGATCTGGTGATCCGCCGCGTCGACGTCTCGCAATACGTCAACCGTGTGCGTTCGCGGGACTTCGACATGATCGTCGGCAGCTTTCCGCAGTCCAACTCACCCGGTAACGAGCAACGCGAATTCTGGATGAGCGCCGCCGCCGACAAGCCGAGCAGCCGCAACTCGATGGGCCTGAAGGACCCGGTGGTCGATCATCTGGTCGAGAACCTGATCAACGCCGATTCGCGCAAAAGCCTGGTGGCCCACGCCCGCGCTCTCGACCGCGTGCTGCAATGGGGTTACTACGTGATCCCCAACTGGCACATCAAGAGCTGGCGCGTGGCGTACTGGAACCACATCGGCCACCCGAAAGTCTCCCCCAAGTACGACATCGGCATTAACACCTGGTGGGTCAAACCCGACACGAAACCTGCGGTAGAAGTGCAAACCCAACTGCAAGCCGACCCTGTGGGCACGGAGTAATCAGATGCTGGCGTATATTTTTCGGCGACTGTTGCTGATCATCCCGACCCTGTTCGGCATTCTGCTGATCAACTTCGTGATCATCCAGGCCGCGCCCGGCGGGCCGGTGGAACAGATGATCGCCAAGCTCGAAGGCTTCGAAGGCGCCACCAGCCGCATCGCTGGCGGCGGTGCCGAAGTGTCGGTGGCCGGCTCGGCCTATCGCGGCGCGCAAGGTCTGGACCCGGCGCTGATCAAGGAAATCGAGCACATGTACGGTTTCGACAAGTCGGCGCCGGAACGGCTGTGGATCATGGTCAAGAACTACGCCCGACTGGATTTCGGCGACAGCTTCTTCCGCGACGCCAAGGTCATCGACCTGATCAAGGAGAAGATGCCGGTATCGATCTCGCTCGGGCTGTGGAGCACGCTGATCATGTACCTGGTGTCGATCCCGCTGGGGATCGCCAAGGCCACGCGACACGGCAGCCATTTCGACGTCTGGACCAGTTCGGCGATCATCGTCGGTTATGCGATTCCGGCGTTTCTGTTTGCGATCCTGTTGATCGTGGTGTTTGCCGGTGGCAGTTATCTGGACTGGTTTCCTTTACGCGGCCTGACCTCGAACAACTTCGACGAGCTGAGCCTGGGCGGCAAGGTCCTCGATTACTTCTGGCACCTGGCGCTGCCGGTGACCGCGCTGGTAATCGGCAACTTCGCAACCATGACCCTGCTGACCAAAAACAGCTTCCTCGACGAAATCAACAAGCAGTACGTGGTCACCGCCAAGGCCAAGGGCCTGACCCGTCACCGCGTGCTCTACGGTCATGTGTTCCGCAACGCGATGCTGCTGGTGATCGCCGGGTTCCCGTCGGCGTTCATTGGCATCTTCTTCACAGGCTCCCTGCTGGTGGAAGTGATCTTCTCCCTCGACGGCCTCGGCCTGATGAGTTTCGAGGCGGCGATCAACCGCGATTACCCGGTGGTGTTCGGCACCCTGTTCATCTTCACCCTGCTGGGGCTGGTGGTGAAACTGATCGGCGACCTCACCTACACCCTGGTCGATCCGCGCATCGACTTCGCCAGCCGGGAGCATTGAGATGAACCTGTCCCCTCTCAATCGCCGGCGCTTCGAACTGTTCAAGGCCAACAAGCGTGGCTGGTGGTCGCTGTGGCTGTTCCTGATCCTGTTCGGCCTGAGCCTCGGCGCCGAACTGATCGCCAACGACAAGCCGCTGGTGGTGCACTACGACAACAACTGGTACTTCCCGGCGGTCAAGCGTTACCCGGAAACCACCTTCGGCGGCGAATTCCCGCTGGAGGCCAACTACAAGAGCCCGTACATCCGCGAACTGCTCAAGGCCAAGGACGCGTGGGTGCTGTGGGCACCGATTCCGTTCAGCTACCAGAGCATCAACTACGACCTGAAAGTCCCGGCCCCTGCCCCGCCGTCAGCGGACAACCTGCTGGGCACCGACGATCAAGGCCGCGACGTGTTGGCGCGGGTGATCTACGGTTTCCGGATTTCGGTGTTGTTCGCCCTGACACTGACCGTGCTCAGCTCGATTATCGGTGTGATCGCCGGGGCCTTGCAGGGCTTCTATGGCGGCTGGGTCGATCTGGCCGGCCAGCGTTTTCTGGAGATCTGGTCGGGTCTGCCGGTGCTGTACCTGCTGATCATTCTCGCCAGTTTCGTCCAGCCGAATTTCTGGTGGCTGCTGGGGATCATGCTGCTGTTCTCGTGGATGAGCCTGGTGGACGTGGTGCGCGCCGAGTTCCTGCGCGGGCGCAACCTCGAATACGTGCGCGCGGCCCGGGCGCTGGGGATGCAGAACGGCGCGATCATGTTCCGCCACATCTTGCCCAACGCCATGGTCTCGACCATGACCTTCATGCCGTTCATCCTGACCGGCGCCATCGGCACCCTCACTGCGCTGGACTTCCTCGGCTTCGGCTTGCCGGCCGGCAGCCCGTCGCTGGGTGAGCTGGTCGCCCAGGGCAAATCCAACCTGCAGGCGCCGTGGCTGGGCATGAGTGCGTTTGCGGTGCTGGCGCTGATGTTGAGTCTGCTGGTGTTTATCGGCGAGTCCGCTCGCGATGCCTTCGACCCGAGGAAGTGAAATGAATCAGGACAATCTGATCGAAGTGCGCGACCTCGCCGTCGAATTCGGCACGGGCGAACGCTCGCACCGGGTGGTCGAGGGCGTCAGCTTCGACATCAAGCGCGGCGAGACCCTGGCGCTGGTGGGCGAGTCGGGCTCGGGCAAGTCAGTGACGGCGCACTCGATCCTGCGCCTGCTGCCCTACCCGCTGGCTCGCCATCCGGCGGGCAGCATCACCTATTCCGGGCAAAACCTGCTGGAGCTGAGCGAAAAGACCATCCGCCACATCCGCGGCAACCGGATCGCGATGATCTTCCAGGAGCCAATGACCTCGCTCAACCCGCTGCACTCGATCGAAAAGCAGATCAACGAAGTGCTCGGTATCCACAAGGGCCTGACCGGCAAGGTCGCGACCAAGCGCACCCTGGAATTGCTGGAGATGGTCGGCATCCCCGAGCCGCAAAAGCGCCTCAAGGCCCTGCCCCACGAATTGTCCGGCGGTCAGCGCCAGCGGGTGATGATCGCCATGGCGCTGGCCAACGAGCCGGAACTGCTGATCGCCGACGAACCGACCACCGCGCTGGACGTGACCGTTCAGCTGAAAATCCTCGACCTGCTCAAGGAATTGCAGGCTCGATTGGGCATGGCGCTGCTACTGATCAGTCACGATTTGAACCTGGTGCGAAGAATTGCGCATCGCGTATGTGTCATGCAGCGCGGTTGCATCGTCGAACAGGCATCGTGCGAAGAACTGTTCCGTTCTCCGCAGCATCCGTACACTCGGGAGCTGCTGGCGGCGGAGCCCAGCGGAGGCCCGGCGAGCAATAAAATCGGGGCGCCGCTGTTGCAGGTCGAGGACTTGAAAGTCTGGTTCCCGATCAAGAAAGGCCTGCTCAAGCGCACGGTGGATCACGTCAAGGCAGTGGACGGCATCAATTTCAGCCTGCCTCAGGGTCAGACCCTGGGGATCGTGGGAGAAAGCGGTTCCGGCAAGTCCACTCTGGGCCTGGCGATTTTGCGGCTCATCGGCAGCAAAGGCGCGATCCGTTTTGAAGGCAAGCAGCTAGACTGCCTGACGCAGAACGAGGTTCGCCCGTTGCGTCGGGAGATGCAGGTGGTGTTTCAGGACCCGTTTGGCAGCCTGAGCCCGCGGATGTGCGTGAGCGACATCGTTGGCGAAGGCCTGCGGATCCACAGGATGGGCACCGCCGCCGAGCAGGAAGCGGCGATTATTGCGGCATTGAAGGAGGTAGGTCTGGATCCGGAAACCCGGCACCGCTACCCCCATGAATTTTCCGGTGGGCAGCGGCAGCGTATCGCCATTGCCCGGGCCCTGGTGCTCAAACCGGCGCTGATCCTGCTGGACGAGCCGACTTCGGCGCTCGACCGGACGGTGCAGCGGCAAGTGGTGGAGCTGTTGCGTTCACTGCAAGCCAAGTACAACCTGACGTATTTGTTCATCAGCCATGATCTGGCTGTTGTGAAAGCGCTGAGCCACCAGTTGATGGTGGTCAAGCATGGCCAAGTGGTCGAACAGGGAGACGCGCAAGCAATCTTTGCCGCTCCCCAACATCCGTATACACAGCAGTTGCTGGAAGCCGCTTTTCTGGCACCAGCCACTGCGCAATAACCTGAAAGAGGAGCAACACATGGGTTTTCTCGCCGGTAAGCGCGTACTGATCGTCGGTGTCGCCAGCAAGCTGTCCATCGCATCCGGCATCGCTGCCGCCATGCATCGCGAGGGCGCTGAGCTTGCCTTCACTTATCAGAACGACAAACTGAAAGGTCGTGTCGAAGAATTCGCACAGGGCTGGGGCTCGAGCCCTGAGCTGTGCTTCCCGTGCGACGTGGCCAGCGATGAAGAAATCGCCAAGGTCTTCGAAGAACTGAGCAAGAAGTGGGACGGCCTGGACTGCATCGTGCACTCCGTCGGCTTCGCACCGGGCGACCAACTGGACGGCGACTTCACCGAAGCCACCACCCGCGAAGGTTTCCGCATCGCTCACGACATCAGCGCCTACAGCTTCGTGGCCCTGGCCAAGGCCGGTCGCGAAATGATGAAAGGCCGCAACGGCAGCCTGCTGACCCTGTCGTACCTGGGCGCCGAGCGCACCATGCCTAACTACAACGTGATGGGCATGGCCAAGGCTTCGCTGGAAGCCGGCGTCCGTTACCTGGCCGGCTCCCTGGGCCCGGACGGCACCCGCGTCAACTGCGTATCGGCCGGTCCGATCCGCACTCTGGCAGCTTCGGGCATCAAGAACTTCCGCAAGATGCTGGCCGCCAACGAAGCGCAAACCCCACTGCGCCGCAACGTCACCATCGAAGAAGTCGGCAACGCCGGCGCCTTCCTGTGCTCCGACCTGGCGTCGGGCATCAGCGGTGAAATCATGTACGTGGACGGCGGCTTCAACACCACCGCCATGGGCAACATCGAAGAGTAATCTTCGCGCTGCCGATAAAAAGCCCGCCGATTGGCGGGCTTTTTCATGCCTGCGATCCCAGGCAACGGGCGAACAACTGCTGAATCGGCTGACGGCGCTGGCTATAACGCTGCAACAGCACCATCTCCCGATAAAACGTCAGCTCACCCAACTCGATCACCCTCACCTTCAGCGGATGCTCCAGCCACAATCCGGCTCTTGGCAGCAACGAAACCCCGAGCCCGCACTCGACCATCTTCACGATCGCTTCCAGCTCATCCAGCTCCAGCGCCACGCGGACATCTATCCGCTGCTCACGCAGAAACCGCGTCACCAGCCGCCCCCCGAACGAATTGCGGTCATAACGCACGTGAGGATGCTCGGCCAGCAGTTGCAGCGGATCGTTTCCCTCGATGCCGGGCGGCACGATCAGCACGAACGGCTCGCGCCGCATCACCTGCGCCGACAGCTCCTTGGGCAATTCAAACGGCGGCTTGATCATGATCGCCAGATCGACTTCCCCGGCATCCACCTGGCTCAGCAGGTTCAACGACACACCCGGCACCAGTTTCGGCTCCACGCCCGGAGCCTGTTGGCGCAAGCGCAGCAAGGCCTGAGGCAACAGCCCGGTCTGTGCGGTCGCCACGGCGCCAATTCTCAGCTCGCCGCGAAACTCGCTGGCGTCCTCACTGATCGCCATGCGGCTGAAGGTGGCGAGCATTTCCTGCGCCATCGGCACCGCACGCTGCCCTGCCGGATTGAGAATTGCCTGACGGCCGGTGCGATCAAACAGGCGCACACCCAAAGTCTGTTCCAGATTGCGGATCTGCGCGCTGACCGCCGATTGCGTCAGGCCGACATGCAGGCCCGCCGCGGCAAACGTACCGTGCTGCGCCACCGCCAGAAAGGTCTTGAGTTCACGCAGCATGGGCACCTCGATTGATCGAAATAATTTGAGCTCGACGCAAAAACTATCGTCTTTCAATCGAAATGCACAGCGCTAGACTGGATTCACCCAACCGTTGATCGAGACCAACTCCATGCCACTCAGCCCCTTCCATCTGGCCATTCCCGTGTATGACCTCGCCGCCGCCCGGCATTTTTACCGCGAAGTGTTCGGTCTGGAGGAAGGCCGCTCCAGCGATCACTGGGTCGATTTCAACTTCTTCGGCCATCAACTGGTGATTCACCTGGCGCCGAAAAATGCCTCGCAGGAAGCCGCTCACACCAACGCCGTGGACGGACACGACGTCCCGGTGCCGCATTTCGGTGTGGTGCTGGGAATGGAGGAATGGCACGCCCTGGCCGAGCGCCTGAAATCACTGGGCACGCGGTTCGTGATCGAGCCGGGGATTCGTTTTCAGGGATTGGTGGGCGAACAGGCCACGATGTTTTTGTTCGACCCCTGCGGGAACGCCCTGGAGTTCAAGGCGTTCAAGGACATCGGGCAGTTGTTTGCCAAATAAGCGTCAGATTCGCTTCAGGGCTTGCTTGTGGGCATACATCGCCCCATCCGCATCCGCCAGCAGCTTATCCACGGTGTCATGCCGTCGTGGGTCGTACTCGATCTGCCCGACACTGAAGCGAATCGCATACCCCCGATGCAACGTGGCATTGCGCTCTTCGAGGATTTCCTTGAGGCGCGCCATGATCGCCGTGGTTTCGATGTGGCTGGAACCGGTCAGCAACGCCACGAACTCATCGCCGCCCAACCGCCCCACCACGTCGCTTTCGCGAAAGGCAATGCGCAACACATCGGCGAAGGTCTTGAGCGCGCTGTCGCCCTCGGCATGACCGTAGAGGTCGTTGATCTGCTTGAAGTCGTTGAGGTCGAAAAACAGCAGTGTCGCGGGCTTGCCCATCCGTGCGCAGGCATCCAGCGCATGCTGGGCCAGCATCATGAACCCGCGTCGGTTGGACAACAGCGTCAGCTCGTCCATGCTCGCCATCTGCACGGCCATCAGCTCCTGCTCGGCCATCCCGGCGAGATCGCGCAGCAAGTCGCGCTCTTCGTCATCTAGTTCGCGGGGGCGGGTGTCGATCAGGCACAAGGTGCCCATCTTGTTGCCGTTGGGCACGGTCAGCGGATAACCGGCGTAGAAACGGATATTCGGGTCGCCGATCACCAAAGGATTGTCGTGGAAACGCACGTCCTGACGGGCATCGGGCACCAGCAGCAATTCATCCTTGAGGATCGCGTGGCCGCAGAACGAAACGTCCCGTGGCGTTTCGGTCGCGTCCAGGCCCACGCAGGACTTGAACCACTGCCGATCCTTGTCCACCAGCGTCACCAGCGCGATCGGTACGTTGAACAGCCGCCTGGCCAATCGAGTCAGACGGTCGAAGCGTTCTTCGGGGGCGGAATCGAGCAGGTTCAATCCATACAGCGCTTGCACTCGAGCCGCTTCATTGACGGGTTTGCCTGGCACCAGCATCACACACTCCCTTGTTATCAGTGACCTTCAGCGTAGCCCTGATTGGCGATGACTCAAATGCTCATCCGCCGGCCACCGGACACGGCCCACCCGCGTCCGCCCAGAGCTTGAACTGACTGACGAAGATGTCGTGGGGCACCGGCACCGGTTGCCGCCCCGGCCCGGGATTCCAGCCCCAGAGCACCAGTTTGTCCTCGCTGACGTGCTTGATCAGCGCGGCGAAGTCCCGGTCGCCGTTGCTGCTGCGGTCCTTGATCATCGCGCACAAGCGATCCGGCGGCAGGCCGATCCAGGCCATCTTGTGCGAGGCCGGCGGCAGGCTCCAGTGCGGCGCACCCGGTGGCGCGTGGGGGCCATAACTGGCCGGCGGATTGGTTTCGGCGTGGCAGGTGGCACACGGCAAACCAGCGGCGCCCTTGCCGTCCATGCCGCGCACCACGTTCATCGCGTGGGGCGTGCCGGCGTCGAACTGCAACGGCGAATCGCCAGGAATGTGGCAGTTCTGGCAGCGCGGGCTCTGGAAGACTTTCTGCACTGTGCCGAAGGCCTTCAAGGCCTCCTGATCGTCGGCGAACAGGTCCGAGGCATAGCCGCCCAGCCCGACCAGCATCACAGCGCCCAACAACAGATGTCGTTTCATCTCACACCCCCGACAGTTGCAGCGGCAGTTCCCGCAGACGCTGCCCGGTCAGGGCGAACACCGCGTTGGCCACCGCTGGTGCAGTCGGCGGCACACCGGCCTCGCCGATGCCGCCGGGCTTGTCCGTGCTCGGCACGATGTGCACTTCGACCACCGGCATCTCGTTCAGGCGCAGCACTTGATAGTCGTGATAGTTGGACTGCACGACGTGTCCGTCCTTGAGCGTCAGCTTGCTGTGCAACGCCATGCCCAGGCCGAAAGTGATGCACGATTCCATCTGCGCCGCGATGCTCTGCGGGTTGACCGCAATCCCGCAATCCACCGCGCACACCACGCGGTGAACGCGAATCTTCAGATTGTCCTGCGACACCTCGGCGACTTGCGCCACGTAACTGCCGAACGACTCGTGCACCGCCACGCCCAATGCATGCCCGTCCGGCAGCGGCGCTTTCCAGTTGGCCTTTTCCACCGCCAGATTCAACACGCCGAGATGCCGGGCGTGATCCTTGAGCAAGGTTCGCCGGTACTCCACCGGGTCCTTGCCCGCCGCCGCGGCCATTTCATCGATCAGCGATTCCATGACAAACGCCGTGTGGCTATGACCCACGGAGCGCAGCCACAACACGTTGATCCCGGTGGTTGGCGAATGCAGATCGACCTGATGATTGGCGAGGCCTGTAATGTACGGACTGTCAGACACACCCTCGACCGACGTCTGATCGACGCCGTTCTTGACCATGGTTTTTTCCAGCATGGTGCCGGCCATGATCGACTGCCCGACCAGCACATGCTGCCACGCCAGCGGCATGCCATCGGCTCCCAGCCCAATCCTGGCCCGATGCAAAAACGCCGAACGGTAATAACCGCCCCGGATATCATCCTCCCGCGACCACACGGTTTTCACCGGCATCGCGGCGGCCTTCGCCACCTGCACCGCTTCGGCGACAAAGTCCGACGTCGGGTTGGCCCGCCGACCGAAACCACCGCCAAGGAATTCGGTATGAATTTCCACCTGCTCCGGTTTCAGCCCGGTGATCTTGCCGGCAACCATTTGGTCCAGCGTCTGAAACTGGGTGCCGGTCCAGATCTCGCACTTGTCGGCGCTGATCTTCACCGTACAGTTCAGCGGTTCCATCGGCGCATGAGCCAGATAAGGCACGCTGTACTCGACATCGATTTTCTTCGCTGCTTTGCCAAAGCCGCCCTTGGCATCACCGGCCTGACTGGCGGAAATGCCCGGTGTGGCGGCGAGTTTGCGGAAGCTCTCCAGCAGTTTTTCGCTGCTGAGATCCGCGTGCGGCCCCAGATCCCAATCAACCTTCAGCGCATCGCGCCCCAGTTTCGCCGCCCAATAATGATCGGCGATCACCGCCACGCCGGTCGGCACCTGCACCACTTTATGCACGCCTGGAACGGCCAGTGCCTGCGCACCTTCGAAGGATTTCACCGTGGCGCCGAACACCGGGGCGCGCGCGACCATCGCCGTCATCAGTCCGTCGAACTGCACGTCCATGCCGAACTTCGCACGGCCGGTGATTTTCTCCGGGGTGTCGAGGCGTCTGGTGGGTTTGCCGATGACTTTCCAGTCCTTGGCTTCCTTGAAGGTAATCGACTTCGGATCCGGCACCGGCAGTTGCCCGGCGGCGTCCGCCAGTTCGCCGTAAGTGGCGCGGTTGTCGCCGGCAATCACCACGCCGGATTCGGTGCGGATCGTCGACGGTGTCACGTTGAAACGCTTGGCCGCCGCCTCGATCAGCATCTGCCGCGCCGTAGCGCCTGCAAGTCGGTAACGGTCGAATTCCATCCAGGTTGAAGTGGAGCCGCCGGTGATCTGCATCCCGCCAAACGCCGGCATGCCGTAGTCGGCAGCCGAGGCCGGCGAGTGCTCGACGCGGATCTTCGACCAGTCGGCGTCCAGCTCTTCGGCGATGAGCATGGTCAGGCCGGTCCAGATGCCCTGGCCCATTTCCGAATGGCCGAGCAGCACGGTGACGCTGTTGTCCGGCGCAATCCGCAGGAACGCGTTCGGCGCAAATGCCTTGCCTTCATTTTCCGCCGCTGTGGCAAACCGGTTGCCACCGGGCACCACGAAAGCCACGACGAGACCACCGCCAAGCACGGCACTGCCCTTGAGAAATCCGCGACGGGATACAGGACTGTTCATCACTCACCTCCCCTCGCTCAGCCAATGTCGGCGGCACGTTTGACCGCTGCGCGGATTCTTGGATACGTGCCGCAGCGGCAGATGTTGCCGGAGAGCGCCTGATCGATATCGCTGTCGGTGGGTTTGGGGATTTTCGCCAGCAACGCGGCGGCGGACATGATCTGCCCGGACTGACAGTAGCCGCATTGCACCACGTCCAGCTCGGCCCAGGCCTGTTGCACCGGGTGCGAACCATCAGTCGAAAGACCCTCGATGGTGAGGATCTTCTGCCCATGGGCCACGGCGGTGGCCGGCGTGATGCAGGATCGCAGCGGAGCGCCATCGACATGCACGGTGCAGGCCCCGCACTGGGCCATGCCGCAACCGAACTTGGTGCCTGTCAGGTGCGCGACGTCGCGCAGAACCCAGAGCAACGGCATGTCCGCGGGGACATCGAGCTCCTGATCCTTGCCATTGATGTTCAAGGTCAGCATCGGGAATTTCCTCAGACTCACGGTGTTCTGAAGGGGCGTTGCGACAGCATTCGATGCCGTGCACACCTCGGCTTATCCCTTTCAGCTAAGCGCATTTTGCCCCGACGACCAGCCGCCGCGACCACCGGTCATGGATCTACAGCATCGCGGCTACTTGTTGCGCCGTGGCTTTGGCCGATTGCGGGTTCTGTCCGGTCACCAGTTTGCCGTCGGTCACCACATTCGAGGTGAATGGCAGAAACGCCTTTTCGTAGCGCGCCCCGCGATCCTTCATCTGTTGCTCGGAGTCGTACGGTACTTTTTTCGCGACACCGGCCAGCACTTCTTCCATCCACGAGTAACCGGTGACCTTGCGCCCCGCCACCAGCAGGCTGCCGTCCGACAACCGCGTATTGAGCAACCCGCAATAACCATGACAGACCGACGAAACGATCCCGCCGCGCTCGAAGATCTCCCGGGTCAGCCGTTGCAGGCCGGGGTCGTCGGGAAAGTCCCACATCACCGCGTGCCCGCCGGTGAAATAGATGGCGTCGTAATCCGCGCTGTCGATCTGCTCCGGGCTGGCGGTGTTCGCCAGCAGCGCCATGCTCGCCGGATCGTTCAGCCAGGCCTTGGCCGAGCGGTCGAGCATCGGCCACTTCAATGCCCGAGGCTCCAGTGGACTCCGCCCGCCCCTGGGGCTGACCAGTCGCTGCTCGAAGCCTTTTTCCGCGAACACCTGCCAGGCATGGGTCAACTCCCCGAGCCATAACCCGGTGGGTTCGGTCGGGTCGACATAGTGGGCGACATTGGTCACGACGTGCAGGATTCGACGTGTCATTTGGCAGCCTCTCTTGGGGTGACACCGACCTGACCGAACGCCGTCAGCGGCACGGGCAGGTTGAGCACGATCTGGGCGTCCTTGATCACGTCCAGGCGCAGGATCCGCGTAGCTCCGAGGCCATCGAGCAACTGGCTCAGGGGGCCGCCGTTGCGATCCAGCTGCACATCGCGCGGAAACAGGCGTTGGGCAAAGGATAGTGTGTTGCTCTGCACCACGCTCTGATGCCACAGGCCATCGACCTGATGAATCATGGTGGCGGTGCTCATGCGCGATTGCGGCGTAACGTTTTTCAGGGTCGGCAGCGGCGCTTTCAGGACCAGGTCCGGCAGGCCCTTGGGCCCGTCAATACGGGCGCTGACGCTGGTGCCGATGTTCACGTTGATGTCGGCGCGCCACTTGGGCAGTTGATAGCCGTGCACGCCGCGCACCCGGGCGATTTCGGTGTTCACCGGCAGCGCCAGCACATGGGCAGTGAAGCTGCGCCGACGCATGGCGTCCATCAGTTCCAGCGCGTGGGAGCCACGGGCGCCGGGACGACGCACGACGATCGCCACGGAGACTTCGTCGTACGGATCGTTGTCGCAAACCGAGTAGGAGAAAAATGTCAGCGCCACCAGCCCATAACCGGGAAATGCCCGCAGCGGTTCAAGCGGCGCCGGCAAGGTAGCGCGCAGACGGTCCAGCGGTGCGAGGAACAGCAACTGCACACTGCCGGATCGGTAATAGAAGTTCGGCGCCCAGGTCGGGCCGACTCTCGAAGCGACCTGCTGCTTGGGAATGCGCCGGAAGAAGTCGATATTGCCGGCGGCCTTGTCCCGGGCCACTTCGTCGAGATTGGGGTTCATACGAAAACGGTCGTAGTAGCCGCCCTCCAGCACCTCGACCTTGTGCGATCCGAATTCGACTTCTGTAAAGCGCTTGCTCATGTTCGCTGACCTTTCTCGATGAGTGGCCCGGCAGGTGGCCGGTCAGCGCCACTCTAAGGTTCAACCAAACTTTAAGGTCAAGCGCACAACGGCTATGGCCCACCATTCACGCCAGCGATGACCGTTCGGAACTTGCTTGACCTTGAAGTGCACTTCAATCCTAGAGTTCATAACGCTTGTCTTCACCCCTTCACGTTTCCGTTCCGCATTCTTCAGGAGTAGCGAACATGGGCTATGTCACAACGAAAGACGGCGTCGAGATCTTCTACAAGGACTGGGGCCCGAAAGACGCCCCGGTGATCCATTTCCATCACGGCTGGCCGCTCAGCGCGGACGACTGGGATGCGCAGATGCTGTTCTTCCTCGCCCAAGGCTTCCGAGTCGTGGCCCATGACCGACGGGGTCACGGACGCTCGAGCCAGGTCTGGGACGGTCACGACATGGATCACTACGCCGACGACGTGGCAGCGGTGGTCAATCATCTGGGGACGCAGAAAGCCGTGCATGTCGGTCACTCCACCGGTGGCGGCGAAGTGATTCATTACATTGCGCGGCATGGCGAGGATCGGGTCTCCAAAGCCGCAATCATCAGCGCCGTGCCGCCGCTGATGGTGAAAACCGAGAGCAATCCGGGCGGTCTGCCGAAGTCGGTGTTCGACGATCTTCAGGCCCAATTGGCAGCCAATCGTGCGCAGTTCTACCACGATGTGCCGGCCGGCCCGTTCTACGGCTACAACCGGCCGGGGGCGAAGCCTTCGGAGGCCGTGGTCCTGAACTGGTGGCGTCAAGGCATGATGGGCGGCGCCAAGGCGCACTATGACGGGATCGTCGCGTTTTCGCAGACCGACTTCACCGCCGATCTGAAAAGCATCTCGATCCCGGTGCTGGTGATGCACGGCGATGACGACCAGATCGTGCCCTATGAAAACGCCGGTGTGCTGTCAGCGAAATTGCTGAAGAACAGCACGTTGAAGATTTATCCGGGCTTCCCTCACGGGATGCCGACCACAGAAGCGCCAACGATCAACGCGGATCTGCTGGCCTTTATTCGCGGCTGACCCTATTGGCCGGGGTCAGGCACCCAGCCTGACCCCGGCTATTCTTCGGTTCGCCCCGTTGCCTCGCGATTACCCACATAGTGTCTGGCCAATGGAAACGCCGGCAGCCACGACTCGCGACGCACCGTCCAGAGTTCGTAAGTCGGCTGCAATTGATCGGGCGCATCCAGCGCGCCCAGATTCACCTCGACTTCATCGCCGCTGCGGCCGAACACCGACGACCCGCAGCGCGGGCAGAAATGTCGCCCGGCATAGTCCCGGGTTTCGCCGCTGATCGCCACCGCATCCTCGGGAAAGATCGCCGATGCATGAAACAGCGCCCCATGGTGCTTACGGCAATCGAGGCAGTGACAAATCCCGACACGGTAAGGTCGCCCCGACGCCTCGATCCGCACCTCGCCGCACAGACAACCGCCAGTAAACCGGTCCATGGAACACCTCGCCTGAAAATGGAATAACCGGTGAGTGAAAATAGCAGCCCAATGGGCGAACGCTTACAATCGTGGCCCAATACCACTATCCAGGCAGACCCGTTCGTTCATGGCGCTCGATCCCCTCACGATGCTCACCATTTCCACCGCCCTGGCCGCGGCGGCCGCCCTGTATCTGGCGGTCGAATGGCGCAGCATCCGCGAACCTTCCCTGCTGTTCTGGAGCGCCGGTTTCGCCACCATCACCGTCGGTTCGAGCCTGGCCCTGCTGCGCGCCAACGGCTATCCGCTGATCGGCATCTGGTTCGCCAACGGCTTGCTGGTGGTTGCGCACTGGCTGTTTCTGTTGGGCGTTGCACGGTTTACTCAGCGACAGTTGTCGCGGGCCTGGTACTTGATGTTCCTGCTCTGGCTGTCGTTGCTTCTGTTACCGGAAGATCCGTCGTGGTCGAAGATCATGCTGATGGCCAAGGGCGCACTGGCGGCAAGGCTGGGCGGTGACGAATTCGTGATGCTGCTGGGCGATGCGTCCCACGAACAGATCATGGTGCTGGGCAGCGCGTTGCGTGAGCAGTTTCAGCAGATGACTTCGCAGACTTACGTCACCCCGCAAGCGGTCACCCTGAGCATCGGCGCCAAGGTGTTCGATCAGCCGCCGGCCAGCCTCACGGCACTGATCGAACAGGGCGACAGCGCACTCTACGAATCCAAGCGTAGCGGTCGCAACCGGATTCGTCTGGCCGACTACACCTGACCTATCCTTGTCTGCACCCGCATCCTCGGAGCTCGCCATGTCCTCGCCTGAATCCACCCTGCTCCAGAGCTGGCACCACAACGCCCAGGCCTGGACCGAAGCCATCCGCAGCGGTGCTATCGAGAGCCGGCGGCAGGTGACCGATCAGGCCGTTCTGCTGGCCATCATGGGGCGCCAACCCGAGCGCGTACTCGATCTGGGATGCGGCGAAGGCTGGCTGTTGCGGACGCTGGTGGAACGCGGGATCGAAGCGGTGGGCGTGGACGGTGATGCAACGCTGGTCGAGGCTGCGCAAGCGGCAGGATCTTCACCGGTACAGGTCGCCAGCTATGAAGATCTGGTAGAAGCGAAAGTCGACATCGGCCGCGATTACGACCTGATCTGCGCCAACTTTTCCCTGCTGCATCAGGACATCATCCCGCTGCTCGCCGCCATGAACGCCCTGCTCGTGCCCGGCGGTGCGCTGGTGATCCAGACGCTGCATCCGTGGTCGGTGGCCGCAGGTGATTATCAGGATGGCTGGCGGGAAGAAACCTTCGATGGATTCAAGGGCCAATGGCGACCGATGCCGTGGTATTTCCGCACCTTGTCCAGTTGGCTGAATGCGCTGGACATGGCCGGATTTCAGTTGAGCAGTCTGCGCGAGCCACAACATCCGCAAAGCCCTGTGCCACAGTCGTTGTTGATGATTGCCGAGCGCCGCGGCTGAAAAAGCTACAGCCTCGGCTTGAGCAGGATCCCGGTGTAATGCCGTAAAAACAGCGCGAACCCCGCGCACCAGAGCGCCACAGACAAACCGAGGCCGAGGCTGGAAAACGGCACCAGCAACACCCGGCAACCCGCCGCGATCAACACCAATGCCAACCCCAGCACCACGGCTTTCGGCGGTTGCAACAACCGGCCGGTGTGACCGAGGCTGACCCGCGCAATCATCGCCAGAATCAACCCGCCCACGCCGCCGACCGCCAGTGCATGGGTCGCCAGGCTTTGCTGGCCGAGCAGTCCCAGATGCCAAGCCGCCATGGCCCAGATCGCCAATGCCATCCAGCCGTAAGCCAGGTACAACGACCAGAGCAGCGGCACGCGCCAGATCCCGCGATCATGCCAGCGGATCAGCCGCAGTATTTGCAAACTGCCGGTGAGCGCAAACAGTGCTGCCAGCCACGGCCGGGGCACATCGTTAAGACCCGCCGCAAACGTGATCGCCGTCAGCAGACTGCCAATCAACAGCAACCGCGTGGGCAACGGATGGGCGGCCGGCGCCGGCGGACGGTTCAGGCCTCGCTGGATGAAGAACGGAATCACCCGTCCGCCGATCACAGTCATCAGCGCCGCAATCAGCCACAACGCGCCCAGCACGCCTTGGCGCTGCAAACCGGTGTCATCGTTGAACAGGCCAATCAAGGTCAGTGCCTGACAACCCGCCATCAGCGCGAGCACCAGCACAATCGGGTAGTTGTCGCGTTTGCGCGCGGCGGTCAGATCCCGCGCCAGCATCACCGCCAGCAGCGGCAGAAACCCCCATTGCAGCGCAAGGATCAGCCCTGTCGGCAACGGCAGCCACCACGACACGCGCCCGAGCAGCCAGACCGACACCAAAGCGATCAACGCCCCGCCGCGCACGCCGGGAATACCGGTCCAGTTGGGCACCGCCGTCAGCAGAAACCCGGCAACGATTGCGGCCGCGAAACCGAACGGCATCTCATGCCGATGCCAGGCGAGCATGCCGCCCGCCGGTTGCAGATCGAACCAATGGCCGTAAAGCCACAGACCCCAGATCAGCACCGCCAGAGCGGCGAATCCGGCCCCGGCCAGAAACAGCGGCCGAAAGCCCAGGCTGAACACTGGCGCCGCCGCGAGTCTGCGCATCTCAGGCCACCGCCAGGGCTGGGGACCGGCCCAACCGATACTGCGACAGCAGGCGCATCACATAGCCGATCTTGATCAGCGTCGGGCCGACGATGGTCATGGCGTGCATCGCCACCAGCAGCGCAATCGGCATGTGGCCCTGATACAGATAAGCGCCGTAGATTCCGGCCAGCAACATGACCAGACCGGCAACGAGCACTTTGCTCGACAGCTGCAGAACGTTCAGCGGATTCTCGAAGACAGTGAACATCTTTCGTACTCCTGAGCGGATCAGTTTGTACGATTGATGTATCAACTCTTGTGCCAGATTTTTTATCGTTAAAAATCAGCTAGATAAGCCATACGAAGTCAATATGACTCGGACCAAAAAGAGTCATATTGACTTCAATATTTGTCATAAAGACACCAATCGCCTTCAGGGCTGCTTTGCGTAAGCCCCTCTGAAATCAGAGAACTCACCGGCACCCTCCACTTGCACCGCTCCGTCGAGCAGGCGCAAACGATAGAGCGGCTCGGCGATCTGGTCCTGACCGATCACCAGATTGCCCGCCTGCAACGGCCACTGCCGGTTCTCCTGACGGGGTGGTTTGCCCGGTTGCGTCACGGCCATCTGGATCAACGCCTGCTCACCCGCACCCTTCTCGGTGGCCGGCACGATTTTGATCGTCAGCCACGCCGATCGCTCATCCGACGCCATCATCACGTAACGTCCTTCACGCTGTTCGCCTGTGGGCGTCTGAAACTTTTGCGGTGCAACCCGGAACGCCGTCGGTCGCGCTTCGAAGATCAGAGACTTGTCGCCGTCGTGCCATGTTCCGCCCTGAAAGCCGTGCTCATCAGGCTCACCTGCCACGTACCAGTCGCCGGTGACACGGCCCTGGGCATCCAGCTCATGCAGCAACACGGCTCCGTCATCGTAGGTCTCGCCCACCAGCCGGATCGGTTGGCCATTGCCCGTTTTCGTGTAACGAACCTCGCCAATGTAGACGCCACCCAGCATCTGCCACCACAGCTCGAATCCGATCTTGCCGTCAAGCTTGCCCCGCAGCATCACGGGTGCTTCACCTACTGGCCCTTCAAGGCGACGCTGCTCCAGCCATTTGCCGTCCTTCAATTCCCGCTGCGTGACGTCGGTGTAACCCGCCGGC
Organism: Pseudomonas sp. GW822-FHT03F04; assembly: GCF_058801405.1. Classification (NCBI taxonomy): domain Bacteria; kingdom Pseudomonadati; phylum Pseudomonadota; class Gammaproteobacteria; order Pseudomonadales; family Pseudomonadaceae; genus Pseudomonas; species Pseudomonas sp. GW822-FHT03F04. The sequence goes on from NZ_JBXANF010000012.1 coordinate 132,955, forward strand.
ATCAGCGGGCTGCCTTCGGACGGCCGCTGTGCCACCTCGATGGTTTCGGTCACCTTGACCGGCGAATTGTTCTGCACCTGCCAGGTACGGCTCTGGCGCCAGCAGCAACCGCTTTTCGCGTGAGTGACCAGCCGGCGAGCGGCGGAATCGACTTCGAACAATCCCAGATACGGTTCGCGAGTCAGCGCCGACAATGCCTTGTTCGGCACCAGCACCGGGCTCGAGGGATCAAACAGATAGACGTCGTAGGACGCCGCGCCGTAGCCACCGTCGTTACCGTTGCGGATCGCCAGATCCTGGTGTCCATCGAAATTGAAGTCGCCAAACACCACCAGACGTTGCTCGTCGCATCGCAAGGCCTTGGCTGAATCGTTGAGCGGAACCAGGTCGACGGCATCGGCCGTGTCGATTCGTTGCAACACTTCGCCATTGGACTTGTCGCGCAGGATGACTTGCGCCGCCACTGGCTCGAAGTTCTGCGTCGGTGGATGCTCGATGGTCACATCGACGCTGTACCTGTTTGCCGGATCCGAGAGCTGACAGCTCAACGGTTCGGCACTGGCCGACGCGGCGGCAAGCAGGCAGAAAAATAACCATGTACGAGAGGCAACCATGATGCAGAGCGTCCTTGCGGCAAAATCGGGGCGGCAAGTCTAACGACAATCGTTTTTGGGCGCACTTGCCGATCTATGGCGTCTACGCCCTGCCCCGGACTGACTACGCTATTAATCCAGCGTGTCTAACCTGCCGAGGATGACTGCCATGCAACGCTTTCAGAAGCTGACGCCCTGCCTGTGGTTCGACGATCAGGCCGAGGCGGCGGCCAAGTTCTACTGCTCGATCTTCGATCACTCGAAAATCACCGCCCTCACCCACTACAGCAAGGTCGGCCAGGAATTCCACGGCCGCCCGGAAGGGTCGGTGATGACCGTCAGTTTCGAACTCGACGGCCACAGCTTCACCGGGCTCAATGGCGGGCCGGTGTTCAAATTCAATGAAGCGGTGTCGTTTCAAGTCAATTGCCAGACCCAGGAAGAGGTCGACCACTTCTGGGGCAACCTGTCTGCCGGCGGCCCAGTGGAAGCCCAACAGTGCGGCTGGCTCAAGGACAAGTTCGGCGTGTCGTGGCAGATCGTGCCGGTGGCCTTCATGCACATGATGACCGACGCCGACCAGACCAAGGCCCAACGGGCGATGCAGGCCATGTTCGGGATGAAAAAACTCGACATTGCCGAACTGGAGCGAGCCTTCGCCGGCCAGAGCTAATACACTCGGGCACTGGCCTGCCGAGAACCCCAAAAATGAAAGCCGCCGCCAAGAACCCCGAACAAGCCCCGCGCTTCTGGCGCGACGACGCCCTGCCCTTCATCGAGGCCCGGGCCATCGCCGACGGGCGTGAGGTCTGCTACTCACGGCACTCCCACGCGCATTTTTCCATCGGCGCGATCACCGCCGGGCGCAGCACTTACGTGCATGAGCAATCATCGCTCGAAGTGGCGGCCGGCACCGTGGTGCTGATGAACCCGAGGGACGTCCACGCGTGCAACCCGATCGACGATCAGCCGTGGTCGTATTTGATGTTGTATGTGGAAACGCCGTGGCTGACAGATCTGCAGCATCAGTTGGGGTTCAGTGCGGAACTGGAGTTTCGGCGGTTTTCCGATACCCACTTGAATGATGCCCGCCTGTTTCGCGACTTGAATGCGTTGTACGCGATATTGGTCGACGATCAGCAAGACGTGCTGCGCAAACAAAGCGCAGCGGTGGAGTTCTTCAGCGACCTGCAACTGCGCCTGAACCCCATCGAACCACCGCTTCGCGAACCGAACTTCAAACTCGAACGCGCCGCCGACTTCATCCGCCAACACTGCACCGACCTGCTCTGCCTCGACGACATCTGCGCCGCCGCCGAACTGTCACCGTCCTACCTGATCCGCGCTTTCAAACAACACTTCGGCATGACGCCCCATGCGTTTTTGGTTAACCAGCGCATCCAGTTCGCTCGCGAGTGTTTGCGTCGCGGGCAGTTGATTGCGGATGTGGCACTGGAGGCGGGGTTTGCCGATCAGGCGCATTTTCAGCGAGCGTTCAAGCAGCATCTGGCGGCGACGCCGGGGCAGTATCGGGGATAACAACAAAACGGCCCGCAATGGGCCGTTTCGGTTTCAGCACTCAGACACGGGGCTCAGCCGTCACCTCCAGATTATCCAGCACCCGATTCACCGCCAGTTCCCCCAGCATGATCAACTGCGCAATCCCCAACAGCACATGCCGCTGCGGCGCGTCGAGCATCCCGGCGAAATCGCTGGCCATGGTTTTGGCCGAGGTCAGGGTTTCGCAGGCGTCGGCGAGCAGCTCTTCATTCGGGATGCCGGGGGCGATGAGGTAGCGGGTGTTGGGTTTGAGCAGCGGTTTTCTGGGGTGGAACGGATTGAGGTAGTGGTCGAGGGCGCGGTCGGCGGCTTCGTGGAATTTCTTGGAGTCGAGGGTTTCGTAGGGTGAGGTCGGATCGGTTTCGGGTGGGTTTGGCGTTGGTTTGATCATGGTAAAACTCCCTGATTGATGGAGCTGCCACGGTTCGCTGCGAAACGAAAGGAGGTGACAGCTGTACGCGGGTTCGCAGACCGGGAATCAAGGAACCCGGCATACCCGAAGGTATCCCGCGCACAACCGCCATTACGCGATCAGCCAAAAAAAGCTGAACGGAAACGACGCCCTGGGCGCCTTGATTTATCCGGGCTGCGAAACCCGGTCGCTGATTCGTCAGCGACCGACACACGATAAAACCCGGCCCCAAGGCCCACAAGCCGGCGGATTCTGGCGGATGCGTAGGCAATGGCGCAAGGTGTTGTGGCTTGCCGGACGCATCCTTAAACACCTTTAAACCCAGCGCCTGCCACGCTTACGGCAGCAACAGATACCCCGCACTCACTGCCAACAACAGCGCCATCACCCGATTGAACAAACGCATCCCCGCCGGGTTGCCCAGATAGCCGCGCAGAAACGTCCCGGCATACACCCAGCAACCCACCGACAGATAACAGATCACCAGATACACCGCTGCAAACTGCCACACCAGCCGCGCCTCGCCATCAGCGACAAACGCGCCCATCCCCGCCACGCAGGCCAGCCACGCCTTGGGATTGAGCCATTGCATCACCGCGCCGTAGAGCATCGACGGCGCCCTGCCCGATTCTCCCGTATTCAACTGACCGTTATCGGTGGCCAGTTTCCAGGCCATGAACAACAGAAACGCCACCCCGGCCAGTTGCACCACGCGGGTCAGCGACGGCCACAGCGTAAGCACTTCATGCAATCCCAGTCCCATCAACACCAGCAACAACACAAACCCCAGCGTCGCCCCCGCCACATGCCGCTGACTGGCGCGAAAGCCGAACTGCGCACCCGAACTCAACGCCACGATATTCACCGGCCCCGGGGTAATGGACGCGACCAGGGCAAACGCCGCCATCGACACAATCAGACTCATCGCACACCTGCTTCAAATCGAGGAACAAGGCGCTCACAGTAGCCAGCACACCACCCGGCGGTATTGAACGAAATTACCCCCGTATCCGTAGACCCACTACGCTGTAGCTCTGCGACCACTCTCGACTGGAAGTCTGCCCTCGATGATTCTGATTCTGCTGCCCGCCGCCGATTACGACCCCACCGAAAGCAGCGTGCCCTGGCAGGCATTGCGCAACGCGGGCATCGAGGTGCGTTTTGCCACCCCGCAAGGCTTGCCCGCCCACGCCGACCCGCGGCTGGTGGACATCGGGTTCGGTCTGTTGAGTTCGATGCTGATGACGCGCAAGGCCGACCTCGACAGTTACACGCAGATGATCGAATCCGAAGCGTTTCGCCAGCCGCTGGCGTATGCCGATGTCGACACGACCCGGTTCGACGGTTTATTGATTCCCGGCGGTCATGCCAAAGGGATGCGCACGCTGTTGGAGTCCACGCAGGCCCGGCAGATCGCCCTGCAATTTTTCAAGGCTGAAAAACCCGTGGCAGCGGTGTGTCATGGCGTGTTGTTGCTGGCCCGGACGCTCGATCCGGAAACCGGGCGTTCGGTGTTGTTCGGGCGCAAGGTGACGGCGCTGCTCGCCGCAACCATGGAGTTGCCGGCGTGGCTGATGACCGCAGCCTGGCTGGGGCGCTATTACCGCACCTACAAACAGACGGTCGAGGCAGAAGTGAAAACCGCACTGGCCAGCAAGGCCGATTTCATACGCGGCCCACTCATCGCCAAGCGAGACTGCGCGCAGTCACCCCACGCGGGATTTGTGGTGCGCGACGGCCAATTGCTGACGGCGCGCTGGCCCGGCGATTGCCATCGATTCGCCGCCGAATGGGTGGCCCTGTTGCAGGCCACCCGACGCGAGCCGGTACTCAGTCCAGACGTGGCACGGTGAAGCGGAATTCGCTGCCCTGTCCCGGCTCGCTCTCGGCAACAATCCGCCCGCCATGGGCCTCGACGATGCCTTGTGTGATGTACAGGCCCAGCCCGGTGCCGTTCGGATTGCCTTCCTTCACCGTCCAGTAGCGGTCGAACACGTGCGGCAAGTGATCCTTGGGGATGCCTTCGCCGCTGTCGCGCACCGTGAAGACGATGTCGTCACCGACCGATTTGGCATACACATCGACCGTGCCCAGACGCGGGGTGAACTTGATCGCATTGCCGACCAGATTCGACAGCACCTGAAACAGTCGCTCAGGATCGGCATGGATGCTCAGATCGGGATCGGCCTCGAACGAGATGCTGATGTCCTTGTCCAGCGCCAGTGGCGCGAGCAGTGATTGGGCTTCTTCGAACATCTGCGCGACGTCGAGTTTCTGCGGCGCGATGGTGTAGCGCCCGGCGTCGATTTTCGAGGTATCGAGCAAGTCCTCCAGCAGCGTGTTCATACGCCCGGCGGCTTGTTGCATGGTGTCGATAGCCGTCGAGATGCGTCGCGAGGTGTGCGGCCCGTCTGAGCTGAAAGCCTTCTGCATCATGCCGCACAGCATCGAAATGACGGTCATCGGGTTGCGCAGATCGTGGGAAACCACAGCGACAAGCTCATCACGGGCGCGCACCGCTTCCTGCTCGCGGCGCACCTGACGGGCCAGATCATTTTCCAGCGCCGAGCGACGCAGGTCGTTGGCAGCGAACAGATCGCCGTGGCTCCACTTGGTGGAAATTCCGGCCATCTCGACCTTCCAGATTTCGAACGAAGTACGCGGTCGCAGACGCAGGCCCGCGTCGGAGTTTTCCAGGTCCAGCGGCTTGCGCGGGTCACCGCTCCAGTTGATGTTCTCTTTGACTTCCGGGCGGAACCACAGCACGCCGTTGTCCACCGGTTTGGGCAGGCTCATGGCGAGCACACCGCTGGCGACCTGCTGATAGTGCGCGGCCGGCGGATAGACGCTGGCCAGGTGATGACTGGCAAACACCGGCTCGCCGCGCTCCTGCAGCCACTTGTGCAGCGCACGAATCGCTTCCGGCTCCGGGCAGTTGCCGTAACGGTGCAATTGCTTGTCTTCGATGATCGCAATACCGCCGGCATTGGCCAGCGCCATCAGGACTTGTGGCTGGTTGGCCAGGCCATCGAAGACGTTCTGCGGCGAATCGATCATCGCTTGATTGAGCAACGCCAGCGCATCGACCTTTTCTTCGCGCTGACGGCTGACTTCCAGCGCTTCCATCGCGCTGATCTGTAGCGACAGCACCTGGCCGATGGTCTGGCATGCCGTGCGCAACTCATGGGGTACGTGCAGCGGCTGACGGTTGCCGCAACTGATCAGGCCCCAGAGCCGGTCGCCCTTGAGCAGGGAAATGCTCATCGAGGACAGCACGCCCATGTTCTTCATGTACTGGCAGTGGATCGGCGACACGCTGCGCAGTGTGGCGAAGCTCAGGTCCAGCGGGGTCTGGGTGTCCGGGCGCAACTTGGGCAGCAGCGGCACCGGTTGGTAGTCGGCATTGGGAATGATCCGCAGCCAGTTGGTGCGGTACAGCTCGCGGGCCTGCTCGGGGATGTCGGACGCGGGAAAGAATAATCCGTTGAAGACTTCCATCGACGGATCGGACGCTTCGGCGATGACCTGGCCGTGGCCCTCCTCCTCGAAGCGATAGATCAGCACCCGGTCGTAACCGGTCATGGCCTGGATTTCCTTGACGCTGATGTCGTACAGCGCCTGCAGGCTCTGGGCCTTTTGCAGACGCGCGAGCATCCGCCCCAGGTGGGTTTCGGTGCCGGCGACGTTGCGCGGCTGGAAGTTTTCGACGTGGATTTCCAGCTCCAGAATCAGCACATCCTGATGCCGGTGCAGCAAGCCTTCGAACGCCGTGCCATTAAGGCGAAAGTGCAGCGGCGACGCGTCGGACAGGGTCGGCTGCTGCAAGGCTTCGCGAACCTGCGCGGCGTGGGCATCGCCGATCAGGCTTTGCAGTGGCTGGCCGATCAGTTTTTGCGCCGGGCGCGCCAGCAAAGTCTCGACGTTGGCGCTGATCTGGATGATCGAAAGGTCCGGCTCGCTCAGGGTCAGCAGCAACCCGTGAGGCTGGATCGCGCCGGGAAAGCGGATCGGCTCGTCGGCGCAATTGGCCAGCAACTCTTCAAAGGCTTCTTTGTCTTGCGGGGTCATACCAGAACCTCCTGGCTTTCGAGCCAGCGCTCGAAACAGCTGAATGTGGTGTGGGCGGCCGTCACAACGGCTTCACGCTCGACGGCGTCCATCGAGCGACTGCCCAGGTATTCGATGAAGTCGCGCCAGCGCCGACCGGTGGCTGCGCCGTAGATGTCCAGAAACGCTGCGCCGTTGTCCGCACCCAGGCTCAGCCGCGAAGCGATTTCCCGGCGCAGGATCTGCCCGCCGAGGGTCGCGCCTTCCAACACATACAGCACGCCCAGACACGCGGCGGCGGAGTCAATGGCGGGCAACTGGCGGCAGATCGAAAAGTCCTCGTCGTTTGCGCCCAACGCTTGCAGGTCGCGTTGCAGGGTCGGCGCCTTGAGGCGTGAAATCAGATCGAAATCGGCAGGGATTGCACCGCTGTTCTGCAATGCGCTTTCCAGTGGCTGATAGAAACCGTAATAGGCGCGCATCAGTCGCTCGAAAGCCTGCAGATCAAGGGTGTCGGAGAAGAAAGGAAGGCGTTTTTCCAGAGCAATGTGCAGTTCGGCCGTGCCGGCGCGCAGATCCTGCAACACCGGTGGTACATGAACCTCGCGGGCCTTTGCTTGCATGTAGTCGCTCGTACAGTGGGCCGCCTGGGGCCATGGGGGGATGGAAAAGCATGGCGCGAAAGCTTACACGGCCAAGGCGTTTTCTGACCGGTTGATGGGTTTTTCTGCCGATTCCATCACCCTGTGACGAATTCAGAGTTGGCGGGGCGGCAGAAAGTTCGACCGCGTTGACAAGTGTCACGCGGTCTACAAGCTGCCATCACTGACGGGCAAACGTCCGATTGCTTAACCGGCCGCTTTACCTTGCCTCATCCTGAAGATTTGCATGGGCACACTGACCGCGAGCCCGATCAGCACGAACTTGAGGTATCGGTAGATTTCCCAGTGCTCGGCCACTGCTCCGACCGCGACACCCAGACCGATTGCAAGCACAACAACAAAAAACTTTTCCACTGACTTCATCCTGAATTGATGCTCCTGAGTTCACAGGTCATGCCTGGGTACCCTTGATATCGCCGGGTCGAAGAATCGACTCGACGTAAAGATAACGTTCGCCCCCGATAGAAAAACAGTCATTTGTCTCTCGCGTGCACCAACGCCTGTACCGTGACACTACTGCGTGACTGTACCGGGCGCAGGTACGCGGCATCGTGATAAAAATAACGCTCCCGTCACCGGAGCTCGCGCCATGGATCTCGCCACCCTCGCCCTGTTTCTGCCCGCCTGCTTTGCCTTGAACATGGCACCCGGCCCGAACAACCTGCTATCGGTCAGCAACGCCACCCGTTACGGCTATCGTCGCGCCTGTGTGGCGGGTGTCGGTCGGCTGCTGGCGTTCGCCGGGATGATCGCCCTCGCGGCGGCGGGGCTGGCGGTGGTGCTGCAAACGTCTGAGTTGTTGTTCTATGGGATCAAGATTGTCGGCGCGGGGTATCTGCTGTATCTGGCGTGGCAGCTGTGGCGGGCCAATCCTGCCGCTGAAGACGCCGTTAAGGCGCCGGCGAGCGGACTTCTGGCCCTGGCACGTCAGGAGTTTTTAGTAGCCGCAGGAAATCCCAAGGCAATTCTCATCTTCACCGCATTCCTGCCGCAATTCGTCGACCCGGCCCGCGCCATCACCCCGCAATTCATGCTGCTGGGCGCGCTGTTCCTGCTGCTGGAATGGATCGCCATCAGCGCCTACGCGTATATGGGCCTGCACATGCGCCGCTGGTTCGCCGAGCCGCGCGGCAAACGGATCTTCAACCGTTGCTGCGCGGGGCTGTTGTCGGCAGCGGCTTCGGTGTTGCTGATGGCCAAACGCGCCTAAGCTTCGGACGGGCCTTTGAGCTCGACCTGATTGCCGTCCGGATCGAAGCAATACAGCGACAAGCCGTTGCCCTCGGCGCCGAAACGGGTGGCGGCCTTGTCGACGGTCAGGCCGCAGGATTGCAGGTGGCTGACCAGCGCCTCTTCATCGAACGGCTCGATGCGCAGGCAAAAGTGATCGACATTGCGCCGTTCGTTGCCGGCAGCGGCGCCGCCTTTGCGGCCGATTTCCCCGTCGAGGTCGACCAGGTCGATCATCGACGTACCGGCACGCAGGTGCACCAGACCGAATTTTTCGTTGCGCTTGACCACTTCGGCACCGAAGACCCGGTCGTAGAAATCAATGCTGCGTTGCAGATCCGCAACGCGCAGCACGATGTGATCGATGTGGTGAATCGTGAACGGTGGCATACCTTCATTTCCCGAGTTGTAGCGACCCGATCACTGTAGTGCAGCGGCCCGAAAATTCACTGTCGATTTTTCGGTGGAGCCATCGAATAACTGGTTTTATCCTCGGCCCATGAACATACAGACCGCTGCCCTGCCCCCTCACGCCGAAATGGTTCGCGCCATGCTCGCAAGCGACACTGCCTATGAAGGCGTGTTCTTCACGGCCGTGAAAACCACCGGGATCTTTTGCCGCCCAACCTGCACGGCGCGCAAGCCGAAACCGGAAAATGTCGAGTTCTTCGCCCACGCTGACGACTGCCTGTCCGCCGGCTACCGCGCCTGTCTGCGTTGCAAACCGCTGGACGCTGCAGCCATCGCCCCGGACTGGGTGCAACGGCTGTTGAAAGCCGTCGACGCCGATCCGGAGCTACGCTGGAGCGATGCGCAATTACTCGCCGAGGGCATTGAACCGCTGAAGCTGCGGCGCTGGTTCAAGCAGCATTTTGGCATGACCTTTCATGCGTGGCTGCGCACCCGCCGGCTCGGAGTGGCGTTGGGCGGGATCAAGCAAGGCACGTCCATCGACCACGCGGCGTTCGACTCCGGTTATGAATCCCTCAGCGGTTTTCGCGATGCGTTTCAGAAATCGTTCCACATCACGCCGGGACGCGCAGCGGCCAGCGAACCGCTATTGTTCACCCGCCTGACCACGCCGCTGGGGCCGATGATCGCCATGGCCGAACGACGCGGGTTGGTGCTGCTGGAGTTTCTCGACCGCCCGGCGCTGACCCGCGAAGTCGAAGAATTGCAAAACCGCTACGGCTACGTGGTCGCGCCGGGACACAACGCGCATTTGCAACAGATCGAAAACGAGCTGGCGCTGTACTTCGCCGGCAAGCTGAGCGAGTTCAGCGTGCCGTTACACCTGCCGGGCAGTGAGTTTGCCCGCCAGGTCTGGAGCGAACTGCGGCAAATCCCCTATGGCCACACCAGCACTTACGGCAGCATCGCGGCACGGCTGGGCAACCCCGGCGCCAGTCGCGCGGTGGGGCTCGCCAACGGGCACAATCGGCTGTCGATCGTGGTGCCGTGCCATCGGGTGATCGGTGCGGACGGCTCGCTGACCGGCTATGGTGGTGGGCAACCGCGCAAGGCGTTTTTGCTCAGGCTGGAAAACGCTGCCGTGCAACTGACGCAACCGCTGGCTTTCTGAACAACCGACAAGAAGGGATCTCGATGAACGCGCTCGACACACAGTTTCACCAGTTGCACCACGATGGCCTGCTGATCCTGACCAACGTTGCCGACGCCACGGGCGCGCGACTGGTCGAACAACTCGGCGGCAAAGCCGTCGCCACCAGCAGCGCCGCGGTGGCCTGGGCCCACGGTTATCCGGATGGCAACACCTTGCCGTTGGAGCGTTTGATCAGCACCGTGGAGTCGATTGCCCGTGTCATCAAGGTGCCGTTGAGTGTGGACATCGAGGCCGGTTATTCCGATGACCTCGACCGGGTCGCCGAAGTGATCGATGCGGTTGTCGCAGCGGGTGCGGTCGGGATCAATATCGAAGACGGCAACGGCACGCCGGAACTGCTGGCGCGCAAGATCGAAGTGGCACGACAAGTCGCCGACAAGCGCGATGTGAAGCTGTTTATCAATGCCCGCACCGATGTTTACCTCAAAAGTCTGGTGCCAGCCGAGGATCGCGTCGCCGAAACCCTGCACCGCGCGGCGCTGTACCAGGCAGCCGGGGCCGATGGTTTGTTCGCCGCCGGCGTGACTTCCGCCTATGAAATCGAAGCCATCTGCAAAGGCACGACGTTGCCGGTCAACGTTCTCGGCTTCGCTTGCCTGCCCTCCCCCGAAGAGTTGGTCACCCTCGGCGTGCGCCGCTTGAGCGCGGGTTCCGGGATCGCCGAGTTCATGTACGGCGCCATGGGCTCACTGGTGAAAAGCTTCCTCGCCAGCGGCAAGCTCGATACCCATGACCTCAAGGCCTTCACCTATGGCGAAGTCAACGGTCTGCTGAAGTAAGCCATGCCCGATCCCTACCAACCGGCCAGCGAGTTTCTGGCCAGCCTCGACGCCGACTGGCAGCGCCACATCGCTGCGGTCGGCCCTTGCCTGCATCAACCGCATCCGGCACGCGATCCCTATGAATCGCTGGTGCGGGCGATTGCCTATCAGCAACTGCATGCCAAGGCTGGCGATGCGATTGTCGGGCGGTTGGTGGGGTTGTTTCCCGGGCAGACGTTTCCGCGTCCGGAGCAGATTCTGGCGACAGACTTCGATCGGTTGCGCGGTTGCGGGTTTTCGGCGGGCAAGATTGCGACGATTCAGGGGATTGCCCAGGCGACCCTGGACGGCGTGGTGCCGGATTACGCCACGGCGCTGGCGATGGAGGATGAGGCGCTGATTGAACGCTTGATCAGCCTGCGCGGGGTTGGCCGCTGGACAGTGGAGATGTTGCTGATTTATAGCCTGGAGCGGCCGGATATTTTGCCAGCGGATGACTTTGGTGTGCGCGAGGGGTATCGGCGGTTGAAGGGGCTGGAGGTGCAGCCTACGCGCAAGCAGATGATTGAGATCGGGTTGGGGTGGCGTCCATTTCGCACGGTGGCGGCGTGGTATTTGTGGCGGGTGCCAAAAGCGCCCTCACCGTAAGTGAGGGCGGCTTTCAAAGGCCCGATTTCAACCGACTGAACGCCCGAATCAAAGCCCGATTAAACACCTTCCCATTATCATTCTTGCTATACAACGAAGCCCTCACCGCCTCAGGCGGATACGTCCCCGGATCATTTCGAATCGCCGGATCGATCAACCCGTCCGCCGCCGTAATCGCGTTGGCGTAGTGAATGGTGTCAGTGATCGGCGCGATCACCTCAGGCGTCATCAAGTAATCCATCAATGCCAGTCCGGCCTCGGGATGCGGTGCATCCTTGGGAATGACCATGGCGTCGAACCAGATCAGCGTGCCCTCCTTCGGAATCCGGTAATTCAACTTGAATGGTTTGTGCGCCGCTTCGGCCTGCCCCGCCGCAATCGCAACGTTGCCGTTCCACGACATCGCCACGCAGGTGTTGCCGTTGGCCAGGTCGCTGATGTTCAGGTCGTTGTCGAAATAGCGGATGTACGGGCGGATCTTCGCCAGTTGCTGCTCGGCGAGTTTCAGGTCATCGAGGCTCTGGCGGTTGATGTCCAGGCCCATGTACTTCATGACCGCCGCGAACACTTCGTTCGGATCGTTGAGCAGGCTCACCCCGCAATCGGCGAATTTCGACACCACCGCCGGATCGAACAGCATCGCCCAACTGTCCCGTGGCGCCTCCGGCAAGCGCTGCTTCACGGCTTCTTCCTGATAGCCGACGCCAGTAGTGCCCCAGGCGTAGATCCCGGCGTAGCGGTTGCCCGGATCGAACACCGCCATGTGCTGACGGAATTCGTCCCCAACCCCGGCAAAGTGCGGGAGCTGCTGCTTGTTCAAAGTCTGGATCGCGCCGCTCTCGATGGCTCTCGACAGGTGCTGGCCGGCGGTCAGCACCAGGTCGTAGCCGCTGCGGCCGGTGAGCAGTTTGGTTTCGACGGTTTCCAGTGAATCGAAGTGATCGGCGACCACCTGAATGCCGGTTTTTGCCTCGAAATTCTTCAGGGTGTCCGGGGCCAGGTACTCGCCCCAGATATACAGATTGACCACCGGTTTCGCCGTCTCGGCAGCCTGCACACACAGGGGTGCAAGCACCAGCAATAACGCTTTACTCAGTTTGTGCAGGCCCATGGTCAGGCTCCTTTTTTCTGGCCGGCGTATTGCGGCATGGTGATGCACGCGACGTTGCCGCCACCGAGCAGGATTTCCCGGGAGTTTTCGATGCCGACGATCTTGTGCTGCGGGAACAGTTCGGCGAGGGTCGCCAGCGCCACCTGATCGTTGCGATCACCGAACAACGGCACCACGATCGAGCTGTTGCCGGCGTAGTAGTTGATGTACGACGCACAGATCTTGGTGCCGGCCTGACGGGTGTGGGTGCTGTCCTGCTGATCGAGGCCTTCGGCTTCTTCGGCGGTACACTCCAGCACGTCCGGTTGCGGAAGCTTGTGCACGATCAGCTCGCGACCACGGCTGTCGCGGGTGCTGCGCAGGATGTCGTAGGCCTCCTGATAGATTTCCCATTGCGGATCGTCACGGTTGTCGGTCCATTGCAGCACCACTTCGCCGGGGCGCACGAAGCACGCGAGGTCGTCGACATGGCCGTCGGTTTCGTCGAATTTGCAACCGCGCGGCAGCCAGATCACTTGCTCGGCGCCAAGGTAGTCAGTCAGCCGCCGGGTCACTTCATCCTTGCCCAGGTGCTGGTTGCGATTGCGGTTGAGCAGGCATTGCTCGGTGGTGAGGATACTGCCCTGGCCGTCGCTCTGAATGCCGCCGAGTTCGGCAATCAATGGCGCGCGATAACGGTCGAAACGTTCGATTTCGAGGATCTTGCTGGCGATCTGATCGTCCTTGTCCCACGGGTAGTAGAGGCCGCCATCGAGGCCGCCGTAGGCGTTGAATTCAAAATCGACGCCACGCACTTCACCGCTCTGATCATTGACCACAAAGCACGGGCCGCTGTCGCGAAACCAGGTGTCGTTGCAAGTCATCTCCACCACCCGCACTTGCGGTGGCAACTGGCGGCGGGCGGTGGCGAACTGCGCCGCCGAGGCGCAGACCGTCACCGGTTCGCTGTGAGAGATCGCGGTGACGATCTGCACCCAGACTTTCTGTGCAGGCTTGGCACCGTTGCGCCAGACGTCGGTGCGCTCCGGCCAGCCGAGCCAGCAACCGGACTTGGCTTCGAATTCGCCGGGCAGACGGAAGCCGTCCTGTTTCGGGGTGGTGTCGAGCAAACGTGCCATGGTCAAACCTCGTCATCGGGATGGGAATGACCTCAGGCTACGGTCGCGAGCGGTCGGCTCGCCAACGATGATTATTTCGGAACAGTTGAATTCAACTCATCAATCCGCCAGTTGATCGTTGAACCATTCCAGCATCTGCGCCACCGCCGGACGCTCCAGCCGCACCCGCTCGCAGACCAGCGCGTATTGGCCCAGCGCGGTCATGCTGGAGGTGAACGGTCGCACCAGACGCCCGCTCTGCAAATCCTCCTGCGCAGTGAGGTTGTCGCCCATCGCCACGCCCTGCCCTTGCGCCGCCGCTTCCAGCGCCAGCCCGGCATGGGCGAAATACAACTGGCGCTCCGGGCGCAAATCGCCGGCATGGCTGGTCAGCCACGCGGTCCAGGTCTTGCCGTCCTGATCGTCGTGCAACAGGCAATGCCGGGCCAGGTCCTTCGGGGTTTTCAGGTTGCCCTGGTTGAACAGGCCGGGGCTGCACACCGGGAAGAACTGCAACGCCGGCAACGGACGGACGAAATACGCGCTGCTGTCCACCGGGCCGGTGCCGTAAGTGATCGCCAGGTCAATGTCTTCGCCGGGTGCGGTGGCGTCGATCGGTTGTTCGTAGAGATGCAAAGTGATGTGCGGATAACGCGCGTAGAAATCGGTGAGACGATTCATCAGCCACTTCTGCGCCAGCTCCGCCGTGACCGCCAGGCGCAGCACAGCGAGCGAGGACGGATCGCGCAACTCGTCGCAGGCATCGCCGATCAGTTCGAAGGCTTGTTGCAGGCTCTGCATCAGGCGCCCGGCGGCGATGGTCGGGCGAATCTGCCGGCCCTCGCGAATGAACAGCGACACGCCCAGTTGTTCTTCGAGCTGGCGAATCTGATGGCTGACGGCGCTGTCGGTGACGCACAGCTCGGCTGCGGCCCGGCCGAAATGCGCGTGGCGGGCGGCGCATTCGAAGGTTCTCAGGGCGGCCAGGGAAGGTAGTCGGCGCATGGGTTTGGGTCCCTTTTTTTGCGGACATGCTGACCGGGCTTTTCGCGGGCGTCCAGTTGTACCGCGTTATCGTTCGGCCGGGATTGAGCCGGTAGCCGCCTTCACAGTCTTTGACAGTTTCCCGACAAAGCTGCCAAAGATTGCCGGCCAGCCCCCGCCTAGCATGGCGCATCCACATTTCCCTCGGGTGCCCCATGCCGGTTTCGTTGCGTACGTTCTCGCTGTCCCTGACCTCCCTTTGCCTGCTGCTGCCCGGCGACTCGCTGCGTGCCGAAGACTGGCACACCACGCTGCGCGCCGGGGCTGCCAGTGCGCCGCGCTACAGCGGCAGCGATGAGCGGGTGGTGGCGCCATTGGTGGGTGTCGAAATCGTCAGCCCCTACGGCGTGTTCCTCGACACTAGCCGAGGCCTGGGCTGGGGTTTCGATGAAGAGGATTTCGGGCTCAGCGTCTACGTCGGTGCCAGCGACGTGCGCAAGGATCGCAAGACCGGATTCAAAGGCTCGGACGAGCTCAACGGCATGGGCTCGATCAAGTCGCGCCCGGTGATCGGGCTCGACGGGACCTATCACATGGGCCCGATCATCCTCGGCGCGAGCTTCGAGCATGCGCTGGAAAAGGATGACGATGACCACGACACCGGTTCGGCCTGGAACCGCCTCAAGCTGAGCATCAGCGCGCCGTTCTACGAAGGGCGTTTCGGCAAAGTGGTCGGCGGTCTGAACAGCCAGTTTGGCGACAGCAACTACATGCGTACCTGGTACGGCGTCAGCGATGCGCAGGCCTCGCGCAGCCAGTTCCGGGCGTACAAGGCCCGCGCCGGGTTGATCAGTCGCGGCGCGGACCTGACGTGGTCATTGCCTCTGGACAAACAATGGAGCGTCTCGACAGTGCTGGCGGTGCAATACCTGAACCACGAGGCGGCCGACAGCCCGATTGTCGAACGTCGGCTGCAGACCTCCCTCGCCGGGCAAGTGGCCTACACCTTTTGATCGCGCTCAGAACAGCTCGCTGAACGGAATGAAACGCAGTGGATCACCCATTCGCAAGGTGCTGTTCTCCGGGATTTCCACCAGCCCGTCAGCCCAGGTAGCGCCGAGCAGAACCCCGGAACTCTGGTTCGGATAGAGCGCCGCCTGCCCGCCCTCCAGGCGCACCCGCAGGTACTCGCGGCGACTGCCGGGTTTCGGCCAGTCGAACCCGGCATTGACGGTGAAACTCAGCGGCATCACCTCTTCCACGCCTTGAATGCGCAGCAGGTACGGGCGCGCCAACAGGCCGAACGTCACCAGCGCCGAGGTCGGATTGCCTGGCAGACCGATCACCGGCACCGTGCCGAAATGGCCAACCGTCAATGGTTTGCCGGGCTTGATCGCGAGCTTCCACAACAGCGGCTTGCCGTTGTCGCGCAGCACCTGGCCGAGGCAATCGGCATCGCCGGCAGACACGCCGCCCGTGGTCAGAATCAGGTCAGCGGCCACCTGCAATTGCTCAAGCTTGAGTCGGGTCTGCGCCGGACGATCCGGCAGGATACCCGCGTCGATCACCTCGCAACCCAGTTCGCGTAACCAGTGATCGAGCAAGGTGCGATTGCTGTTGTAGATGCTGCCGGGACGCAGCGGTTGCCCCGGTTCCACCAGTTCATCACCGGTAGAGAGCAACGCCACACGCGGTCGGCGCACCAGCGGCAAATGGGTCATGCCCTGCCCCGCAGCCACCGCCAGTTCGAACGGGCCAAGGCGTTTGCCGGCGCGCAGCAAAGTATCGCCAACGCGGTTCTCCTGGCCCTGGGCACGGATGTTCTGGCCGACCTTCAGCGGTTGCAGAAACCGCACCCGGCCGTCCTCCAGCACTTCGACGTTTTCCTGCATCTCCACGCAATTGGCGCCGGGAGGCAGCGGTGCGCCGGTGAAGATCCGCGCGCAGGTACCGGGCAGCAAGGCGTCCGGCGCCAACCCGGCGTAGACCCGTTGCGAAACATTCAACGGCTGACGGTGCAGATCGGCGAGGTTCAAGGCGTAACCGTCCATGGCACTGTTCGGCCACGGCGGCAGATCGAGGGTGGCGACCAGATCGCTGGCCAATACTCGCCCGCGTGCCTCATTGAGCGGCACTGATTCGCTGTCCGGCAGGCGTTGTTCATTGGCCATCGCCAACAGTTGGTCGAGGGCGTCCTCGACCGGCATCAATGCAGCCTTGCTCATCCCCGTGGCCCGCAGGCTTGCACCGGCTTGAGGTGCGGGACGAAGTTGCATGGGCGGTGACGGTTATCCAGTTGCTCGGCGAGGATGCCTTCCCACGCCGTGCGGCATGCGCCGGTGGAGCCCGGCAGGCAGCACACCAGCGTGCCGTTGGACAGGCCCGCCAGCGCGCGGCTTTGTACGGTCGAGGTGCCGATGTCGAGAATCGAGATGGCGCGGAACAGTTCGCCGAAACCGTCGATCTGCTTGTCCAGCAGGCAGGCTACCGCTTCCGGGGTGCTGTCGCGCCCGGTGAAACCGGTGCCGCCAGTGATCAGGACCACCTGGATGTTGTCGTCGGCAATCCAGTGCGCGACCTGGGCCCGGATCTTGTACAGGTCGTCCTTGAGCAGGTTGCGTTCGCTCAACGTGTGGCCAGCCTCCAGCAGACGGCTGACCAACAACTGGCCGGAAGTATCGCTGGCGTAATCGCGGGTATCGCTGACCGTCAGCACGGCAATATTCAAGGGAACAAACAGGGCATCCGCTTTAACACTCATGGCACTCTCCGGCATTCGCCAATTCAATTGGGCCAGAGCCTAAGTGCCACTTATGAAGACTGTCTAATCACTCTAACCAACCGCATTATCGACCCGCTCTATCGGTCATTTTTCCACGAACGTCGACTACCGTTCGCGCCAATGAAACCGGCCGTCATCGAAACCCTCGATAGCCTCTTCAACGCTTCCGATTGGACGTAAAACGCGATCAATGGGATCGTCACCCCCTGCGCTTTCCGTGCGCCGTACGCATCTGCGTCAATACTCAATCAAAATTCTCAATCGAGCAGGTGCCATCGTGGACATCAAACAACTCAAGTTCCTGATCGCGCTGGACGAAACCCGTCACTTCGGCCAGGCCGCCGCGCGTTGCCACATCACCCAGCCGACCCTGTCGATGCGCCTGCGTAATCTGGAAGACGAGCTGGATCTGGTACTGGTCAATCGCGGCCAGCGCTTCGAAGGTTTCACCCAGGCCGGCGAACGCGTACTGGCCTGGGCCCGCACGCTGCTGGCCGCCCACGACGGGTTGTTCGCCGAAGCCGCTGCCTGCCGGGGGCAACTGGTCGGCAGCCTGCGCCTGGGGCTGGTGCCGCTGAGCAACTTCAATCCGGTCAATTACATTCAGGGTTTGTCCGCGATCTATCCGGAACTGAAATACAGCCTGTCGTCGCTGAGTTCCAACGAAATCATCGAAGGCCTGGGCAACAATCAGCTGGACCTGGGCGTGTGTTATCTGGATCACGTCAACCCGAACTACTTCGATTTCTTCGAGATCGGCGAAACCCGCGTCGGCCTGCTCTACGACACCCGCCACTTCCATTTCGAAGGCCCGGAAATGAGCTGGGAAGACGCCGCCGAACTGCCGCTGGGGATGATCACCACCGGCATGCATTACCGCAAATCCATCGACCTGAGTTTCCGCAGTCGCGGCCTCAACCCGCAGCCGATCATGGAAAGCGACTCGACCTATCAACTGTTGCAGGCGATTCACCAGGGTTTCTGCTGCTCGATCATGCCGCTGGACAGTGGTCTGCAAGAGCCGATCGAACACCTGGCCTTCATCAACCTGCCGGATGCCAGCGTACTCGCGCCGCTGGGGCTGGTGATGCGCAAGACCGAACCGCGCTCGGCAATTGCCGAGAAGTGTTTTGCCGAGGCGCGCAAGATGTTCGGGATCGAGGCGCCTGCCGTTTAACCCCCCTCAAGTAGCCTGAAACGTTGCACTTCGGTGCAACGCTTTCAACTTCGCCAGCGGTGATCGACCAATCCAATCACTGCATCGGAACAAGCGATTGGACGCACTTTTCGCTGCCCCGTAGCCTGAACTCACTTCAGCGCTTCGGGGACTTTCAAGATGCTGTGCCAAGTTGAACAAACCATCGAACCGGGCGACGCCAACGCCCCCGCGCCACAACCTTCGCCAGTGGCTTACCGCGAATACCTCGACGATGCGCCTGTGTCCCACGCGGCGCTGGCGGCGGAGATCGCATTGGCCATCAGCTACAACGGCTTGAATCAGGCGGTGATGATGGTCTCGCCGGGCAACATCGAGGACTTCATTCGCGGCTTCAGTCTGAGCAACGCCATCGTCGACAGCCTCGACGATATCCACGACATCCGTCTGACTCACTTTGACCAGGCCTGCCAGGCCGACGTGCAGATTTCCAGCCGTGCGTTCTGGGCCCTGAAAGATCATCGCCGGCAGATGGCGGGCACCAGCGGTTGTGGCCTCTGCGGCGTAGAAGCCCTGGAGCAAGCGCTGCCGCAACTGGAGATCCTGACGCCGACACCGTTGCCACCGGCCGCGCATTTCGAGGGCATCCGCCAACGCATCGAACAAGCCCAGCAACTGGCCCGCAGCAGCGGCGCCCTGCACGCGGCGCTGTACTTCGACACCGACGGCGAAGCGCTGCTGTGCCGCGAAGACATCGGCCGCCACAACGCCCTCGACAAGTTGATCGGCGCCCTGCAATTCGAAAACCTCGATGCGCGTCAGGGCTTCGTCGTGGTCACCAGCCGTTGCAGTCTTGAATTGATTCACAAAGCGGTGCGCGCCCGTCTTGGCACCCTCGTCAGCCTGTCCGCCCCCACCGCGCTGACCGTGCGCTGGGCGCTCAAGCACCGCTTGAACCTGATCCACGTCCCGCACCGCAACGCCCCCCGAATCTACAGCCCGATCCAGGAGCAAACCCCATGAGCGACACCCTCACCCACCTCGACGATCAGGGCCGCGCCAACATGGTCGACGTCAGCGACAAGGCCGCGACGCGCCGCGAAGCCACTGCCCAGGCCTGGGTGCAGATGCGTCCTGAAACCCTGCAAATGATTCAGTCCAACGGCCACCCCAAGGGCGACGTGTTCGCCGTGGCGCGGATCGCCGGGATTCAGGCGGCCAAGCGCACCCACGAGTTGATTCCGCTGTGTCATGCGCTGCTGCTCAGCTCGATCCACGTCGAACTCAAGGCCTGCGAACCGGACCGCGTACAGATCACCAGCACCTGCCGCCTCACCGGCCAGACCGGCGTCGAACTCGAAGCCCTGACCGCCGCCAGCGTCGCCGCGCTGACGATCTACGACATGTGCAAAGCGGTGGACCGGGCGATGGTCATCGGCGACATCCGTCTGCTGAGCAAACAGGGCGGCCGCTCCGGCCATTTTCAATGGGAGAACCCACAATGATTCTGATCAACTACTTCGCCAGCTACCGTGACCGGCTCAATCTGGGCGGTGAAAAGATTCCGGCCAGCAGCGCCCTCGCCAGCGTAGAGGACGTGCGGCAGATGCTGATGCAGCGTGGCGACTTATGGCGCGAAGTGCTCGGCGCCGGCAACCTGATGTGTGCGGTGAATCAGGAGCTTTGCCAGCCGGATCAGGCGATCGAGGATTTCGACGAGATCGCGTTTTTCCCACCGGTCACGGGAGGTTGAGCCATGGGCGTTCGAGTCCAGCGCAAAAACTTCGATGCCGGTCAGTTGATTGCGGATTTGCATGCACGCAATCCACGGGTGGGCGCAGTGGTGAATTTCATCGGTTACGTGCGTGATCTGAATGTCGGCCAAACGGTTAACGAACTGTTCCTCGAACACTATCCGGGCATGACCGAGAAGGCTTTGGAACAGATAGCCGAACAGGCCCGCGAGCGCTGGCCGCTGCTGGCGGTGGAGATCGTGCATCGGGTCGGCGCGCTGTCGGTGAGCGAGCCAATCGTGTTTGTCGGCGTCAGCAGCAAACATCGGCATGCGGCATTCGAGGCCTGCGCGTTCATCATGGACGTGCTCAAGACCCGCGCCCCGTTCTGGAAGCGTGAGACCACGCATGAGGGCTCGCATTGGGTTGAGGCGCGGGAAAGTGATCAGAATGCGGCGTTTCGCTGGAGTCTGGCGCATGCCTGACGGGGCACTGTCGGATGCAACAAAAGCCTGATTAGATAGCGGTTCCCGACGATTCGAACGTGGAGCCGCACTTGAGCACAACGCCCCCCGAGGATTTGCCCCGCCCGCAAGCCGTCAGCCTGCGCCAGGCCTGGCCCTTCTGGCTCAAGCTCGGCTGCATCGGTTTCGGCGGCCCCGCCGGGCAGATCGCGATCATGCATCAGGAACTGGTGGAACGCCGGCGCTGGATTTCCGAGCGACGCTTCCTGCATGCACTCAACTACTGCATGTTGCTGCCCGGCCCGGAGGCCCAGCAACTGGCGACCTACATCGGCTGGCTGCTGCACCGCACGGGCGGCGGCGTGCTGGCCGGGGCGCTGTTTGTGTTGCCGTCGCTGCTGATCCTGATTGCCCTTTCCTGGATTTATATTGCGCTTGGCGACGTGCCGGTGGTGGCCGGGGTGTTTTACGGGATCAAACCGGCGGTGACCGCGATTGTGTTGCACGCGGCCCATCGCATCGGTTCGCGGGCCTTGAAGAACAGCTGGCTGTGGGCGATTGCCGGAGCAGCGTTCGTGGCGATTTTCGCCTTCAACGTACCGTTCCCACTGATCGTGCTCGGCGCGGCATTGATCGGGTATTTCGGCGGACGCTGGGCGCCGCAGCGGTTCAACCACGGCGGTCATCGTGGCAGCGAAAAATCCTTCGGCCCGGCACTGATCGATGACGACACGCCAACGCCCGAACATGCACGGTTCAGCCTGCCGAGGCTGCTGCGTCTGGCGCTGGTCGGCGCGTTGCTGTGGTGTCTGCCGATGGCGCTGCTGACGGCGCTGTTCGGCTGGAACGGCACCTTCACGCAGATGGGCTGGTTTTTCACCAAAGCGGCGCTGCTGACCTTCGGCGGCGCTTACGCGGTGCTGCCCTATGTGTATCAAGGCGCGGTCGGGCATTACGGCTGGCTGACGCCGACGCAGATGATCGACGGCCTGGCCCTGGGCGAGACCACGCCGGGGCCGCTGATCATGGTGGTGGCGTTTGTCGGGTTCGTAGGGGCTTACGTGCAACCGACGTTCGGCCCGGAGCATGCGTTTGCCGCCGGTGCGCTGGCCGCGACGCTGGTGACCTGGTTCACCTTTCTGCCTTCGTTCCTGTTCATCTTCGCCGGCGGACCGCTGGTGGAGTCGACCCACAACGAACTGAAGTTCACCGCACCGCTGACTGCGATCACCGCCGCCGTGGTCGGGGTGATCCTCAATCTGGCGTGTTTCTTTGCCTATCACGTGTTTTGGCCCCAGGGTTTTGCCGGGCAACCTGACGTCTTTTCTCTGTTGCTCGCGGCGGCGGCAACCCTCGCGCTGTTTGTGTTCAAGCGCGGGGTGATCGAGGTGTTGATCGTTTGCGCCCTCGTCGGGCTGGGGTTTCACCTGTTGCGCTGAACCCGGGGCTTGTCATGCCCTCCGGAATCAGGCGTTTACTTATCCGGGAGTTCCCCCTTACTATCCAGCCACACCGGCATGGCGGGACACTCCCGCCGCCGACGTTTTCCGCCAACGGAAACACGCGTCATGAGCACGTCACTACAACAATCAGAATCGTTGAACGTCTCTGCACTGTGCGCCCTCCTTCACAGGGGCCGCGCATGAATCGCATCGTCAATCTCCCAATGGCCCTGAGCCGTTCCAAGCTGCGTCACTCCGCACGCCCGCCGGATATCTGCCTGTCCGTCTGATCGCGCCGTTAAAAACCGCGACAGTCCCCCTCTTTTTTCGATATCCCTGCCAGGACGCCCGCGCCTATTGCCGAGCTGCGTCCGGCCCGAATCTGCGCGCCTGTGCGGCGCCATCGTGAGTGATTATGAAATTCGCAGCCATTGAAGACGCCCGTCATTTTCTCGATCAAAACCCCGACATCGACATGATCGAGCTGTTCATCCTCGACGCCAACGGCGTGCCCCGCGGCAAGTTGTTGCACCGCGAAGAACTGCTCGCCGTGTACGAAAGCGGTCGCCCGCTGCCGAGCACCATCCTCGGCCTGACCGTGCACGGCGAGGACGTGGAAAATTCCGGTCTGGTGTGGGACGTCGGCGACATCGACTGTCGCGCCTACCCGCTGGAAGGCAGTCTGGTACGCCTGCCGTGGCGGCAGATTCCGACGGCTGCGGTGCAGGTCAGCATGCACCCGGAACAAGGCATGCCGGCGAGCATTGCCGACCCGCGTCACTTGCTGATCAACGTGATCGACCGCTTGAAAGCCGAGGGTTACCACCCGGTGATGGCCTGCGAACTGGAGTTCTATCTGCTCGACGCCAAACGCGATCACAACGGTCGTCCGCAACCGGCGCTGGATGCCGACGGCGGTCGACCGAGGCACACGCAGGTCTACGGTTTGCGCGAGCTGGAGCAGATCGAACCATTCCTCGCCGACCTCTACAGCGCCTGCAAACTGCACGGCATTCCGGCGCGCACGGCGATCTCGGAATACGCACCGGGTCAGGTGGAAATCACCCTCGAACACGGCGATGCGCTGGAGGCGATGGATCAAGCGGTGCGCTACAAACGGCTGGTCAAAGCCGTGGCGCACAAGCACGGGATGCAGGCGACGTTCATGGCCAAGCCGTTCGATCACCTGGCCGGAACCGGCATGCACATGCACGTCAGCCTCGCCGATGCCGAGGGGCGCAATCTGTTTGCCTCCGAAGATCCGGCCGGCACGCCGCTGTTGCGCACGGCGATTGGCGGGATGCTCGCCTCCTTGCTCGATTCGCTGCTGCTGTTCTGCCCCAACGCCAACTCCTACCGTCGTTTCCAGGCCAACAGCTACGCGCCACTGGCGCCGACCTGGGGCGTCGACAACCGCACCGTCAGCCTGCGCGTGCCCGGCGGCCCGGCCAACACCCGGCACATCGAACACCGCATCTGCGGCGCCGATGCCAACCCGTATCTGGCAGCGGCGGCGATCCTGGCGGGCATTCATCGCGGCATAAAAGAAGACATCGATCCGGGCGAACCGGTGCAAGGCAATGGCTATGCGCAGGCGAAAGAATTGCTGCCGACCGACTGGCTGACCTCGCTCACGGCGCTGGAACAATCGGTGTGGGCGCGTGATGCACTGGGACAGGCGTTTCTCGGGGTGTATCTGGCAGTGAAGCGTGCGGAATACCGGCAGTTCATGGCCGAAGTGGGTGAGCAGGACTGGCGCTGGTATCTGACCGAAGCCTGATCCGTTCTTCCTCTTTTTGCCTTGGATACCGACATGACTGAACGCAGCAATTCCTACTACACCGCCACCCTCAACCGCGACACCGACTACCCGACCCTGCAAGGTCGGCACAAGGTCGATGTGGTGATCATCGGCGGCGGTTTCACTGGCGTCGCCACCGCCGTCGAACTGGCCGAAAAAGGCCTGAAAGTCGCCATCGTCGAAAGCCACAAGATCGGCTGGGGCGCCACCGGGCGCAACGGCGGCCAGGTCACCGGCAGCCTGTCCGGCGACGGCGCGATGCGCAAACAGATGCGCAATACGCTGGGCGATGAAGTCGACGACTTCATCTGGCACCTGCGCTGGCGCGGGCACGAAATCATCCAGCAACGGGTCGAGAAATACGGAATCGATTGCGACCTCAAGCACGGCCATTTGCACGCGGCGTACAAGCCGAGCCACATGGCCGGTCTGCGCAGCGACTACGACGAAGCCGTACGCCGAGGCATGGACGATGAGGTCAGCCTGCTCGACCGCAGCCAGGTGCGCGACCTGCTGCAAAGCGACCTCTATCACGGCGCGATCAAGAACACTCGCAACATGCACCTGCACCCGCTCAACCTGTGCATCGGCGAGGCACGGGCAGCGGAAAGCCTCGGCGCACTGATCTTCGAAAACAGCGAAGTGCTGGAGATCATTCACGGCGACAGCCCGGGTGTTCGCACGGCCCACGGCCGGATCGACGCCAGTCAAGTGCTGCTGGCCGGCGACGTCTACCACAAGCTCGAACCGGGCCAGCTCAAGGGCAAGATCTTCCCGGCCATGGGCGGCATCGTCACCACCGAACCGTTGGGGAATCTGGCCAAACAGATCAACCCCGAAGACCTCGCCGTGTACGACTGCCGCTTCGTCCTCGATTACTACCGCCTCACCGCCGATGGCCGCCTGCTGTTCGGCGGCGGCGCCAACTACAGCGGCAAGGACTCACGGGACATCGCCGGCGAACTGCGGCCGTGCATCGAACAGACCTTCCCGGCGCTCAAGGGGGTGAAAATCGACTACCAGTGGAGCTGCGCGATGGGCATCGTCATCAACCGCATTCCGCAACTGGGCAAGCTTTCGGACAACGTCTGGTATTGCCAGGGCTACTCTGGCCACGGCATCGCCACGACCCACATCATGGGCGAAATCATGAGCCGGGCGATCACCGGGCAGATGCAGCAGTTCGACACGTTTGCCGCGTGCTCGCACATTCGGGTGCCGATGGGGGATCTGCTGGGGAATCCGATGCTGGCCGCCGGCATGTGGTACTACCAGATGCTGGAAAAACTGCGCTGATTGAACGGGCCCCATCGCGAGCGGTGGGGCCTTTTGTTTCGCTCCAAAACGTCAGTCCTGCAACTGCTCCACCTCAATCCCCAACCGCCGGTAATCCTCGGCACTGCCTGACGCCAGGTGCCGCTCGGTGATCAACGTATGCACCCGATTGCACGGCGCAACCACGAACGGCTCCACCGCCCCCAGCTTGTCCGCCGTGGTGACGGCGATCACCTGCGCCGCACTGTCGAACAACGCCTGTTTCACCGGCACTTCATCGAAATACAGCGAGCTCAGCCCCACTTCCGGATGAATCGCGCAAACCCCGGTAAACAGCACATCCGCCTTGATGCTTTGCAGCAGTCGCACCGTTTCGTGGCCACTGACCGACATCGTCGCCAGATTGAGCTGGCCGCCCGCCAGAATCACTTTGATGCCCTTGTATTCAGCCAGGGTGATCGCCGTCATCGGTGACGTGGTCACAGCCGTGATCGAGATATCCAAGGGCAGCGAACGGGCGATCTGCAAGGTGGTGGTGCCGGAATCGAACAATACGATCTGACCATTCTTCACCCTGCCTGCCGCCAGTTGCGCGAGACTGGTTTTCACCTCGTCGGTTTCACTGATCCGCGTGAAGTAATCCTTGCCGGTATCCTTCGGTCGCGGCAGCGCCCCACCGTGCACTCGCTGCACCAGCCCGGCGTTGTCCAGCTCGGCCAGATCGCGGCGGATGGTGTCTTCGGACACCGCAAAGTGCTGGCTCAACTCGGAAGCCATGACCTTGCCGTCACGTTCGAGAATCAGGAGGATTTTCTGCCGACGCAGGGAGGGGAGCTCGGCAACGGAATGATCGTGCATGATTATGCCTGTTTGTGCTTGTAGTTGCAGGTTTACCGAGACTAACCAAAGCCTCAGGCAAACACAAACCGGCTGGTATCAATTGTTTCGATCATTGAAATCATGAAGCCGAATTTTTTCTTTGCAGCGGGCCTGTTCACAATGGCACCACTTCAATAAGGCTCAGGATGAACACCCATGAATCTCAATTTTGCGTTTGCGTGCATGATCGTCGTGTCGTTTGCGATTGCGTTAGGGCACGCGTGATTTACGCGGGCACCGCCTTCACGTAGTGAAGGATTTACGGCGCACCTCTAATTGCCTTATCTCGAGTTTTCCTGTCGGCTGCCAGGCAGCCCAGGCTCACAATCACGTCACAACAGATCAATCTTCTTCGGGCGCGAAGAACTTGACGACAAACTCCCCGCCCCGCTCGTTCAACAAAATGATCCGAGCGCAATTCCAGCATTTGAGAAGCATGTCGGACTCTGCAAACAGCTTGTCGACGAGTTGATTGGCGGACATTTGATTTCCATCCGGCAGATCAAGCGCATCCTCTGAAGCCACCAGAGATACACCCGTCCCGCAAAACCAGTTTTTGTGAACCAGCTCATCACATTTGCACCGAACCCATGACCCCATGACCTACCTCAAGACACAAATAAGTGAACGACGCACAAATCACACCTCTTCCCGCGCTCTACGCACCTGCACCAACAACGCCGGCGCAAAGTGCAGCACCACCATCCGCACCAGATGGTGAGTCAGGATAAACACCACGTTCAACCCGCCACCAAATGCCACGATGGCAATGGTCTCGATCGCTCCCGGCATGTACGCCAGCCACAGCGACAACGCATCACTTCCCAGCAATCGCGCCGCCACTTCGGCGAATCCCGCTGCGACTAGAATCATCAAACCCACCGACACCAGTGCTGTGCGGCCATGACGCCCCAGTTCCGCCAGGCCAAGGCCCTGAAAACGTGAGCCGATCCGTACACCGAGAATCAGCGCCGCCAGATTCAGGCTCCAGTCCGGCATGTGAAAACCATGCAGCCATCCCGATTTCAAGAACACGGCGGTCAGGATAATCGCCGTCAACATGAACGGTGCCGGTACGCCAATCGCCAGCAGCAATCGCCCGACCACGATGCTCGAAATAATCAGCGAGAGCACAGTCAACGCCATGCCCGTGGATAGCGGATCAACCTCGGCCACAGCAACCACTGCCTGACCGGGAATCAGCAAACTCACCAGCACAGTGATCAGCAGCAGCCGAATCAGGTGCACGATGATGACTTTGCTCGACGCCTGATGCGATTCCAGCAAATCAAACACCGCCGCCAGCGCCCCCGGATACACCGCCAGCAAGGCGTCGGTACGATTCCACCCTGCGCCGCGCGCCAGCCACCAGGCGGACAGCGCCACTTGTACTGTCAGGCACAGCAGCAACAGACCAAGGCTTGGCAACATCGTCGAGACGGTCGCACTGTCCCAGGCCTCGAACATCAAGCCTGTGGCAATGCCGAGGGTGACCTGGATGTAACCCAGGCCATAGGGGGTTCTGGGTGCGAAGCGAAATTTGGTAGCAGCCAGTGCGGTGACAAGGATCGAGCCCAACAGCAAACCGTGGGGCACGCCTTTGAACTGCAACAGCGCGCCGAATCCGGCAGCGATCAACAGACACAGAATGGATTTCATCAACTCTCCAATAGTCGAAAGGACGCAATCGTGATTCGTTTTCTCATGCAGTGCCTGACACCAGAAAGGCAAGTCACTGCCGAACGAGCAATACGCGTGCAGTCAACAGCTTTTGAGTTGCATGAAATCTACGAAGTCTTCGGTGGACCATCCCAGGCTGCCGTTGCCATCGAATCGTTCCCTGACCAAATGCAAGGTCATCGCACTTGCTGCATCTGGAGACATTGGGAAAAACGCACCTCCCGGCTCGCTGTGCATGTAGAAATCACCCAGTTTGGCAGAACAGTGTTCGCAGTGATTCATGTAATAAACCATTCCCGCCTTTTGGCTGTAATCAGGCTGATAGCGAGTGGTATAGGTACGAAGCTGTTTGATGACTGAAGGCGACAAGGTGAGCACATCGGACAATCCAGCCCGGAATCCATCGCATACCCAATAGCCAAGTCCGCTTTCCAGTGAGAAGTCGGTTTCTTCGTCCTCTTCGGCAAACTCGAACTGCTCGTGCTCTTCTGGAAGCCTGAATGAGAAAACACGAGTCAGGCAGTAGCATTTCCAACATTCTGTTGCCGACTGCAAGATGAAATAATACGGTGAGCGCACATGAAATTCCGGCTCATGCTCCAAACCAAACGCAGTCAACTGTGGCACCCAACGCGCAAAAGCCTCCGCGCTCGTACCTTCTGGCACATACCAGGTTTTCACTCGAGGATCCCAACGTGCACCAAGAAGTTTGGCTTGATCCTTTTCAGCGAAAGGGACATTCAAATCAATTCGTGCCATCTGCCGCTCTCTTCATCCATGATTATTTGATTCAAAACGCGATCAGGCGCGCAACCGTCCGATCGCCCGCCGATACTTTTCGATCCGCTCCAGATCCTCCCAGCTCGGCGAGGCAATCCGCGACAGATCGCTGTTCTCTTCCAGATCCGCCAGTTTCACCACTCGCCCGATCGGGTTTTGCGCGACGCGCTCGATGAAGTCCTCGTAGGATTCACCGGGCACTTTGGTCACCGATTCGATTGCTGACAGCACGGCTTCGCTGAAGCCTTCCTTGCGCAAATCTTCCAGGCTGATGCCGCAATCCTCGACCACATCGTGCAGCACCGCGACGATGCGTTCTTCCAGGCTGCTCATGCGCAGCATGACTTTCAGCGGATGCAAAATGTACGGCGCACCGCCCTTGTCCACCTGCCCGGCGTGGGCCGTGGCGGCAATGGCGATGGCGCGTTCCAGAGTCTGAGTCATGGGCGTTTCCTCGGGTTAGACGCCGTACCGACCGCCGACGTGAATGTTGCGTTTGAGCCAACGGCCAATCGCCTGCAAACGGCCGGTTGGCTGCGCCGGCTCGGCGTATTGCTGGAGGATCAGCGAAACCAGATCAGCCTGATCCGCCGCCGGATGAGCGTCCATCAAGTCGGCCACCCAGGCGCAGTTGGCCTTCTTCAAATGCTCCCGCCACTCGCCCGGCCACGCCTCCAGCTCATCCAGCGCCAACCACCGCGCACCACCCTGATTGGCATGCCCGCCGCCGATCGATTGCTCGAAGCAGAACGGCGTTGTCGGGCGGGACAGGTCGATGCTGAAGATATAGATGTCCTGGGTTTTGTGCTGCGGTGTGGGGGCGTTGTTGCGGCTGCCGATCTGAATCATGCGCGGTTCCGTCCGTGGGAGAGGCGTTACAACTTGTTTCGCAGTCTACGACGTGGTGCGGATGGGGGAAACCTTTGGCGATGAGTCGGGTTGTGACAAGTGAAAGGTTTGACCGGGTAGTCCGGGAATTCCGTTTCAGTCGGCCACAAAAAAGGGACACCGTTGGGTGTCCCTTTTTGCGTTTGGGGTAAGCCAATCGATCAATGTTTCATGGCTTCACACTGACGGCGCAGGTCCTGATCACCAATGCCGCTGCAATTGCCGTTTCCGGTTTTGGCCTCACAGAAACGGCGCTGGTCCTGATTATCAATACCGCTGCAATTGCCGCTTCCTGTCTCTGCTTCACACATTCTTCGAAGATCCTGACTGCCAATCCCGCTGCAATTACCACTGCCGGACTTTGCTTCGCAATATCTGCGCTGATCCTGATCGTTGATGCCGCTGCAATTGCCATGGCCAGTTTCTGCCTCGCACATCCTGCGCAAATCCTGATTGCCGATCCCGCTGCAATTGCCGCTACCGGACTTGGCTTCGCAATATCTGCGCTGATCCTGATCGTTGATGCCCGAGCAGCCAGCGAAGGCATGGCCGGCGAAGGCAAACATCAACAGCATCGCAAGTATTTTCTTCATCACACGCTTCCTTGGCTTACCAGTAAACAGACTGGCACTGGTTGACGCAATCACACCCAATCAACGCTTCATCGCTTCGCACTGATTACGCAGATCCTGGCTGCCGATACTGTTGCAACTGCCACCACGGGTTTTGGCCTCACAGAAAAGACGCTGATCCGTGTCATTGATCGAGTTGCAGCTACCGCCTCCTGTTTCTGCATCGCACATTCTGCGCAGAGTCGTATCGTTGATGCTGTTGCAACTGCCGCCACGGGTTTTGGCCTCGCAGTAACGACGTTGATCCCCGTCATTGATCGAGTTGCAACTACCACTGCCTTTTTCCGCATCGCACATCCTGCGCAGGTCCGTATTGTTGATGTCGTTACAGCTGCCACTGCCGGACTTGGCCTCGCAATATCTGCGCTGATCCGGATCGTTGATGTTCATGCAGCTAGCAAAGGCATGGCCGGCAAAGGCAAACATCAACAACATCGCCAGTATTTTCTTCATCACACGCTTCCTTGGTATTCCAGTCAGCAGACTGGCTCTGTTTAATCCGATTTAAATGAATCTCGCGAAGCACCCTCAAATCAGCGCTTCATGGCTTCGCACTCGTTGCGTAGATCGGAATTGCTGATGTACGAGCAACTGCTGCCACTCTGCTTGGCATTGCACAGGGCGCGCTGGTCACTGTCGCTGATGTATGAACAGGAATATCCCTTCAGCTCCGCCTCGCACGCCGCGCGCAGATCCGAGTTATGGATGTACGAGCAACTGCTGCCGTTCTTCTTGGCGTTGCAGTAGTCACGTTGGTCAGTGTCGGCGATGTACGAGCAGGATCTACCGTTCACTTCAGCATCACAGGCCGAACGCAAATCAGAGTCGTGGATGTACGAACAACTGCTGCCCTTCTCTCTGGCTTCGCAATAGGCCCGCTGATCACTGTCACTGATGCTGGCGCACCCGGCAAACGTGTATCCGCTGAACATCAACAACATCGCAAGCACTAGTCTCATCACACACTTCCTTGGTCGACCAGGAAACAGCCTGGCACTGCTTGAGCCGATGAATGAGCGTCGCGACACGCCATCAAATTGACATCGGTTTTGAGGAAAGTTCCGGGGCGGGAATGCGTGATGATTTTTTTGATCTGAAAACGGCGTAGGAAATTACCCTGCGTGGTGAGGGAGCTTGTTCTTGCGGGGAGGCGAAGCGGGTCGAAACCTGGCAAGTCATTTTCCCCTGACACGCTGTAGCCCTTGATTTACGCCAGTCGCGCCGCCGAACAGGAGTGAACTCTCTGGCCACGAGTGGTGATTTCACGTCCTACAGGCGGATTGCGACAGTGGGGATCGGTACCTAGAGTGGGTCTGTCGCTGAACGAATTTGGCGATAGGGTTTCGCAGCCCTTAAGATTGACACCCTGTTCCGTCTGGCGCGGCCGACTCCCGGCTGCGCAAATTTTATGGCGGTTGTGCGTGGGAGACCTTCGGGTCTGCCGGGTCTTGGTGTTAGTCCTCCGGTCTGCGAACCCGCGCATAGCTGCCACCCATTTTGTTTCGCAGCAGAACGGTGGCAATTCTTCTCAACAAAGGATTAACACCATGACAACACCGAAACTTATGCGCCACTGTGCGAACATGTCCCACCCGGCCACCGACCACCCTGTCCTGCTTATCGACGCCGACATCCCACTGCGAGATTTACACGCCTGCCTTAGTGAACGCCTGAATGCCGTCCTCAAATTTCTCGATCTCATGGCCTGCATTCACTTACCTGACCATGCTGAACATGACATCAACACCGTCACCACCATCGCCAGAATCATGGTGCAAGACGTAAGCGATATGTTTCGAGTTATAGAGCAACGAGGGTTTGATGCTCTTGGCTAGAAAGTTTGAAGGTGACAGGTTCACATAAATAAATCTGTCACCTTTCCTCTTACACTTGCAAAGCAGACTTAGTAATCGGGAGCAAACACAACGATGACCGTCAACTTATCCGAAGCCGCCCGAAACTCCTTTTTCAAGGCAGTCGGATTTCTTATGCGACCATTTGGGTCATACACAAAGAAGATAATCGTTTTGCAAGCCGGGTGCGAATGATACCTTGCAACATCACGAATCAACTCATCACCAAGGGTTCGATCACTCATACCCGCCCGTGCCATTTTGGCCTCTACTACCAACTCATCTTCTGGTATCAAGAAGTCCATCCTTGACCCACCTCCCAAGACACTAGGAGCTACTTCCTCTGATTTAACATTTGAAAAATACATTCTCAACAACGCAAAAACCAAATACTGAACATCATACTCATCCTCCACCAAAAGTGCCGGACGATTACGTTGACGTACACTCAAGTCTTTCGCAAAGCGATGAAATTTCCGAAGAAGCAACTCTACGCGCTCTTCAACACTCAAGTTACTGGAGGCGTTTTCATCTGTTTCAAAAGCAAAGAAGTTTCTTAACACATCTTCTTCAAACTCAATCTGCGCCGCAGGTGGCTTCCAAAGGAGAAAATACCAGCCAAACAACAAAATACAGGCTTCAATGATCAAAAATACAACCAGGTGACCAAAGTTCAAACTCAACCTGTAAACACTCTCATACTTGTATTTATGCCCTCCTCCAGACCTCTCTTCCGGCACAGGAACAAGATTAAGATCAAATTTTACAACCACCCCTTTAAAACCCTGAACCCCATGAAGATCATACCTTACAAAGTTATCTTCACTTAAAAACCCTTCATTATAAGAAGCAAGTTTTTCAAACTGCCCATTCGTTATCGATTGATACTCCTTCGAAGTCACAACACCCACAACCGCAGAGTTTGTGACATCGACTTCCTCAAAGACTGGATAAATCCAAAGCGAATATGCCATCAGCGTCAGAAAAAAAGAAAAACACAACAAACCTTTCGAAAAACGATTGAGCCGCCTTGTATTAAGTATCACAGCTGGAATTGATCTATCTTTACTCACGATCCCTAACAAACTAGCAATTTTCCCTAGCAAGACTCACCCCAATTACAAATTCAATCAAAAACCCATTGACTCAAAAATCCGAAAACCCATTAAGAAGTTTTTCGTCGCTTTCATTTCAATCAATCGCCACGTCCACTTTCTCAAGACCTTCCACGTGGAAGCCGCAGCAACGAGGACAAGAAATCACGCGCTTTTATTGCGAACTTTAGCGATTATCTTCGTTCTCGCCCCAAATGATGGCACATAGACATCGCCAAATTTATCACATGAACCGGAATGAGGTACTGAAAATCAGGTACAAAAAAACCGCACTTCTGCGGTTTTTTATAGATCACTCGAAAGCACTACGAAAAATCAAACTCAAAAATTCGCCGGCGTATTCGCACTAATAATCTCAGCCTCATCCGCCCCGATATTCCGGAACTTGTGCGGCAGCGTCGTCGGAAAATAGTACCCATCCCCCGCACTCAACACGCTCACCTGCCCGTCCACCGTCAACTCGACCGTGCCACGGGTCACCAACCCACACTCTTCACCTTCCGCGTGAACAATCGGCTCTTCCCCCGAACTCGCGCCCGGCGCGTATTGCTCGCGCAGCAAGCGCATCTGGCGGCTGGGGACCGAGGCGCCGATCAGCAGCAGGCGCAGGCCGTGGCGGCCTAGGTCGGGTTGTTCGTTGGCGCGGAAGACGTATTGGTGTTCGCGAGGGGGCTGGTCGAAGGTGAAGAAGTCGGCCAGGGACATCGGGATGCCTTCGAGCAGCTTTTTCAGTGAGCTGACGGAAGGACTGACACGATTCTGTTCGATCAGGGAGATGGTGGCATTGGTCACGCCGCTACGCCGGGCCAGCTCGCGCTGGGAGAGTTTGTAGCTTTCGCGTACTAGTTTGAGTCGAGAACCCGTATCCATGACAGCCTTATGTGAGAACGACTTAAGGGTAATGGGGGTGGGTGGCGGGTGCCGCGCAGGTCGCGCGGATCACGTTGCTCCCGTGTCCCGGAACCGTGAAAGGCGGCTATTAAATCACGTTTGTCGGTGTTGCTCAGCAGGTTCGATGGACGGCACATGAAAAAGCCGGCAGCGCCCTTTTGGGGCACGCCGCCGGCGAGGTAAATCAGATGCCGAAACGGTCGCGCAGCGAGTAATACACGGCGCCGAGGGCAGTCAGCGGCGCGGAGAAGGTGCGGCCGCCGATCATCGGCATATGTGGCAGGGAGGCGAAGGCGTCGAAGCGTTCGGCGTCGCCGCGGATCATTTCCGAGATCAGCTTGCCGGCCAGGTGCGAGCAGGTGACGCCGTGGCCGCTGTAGCCCTGCATGTAGTACGCGTTTTTCTCAATGCGGCCGAATTGCGGCATGCGTGACATGGTCAGCAGGAAGTTGCCGGTCCAGCGGTAGTCGATTTTCACGTCCTTGAGCTGCGGGAAGGTCTTGAGGATCTTCGGGCGGATCAGGGTTTCGATATCGTCCGGTTCACGGGCGCCGTAGACCACGCCGCCGCCGTAGAGCAGACGGTTGTCGGCGGTGAGGCGGTAGTAGTCGAGCAGGTAGTTGCAGTCTTCGACGCAGTAGTTGTTGGTGATCAGGCTGCGGGCCTGTTTCTCGGTCAACGGTTCAGTGACGCAGATCTGCGAACCGCACGGCATGCTCTTGGCGGTCACGCGGTTGTCGAGGCCTTGCGGCAGGTAGGCGTTACCGGCGATCAGCAGGTACTTGGCGCGGACCTGGCCTTTGGCGGTGCGAATGACGTTGGGCTCGCCGTACTTGATTTCCACCGCAGCGGATTGCTCGTAGATCTTGCCGCCCAGACGCACGATGGCCGCAGCTTCACCGAGGGCCAGGTTCAGCGGGTGGATGTGACCGCCCTGCATGTCCAGCAGACCACCGACGTAGGCGTCCGAACCGACTTCACGGCGAATGTCCGCAGCGTCGAGCATCTTCAGATTACGGTTGCCGTAGCGTTCCCAGTTGCGCTTCTGCTCGGCCAGGCCGTTGAGTTGTTTCTTGTTCATCGCTGCGAAGATACCGCCCGGGCGGTAGTCGCACTTGATGTCGTATTCCTTGATGCGCGAACGGATGATGTCGGCGCCTTCGAAGATCATGCTGCCGAGGATTTCGGCGGTCTTGTCGCCGTAGCGCTCTTCGATCACGTCGACGTCGCGGCTGTAGGAGTTGACCAGTTGGCCACCGTTGCGACCGCTGGCGCCGTAGCCGACTTTCGCCGCTTCCAGTACCGTCACCTTGTAGCCGGCTTCGCTCAGGAACAGTGCCGAGGACAGGCCGGTGTAGCCGGCGCCGATGATGCAGACATCGCACTCCACCGACTCTTCGAGGATCGGGAAATCGATCACTTCGTTGCGGGTGGCGGCGTAGTAGCTGTTCACGTGTTGTTGTTTCATTTTTTTATTCTCCGAGGGTCGCCGGTTGCAGGCGACCACCGCTGTAAAAGAGTCAGAGCTTGATCCAGGTCGCTTTCAGCTCGGTGTACTTGTCGAACGCGTGCAGCGATTTGTCGCGACCGTTGCCCGACTGCTTGAAGCCACCGAACGGCGCGGTCATGTCGCCGCCGTCGTACTGGTTGACCCACACGCTGCCGGCGCGCAGACCACGGGCAAAGGTGTGCGCCTTGCTCAGGTTGCTGGTCCAGACCCCGGCGGCGAGGCCGAAGATGCTGTCGTTGGCGATGTGCAGCGCTTCTTCAACGGTGTCGAAGGTGATCAGCGACAGCACCGGGCCAAAGATTTCTTCGCGGGCGATGGTCATGGCGTTGGTCACACCGTCGAAAATCGTCGGCTCGACGTAGCTGCCGCCGGTTTCTTCGAGGGTGCGATGGCCGCCGGCGATCAGCTCGGCGCCCTGCTCCCGACCGATGCTGATGTAACGCAGCACGTTGTCCAGTTGACGCTGATCGACCACGGCGCCGACGGTGGTCGCCGGGTCGAGGGCGTGACCCGGTTTCCACGCTTGCAGCGCTTCCACCAGCAGCGGGATGAATTGTTCGCGGATCGAACGCTCCACCAGCAGGCGCGAGCCGGCGGTGCAGACTTCGCCCTGGTTGAACGCAATGGCGCCGGCCGCTGCTTGTGCTGCCGCACGCAAGTCCGGTGCGTCGGCAAACACCACGTTCGGGCTCTTGCCCCCCGCTTCTAGCCAGACGCGTTTCATGTTGCTTTGGCCGGCATAAATCATCAGTTGCTTGGCAATCGCCGTGGAGCCGGTGAAGGCCAGCACATCGACGTCCATGTGCAGCGCCAGCGCCTTGCCGACGGTGTGGCCGAAGCCTGGCAGGACGTTGAACACGCCTTTCGGAATGCCGGCATCCAGTGCGAGCTGCGCGATGCGGATCGCGGTCAGCGGGGATTTTTCCGAAGGCTTGAGGATGAACGAGTTACCCGCCGCCAGCGCCGGGGCGAATTTCCAGCTGGCCATGATCAGCGGGAAGTTCCACGGCACGATGGCCGCGACCACGCCGGACGGCTCGCGAGTCACCAGGCCCAGTTGATCGTGCGGGGTGGCGGCGACTTCGTCGTAGATCTTGTCGATCGCTTCGGCGCTCCAGCGGATCGCGTTGGCGGTTGCCGGGATGTCGATGCTCATCGAATCGCTGATCGGTTTGCCCATGTCGAGGGTTTCGAGCAGCGCCAGTTCTTCCTGGTGTTGCAGGATCAGATCGGCGAAGCGGATCAGGATGCGCTTGCGCTCGGCCGGGGCCTTGTTGGCCCACACGCCGGAGTTGAAGGATTGGCGCGCGGCTTCGACGGCCAGGTTGGCGTCGGCTTCATCGGTGCTGGCGACGGAGGCCAGGAAACGGCCGTCGACGGGGCTCAGGCATTCGAAGGTGTCGCCGCTGATGGCCGGGCGGTATTCGCCGTTGATGAAGGCGCGTGATTCGAGGGTCAGGGACTGGAAGCGTTGTTCCCAGTCGTTGCGGGTCATGGTCATGGGGGTGACTCACACAGAGAAAGAGGTGACCGCCGTTCCCACGGAATCGGCGGTGCTTGCGGGGTGAGCGCTCGAGCGTCAGACGGTATGCAGATACCAGTTGTACTCAAGGTCAGAGATCGAGTTTTCGAACTCGGCCAGCTCGCTTTCCTTGCACGCGACGAACACGTCGATGTACGTCGGGTCGATGTAGCGGGCCATGACTTCGCTGTCGTCCAGCTCACGCAGGGCATCGCGCAGGTTGTTCGGCAGGCTCTGTTCGTTCTGCTCGTAGCTGTTGCCTTCCACCGGGGCACCCGGCTCGATCTGGTTGGTCAGGCCATGGTGAATACCGGCCAGTACGGAAGCCATCAGCAGGTACGGGTTGGCGTCGGCACCGGCTACACGATG
The DNA here is from genome assembly GCF_058801405.1 of Pseudomonas sp. GW822-FHT03F04. Classification (NCBI taxonomy): domain Bacteria; kingdom Pseudomonadati; phylum Pseudomonadota; class Gammaproteobacteria; order Pseudomonadales; family Pseudomonadaceae; genus Pseudomonas; species Pseudomonas sp. GW822-FHT03F04. The sequence goes on from NZ_JBXANF010000012.1 coordinate 170,456, forward strand.
CTCGATGCGCACGGCGTCTGCCGAACCGGTCGGCACGCGTACTGCCACGGTACGGTTGTCGATGCCCCAGCTCGGCGAGTTCGGCACGTAGAACTGCGCGCCGAAGCGGCGATACGAGTTGACGTTCGGGCACAGGAAAGCCATTTGCGCAGGCAGGGTCTCCAGCACACCGCCGATCGCGTGGCGCAGCGCGGCGTTCTGCTCGGGATCCTCGCTGGCGAAGATGTTGTTGCCTTCCTTGTCCAGAATCGAAATGTGTACATGCAGACCGTTGCCCGCCTGGCCCGGATACGGCTTGGCCATGAAGGTGGTGTCCATCTCGTGGTCGTAGGCGATGTTCTTCACCAGACGCTTGAGCAGGACGGCGTAGTCGCACGCCTTGATCGGGTCGGACACGTGGTGCAGGTTGACTTCGAATTGCGCCGGGGCGCTTTCCTTGACGATGGCGTCGGCAGGAATGCCCTGCTCTTTCGCGCCTTCGAGGATATCTTGCAGGCAGTCGACGTACTCGTCCAGGTCGTCGATCAGGTAAACCTGGGTCGACACCGGACGCTTGCCAGAAACCGGCGAACGCGGCGATTGCGGACGGCCGTTCACGTTGTCCTGGTCGATCAGGTAGAACTCGAGTTCGAACGCGGCGCAGATGGTCAGGCCCATTTCGTCGAACTTGCGCACCACGTTGGCCAACACTTCACGCGGGTCGGCGAAGAACGGCTCGCCTTCCAGTTCGTGCATGGTCATCAGCAGTTGTGCGGTCGGGCGCTTCTGCCAAGGCTCGATGCTCAGGGTGCCCGGGATCGGGTAGCAGATACGGTCGGAGTCGCCGATGTCCAGGCCCAGACCGGTGCTTTCCACCGTGGAGCCATTGATGTCGAGGGCGAAAAGCGAGGCCGGCAAGTTGATGCCTTTCTCGTAAACCTTATGAAGACTGGTGCGCTCGATGCGCTTGCCGCGCACCACACCGTTCATGTCTGCAATCAGAAGGTCGACGTACAAAACCTCAGGATGTTTCTTAAGGAATGCGTTTGCTTCGTTGAGTTGAACGGCACGCAGAGGGACCGACATGATGCACCTATTTAGCTGTTAATTATTATGTTCACTGCTGTTTCGCCGAGCCAGTCAACCCGAACGGCAAAGTGAAGTCAATAGCGAACACATGGCCGCTCAGCGTTTATTTTTCGGGCTTTTTTTAACACTCTCGTGCCAACGCAGGCGCCAGAGCCCCGGTCTTGATGAAGATTTGATGAACGGCGTTTAGAATTTTTTACATGGGAGTTGTTAATTAAAATCAACGAGGCTAAGCTCCGGAAAAGCTCGTTCAAGTGTCAAACTTCGAGGTGAATAAAAATGGCATTCAAGCCATTGATCGGCGTTACTGCGTGCGTCAAACAGATTGGCCTGCACCCCTACCACATCAGCGGCGACAAATACGTTCGCGCTGTCAGCGTTGCGGCGCTGGGGTTGCCCGTCGTCATTCCATCCCTTGGCAAACTGACTGAAATCGAAGACCTGCTGGTTCAGCTCGACGGTCTGTTGCTGACCGGCTCGCCGTCCAACGTGGAACCTTTCCACTATCAGGGCCCGGACAGCGCTCCCGGCACGGATCACGATCCGGCGCGGGATGCCACCACCCTTCCTTTATTACGTGCAGCCATCGCGGCGGGCGTTCCGGTACTCGGCATCTGCCGGGGTTTCCAGGAAATGAACGTGGCGTTCGGCGGCAGCCTGCACCAGAAGGTGCATGAGTTGCCGGGCATGCTCGATCACCGCGAAGCCGACAGCCCGGATGTCGCCGTGCAGTACGCCCCGGCCCACGCCGTGACGGTGCTGGCCGGTGGCGTGTTCGAAGCGCTGGAGCTGCCGGGTGAATTCCAGGTCAACTCGATTCACAGTCAGGGCATCGACCGCCTCGCTCCCGGCCTGCGCGCCGAAGCCGTGGCGCCGGATGGCTTGATCGAGGCGGTCTCGGTGGAGCACAGCCCGACCTTTGCCCTCGGCGTGCAATGGCACCCGGAATGGCAGGTGCTGGACAACCCGAACTACCTGCGGATTTTCCAGGCATTCGGCGAGGCTTGCCGCCAGCGTGCGGCGCGACGCAACCAGCGCTGACGCCACCCAACGATTGCAAAACCATTTACTGCCCCCGCGGGGTCGGCGGCTGCGCACCTGCGCATCCGTCATCCGCGATCAGCAACACACCGCGAAAACAAAAAGCACCACCCGGCAGCCAGGACGGCGGCGCCGAACAACCCGCACGGTGCGGGTCTGCAATCCACTCTTAAGCCAGGCCGCGTTGGCCCGGCGACTGAAACCTGTTGGGAGTTTCACATGGCAAACGCCTCCAGCACTTACAGGAAGGCTCTTGAAGGTCATCAGCAACCGAAAAAGGTTCTGGTGAAAGTCGATCGAGTCACCAAGAAGTTCGACGAAACCACCGCTGTGGACGACGTGTCCCTGGAGATCCATCAGGGCGAAATCTTCGCCCTGCTCGGCGGCTCCGGCTCGGGCAAATCGACCCTGCTGCGCATGCTCGCCGGTTTCGAACGGCCGACTGAAGGACGCATTCTGCTCGACGGTGTAGACATCACCGACATGCCGCCGTACGAGCGGCCGATCAACATGATGTTCCAGTCCTACGCCCTGTTCCCGCACATGACTGTCGCGCAGAACATTGCCTTCGGCCTCAAGCAGGACCGTTTGCCGACCAGCGAAATCGACGCCCGTGTCGAAGAGATGCTGCGTCTGGTGCACATGACCCAATACGCCAAGCGCCGTCCGCATCAGCTGTCCGGCGGTCAGCGTCAGCGCGTGGCCCTCGCCCGCTCCCTGGCCAAGCGGCCGAAGCTGTTGCTGCTCGACGAACCGATGGGCGCACTGGATAAAAAGCTGCGCTCGCAAATGCAGCTGGAGCTGGTTGAGATCATCGAACGCGTCGGCGTGACCTGCGTGATGGTGACCCACGACCAGGAAGAGGCCATGACCATGGCCGAGCGCATCGCGATCATGCACCTGGGCTGGATCGCCCAGATCGGCAGCCCGGTCGACATTTATGAAGCGCCGGTCAGTCGCATGGTCTGCGAATTCATCGGCAACGTGAACGCCTTCGACGGCACCGTGGTCGAGGACCTTGAAGGTCACGCGATCATTCACAGCCCGGACTTGCAGCAAAAGATCTACGTCGGTCATGGCGTCAGCACCTCGGTGCAGGACAAGTCGATCACCTACGCGATCCGCCCGGAAAAAATGCTCGTCAGCACGATCAAGCCAGAGACCCGCTACAACTGGTCCGAAGGCAAGGTGCATGACATCGCCTACCTCGGCGGCCACTCGGTGTTCTACGTCGAGTTGCCGAGCGGCAAGATCGTCCAGTCGTTCATGGCCAACGCCGAACGCCGTGGCGCGCGTCCGACCTGGGACGACAAGGTCTACGTCTGGTGGGAAGACGACAGCGGCGTGGTACTGCGCTCATGAGAACCTTCAATCAGCAATTCCTGCGCCTGGTGCCCAGCGGGCGAAAACTGGTGATCGGCATCCCGTTCATCTGGCTGTTCCTGTTCTTCATGCTGCCGTTCTTCCTGGTGATGAAGATCAGTTTCTCGGAAGCCGCGCTGTCGATCCCGCCGTACACCGAGATCTACACCTACGCCGAGCAGAAATTCCAGTTGTTCCTGAACATCGGCAACTACACCATGCTCGGCGAAGACGAGCTGTACCTGTCGGCGTACCTCGGTTCGCTGAAGGTCGCGGCACTGAGCACGCTGATGTGCCTGGTGATCGGTTTCCCGATGGCTTACGCGATCACCAAGGCCAGCAAGGAAGCGCAAAACGTCCTGCTCCTGTTGATCATGATGCCGACCTGGACCGCGATCCTGATCCGTGTTTACGCATGGATGGGCATCCTCAGCAACAACGGTCTGCTCAACGCGTTCCTGATGTGGACCGGGCTCACCGATCACCCGATCGAGATCCTCAACACCAATACGGCCGTGTATATCGGCGTCGTCTATGCGTACCTGCCGTTCATGGTGCTGCCGCTGTACGCCAACCTGGTGAAGCACGACGGCAGCCTGCTGGAAGCCGCGCAGGATCTGGGCTCGAGCAACTTCAACAACTTCTGGAAAATCACCGTGCCGCTGGCCAAGAACGGCATCATCGCCGGCTGCATGCTGGTGTTCATCCCGGTGGTCGGCGAGTTCGTGATTCCAGAACTGCTGGGTGGCCCGGAGACCCTGATGATCGGTCGCGTACTGTGGCAAGAGTTCTTCAATAACCGCGACTGGCCGGTGGCGTCCGCCCTGGCGGTGGTGATGCTGTTGATCCTGATTGTGCCGATTCTGCTGTTCAACCGCAGCCAGGCCAAAGAGATGGAGGCACGGGGATGAAACGCTTCGGATTTTCAAAGTTCATGCTGATCTTCGGCCTGATGTTTATCTATCTGCCGATGCTGATTCTGGTGATCTACTCGTTCAACGCCTCGAAACTGGTGACGGTCTGGGGTGGCTGGTCGGTGAAGTGGTACGTCGGCCTGCTCGACAACACCCAACTGATGGGCTCGGTGGTGCGCTCGCTGGAAATCGCCTGCTACACCGCGATTGCTGCGGTAGCGCTGGGCACCCTCGCCGCTTTCGTGCTGACCCGCGTGACGCGCTTCAAGGGTCGTACGTTGTTCGGTGGTCTGGTGACCGCGCCGCTGGTGATGCCTGAAGTGATTACCGGTCTGTCGCTGTTGCTGCTGTTCGTGGCAATGGCGCAACTGATCGGCTGGCCGCAGGAGCGTGGCATCGTCACGATCTGGATCGCCCACACCACGTTTTGTGCCGCTTATGTGGCGGTGGTAGTCTCCGCCCGCTTGCGCGAGCTGGACCTGTCGATCGAAGAAGCGGCGATGGATCTGGGCGCGAAACCGTTCAAGGTGTTTTTCCTGATCACCATCCCGATGATCGCGCCGTCGCTGGCGGCGGGCGGCATGATGTCGTTCGCCCTGTCGCTGGATGACCTGGTGTTGGCGAGCTTCGTGTCGGGGCCAGGTTCCACCACCCTGCCGATGGAAGTGTTCTCGGCCGTGCGTCTGGGCGTGAAACCCGAGATCAACGCCGTGGCCAGCCTGATCCTGCTGGCGGTGTCGCTGGTGACCTTCCTGGTCTGGTACTTCGGCCGCAAGGCAGAAGCCAACCGCAAGCGTGCGATTCAGGAAGCCATGGATCAGACCGCCAACGAATCGTGGCAGCAACCGCAACCTCAACGAGTGGCAGCGACGGCCTAGGGCCGTCGCGTTTTACGGCTTTGCGCTTTTGCTTAAAAGCTTTTAAATAAAAAGAATGGAGTTTCACCGATGAAAACGTTTGGCAGGACTCTGCTGACACTGTCCTTATTGGGCGCAATCGCCACAGGCGCCCAGGCCAACGACAAGGTGCTGCGCGTTTACAACTGGTCGGATTACATCGCCCCGGACACCGTCAAGAAGTTCGAGGACGAGACCGGCATCCGCGTGACCTACGACGTGTTCGACAGCAATGAAACCCTCGAGGCACGCCTGCTCGCAGGGAAATCCGGCTACGACATCGTGGTGCCGTCCAACAGTTTCCTGGCCAAGCAGATCAAGGCCGGGGTCTATCAGACCCTGGACAAATCGAAGCTGCCAAACTGGAAAAACCTCAACCCGGTGCTGCTGAAAAACGCCTCCGCCAGTGATCCGGACAACGCCCACGCGTTCCCGTACATGTGGGGCTCGATCGGCATCGGCTTCAACCCGGCCAAGGTCAAGGAAGTGCTCGGCAAGAACGCGCCGACCAACTCCTGGGACCTGCTGTTCAAACCGGAGAACGCCGAGAAGCTGAAGGCTTGTGGCATCAGTTTCCTCGATTCGCCGACCGAAATGATCCCGGCTGCCCTGCACTATCTGGGCTATCCGGTGAATGACAAGGACACCGCGCACATCAAGGAAGCCGAGGCGCTGTTCATGAAGATTCGCCCGAACGTGGCGTACTTCCATTCTTCGAAATACATCTCGGACCTGGCCAACGGCAACATCTGCGTCGCCGTCGGTTACTCGGGCGACGTGCTGCAGGCCAAGGCCCGCGCGGTGGAATCGGGCAACAACGTAGTGATTGACTACAGCATTCCCAAGGAAGGTGCCGGCAGCTTCTACGACATGGTCGCCATCCCGCGCGATGCGGCGAACGTCGAGAACGCTTACCTGTTCATGGACTTCCTGATGCGTCCGGACATCATCGCCGAGATCACCAACAGCAACGGTTACAGCAACGCCAACTCGGCGGCGACACCGCTGGTGGATGAAGCGATCCGCAACGACCCGGGCTCGTACCCGTCGCAGGAAGTGATGGCCACGCTGTATGCGGTGCCGGATCAACCGATTTCCACGCAACGGATCATGGCCCGGGGCTGGACCAGGGTGAAGCTCGGCAAATAAACACACATCGTTTTCCGTTCACGCAGCGCCTTACCACCGCTGCCCCCTGCTCTGAACGGCCTCACCTGGCTTCCTCGGTTCAGGTGAATTCAGGCGCCCTCGGGCGCCTTTTTTTGTGGGCTCAGATCAGCGGCCAATCGGCCAGTGCGCGGTAACGGCCCTTGTGGGATTCGAACAATGCAAAGCGCTCGGCCCGCAGGAAGAACTCCGGTGGCGTGGCGGATTCCGGTTCCGGCGCGCGATAGTCCCGGGCCAGTGTCAGGTGCGGACGATACTCACGCGTCGTCTCTTCAAAACCAAACGGCAACATCGCCTGCTCCAGTGCATACACCAGTCGCAGCAATCCCTGCGGTGCCTGCTCCGGTGCCAGCGACAACACCCCGGTGCGGCGCCAGACCTGCAAACGATCCAGCGAAATCCTCAGCGCCTCCCCCGGCGTACTCACTTTGGACGCCGCCTCACAGACTTCACCTATTTGCGCCAACGGCACCGCGCCGAGAAACAGCAACGTCAGGTGAAAGTTGTCCGCCGGCACCGGTTTACCGGTCCTAAGCCCCAGTTCGCTGCGCCATTGGGCAATCGCCTTGCGCTGTGCCGGCGGGCAGTCGAGGGCGAAGAACAGCCGCTTGAACGGTTGTTCGCCGTGCTTGTCATCCGTCATGGCCCCGCTCCCTTGTCGATGTCGATCCGTCGATTCTACACGGCCATTCCTGGCGACTCTCGGCATGGGATTTATAGTTCAACGATTGCCATCAACCGGAGGGCGTCATGCGCGAGATCCTCAGTAAAGAACCCTGGTGGGCTCGGCCACCGAACCCGGGGCAGGATGAAAACGAGCTGGAATGGGGCTGGCTGGTGCATTACAGCGAGGGTGAGCCGCGTTTCGAGTTTGTTCGCGAGCGGCCGACGGACGAGCAGATTCGCAACCGCAAAGGCTGCCGGATCACCCCGTCTGCGGAGTGATCCGGCAGATATGCCTCAAGACTCAAGAATGTTCTTGAAACCACCGAAGATCATCCGCTGCCCATCGAACGGCATCGGGTTGACGTCCGGTTGCATGCGCGGGTCTTCCATCATTTTTCCCATGCCGGCGTCGCGGGTGGCTTTGTCTGGCCAGACCAGCCAACCGGCCGACACGGTTTCGCCTTCCTTGAGTTTCACCGCCATCGGGAATGAGGTGACCTTGCCGTCCGGCACATCATCGCCCCAGCCTTGCACCACCTCCAGGGCGCCGTACTCCTTGAACAGTTTCTCGGCGATTTCGCAGTGTTTTTTGTACTGTTCGCGATTGGCGTTCGGCACGGGTGCGACAAAAACATCGATGTAAGCCATGGTCGTTCTCCTGCGGGTTTAGGGGTCGATCTGCTGAGTAGTCGACTCAGGCGGCCGCCATTCGACAGGAGTGGCGCCCAAGCCGACCGACGGTTCATCGCCCCCGCCCAGATTGCCTTCGACCTGCGCCGCCATGTGCAACGTACCGGCCATCACGCCGGTGGTCGGGTTCTGCACCAGCTTCAGCCAGGCCTTGTCGAAGGTGTTGCCCAGACTGCTGCGGATCAGCGCTTCGCTGTCGGGACGATCACTGGCCTGGAGGATTGCGCGGATGCCTGCCACACCAGCCGAAATCAGCCCGCCGACGAGTTTGCCGGCCGCCGCCGCCACCGCGCTGGCGGCGCCACGCGGGGCCATTTCCGCTTCCATGCGCTGGCTGGCGCGCTTGGCCACCGGGGCCATGCCCGCGTCGGTCGAGGCGATGCCCTTGGCCCCCCCTTCGATGTGGATCTTGTCAATCAACGCCGCGTAGGCCGGCAAGGTGTTCAGCGGTTCAGTGCTGACGATCTGATACAGCGAGGCATCCCGGGCCGGCGGCGGGCCGAGGGCAATGGCGGGGATTTTCTGCAAGTGCCCGTTGAGCTGGGCAATGGGCACGCCGTAGCGCTGGGCGATGACCGGCATCTGCTGCGCCATCAATTGCGCGTAGAACGCGGTGGACTGGCCGAGGATCGCGTCCGGGTCGATTTCCGCCGCGACGGGCGCCAGGACTCGCTCCTGATACTGCTCCAGCAAATAGGCGGCCAGGCGTTTGGACGAAGCATCCTGCTCACCGCCGGCGCTGATGGTGTACCAACTGACCTTCATCGACAGCCATTCCTGGGTCCAGTAGCTGCTGAACCACGGGATGAATTTTTCTTCAGTTTGCTCATAGACGCGAATGCGCCAATGTTCCATTGAACCGCGGGCAAAAACCTTGACCTGCTCGGTGGACTGTCGGGAGGCCGTAACGATGTCCCGGTCGATCTGCTGCCAGGTGGCCGGTGAAACCACCACCGGCGGCGCGCTCGCCGGGCCCCGCGCCGTCGTCGCGCAGCCGGCCAGCAACATCAGTGCGGCGACGATCAGCGCACGCAGGTTCACGGTGGCGGTGTCCTTTTGTGGATCAGATCTGGAGGTAATGGTTTGAGTATAGGTGCGAGTTTCAGCCGTTTGTCCGGTTGTAGGAGGCTGCGATTCTGGCGGGCGATTTCAACATTCTTCCCAACCATCACTGACGTCGATGTTCACCATTACGACGATTGCCTTCCGCATCAAACGCGTCTGGCGCAGGATTTACCTATCCGAGACAAACACCACGAGGAGTTCACATCATGAGTCATACCGTCACCCTCGCCGTGAGTTTCCCGGTCTTCGGCAACAACTATTACGACCAGCACGTGGTGTCGCTGAAGACACAGCCGCTGGTGTTCAACGAAGATTTCGAAGATCTGCTGATGCCCGCCGCGAGTAATCATTTCAGCAATGAAGTGGTGGGCCTCAACGATCAGTTCCGCTTTCTGAGCGACATACTCGCCACCCATTTGCTGGACATCGAGGCCTCCGTGCCTGCGCGATCCAGCGTCCGGGCGAACGCTCATTTTTAATCGCTGTACCTGCTGTTCCCTTGAGGAACGGCCATGAAAAAGCCCACTGGCCGATTAGGCTCAGTGGGCTTTTTTTGTCAGCGCAGCCGGACTATCAACGCTTCCAGCAATCGGCGTAGCGCGAGCAGACGTCGTACTGCTGCTCCATTTTCGCCATGCGGTCGAGGTGGCGATTGATGGTTTCGACCGTCACCGCTCTGTCGGTCTGGAAATAGAACATGACCATGGTTTTTTCCAGCTCCGCCGGCGCCGCGTTCATGGGTTTGGCGGCTTCGCCCGTTCCTGTCCACGCCTTCAATTGCTTGTCGTCCGCGCTACTCAGGCGTTTGCGGTATTCGTCGGTCGAGCGTTGCATCACCTGCGTCTTCTTGGCGGCGAAATCCTGATCGAACGCCTCAAGATTCTGGCGATACAACGTCCAGTATTCGTCCGGCAGATTGAAGCCCAGCTTGGCCTTGCGCTCGCTGATCAGTGAGTCGATTTTTTCCGGCGAGTTGCCCGCGACCTTGTCCCTGGCCGTGTCGGAGGTCATCCGGACGAACGTACTGCCAGCAATGATGCGATCCATCATCGCCGTGCGTTCCGGCGTATCGGGCAGCAGCGCGGGTGGTTTCGGAAAGATCGGGCTGCGGCCCTCACAAGCGGAAAATCCATCGCGCCTGATGGTGACGGGTGTACGTACATCCTTGCCATCAACCCGTTGCAGGCGCTGCATCAAGGTCAAGCATTGGTTGCCCTTGAGTTCGAAGGTGAGTTCATACTCCATTGCGCGCTCGGGTCTGAAACCGAATACCGCGCCACACACGCCATAGCCCACCTGGGTATTGACCTGCAGGAACACTTCCTTTTCGGGCGGCAACTTCACTTCAAGATAACCACGGGCCTTTTCCGGAGGCGCCACGGTCATGCCCACCCGCCGCGGACTGTCTCTGACAAATAAATTGTTCAGGATGCCGGTGGTCAGGCCATCGCAATGCTCGGCGTCGAAGTAATTGACGGTGGCATTGTCAGTGTTGGCCACGAAACGCATCTTGGCAGCGTCTGGCCCGGTGGCGTCCTGATAGGTCCCCGTCAGTGCGCAACCACCAAGCCCCGAGAGGGACACCATCAAGCCGAAAAGCGCCGAAGAACGGCGAAGGAGCGAAGTGACTGGCATGTTCATCCTTGAGGGAAAGGCCGGGAAAAGCCGCGATGCTACTGAATAGCCACTACTGCGTCCATCCCGTCAAAACCTGCCTGTCCAGCGTTGATCAATCATCATCCCGGTCACGGTGGTAGCGACGCCCGTCGCGGCGATCGTAATCGCGGTCGTCCCAACGCCGATCATGATCGTAGTAACGGCCATGATCACGATCGTAATGGCGGCCATGTCGGTAGTCATCATCAAAGTCCGCCACACAGCCGCCCAGCAATACGGCAGCGGAAACAGTCAGCAGCAGCGTTGTTGCACGCATCATTCAGAATTTCCCTAAAACCAAGGTCTTGACGACGGAAACGGTCAACGCAGCCCACACCGAAATGGCGAGGTGCGCGCAGCCGCAGATACGACCGGGGAAACGAACGATGATTCACAGGGCGACAGCGACCGTTCATCGCCCCACCTGCAAGACTGACGCGAGCGCTGCTAACCCACCAGCGCAATCAACTGCTGGCGCTGCGCATCGGTCAACATCGGCCCGAACCCGGCGCCGGCGTTGTCGGCCATGTAGCGCGGATTGCCGGTGCCGGGAATCACACAGGTGACCGCCGTGTTCGACAGCAAAAACTTCAGCGCCAGTTGCGGCCAGCTGTTGACCTGCACATCCGACACCCAGCCCGGCAGCGGTTTGCCCTTTAGCCGTGCCAGCAGCTCGCCGCCGCCAAACGGGCGATTGCAGATCACCGCCACTCCACGCTCGCGGCACAACGGCAGGATGCGTTTCTCCACGCCCCGGTCATCAAGGGCGTAGTTGATCTGCAGGAAGTCGAGCTGTTCGGCCTTCAGTACCGCTTCCACTTCCTCGTACGCCGAGGGCGTGTAATGGGTGATGCCGATGTAACGGATGCGGCCCTGCTCTTTCCATTCACGCAGGGTCGGCAGATGCGTCTGCCAGTCCAGCAGGTTGTGGATCTGCATCAGGTCGATGCGCTCGGTGCGCAGCAGACGGAAGGAATTTTCCATCTGCGCGATGCCCTCCTCGCGCCCGCGCGTCCACACCTTGGTCGCCAGAAAGGCCGGTGAACGGGGTACGTGGATCGACAACAGCTCGCCGGTGGTTTCTTCGGCGCGGCCATACATCGGTGAGCTGTCGATCAGCATGCCACCCTTTCTGAACAACTCGTCGAGCACTGCCGCCAAGGGCCGATAGGCCGGATCGCCGGGCGCGACATCGAAGCCGCGATACGTACCCAGCCCGACCAGGGGCAGCCGCTCGGAGCTGGAAGGAATGGCGCGGGTCTGCATGGTCTGGCCTCCTGAGGCGCTCGGCGACGTGGCAGCGGCCAACGCCCGGTCAAACGTGAAAACCGCCGAAACCCCGGCAGCCAGCGTGAGCAGGCGGCGGCGGGAACAACCCTCAGTGTGGCTCATGCTCGCGTCTCTGCTTGATGGATCTGTTGCGCCTTGTGTTCGGCGGCGGTCACTCGGGAAGGCTCAACTACACTGCGACTGAGCACCTTCACGCCCCGTTAAAGTTAGCCGAATGTCCAGAACCCTGATGTCGCTCGTCGCCTTGATCGTTGCCGTGTACCTGATCCTGTGCGCGGCGCTGTTCGTTTTTCAGCGCTCGCTGATCTATTTCCCGCAGCCCGGCTCCATGGATACGGCGGAATCGCGAATGACGCTGGCGATGCCCGACGCCGATATTCGCGTCAGTGTTCGTGAGCATTCCGGGGCGAAAGCGCTGATCTATTTCGGCGGCAATGCCGAGGACGTGTCGCGCAATCTGCCGGCGTTTGCCGAGGCGTTTCCCGACTACGCGGTGTATCTGCTGCACTATCGGGGGTTTGGCGGCAGCGGCGGCTCCCCGTCCGAAGCGGCGATCGCCGAAGATGCGCTGGCGCTGTTCGATCAGGTGTATGCCCGGCATCCACAGATTGCACTGGTTGGACGCAGCCTCGGCTCCGGTGTCGCGGTGCGGCTGGCCAGCCAGCGGCCGGTGGCCCAGCTGATTCTGGTCACGCCTTACAACAGCCTCGTTGAACTCGCCGTCCAGCATTACCCGTGGGTGCCGGTGAAGTGGTTGCTCAAGGATCGTTACGAGTCCGGCAAATATGCGGCGCACATCAGCGTGCCGACGCTGCTGCTGGCGGCCAGCAATGACGAGGTGGTTTCACGGGCCAGCACCGAACGCCTGCTGCACAGTTTCCCCGACGGGGTGGCGATGCTCAAAGTGGTGAAGGACTCGGCGCACAACTCGATATCCGAACGGCCGCAATACCTGCAATGGATGAAGGATGTGTTGAACCGGTGAGTGAAACCTGCGCACTTCGTCGGCGACCAGCGAAAGCCTGAGGCGCCTCCTGAACCAAGTGCAAAAAGGCCAGTCCTACTCGCGCCGCTTTCGCGGCTAACTCCCTATCAGCGCTATCTTTTTTCAGAGCCTTGCGTCCCATGCGCCACGCCGTCCGTTCGTCTCGCTTCGTTTCGCTGTGCCTGCTGATCCTTTCTCCCCTGCTCGCCCCCTCTGCCCACGCTGGCGCAGAGCGGCAACTGGCAGCCGCCATCAATGACCTCCGTGCCCATCCGCAACGCTGCGACCGGCGTCCGGCACAACGCCTGGCGCCACTGACGCTGAAGCAGAACATTGCGCTGCCCATCGGCTATGGCTACGGCGGCGGGATGCGCGAGCAACTGAAGGCCTCCGGTTATGCAGCGGTTGCGGTGCGCAGCATCCGGATCGTCGGGGCCGAGGATGCCGAAGAGGCGTTTGATCAATTGCAGAATGAACATTGCGGCGCATTGCTGGATGCGCAGTACGCCGACATCGGCATCAGCCGCGCCCGCAGTGAATGGCAAGTGGTACTGGCGCGTCCGGTGATCGACAGCCGCATGGGCGATAACCGCAGCGTCGGCAAAGCCTTGCTGGCCGAGGTCAACGCCGCCCGCGCCCGACCCCGGATGTGCGGTCGCCAGCGCTTTGCCGCCGCCCGTCCCTTGAGCTGGAACCCGGCCCTCGGCGCCGCCGCCCAGGGTCACAGCAAGGCCATGGCCTACGGCAACTACTTCGCTCACCAGGATCCGGACGGCGACATGCCAGCCGACCGCGCCCGGTCTGCCGGCTACCGTGGCCGGCAGATCGGCGAAAACATCGCTGCCGGGCAGAGTTCTCCGAGCAAGGCCATGGCCGGCTGGCTGGCCAGCCCCGGACATTGCGCCAACCTGATGAACCCGATGTTCACCCAGGTCGGCGCCGGTTTTGCCAGTGAGGCCCGCAGCGATAACGGTGTGTACTGGACGATGCTGTTCGGGGCGCCTTGAGCGCCTCACTTCGGCCGACGCACGGCCCGCACCTTGCTGCTGTTGCCGCCACCACAGTAGAAGCGATCCCCGCCATCGGCCTCCAGTCCGGAGACGCCGATCCCGGCGGGCAACGTCAGGCTTTCCAGAACCTCGCCGCTGCCTGGATCGATCCGCCGGATCTCGCTTTCTTCGCCTTCCCAGGTGCCATGCCACAGCGCACCGTCGACCCAGGTCACGCCGGTGACAAAACGGTTTGATTCGAGGGTGCGGAGGATTTTCCCGGTTTCCGGATCGATCTGATGAATCTTGCGATCGCGATACTGCCCCACCCACAACGTGCCCTCGGCCCAGGCCATGCCCGAATCGCCGCCGTCGCCGGGGGCCGGAATGGTGTGGAGCACACGCCCGGTGGCCGGGTCGATCTTGTGGATTCGGCGGTCGGCAATCTGAAACAGGTGCTTGCCGTCGAACGCGGTCCCGCCATCGGCACCGACCTTGATCGTGCGCACGGTTTCGCCGCTGGCCGGGTCCAGCGCATTGAGCTGGCCGTCACTGGCGAACCAGACTTGCCGACCGTCGAAGGTCACGCCGTGGACACCGTCGATGCCGTCGAACGGGCCGTATTCACGAAGGATTTCTGCGTTTGCGTGTTTCATGCTGGCTTCCTCGTTGAGTGGGTGAGTCCAGCCTAGCCATTGCCCAACGACACCGGGAGTAACAAGATCGTCGCGAAACCTGGCACGGGCGGGGTCAGCCATCGCCGCGCACGGCCGACACCGAACGCCTGGACCTTGTCTTGCGCCGCCAACGTTTCCAGTGCCCGTTGTATCTGACGCTGGCTGCTGCCCAACGCAAGCGCCAGCGCCGAACTCGACCACGCCTCGCCGTCGGCGAGCAGGGCCAGCAGTGCGGCGTGTTTGTCTTCGAGCGGTAACGTCAGCAGCGCCACGTCTTGCGCAACCAGCGCATAGCCACGGGAAGTCGCCGTGATTCCGGCCAGCGGTTGCAGTGCTGCACGCAACCGGCCGATCTCGACCCGCAAACGGGCGCGGTGGGATTCATCATCGAGTTTCAATCGAAAGGCTTTGGCGACCAGTGTCTCTCGGGGCACATCCCCGGGCCAGGCTTCAGCGAGCAGCCGAACGAGGTGAAACAGCACCGGCCGCGTGGCCAGCGCCACCGTCATTCCTGCACCGCGAACGTTATAGCGACAGGCATCGACCACCAGCGTCGGCGAGGCAAACAACGCTTCAATCTGCGCCAATGTCACCGCTTGCACCTGACCCGCAACGATCAATCGGGCAGCGGGCGCTTCGAGGATTTGCCGAGCGTGCTCGATCTCCGCCGACAATGCCGGAATGGCAGCCGACTGAGCCACCCGTTGCGCACGTTCCAACGCCATTTGCGCCTTGTGCGCCTGCACCCGGCGTAACGCGATCCCGGCAGCCATTAGTTCATGAACGGCGCGCAGGGCTGGCGGCAACGGTGCTGGATCGAGTCCAGCGAGCAGCGCATCTGCGTCGTCCAACTGCCCGATCAGCAGCAACCGACGAATCTGCAGATAGCGCGCGTGCGCTGCATTGAGCCAGTCGCCGTGATCGTGCAAGGCTCGCCGCGCCGCCTCCAGCGCCTTCACCGGCCAGCCCAGATCCCGCGCCGCCAGTGCCACTTCGGCCTCGGCCACCACGCAGCGCGCCCGAGACAACGGCTCGTTGGCGCCGAATGCTTTCACCGCCCGCTGCAGCAATGCCTTGGCCCGCGCCAAATCGCCGAGCTGGGCCATGGCGATCCCGCGCAAAGCCAGGGCCGGAGGGTCTTCGCGCAGCGCCACGAAATTCAGCGCCGCCAACGGATCACCCGCCGCCAGTGCGCGACCGGCAGCGTTGATCAGCGAGTCCATGGGGAGTCCGGCATGTCACGGTTTCCGGTATCAGATCGTGGGTGGAGTCTAATACCGAATGCGGTTTTGTCTGGGTGATCGTGTGACTTCGCGCACTCAGTCGAGGATGGCGGCGTTCTTGAGCAACGCCTGCAAACCGACGGGCACCAGCGGTGATTGCTCAGTGAAACTTGAGTTGTCCTGCCAACTGGCGGTGAACTGGGCGCCGTCGCTTTCGTGACCGACGATCTGCAATTGCTCGTAGACCTGCTCGTCGTCAAAGCGGGCGTCATACACCTGAACCATTTCATGCCCCGGTTTGCCGTTGTAGACGAAGAGGCTTTCAAGTGTGCCGAGCAGGCGCAGGTCTTTCATTGAAAGGCCCAACTCTTCCTGTACTTCGCGCACGATGGCCTCGCGACTGGTTTCGCCAAACTCGATGCCGCCACCAATGGGACGGTAGAAGGTTTGGTCTGCGACCGGGTCGTGGAAGCGGTTAACCAGAATTTTGCCGTTGTGCTGAAAGACACACAGTGCAAGTGCGCGGATACGCGGTTCGGCCATGGGGTGAAGTCCGTTTGCTGGATGAAAAGCCCGGCATTAGATCACACGCAACAGAGGCGCTGCTTCAGGTAATCTGCGGTGGTTTGAAAGGGAATACAGCCAATCACGGAGTCGATTATTTGAAACGTCTAGCCTGCTATCTGCTTCTACCCCTGCTCTCGGCCTGTAGCTCGGGCCCTTACCTGAATCCGCAATCGACTGTCGGTCAGAACGCGTTGCTGATCAGAACGTGCCCCGGCCCTCACCAGGCAATGAGCTACACGACCAAGTCAGAAGAGCTCGATTGGGTGCATCTGTTGGTCTATGCAGCGCTGCCGGAGACGCCGACCAGGCCTGATTATCATCACAGCACCGATACCGAAGTGCGCCTGTACGCGTATCTTTATACGCCCCCGTACATGCGAAACCTGAATACACCGGAACAGTGGAAAACCGCCTACAGCACGCCCGAACCGGCCCTGTGGATCAGCGCGGCTTCGCCGATGGCCACCGTGCAACTGGCCAATGGCAAGTCGTACCAGGTCAGCATCGAACGCTTGAAACCGGTTTCGACCCGCGTGAAAAAGAGCTGGATCTATATTCCCCCGGAACACCCCTGGGCAGCGGCGAAATGGACGATTTCATCCTGACGCTGCCGGAGCTCTTCCTGAACGGAGAGAAAATCCCGACAGCGCCGATCCATTTCAAAAAGCATGAAGAACGTTACATGCCGGTACTCAACTGCTGATCGTCAGACCGGAGAAATCGTGGCCAGAACGCCGATCATGATGGTCAACACGAGAAAGCCGCCGAGGAAAAACGCCATCTTAGCCATGAAGGCCTCCTGAATACTGAATGTCCGGCGCACCGGGCGCTTCGGAATGAAGCTCGTCGCGTGTGGCCGAACGGCAAGGGTATTTTGGGCCCATGGCTGAGACGGTTACAGATGCAGATTCAACAGGAAAAAGCGGATCAGATGGATTTGGCCCACTCATGTGTCGACATTCAGCTCGGTACAGAAGGTTTCCATTACGCTGCTTTGATCTAGAGTCAGTTGCGCCGCGCAAAGAACAACAAAAAATACAGGAGTGAAACCATGTCCGAGCTGAACCTGCACCCCAACGCCGCCGAATCCCTGAACCGCTGGCACGAGATGATCCGTACCGGCAACTTGAAAGCCCTGCCCGACCTGCTCGACCCCAAAGCCGTATTCCGTTCGCCGATGGCCCACACACCCTACCCCGGCGCGCCGGTGGTCGCGATGATCCTCAACACCGTGTTCGAAGTGTTTGAAGACTTCAAATACCACCGTGAACTGGCGACGGCTGATGGTTTGAATGTCGTGCTGGAGTTCAGTGCCAAGGTTGGGTCGAAAGAGCTCAAGGGTATCGACATGATCCGCTTCGATGAACAGGGGAAGATTGTCGAGTTCGAGGTGATGGTGCGGCCGTTGAGTGGGTTGCAAGCGTTGGGTGAGGAGATGGGGCGGCGGTTGGGGGCCTATCTGGCCGCTGCCAAGGCCTGAAACCCGGACACAAAAAAGCCCACTGACCGTCGCCGGTTCAGTGGGCTTTGTGTGTCAGGTGTCTGAATTACAGAGCCATGTCACGTGCAGCGTTTTCTTTCGGAGCTTTAGCCTTGTCAGCCGCTTCTGCCGCCGGAGCTGCGGCCTGGCCAATCACCGGTGGGGTTGGCAGTTGCAGGATCTTGGCGGTGTAAGCCCACTCTTCAGCCACTTTGGCTGGATCGTTGTTCAGCTGGGTGCCGTAGCTTGGAACGATCTGGTGCAGCTTGGCTTGCCACTCAGGGGTAGCGACTTTGTCTTTGAAGACTTTCTGCAGCACGCTCAGCATGATCGGTGCAGCGGTCGATGCACCTGGCGATGCGCCCAGCAGACCGGCGATGGAGCCGTCTTTCGAAGCAACGATTTCGGTGCCCAGTTTCAGCACGCCGCCAGCGGCTTCATCACGCTTGATGATTTGCACGCGTTGGCCGGCTTGCCACAGGCGCCAGTCTTCGGCTTTGGCGTTCGGGAAGTATTCCTTCAGCGCGTTCAGACGGTCTTCATCCGACAGCATCAGTTGACCGGCCAGGTACTCGACCAGCGGGTATTCCTTGATGCCGACCTTGGTCATAGGCCAGATGTTGTGGGTGGTGGTGCTGGTCAGCAGGTCCAGGTACGAACCTTCCTTCAGGAACTTGGTGCTGAAGGTTGCGAACGGGCCAAACAAAATGACGCGCTTGCCGTCCAGGACACGGGTGTCCAGGTGCGGAACGGACATCGGAGGCGCGCCAACCGAAGCCTTACCGTAGGCCTTGGCCAGGTGCTGCTCGGCGATGGCCGGGTTATCGGTCACCAGGAACGAGCCGCCTACCGGGAAGCCAGCGTATTCCTTGGCTTCTTCGATACCGGACTTCTGCAGCAGGTGCAGAGCACCGCCGCCGGCGCCGATGAACACGAACTTGGCGTCGGTTTCAGTCTTGGTGCCGTCTTTCAGGTTCTTGTAGCTGACGCGCCAGGTGCCATCGGCGTTCTTGGTGATGTCCTGTACTTCGCTCGACAGCTTCATGCTGAAGTTAGGCTTGGTCTGCAGGTAACCGGCGAACTGGCGGGTGATTTCGCCGAAGTTCATGTCGGTACCCAGCGGGCTCCAGGTGGCCGCGATTTTCTGGTTCGGGTCACGCCCTTCCATCATCAGCGGAACCCACTTCTTGATCACAGCCGGGTCTTCGGAGTACTGCATGCCGGCGAACAGCGGGCTCGCTTGCAGGGCTTCGTAGCGCTTTTTCAGGAACTTGATGTTGTCATCGCCCCACACGAAGCTCATGTGCGGAGTGGTGTTGATGAACGAGCGAGGGTCCTTCAGGACGCCCTGCTGAACCTGCCAGGCCCAGAACTGACGCGAGACCTGGAACGCTTCGTTGATCTCGACGGCTTTCGGGATCGACACTTTGCCGTTCTCGTCTTCCGGGGTGTAGTTCAGTTCGGCCAGTGCGGAGTGACCAGTACCGGCGTTGTTCCAGCCGTTGGAGCTCTCCAGGGCAACGCCGTCGAGGCGCTCGACCATTTCCATCGACCAGGTCGGTTCCAGCTCATTGATCCACACACCCAGGGTGGTGCTCATGATGCCGCCGCCGATCAGCAGAACGTCGACTTTCTTTGCTTCTTCGGCATTGGCAGACGACATCCCCATCGCCAAAGCCAGCCCCAGCAAGGCTGTGTTCACTTTTTTAAACATCTGTTGCACCTATGATAAAACGCCTTCCGCCCGCCGCTGTTGTACGTATGAGTTCCCCTTGTTCGCGACACTCAGGCCAGCGTCGCGGGTTCCGGCACACTTCAATTTTGACGGGTGGGCACACAAGGCCGACAGGCTGCGTCGACCTCAGTTATATGTCCCTTCTGAACTGACTTCTTATCATTATTGGCTTCAGCTACTTGAGCGACAGGGGTTCGGTCGGCCCGCCGAAAAGCGCGCCAGACTGAATTAGGTCAAACCAAGTGGGGCGAAGAATATCACGTCAGGACAAACCCGCGCGTCTGTTCCCGACTCGATAGTCTTTATCCGTTCAAGGACTTATCGGCCGCCAGCGGCCGAACATGACCCCCATCAGCGGCTCTGGCTTGAGCCTTTCAGCCGTTTGACCGCCCCTTCCAATCCAGAATCCTGACGCTCCCTTGTTACAAATAGGGTTCCCGGCACCGCTCGACTGAGTTCTCCAAAACCTTCACAACCGAAACCGATCCACCGACTGCGCCAGCCTACCCGCCAGGCTCGACAACTCATCCGTCGTATTGGCCGTCTCGCCGATCACCTTGCTGTTGCCCTCCGACATGCCTGCAATCATCTCCACCTGATGGGCAATTTCGTTGCTGGCCTGACTTTGTTCGCCGATGGTGCGGGTGATGTCGTTGACCAGTTGCGTGGTGTTCAGGGTAGCTTCGAGGATTTCGCGGATAGCGCGTTCGACGTCGGCGGTGACCGCCATGCCCTTGTCGACCTGAGCCACACCTGCCTCCATGCTGCTGACCGCCTCGCGGGTGCTGTTCTGGATCCGCGCGACCATTGCGGCGATTTCCTGGGTTGAAGCGCTGGTGCGGGCGGCCAGGCTGCGCACTTCATCGGCGACCACTGCAAACCCCCTGCCCTGTTCGCCCGCCCGGGCTGCTTCGATGGCCGCGTTGAGCGCCAGCAGGTTGGTCTGGTCGGCGATGCTCTTGATCACCTGAATGATGTTGAAGATGCCTTCGGACTCCTGATCCAGCGTGCGGATCACCTGCGCCGATTGCTGGGCGGAACGGGCGATGTCGTCCATGTCGCTGACCACCTGATGGATCACCTGACCGCCGTTTTTCGCCAGTGACTCGGCCTGACTGGCCATGTTCAGCGCCCGTTCGGCGTGGCGGGTGATCTCCTCGATGCTGGCGGTCATCTGGCTGGCGGCGGCGGCCATGGTGCCGGCGGCGCTACTTTGCTGCTGGCTGCTGTCGGCCACCTGATGGCAGCCGTGGCTCAGTTGCTCGCTCATGCCGCTGACGCCGTGGGCATTGCGGCGTACCACGTCGATCATGTCGCGCAGATCCCGCTGCATGGTCGCCAGCGTGCGGATCAGCACGCTGGCCTCGTTCTTGCCCGAAGGCTCGGCGATCGGCTCGCTGAGGTTGCCATGGGCAATGCTTTCAGCAATGCGGCTGGCGGCTTTCAATGGCCCGGTGATGCTCAGGATCACCCAGCGCCCCTGCACCAACAGCAGCAACAGGCTGGCAATCAACACGACACCAAGGGCGATATTGGCGTTGCGGATCGCCGCTTCGGTGCCCTGGCTGGTCTGCCGGGTATTGGTTTCGATTAGCTCGCTCAGGGATGCCATCTGCTCTTCGAGCTGGCTGAACGCGGCGCTGAACGTGCCGAGTTCGTGTTGCGCCGTGTCCGGATTGTCCAGCGCCAGCCCGACAATCCGCTCGCCGGCGTTGATGTAGGTGTCGAGGCTTGGCCGGATCTGCTCCAGCGCAGTCCTGATCGTGGCGTCGAGCGGCAGTTTCAGGTTCTCGCCCAGTACCTCACGAAAATGCGCGGCATGTTCTTCGACGGAACTGCGCACCTCGTCCGCCGTGCTGGTGCTTTTGCCCAGCCCCACGAGCATCGCCGAATAGACATCGGCGCGCAGGGCGTCGTGCATCATGTCGGCTTCCATGTGGTTGCGCAGCGCGCTCATGCTGACCGCGTTGTCACTGACCGCCGACGCCATCCGCTGGTTGCCGACGTAACTGACCAGGCTCACGATCAGCGCCGTCAGCAGACTGGTCGCAATCAGCAACACCAAACGCAGTTTGATCGACACGGTAATTTTCTCCCTGGTCGCGCCGCACAGCGCTTTCAAAGCTTCAGTTAAGCCTATTTCCGCGAACCCGCCGGGTTAGAGCGTCTCAACGTGTGTCGTCACATCCGGTAAAAAAGAACACTGTGCGGCAGTTCTCGGTTTGCAGCCCCGACAACTTGTTCCGACCCATGGAACTCCCGAGCCACGTGGCACCTCTCACATTATGTGGAACTTCCTTTTCGCTTTACGCTGCTGGAGGAACACCGTCATGCGTCGTTTATTACTCGTTTCGTCTCTTGTGCTGTGCCTGCCCTTTGGATCGGCCTTCGCCCGTGTGGATGCGGGAGATGTCGCCACATCGGCGGGTGTTTCAGCGTCGCTGTACTCCACCTTCAAGGATCACAAAATGGTGATTCCGGCCCGTGACGACCTGTCCGCCTTCGTCGCCAGCGGCGGTGCCATTCGTGGCGTGTATCTGGAGTCGGTGCTGCAACAGGTTCGCCAGGACAACCCCGGCCTGAATGCCAGCGATGAAGAGCTGGCCAACGCCATCCTGGTTCATTACGAAGGCCTGTCGCAGTAAGCCGTACGCTCGACGTCGCCAGCTCTGCACTCTGCCGATGGACGGCAGCCGGGCGACCATGGGCAAAACCGTCGAACGGCCTCTATGATGGAGGCCATGACGATTTCCGCCCCGATCCGCTCCCCCTGCCCTCCCGGTGTCTGCGACTGCGGGCGCGATCCGCTGCTGGAAAATCCTGGCGCAGATATACGCATCCTGTTGCTGACCCGGCAGGAGGAAAAACGCCTGCTCGATCGGCTGGAAAACCTGCAAAGCCTGGCCGATCTCGAACGCCTGCAAGGCAGGATGTTCGAGCAGTTGGGTATTCGCGTGGAAATCGCCCCCGGTGACAACGTGGTCAAGACCATGCTCGGGATCGATATCAGGATCGACGAGCTGCCGGGCCTCTGCCGCAAGACAAAACAATCGATTCCGGCTGCCATCCGCCGTGGTCTGAAAAAACATCCGGAAGTCGCCTACCAATTGCTCAACGCCCACGACTTGCTGCGCGACACCTGATCATTTTTTCATGCCGACCCGCTTGCGCATCTCGGCCGTGATGCTTTGCCGGGTTTTCTTCATGTCCGCCCAAGGCTCATCGCCGACATCCGCCAGTCGTTCGTGGACGTTATGAATATTCCACTGATTGCCGCCCTTGATCGTCTTCACTTCATCGATAAACAGCGGCACCGACACCGGCAACCCTTCGCGGGTGCGCACCGCGTAGGCGCAAATGGTGGTGGCACCGAGACCGTTGCGCAGGTAATCGATAAAGATCCGCCCCACCCGGTTCTTCGGCCCGGACACCGCTGAAAACCGTTCCGGCAACAGCTTGGCCATGTGGCTGACGATGGCATGGCTGAAATCCTTGACCTCGTCCCAGCCGTGCTTGCGGATCAGCGGCACCACCAGATGAATGCCCTTGCCGCCGCTGGTCTTGAGGAATGCCCGCAAACCCAGTTCATCCAGCACGGTCAGGGTCAGGGCGGTGGCTTCGACCATGCTTTTCCAGGGCAGCGCGGGGTCCGGGTCGAGGTCGAGAACAAAGCGGTCGGGCTTCTCCAGGTCCACCGTGGTGGCGTTCCAGGTGTGCAGTTCGACGGTACTCATCTGCACCGCGCCGACCAGCGCTTCGGCATTGTTGATCAACATGACCGGTTGCCCGGTGACGTCCTTGTCCAGCGTGCGAATGCCCGGGATCGCAAGGTGTTCGGCGTTTTTCTGGAAGAACAGTTCACCGGCAATGCCATCCGGCGCCCGCACCAGTGCCACGGGGCGATCCTTGAGTTGCGGCAGGATCCACTCGGCGACGCTGGCGTAATACTCGGCGAGTTGCATCTTGGTGGTGCCGCTGCTGGCGTCGATCACCCGGTCGGGGTGAGTGATGCGCACCTTGCCGCTGGCCAGGCCGGGTCCTGATTCAGACTGTTTCACCGTTTTGGCCCTCTCTTGAGTGATGTCCCGGGCCGGTTTGTCCTCACGCACGCCATGAAACACCGCATGGCGCACCGAACCGTCCTGAGTCATCTCGGCAAACGCGACTTCCGCCAACAGGCTCGGTTTCAGCCAGTGCACGCCTTGGGCCTCGAAGCCACTCGGCGGGTTGACCACGGCCGGTTTCTTCGCCCGCAAGGGCTTCAACTGCGCGAGCAGGCTTTTCAGCGTGGCCTCATTGAAACCGGTGCCGACCTTGCCGGCATAACGCAATTCACCGCTGTCGCGATCGTGCAAACCCAGCAGCAACGCGCCAAAGGCACTGCGCGAACCCTTCGGATCGGTGTAGCCGACAATCACGAATTCCTGACGATGCTTGCACTTGAGCTTGATCCAGTCACTGCTGCGCCGTGACACGTAGGGCGAGCCGAGACGCTTGCCGATCAGGCCTTCCATCTGCATCTGGCAGGCGCTGTTGAGCAACGCTTCCGGGGTTTCGTCGAAGGCTTCGGAGAAGCGCAATAGTGGATCCTTGTGCGCCTTCAATACCGTGGCCAGCGCCGCGCGCCGCTCTTCGACCGGTACTTCGCGAAGATCGACGCCGTTGAGGTAAGGCAGATCGAACAGGTAATAAATGATGTTCGCGCTGCGGCTGGCTTCGAACGCGTTCTGCAGCGCCTGAAAATCCGGAACACCCGCCTCGTCGGCGACGACCATTTCACCGTCAAGCCAGGCCGATTCCAGCCCCAGCGCGGCGAGCGCCTGGACTTGCTCCGGCAGTTTGTGCGTCCAGTCATGACCGTTACGGGTGAACAACTGCACGTCGTCATGATCGATGCGCGCCATGATCCGGTAGCCGTCGAACTTGATTTCGTAGCTCCAGTCTCCCGCCGGCGCACTGTCCACCAACGTGGCCAGTTGCGGTTTCAACTGCGCGGGAATCCGGGCCTTGTGTGCGCCAACAAGTTTTCCTGAGGCCGGCTTGCGCGCTGGCATTTTGAGCGGTTTGACTTGTCTGGCGTCGAGCCTGGGTTTGTCGACCAAGGTACGCTCGCTGAGCACGCTGTCCGGCTCGGCGACCAGCACGTCGTAATCGCTTTGCGGCCGGGCGGCGCTGTCCTGATGTTTGATCAGAAACCATTGCTCCTGCTTGCCCGGCATGTGGGTGCGCACCAGATTCCACACCCCGCCAAGCTTCTCGCCTTGCAGCTCGAATTTGAGCTTGCCCTCGGCATAGGCCTTCTGCGGGTCTTCCAGCGGGATCCACACGCCGCGATCCCAAACGATTACGTCCCCGGCGCCGTAATGGCCCTCGGGAATATTGCCTTCGAAGGTCGCGTAATCCAGCGGATGGTCTTCGACATGCACCGCCAGCCGCTTGACCGTGGGGTCCAGCGACGGGCCTTTGGGCACCGCCCAGCTTTTGAGCGCACCGTCGAGTTCCAGGCGAAAGTCATAATGCAGGTGCGACGCGTCGTGCTTCTGGATACAGAACTGCAACGCGTGATCGGCATCAGCCTTCTTGCCCCGCAGCTTGACCGCCGCCGGTTCAGAGGTTGCCGAGAAGTCGCGCATGCGGTTGTAGTCGTCGAGGTTCCTGTTCATGGCGGCTCCGGCTGCAATCGGGTCCTGTTATGCAGAAGAGCGACGCTGGCGGAGAAAAATTCAATCGGCGTAAAAAAGCCCCGGACGGATGGAAACGTCCGGGGCTTGGGTGATGACGTGTTTCAGGCTGTGCCTTTGGCCTGCTGCTCCAGATGCACCTGCAACTGAGGGTCGATCTGCAATGCCGCCGCCAGTTCGTCCAGGTAATTGCGCTCGGCGTCCTGCTGGTCATCCACCAGCATCACGCTGGCGATATACATTTCGGCGGCCACCGCCGGATCGTTGTTGGCGGCTTGCGCGACTTCGCTGGCATCCAGCGGTTTGGCGACTTCAGCGTCGAGCCATTGCTGCAGGTTCGGATCGTCGGTGTGACGGCCGATTTCGCTGCTGATCAGGTGTTTTTCCGAATCGTCGATCCGGCCGTCTGCCTTGGCCGCCGCGATCAGGGCGCGCAGCACCGCGTGACTGTGTTCCTCGACTTGCGGGCCGGCCAGCAGGTCTGCGGTCTGCGGTGTTTGTTGCGGCGCCGCCGACGCCTGACTGCGCTGCCAGGCCTGATACGCCTGGAACGCCATCATGCCCAGCGAAGCCAGTGCCGCGTAGTTGGTGCCGCCGGAACGACTCTGCGTACCGCCGCCAAGCGCCCCACCGCCCAAGGCTCCGCCACCGAGCAATCCGCCGAGCAGCCCGCCCAGGCCACCCAATCCACCGGCAGGCGAACCGCCGCCGCTGTTACCGCCGCCGCCCAGCAGGCCACCCAGCAAACCGCCGAGCCCGCCCAGGCCATCGCCGGCCGAAGCGCCACTTTGTTGTCCCGCCGAGGCCTGGCCTCGCAGCAGTTGTTCGAGCAGATCACTGGTGTTCATGACATCGTCCTCAGGCAAAGGCGTAACAGCGTCAGGCAACGATAGACCTCCGCACGCGTTGCGCCAGCACCGTTTGGCTGACGCTACTGCAGGGAAGCGATTTCGGCGTCGAAAATTTTTCCCGGCCAGCTAAGATTCATGAAGGGTGAACCTTATCCCGGCCCGACCGGTCGATAGCTGCAAACCCGACCCGGTTGGCCGCCACCCTTGTCAATCAAGCGTGATACCCGGCTCGCTTCACTTTCTGGAGAACGCCCCTGTGATATCGACCGTCCACATCGCCAGGCTCAAGGCCTGGGGCGCCCATGGTTTCACCGCGACTGGCGTGGTCACTGCCTTTCTGGCCACCCTCGCCCTGCTGGAAAACCAGCCGACCCACTGCCTGATGTGGCTGGGTGTGGCGCTGATCGTCGACGGCCTCGACGGCGCGCTGGCGCGCAAGGTCAACGTGCAGTCGGTGCTGCCGAGTTTCGACGGGTCGATCCTCGATCTGGTGATCGATTACCTGACCTACGTGTTCATTCCAGCACTGTTCATCTATCGCTACATTCCCCTGCCCGACTACACGCTGCTGCTGACGGTGTCGCTGATTCTGGTGTCGTCGCTGTTCTGCTTCTGCAACGTCAACATGAAGAGCAAGGACAACTATTTTGTCGGTTTCCCCGCCGCGTGGAACGTGGTCGCGCTGTGCCTGTACATCATCGGCCCGGGGCCGTGGATCACCTTCCTGACCGTGATCGGCCTGGCCTTGCTGACCATCACCCGGATGAAATTCCTGCACCCGTTCCGCGTACGCCGCTTCATGCCGATCAATATCGCGGTGACGGCGATCTGGTTGCTGTGCAGTCTGTCGCTGGTGATCAACCACCCGGTGATCAATCCACTGGTGATGGGCCTGTGGTTGCTCGCGTCGGCGTACTTTCTCGGCATCTGCATCTGGCGCACGGCGCTGGAGTGGTTTGATGCTTCGCACCTGAAATAGAAATCCCGTGGGAGCGAGCAGGCTCGCTCCCACACGGGTTTGCGCTCAGCGTTTGGTAATCACCACCTCCAGATACTCACTGGGCACCACCATCGATTCCGGTTCTGCCCGGTTCAGCCCGTCGATCAATTGCGTCAGATCGCCTTCCAGCGCCTGCCCGCTCTCCGGCGGCAACGCCGCAAACGCCTTGTGCACCGGCCCGTACCAGTGGCGGAAGATGTCGATGAAGTGCGCCGCCGAGCGATAGCGGAAGTTGAAGTGACGACGAGTCACCTGCACCTGGAACTGGCGATCATCGAACTGCGAATGCAACCAGGCTTCCGCGCCCCAGTTCGACGGGGGCTGCGCGCCGGGTGGCGGTGGCAAATGGCGGCCAAGGGTCTTGAACATCTGGCCGACGAAGCCTTCCGGCGTCCAGTTGGCCAGACCGATCCGCCCGCCACGGCGACAGACGCGCGCCAACTCCTTCGCAGCCTTGGTCTGATCCGGTGCGAACATCACACCGAAAGTCGACAGCACCGCATCGAAACTGGAATCGGCGAACGGCAGCGCTTCGGCGTCGGCCACCTGAAAGGTCACGTCCAGGTGTTCGGCTCGCGCCCGGTCCTGGCCGCGTTCCAGCAGCGCCGCGACATAGTCGGTGGACGTCACCAGACAACCACGGCGTGCCGCCGCCAGCGTGGCATTGCCATTGCCGGCGGCGACGTCCAGCACTTCTTCGTCGCAACGCAGGTCGCAGGCTTCGGCAAGGGTTTCGCCGACGATCTGCAGGGTGGTGCCGATCACGGCGTAGTCGCCGCTGGCCCAGGCGACTTTCTGGCGTTCCTTCAGGGCAGTGAGATCAACGGGGGTACTCATGAACAGGTGCTCCACGACAGGTTGGATCAGGCGTCACTCGGCGGTCGTCGGGTCGATGATGGTCGTCACCCGGGACACGCTGTTGGCCGGGAATCCCCCTTGCCGGGCGTGTTCGCGCACCAGCTCTTCGTTGGGTGCGATGTACACGCAGTAAATCTTGTCGGCAGTGACGTAACTCTGCAGCCACTGCACCTCCGGCCCGAGTTCACGCAGCACGTTGCAGGACGTTTGCGACACTGCTTTGAGTTCTTGCTCCGACAGCTTTCCGGCCCCTGGAATCTCGCGTTCAATCACGAATTTCGGCATGGCAACCTCGCTTTTCTTATGTGTGACAGGGTTCACATCACCCTGCTCCACCACTATCGCGCCGAGGCCGCCCGGCGTCCCCTCCAATCGTCTAAAGAGCCCGTAAACCGGGCTTTCGCCGATGAATGGCGGGATTTTGTAAAGGTCCCGAAACACTGCCGGGGGTTGCCAATGCGCGAGCGGATCGGCTCTCATGCGCTCCCGACCCGAGAACGGAATCCGACCATGTCCTTGCGCCTCGAATGGCTCGCCGACCACATGCAGCACAGCGACACTTACGCCGAGTGGATCCACCGCCAGTTTCACTACGAATATGCCCATCAACCATTGGCCGAATGGCAGCGGGAATTTGCCGAAGGGCAAACCAATGGTGATTGGCGCTGCCTGATCGCACTGGACGGCGAGCACTTGCTGGGTGGCGCGGCACTGGCTCGTGCAGATCTTGCGCAACGACCGGATCTGGAGCCTTGGCTGGCCTGCGTGCTGGTCAGCCCCGAATCTCGCGGTCAGGGGCTGGCAGAAAAGTTGATCGAAGGGATTGCCGAGCAAGCAAAGAAACAAGGCCTGCCGCGTTTCTACCTGCATACGCAAAACAAACAGGACTACTACGCAAAACGCGGCTGGACAGTGCTGGAGAGTTTTCAGGCCTGGGACAACGAACAATGGCTCATGGTGCGCGACCTGTGAGCCATTGATGTTCGCGGTTCAGGCTGCAGGCGCCTTGGCCTCTTTCAGCAGCTGTTGAATCATCTGCTCCTGCGCTTCATAACGCCCCTCGCCAAAGTGGGTGTAACGCACCTGGCCCTTGGCGTCGATCAGGTAGTGCGCCGGCCAGTACTGATTGTCGAAGTTGCGCCAGATCGCGTAGTTGTTGTCGATGGCCACCGGGTAGGTGATGCCGAGTTTCTTCACCTGATCCTTGACGTTGTCGATGATCCGCTCGTAACCGTATTCCGGGGTGTGCACGCCAATCACCACAAGGCCGTCCTTGCCGTACTTTTTCTCCCAGTCCTTCACGTATGGCAGCGTGTGCTGGCAGTTGATGCAGTCGTAGGTCCAGAAGTCCACCAGCACCACTTTGCCACGCAGGGATTCGGCGCTCAGTTCCGGAGAGTTCAGCCATTGCACTGCGCCGGTCAGAGACGGCATCGCGCCTTTGCCCTGCTCCTCCGCCGTCGAGTCCGCCCGCACTTTGCTGATGAAGTAGTCGACCACTTTCGGCGCGTTTTCCAAGACGTTTTTCTCGACGCTGGCGACGCCTTCGGACGAGGTGCCGGCCAGCAGGGTTTTATCCGCGCCGGTGGAAATCACGGCAGCGGCCGCCAACACCGCAACACCCGCCCCGCGCCGGAACCAGCCGGTGAACGGGATCGACGGTTTCAACCGGTTGACCAGGCCGCGACCGGCGAAGATCAGCGTCCCCAGCGACAACGCACTGCCCGCACCGTAGGCCAGCAGCAACAGGCTGGTCTGCGCATTGGCACCTTGCAGCATGGCGCCGGTGAGGATCACGCCGAGGATCGGGCCGGCACACGGCGCCCACAACAGGCCCGTGGCAACGCCGATCATGATCGAGCCCATGGGGCCGGCCTTCTGCCGGGTGTCCGGATCGAGACGATTGCCGAGCAATACAAACGGCCGCGCCAGCCAGTCACCAATGCGCGCGGAAATCAGCGACAAAGCGAACAGCACCATCACCACCAGGGCGATGTGCCGACCGGTGTTGTTGGCCTGAATCACCCACTCGCTGCTGACCACCGCAAGGCTCGAAATCGCCGCGAAGGTCAGGGCCATGCCGCCGAGGGTCAGCAGGATCGAAGAACGGCTGCGGTCGACGCCCGCAAACAGGAACGGCACCACCGGCAGGATGCAGGGGCTGAGGACAGTCAACAGACCGCCCAGGAAAGCGATAAGGAACATGAGGTTCACCTCTTGAAGGATGGGCGGTCTGCCGATAAAACAGGTGTCTGCCAATGACCGACAGACACGCTCGGGGGCTTAAGCGGCCTGGCTGTCCAGCCATTGGCTCTGCGGGGTTCGGCTGGCGCCGTTTTCGGCCACCGTCTGGCCTTGCGGGGTATGACTGGAGCCGTCCGCTGCAACCATCTGTCCTTGCGGCGTGTGGCTGGCGCCGTCGGCGGCGATCAAGGCATCGCTGCCCTGCTTGGCCAACGGGCTCAGTTGAAAGCAGGTGCTGCCGGCGCAGCTATTCTGTTCGACGGCACTGTTGGCGTGCGCCGCAACACCAGCAAACGAGAAGGCAATGGCGGTCAAGAAACGCGATACGTTGTTCATGGCGGTCTTCCTTTAACTGGGGGCGGATCAGTTCTGGTTGTCGCAGCCGTCGGCAAATTTGCTGTAGTCGAGAACGCGGGTCTGACCGGCCGAATCGAGGTAAGTCATGCGGGCGTCGACGATGCCGCAGGTCATCGATTTGTCCTCTTTCATCGAGATCACTTTCTGGATGTCCAGATGCGTGCCGTAGGTGTAGGTTTGCGGAGCGGCAACCGCTTCGGCGCGGGCCGACAGGGTGCAGATGTTCAGGGCAGCAAACAGGCAGGCGGCGATTACGGATTTGTTGTTCATGGCGATTTCCTCAAGGCTTCAATGGGTAGGTCGTTGATTGAGCCGAGGCGCTGTGGTGTGCCTCGATGGAGCTCATTTAAGGCTCGCGAGGTATCCCGTCTGTGTCGGGAAACGGCAGGTATAAATCGCTACGTATCTCGCCCGCCGGGGGATACACAGCGATACAAAACCCTGAAAAAATCGTGTTTTTGCGTCCCCGTGTATCCGTCGTTGCGCCGGATACACTGCAATACAAAGGCAGGCAGGCGAGCCCGCGCGGGCTCTATAGACTGCGAGACATTCCCCCCTTGATAGAGGTTTGGCTCCATGGATCATGTCGATCACATTCTCATCGTCGACGACGACCGCGAGATTCGCGAACTGGTTGGCAATTACCTGAAGAAGAATGGCCTGCGCACCACCGTGGTCGCCGATGGCCGGCAGATGCGCAGTTTCCTGGAAGCCAACACCGTCGACCTGATCGTGCTCGACATCATGATGCCGGGCGATGACGGCCTGCTGCTGTGCCGCGAATTGCGCGCCGGCAAACACAAGGCCACGCCGGTCCTGATGCTCACCGCCCGCAATGACGAAACCGACCGCATCATCGGCCTGGAAATGGGCGCCGACGATTACCTGACCAAGCCTTTCGCCGCCCGTGAACTGCTGGCGCGGATCAACGCGGTACTGCGCCGTACACGGATGCTGCCGCCCAACCTGGTGGTTACCGAAAGCGGCCGCTTGCTGGCGTTCGGTCGCTGGCAGCTCGACACCTCGGCCCGGCATCTGCTGGACACCGACGGCACCATGGTCGCCCTGAGCGGTGCGGAATATCGCTTGCTGCGGGTGTTCCTCGATCATCCGCAACGGGTGTTGAGCCGCGATCAGTTGCTCAACCTGACCCAGGGCCGCGACGCCGATCTGTTCGACCGCTCCATCGATCTGCTGGTCAGCCGTTTGCGCCAGCGCCTGCTGGACGATGCCCGCGAACCGGCCTACATCAAGACCGTGCGCAGTGAAGGTTATGTGTTCTCGCTACCGGTCGAAATCCTCGGAGCCCCCGCATGACGTTTGCCCTGCACTGGCCGCGTACCCTGGCCTCACGGTTGTCGCTG
The DNA here is from genome assembly GCF_058801405.1 of Pseudomonas sp. GW822-FHT03F04. Lineage (NCBI taxonomy): Bacteria > Pseudomonadati > Pseudomonadota > Gammaproteobacteria > Pseudomonadales > Pseudomonadaceae > Pseudomonas > Pseudomonas sp. GW822-FHT03F04. Next base: position 202,282 of record NZ_JBXANF010000012.1, read on the forward strand.
ATTTTCCTGATCGGTTTGCTGTTGGCGCAGGCGCTGTCGTTCGGTGCGCAGTATTACGAGCGCTATGAAAGCGCGAAGAACACCATGCTCGGCAACCTGGAAACCGACGTCTCGACCTCGATCGCGATCCTCGACCGCCTGCCCGCCGACGAACGCCCGATGTGGCTCGAACGCCTGGCCCGGAACAACTACGGTTACCTGTTGAGCGAAGGCGAACCGGGTACGCCGATCGGCCCGGGCGACGTGCCGATTGCCGTCACCTCGATCACCGATGCCATCGGCGAAGCCTACCCGCTGACCTTCACCGACATTCCCGGGCCGAAAAAGCACTTTCAGGGCCACCTGCGCTTGAGCGACGGCAGCCCGGTGACCATCGATGTGCGACCTTCGATGGTGCCGCTGTCGCCGTGGTTACCCGTGGTGCTGCTCGGACAACTGGCGCTGATGATCGCCTGCACCTGGCTGGCAGTTCGCATCGCCATTCGCCCGCTCACCCGCCTGGCCAACGCGGTGGAAACCCTCGACCCCAACGCCCACCCGATCAATCTCGACGAAAAAGGCCCGAACGAAGTGGCCTACGCCGCCCGTGCGTTCAACACCATGCAGGCGCGCATCGCCGCGTACCTGAAGGAACGCATGCAATTGCTGGCGGCGATTTCCCACGACCTGCAAACCCCGATCACCCGGATGAAACTGCGCGCGGAGTTCATGGACGATTCGGCGGAAAAGGACAAACTGTGGAACGACCTTGGCGAGATGGAGCATCTGGTGCGTGAAGGCGTGGCCTATGCGCGCAGCATCCACGGCTCGACCGAAGAAAGTCGGCGCACCAATCTGGATTCATTCCTCGACAGCCTGGTGTTCGACTATCAGGACATGGGCAAAGAAGTGCAATTGAGCGGCAAGAGCGATGCCGTCATCGACACCCGCCCCCACGCCCTGCGCCGCGTGCTGGTCAACCTGACCGACAACGCACTGAAATTCGCCGGCGCTGCCGAACTGCACGTCGAGCGCAAACACACCGAACTGTCGATCAAAGTCATGGATCGCGGGCCGGGCATCGCCGAAGACGAACTGGCCCAGGTGATGGAGCCGTTCTACCGCGTGGAAAATTCGCGCAACCGCAGCACTGGCGGCACGGGGCTGGGCCTGGCCATCGCACAACAATTGGCGATGGCACTCGGTGGGTCGCTGAATTTGAGCAACCGTGACGGTGGCGGGTTGTGTGCGGAGCTGAAGTTACCGCTTCAGGCCTGAAACAAAAAGACCCGGGGAGCACGATGGCTCCCCGGGTCTTTTTTTGTTTGTGGGATCAGTGGATTCCGATCACGCCGTCCTCATGCATCTGTTGCAACAACGCTAAACCACTGTCCATGAACGAAGCAGTTCCCGGCAACCCGGCCTCCATCGCCAGCCCTTCCAGTTGCTCACGACCGTTCAACGCAGGGAACTCGCCAATGCGCTGCAACAAACGCCAGGCCAACGGGCTCAGCTCGGAAAACTTCACACTGAAATCCACCGCACGCCGTACCAGCAACAAGGTTGGCTGGGCCGGTGGTGTAGACGGCTGATGATCCGGACTGAGGACTTGCACCGGCCACACATACGCCAATGGCCATGCCAGCGCCGAAACCTGCAATGGCCGCTCCACCAGCAACGCGGGATCACTTGCCGACAATGGCTCGGCGTCGGACTGCTGCAACACCATTTCCACCCACTCGTAATGCGCCAGCTCCACCAGAAACGCCGGCCACTCGCCCGCGCTCAATACGGCGGGTTCCGAGGCGAGATAACCGACAAACTCCTCGGCGATCTCACCGAATTTCGGCGTCTGCGCGCGGTAGTCCCGCAGAAAGCCGCGAATCAGGGTGCGCCAGCGCTGATCGCCGATGATCCGGATCAGCACGGGAAAGGTCCCACCCAACAATTGCGAGACATTGTTGAACACCAGGTCGCGATAAACGTTGACCCGCGCCGCGTTCATGGCGGCCGGGGGCGTCTCGTTCTCGGGATCGCGCAGGTAGCGAGTCAGGGCCCGTTGTTGCTGCTCAAGGTTATCCACGTTGGCCTCCCTGATTCTGCAAGCGGCGAATGGTCTGCAACTCCGCCACCAACTCGGAGAAGGCCGGGAAGTTGAAGTCGCGTTCGAGCAGGGTCGGCTGGGCACCAAAGCGTGCGTAGGCGTCTGCCAGCAGCGACCAGACCACAGGTTTCACCGACGCGCCGTGGGTGTCGATCTTCAGCGTATCGGACTCGTCGAAATGCCCGGCCACGTGCATCCCGACCACTCGCCCCGACTCGATCCCGGTCAGAAACGTCTGCGGATCAAAACCGTGGTTGATCGAGTTGACGTAGACGTTATTGACGTCCAGCAGCAGGTCGCAATCGGCCTCGCGCAGCACAGCGTTGGTGAAGGTGACCTCGTCCATGTCCTGCCGGGGCGCGGCGTAATAGGAAACGTTTTCCACTGCCAGACGCCGGCCGAGGATGTCCTGGGCCTGACGAATCCGCGCAGCCACGTGGCGCACGGCTTCTTCGGTGAACGGCAATGGCAACAGATCGTAGAGATGGCCGTCGTCGCTGCAATAGCTCAAGTGTTCGCTGTACAGCGGCACGTTGTAATGATCGAGAAACACCCGGACTTCCCGAAGGAAGTCGACGTCCAGCGGCGCCGAACCGCCGAGCGACAACGACAAACCGTGGCAGGACAACGGATAACGCTCGGCCAGTTCACGCAGCGCGGCACCGTGGGCACCGCCGACGCCGATCCAGTTTTCCGGGGCGACTTCGAGAAAGTCGAAATCGCCGGTGCGGGCGGCTTGAAGATCCTTCATCAAGCCGCGACGCAAGCCGAGCCCGACGCTGGCCTGCAAGGTGGGTTGGGGAATCTGCATGGGCAAGATCTCTGCAAAAGAGCCGCCGGGCGTGGCGACTGACAGACTCAGTTAAACCGGTGGGTGTATCGCCGCTGTGTGGGCAATGCGCGGGAAATGGCGAGTTTTGTATCGGCGGCGAGCCTGTACACAATGTGATACAGAACCCGCTGACTTCTTCGTGAACGACGAGTTACGAATTCATTGACGTATCCGCCAGTTTTCGTTAGCTTTGCCCCCATCGAAGCGACTGACCAGATGAGATTGAGCGCTTCCCAGCAGCGAGAGCTGTAACCGCGCAAGGCGGTTCGTAAGTGGTGTCTGGATCTGCTTTACCGAATCGAAAAAGGCGCCTTTGGCGCCTTTTTTCGTTTCTGGTGTCAGCGTTTGGTGGAGGTCGGTTGACGAAGGTAGACCTTACCGCACAGCAGCATAAATCCCATTTTCCCGAACAGCCTGGGCGGCTTTTCAGTCTGGTGGTAAGCGCTTTCCACGACCAGATTGAGATCTTGCAGCTTCTCTTCGGCAGCGCGACGCAACTCAAAAAAGACATGGTGGGGCCCGCTCGGATCCTCAATCATGATGGAGTACGCCCAGTTTCGCATTGCCGCCGTTTCACTAACTTTCGCCTGGGGATGATTCAATCCCTTGATCACCGGCGGCAGTGACAGTGAAAGGCGGTAACGGGTCATGCAAAAGCTACGCTGCCGCTGGGCATGGTCGAACAGGATTGGCTCCCCAGCCGGATGTAAGTCTTGATCGTATCCCTTGCTGAAACAATGATTCGAAAAAGTGACATGCACGCGTAAATCACGCTTCGCCAATTGACTCTGAATCGTGAACGTAAAGGGTTCGAGATGAGAAAGGTTGTACGTCGATCCGCCTATGCACAGCGGTGGAAAGTAGGCGGTCAATTCGCTCTCCGTTGCATCCAATGCATCATTTTATTTCTGCGCTTCGGCTCGCGTGCACTATCGGTGAGTAACCGGCAGACGACAGAGTTCATGGCTTTTAGCGGGGATGATTTCTCGGCGGATTCGATCAGCCTGTGCGAGGAAGTGGCTTCGGACTTCACAGATAAACAAAGACTTCAGCACTCAAAAGTCCTTGCCTCGACCGAGTCGATTAAGAATATGGGATAGAGTCACGTCGAAGTTGTAGGCAAAATCTGCGTGTTACGTGAGGAAATGCGCCTATCGTGCTTTTCAGCAGGCGTCGTCTTGCTGGCCTCTCTTTCAGCGCTGGCGTCCCTGTCAAAAAAGCGCTGGAACAGGCTTCCGATCTGCTGGGCCTTGTTAAAGCGTATCCACGCACCGTCGCGACATACAACGATACAAGCCTCGAAATCCACGCAGCCCGCTCCCACCGGCGCCAACAGCGGCTAGACTCAAACATTACCCAGTCGAGGGGGACGCAGGCCGCTATCGGCGCCCTGCCCGTTTCCACGACCACCGCCCGGTGGTGAATGCCTCGACCCCCAACACCACCGGACTGTGATCCTTAACAGGAGCACATGACATGGACGAGGCCAGACTCAACGAGTTCATGGGCAAACTGGTCAACGACATGGGCGGCGCGGCGATGCTGGCCAATGTCATCGTCGGCGAAGAACTTGGCTTGTACAAAGCCATGGCCGACAGCCAACCGATCTCCCCGGAAACCCTCGCCGAAAAAACCGCCTGCAACTCCCGGCTGGTCCGCGAATGGCTGAGCGCCCACGCGGCGTCGGGCTACATGGAACACCTGGACGGCAAATTCCGCCTGCCGGAAGAACAGGCGATGGCCCTGGCCAAGGAAGATTCGCCGGTCTACGTGGCCGGCGGGCTCGGCGTAGTGGCGTCGTTTTTCCACGACAAGGACAAACTGGTCAAAGCCATGCGCGGCAATGGCGCCCTGCCCTGGGGTGATCACCATCCGTGCATGTTCACCGGCACTGAACGGTTCTTCCGCCCCGGCTACAAAGGACATTTGATTGCCGAATGGCTGCCGGCGCTGGAGGGCGTTGTGGCCAAACTCGAAGAAGGCGCCAAGGTCGCCGATGTCGGCTGTGGTCATGGTGCTTCCACGGTGATCATGGCCCAGGCCTATCCCAACTCGCGTTTCGTCGGATTCGACTACCACGCACCTTCGGTCACCGTTGCCACCCAGCGTGCTGAAGAAGGCGGCGTCAGCAGCCGCGCGAAGTTTTTCCAGGGCACGGCGAAAAGCTTTCCCGGCGACGACTACGACCTGATCTGCTATTTCGACTGCCTGCACGACATGGGCGACCCGGTCGGCGCGGCGCGACATGCCTACGATTGCCTGAAGGACGACGGCACGGTGTTGCTGGTTGAGCCCTTTGCCAACGACACGCTGGACGACAATATCAACCCGGTCGGGCGGCTGTTCTATGCAGCATCGACGTTCATTTGCACACCGAACTCTCTGTCCCAGGAAGTGGGCCTGGGGCTCGGTGCGCAGGCTGGCGAGATGCGCTTGCGCAAAGTGTTCAGCGAAGCCGGGTTCAAGCAGTTCCGGCGGGCGACGCAGACGCCGTTCAACCTGATTCTGGAGGCTCGCAAGTAAACGTCGGCACCGGGCGCCTCTTTAAGAGGCGCCCGACAGTGCTAACCTGCAAGGCACTCACAGCCTGCGGAGCGCTGACCATGCTCGACCGCCCCCTCCACGAACATCTCGATTACCTGCAACAGACCATGGCCGACGGCGATTTCGTGGTGCTGACCGGCGCCGGGATCAGCACGCCGTCGGGCATCCCGGACTACCGCGATACCAACGGCGTGCGCCGGGGCCGACAGCCGATGATGTATCAGGAGTTTCTGTCGGCACCCGAATCACGCCGCCGCTACTGGGCCCGGGCGATGCTCGGCTGGCCCCGTGTGCGTCAGGCGCAACCGAACGCGGCTCATGAAGCACTGGCCAGCCTGCAAAGCCACGGCCGGATCGGCGGCCTGATCACCCAGAATGTCGACACCTTGCACGATCAGGCCGGCAGCCACGACGTCATCGAACTGCACGGCAGCCTGCATCGGGTGTTGTGCCTGGATTGCGGTCAGCGCAGCGAGCGGGATTCGATACAGCAATTGATGGAAACGCAGAACCCGTATCTGGCGGGTGTCGACGCCGTGCAGGCGCCGGACGGCGATACCCTGCTCGACCCGGCCTTCGAGGCACGTTTCCAGGTGCCGCATTGTCCGCATTGCGAAGGCGAGCGGATGAAGCCGGACGTGGTGTTTTTTGGCGAGAACGTAGCGCAGCCCACGGCGGCACGGGCCATGGCAGCAGCGGAAAATGCAGCCGGGATGCTGGTGGTCGGCTCGTCGTTGATGGCGTATTCGGCGTTTCGTCTGTGCCGGGTGATTGCGGATCGGGGCAAGCCGCTGATTGCGATCAATCTGGGCAAGACGCGGGCGGATGAGTTGCTGGATTTGAAGATTGAAGCGTCCTGCGAACAGCTATTGCCACTTCTGACACAACGCCTGACTTCGTGACCTCCGAGGGTCAGTGTTCAGCCTTGAGAATGTCAAAAAGCGCCTGCGCCGCCGCCGACAATTCATTCCCGGAATCCGTCAACACGCCAATCGCCCGCTCCACCACCGGCTCATGCAACGTGAGACACCGCGCGCCCAGCTCACGCATCTGCTCGGCGCACAACGCCGGCACCGCACTGACACCCAGCCCGCTGGCGACCATTCGCCCGACCGTCGCCAGTTGATGGCTTTCAAACTCCACCGGCAGTTTCATGCCCCGGGCCTGCAAGTGTTCCTCAAGCATCACCCGCACCGTGGACGGTCGTTGCAGGGTAATGAACGGTTCCTGCAGCAAGGTCTGCCAGTCGATGTCGGTGCGCTGGGCCAGCGGCGAATCCTGTGGCACCACCGCGACGAAGCGATCCCTGTAAAGCGGCGTGAAGGTCAGCGACGTGTTCTGCATCGGCTCGAACGCCACGCCGAGTTCGACCTGACGATCTCGGACCATTTCCAGCACTTGCTCGTTGATCACGTCGTTGACCGTCACGTTGACGTTCGGATAGCGCGCACGGAAGGTCTTGAGGATCGGCGGCAGCAGGTTGCCGGCAAACGACGGCATCGCCGCCAGCGTCACTCGCCCCCGTTGCAGGCTGAAGCGCTGGCGCATTTCGTCTTCGGCGTTGTCCCAGTCGGCGATCAGGCGCCGGGCCAGCGGCAGCAGCGATTCCCCTTCAGGGGTCAGCGCCACGTTGCGCGTATTGCGGCTGAACAGACGCCCGCCCAGCCCCTCCTCCAGCGCCTTGATGGTCAGGCTCAGCGCCGATTGCGACAGGTGCAGACGCTCACAGGCCACGGCAAAGCTCAGGCTCTGGGCCACGGCGAGAAAGGCGCGCATCTGCTTGATGGTCATGGTCGTGTCGCTCCAACGGCTAAGCTGTACATCCGCCCGCCGACGACGGCGAGCATTTCTTGATCGCTCCAACGCTCCTGCGTGGGAACAGAGAACCAAGTCCATTGTTGAGCTTTATCAATCAATCAACCTTAAAAATCAACTTAACAAATATATCCCCCGGCGAGACACTCCAACCATTCGGCTAGCCAGCCGCCCGACAAACAATAAAAGAGGTGCATATGGCAGGTTTCGACAAGCGCGTGTATTCCTACGAGGAAGCCATGGCAGGCCTTGAAGACGGCATGACCGTGATCGCCGGCGGCTTCGGCCTGTGCGGCATTCCGGAAAACCTGATCGCCGAGATCAAGCGCAAAGGCACCCGCGACCTCACCGTCGTCTCCAACAACTGCGGCGTTGATGGCTTCGGCCTCGGCGTGCTGCTGACCGATCGCCAGATCAGAAAAGTGGTCGCCTCCTACGTGGGCGAAAACAAACTGTTCGAAGAGCAACTGCTCAAAGGCGACATCGAAGTCGTCCTGACCCCGCAAGGCACCCTCGCCGAAAAAATGCGCGCAGGCGGTGCCGGCATCCCTGCGTTTTTCACCGCCACCGGCGTCGGCACCCCGGTCGCCGAAGGCAAGGAAGTGCGTGAATTCCACGGTCGCAAGTACCTGATGGAAGAGTCCATCACCGGCGACTTCGCCATCGTCAAAGGCTGGAAAGCCGACCACTTCGGCAACGTCATCTACCGCCACACCGCCCAGAACTTCAACCCGCTGGCCGCCACCGCCGGCAAGATCACCGTGGTCGAAGTCGAAGAAATCGTCGAACCCGGCGAACTGGATCCGGCACACATCCACACGCCCGGCATCTACGTCGACCGGGTCATTTGCGGCACATTCGAAAAACGTATCGAACAACGCACCATCCGCAAATAATCCAGGCTGACGGAGAACAAGAACATGGCACTTTCCCGCGAACAAATGGCTCAACGCGTCGCCCGCGAAATGCAGGACGGCTACTACGTGAACCTCGGCATCGGCATCCCGACCCTGGTCGCCAACTACATCCCCGAAGGCATGGAAGTCATGCTGCAATCGGAAAACGGCCTGCTCGGCATGGGCCCGTTTCCGACTGAAGACACCATCGACGCCGACATGATCAACGCCGGCAAACAAACCGTGACTGCGCGTATCGGCGCTTCGATCTTTTCCTCGGCCGAGTCCTTCGCGATGATCCGCGGCGGTCACGTCGACCTGACCGTGCTCGGCGCCTTCGAAGTGGACGTGCAAGGCAACATCGCCTCGTGGATGATCCCCGGCAAACTGGTCAAGGGCATGGGCGGTGCGATGGACCTGGTGGCCGGCGCCGACAACATCATCGTCATCATGACCCACGCGTCCAAGGACGGTGAGTCCAAGTTGCTGAGCCAATGCAGCCTGCCGCTGACCGGCGCCGGTTGCATCAAGCGTGTGCTGACTGACCTGGCGTACCTGGAAATCGAAAATGGCGCTTTTGTCCTCAAGGAACGCGCACCTGGCGTCAGCGTCGAGGAAATCGTCGCCAAAACCGCTGGTAAACTGATCGTCCCGGATCACGTACCGGAAATGCAGTTCGCTGCCGAGTGAGGAATTCGAAAATGCAAGACGTCGTCATTGTTGCCGCCACGCGTACCGCGATCGGCAGTTTCCAGGGATCGCTGGCCACCGTCTCCGCCGTGGATCTGGGCGCAGCGGTCATCCGCCAGTTGCTTGAGCAGACCGGTCTGGACGGTGCTCAGGTCGATGAAGTGATCATGGGCCAGGTGCTGACCGCCGGCGCCGGCCAGAACCCGGCGCGCCAGTCGGCGATCAAGGCCGGCCTGCCCCACGCCGTACCCGCCATGACCCTGAACAAGGTCTGCGGCTCGGGCCTCAAGGCCCTGCACCTCGGTGCCCAGGCAATCCGTTGCGGCGACGCTGACGTGATCATCGCCGGCGGCCAGGAAAACATGAGCCTCGCCAACTACGTCATGCCCGGCGCGCGCACCGGTCTGCGCATGGGTCACGCGCAAATCGTCGACACCATGATCAGCGATGGCCTGTGGGATGCGTTCAACGATTACCACATGGGTATCACCGCCGAGAACCTGGTCGAGAAATACGAGATCAGCCGCGAACAGCAGGACGCCTTCGCCGCTGCTTCGCAACAGAAAGCCGCCGCCGCCATCGAGGCCGGTCGCTTTGTCGATGAAATCACCCCGATCCTGATCCCGCAGCGCAAAGGCGATCCGGTGGCGTTCAAGGTCGACGAGCAGCCACGCGGCGACACCACCGCCGAATCCCTGGCCAAACTGCGTCCGGCCTTCAAGAAGGACGGCAGCGTCACCGCCGGCAACGCTTCGTCGCTGAACGATGGCGCGGCTGCGGTCATTCTGATGAGCGCCGAAAAAGCCAAGGCCCTGGGCCTGCCGGTACTGGCGAAAATCGCCGCTTACGCCAATGCCGGCGTCGACCCGGCGATCATGGGCATCGGCCCGGTGTCGGCCACCCGCCGTTGCCTGGACAAGGCGGGCTGGAGCATCGGCCAGCTCGACCTGATCGAAGCCAACGAAGCCTTCGCCGCGCAATCGCTGGCAGTGGCCAAAGATCTGCAATGGGATCTGGACAAGGTCAACGTCAACGGCGGCGCCATCGCCCTCGGTCACCCGATCGGTGCATCAGGCTGCCGTGTGCTGGTGACCCTGCTGCACGAAATGATCAAGCGTGATGCGAAAAAGGGTCTGGCGACCCTGTGCATCGGCGGCGGTCAAGGCGTGGCCCTGGCGCTGGAACGCGCTTAAGCGCAAAAGAGGTTCAACAGCGGGTGGCGGATCCACGACATCCACTGCCTGTTGGCAACAAACCCGGTACGACTCACGTCGCACCGGGTATTTTTTTGCCCGGCCGTCAGGCGAACTTCACCAGATTCAGCACCGGCAACGGCCCGCCCGGGAACTGCACCAGTCGCGCGCCCACGCTCAACTCGCCCAGGTCGATCCCGAAGAAGCCAAGCTGATCGATCAGCGCGCCCACTTCAGCCTTGGCCTGCGCATCATCCCCGGACAGAAACAACACGCGCTTGCCACCCTCCGACGCCGGATCCGCTTCCAGCAAACGCGCCAGCAGATGGTTGAACGCCTTGACCACCCGCGCACCCGGCACCCACTCAGCGAACACTTCGCTGGACGGCCGCCCCTGCAAATCCACCGGTTTGAACGACGGCGCTTCAATCGAGTTGTTGGCGTCGATCACGATCCGCCCGCCGAAATCCGGCAGCCCGGCCAGCGCCGTCGGCAGTTTCGACCAGTTCACTGCGACCAGCACGATGTCCTGGGTAGCGGCTTCTTCACGGGTAACGGCGCGGGCGGTCGGGCCGAGTTCCGCGACCAGTCCGGACAAGGTCTCCGGCCCGCGACTGTTGGCGATGACCAACGGGATGCCCTGACGCGACAAGGCTTTGGCAAACGCTGAACCGATGGCGCCAGCGCCGATGATTCCGATAGTGCTCATGGTGTTCTCCAGAAAGATTGGTAAGACTCGAAACCAATCTTGCGCTTGCCATTCCCACTTGATTAGCCGGTAATGCCTTGAATGATCTTCAAGCATCACTATCAGGTCGAAACCATGGAAACCCTCGCCAATCTTGAATCCTTCGTCCGCAGCGCCGAGACCGGCAGCTTCTCCGCCGCCGCACGGTTGCTGGCGCTGACCCCGGCAGCGGTCAGCCGCAACGTGGCGATTCTTGAACGCAACCTCGGCGTTCGGCTGTTTCAGCGCTCGACCCGCAAGCTGTCGCTGACCGAGGCCGGTGAAGGTTTTCTGGCGAGCATCGGCGGCAACCTCGACGCCTTGCAGGCAGCGATTGCGACGGTGGCGACCGAGCGCGGCGAGCCGGCGGGTGTGCTCAAGATCAGCCTGCCGCCGACGTTCGGCATCGATCACATGCTGCCGCTGCTGCCGGAGTTTCTGGCGCGATATCCCTTGATTCGCCCGGAATGGCATTTCGAGAATCGTCAGGTGGACTTGATCGCCGAGGGTTATGACGTGGCGATTGGTGGCGGGTTCGAGCTGACGCCCGGCGTGGTTTCCCGGCGACTGGCGTCCGCTGAAATACTAGCAGTGGCCTCTCCGGCCTATCTGGCCGGACGCGCCCTGCCCCAGCATCCGACAGACCTCGCCGACCACCAGGGCATTGTCATGCGCGGCCTGCGCACCGGGCGCATTCGCCAATGGCAGATGCACAACGGCGCCGGCGAACAGGCCAGCGCCCTGCTCAACCCGAACATCGTGCTCAACGACCCGATGGCCATGCGCAAGGCTGCGCTGCTTGGCCTCGGGATAACAATGGTGGTGCTGCCCGATGTCAGCGTGCAGATAGAACGCGGTGAACTGGTGCGGCTGTTGCCCGACTGGCAGTGCGACGCCGGGGCGATATCGCTGTACTACCCGAGCCGCACCTTGATGCCGGCCAAGACCCGGGTGTTCATTGATTTTGTGGTGGATGCCTTCGGCCGCTAGCCGGCCAGCTGCAGTATCAGCCAGGCATTGGCGCCGCTGATCACCACAAACAGTCCCCACGCCAGAACCCGCGTCGGCAAGCGATTCACAAACGGCCCCATCAGCTGTTTGTCGTTAGTCATGCGAATCAGCGGATACAGGGCAAACGGCAGTTGCAGGCTCAACACCACCTGGCTCAGCACCAGCAACTTGCCCACCGCGCCATCGCCCATCAGCCACACGCCGATGAACGCCGGAATCAGTGCCAGCCCACGGGTAATGAGGCGCCGCTGCCAGCAGGGGATCCGCAGGTTCAGGTAGCCTTCCATGATCACTTGCCCGGCGATGGTGCCGGTGAAGGTCGAACTCTGCCCCGACGCCAGCAGCGCCACGCCGAACAACACACTGGCCAGCGCGCCGCCCACCAGCGGATCGAGCAAGTGGTAGGCGTCCTGGATGTCCACCACATCGGAGTGCCCGGTTTGATGGAAGGCTGCCGCCGCGAGAATCAGGATCGCCGCGTTGACCAGCAACGCCAGCGCCAATGAACCGATGGTGTCGATGCGCGCCAGGTTCACTGCATCCTGCTTGCTCGCCAGGTCCTGGCCGATCAGCCGCGTCTGCACGATCGAGGTGTGCAGGTACAAGTTGTGCGGCATTACCGTCGCACCAAGGATGCCGATGGCCAGGTAAAGCGGCGCCGCATCGCTGATGGCCGACAATGACGGTTTGAAGCCTTGGGCGACGTCCGGCCAGTACGGTTTGATCAACAACAATTCAACGAAGAAGCACACGCCGATGGTGCCCACCAGCACCAGCATGATCGCTTCCAGCCGCCGAAAGCCGCGATTTTGCAAGGCCAGCACGAGCAACGTATCGAATGCGGTCAGGGCGATGCCGAACGTCAGTGAACAACCCAGCAGCAGGTGGAACGCCAGCGCGCAGCCGAGCACTTCCGCAAGGTCGGTGGCAATGATCGAGATTTCCGCCAGCACCCATTGCAGCCGCGCCGTCGGGGTGCTGTAGCGCTCGCGGGAGAGTTGCGCCAAGTCGCGCCCGGTGGCGATGCCCAGCCGCGAACACAGGCATTGCACGACCATGCCCGCCAGACTCGCCAGCAACACCACAAACAACAGGCTGTAACCGAAGCGCGAACCGGCCTCGATGGCGGTGGCCCAGTTGCCCGGATCCATGTAGCCGATCGACACCAGCAAACCGGGGCCGGCAAAGCGCAGCACGCGTTTGAAGAACGAGGCATTCGGATCCACCGGGACACTGCCGGCCACTTCCGGCGGGCAGAACGGCGCGGTGGCGATTTTGGGCAAGCTGAATTTCACGCACACATCCAGAAACAAGTCGAAAGGCGCAGCTTAGACGTTTCAGTCGGCGTGCCCAAGAGCAGACTTGCTGCGCTCAGGGTTTGGCAGTGCCGAGCAATTGCTGACGCAACTCGGGACTGCGTGTGCGGGGATCAAGCCAGATGTCGAAAAACGCCCGGGCGAACAGCGGATCGTCGATCTCGTGCTGCAACTGCTGCCCCACGAAGAACCGTGCACCCTGCCCCGGCAAGTACACCCCGGTTATCCGCGTACCGGCCTGAACGTCGACGAACGATTGCTGCATCTGGGCCTGCCACAACGCCAGTTGCGCAGGACTGATGGAGGATCCGGCCAGGCGCTTGATCTCATCGACGCTGGCCTTCACCAGATCTTCGCGAGACACATTGCGCCGGTAGATCAATTCCAGGGCGAAGGGCTGTCCATCGGCCAGCGGGCGCGCGGCACTCCACAACCGGGCGTTATAAATGTCGAAACCGAACACACTGAAATCGCCGGTGCCAATGATCTGTGCGCCGGGCACCGCGTCCTGCCAACTGGCCCAGGTCGGCGTCAGCAACAGCGCCCACAAACCGATTCCGCAGCACCCACGCAACACCTTCGGTGTTCTGCTCATCGCGGCATCGACTCCGGTAAACCCTGATAGTCAGAGCATAGTCGGCTATCACGCGAGCCACTTTGTATACATGTTTCGCATACATATGCAGCAATCCGCTAACGACAATGCTAACGTGGCCCTCATTGACCCGATGGAGACACCTGCGTGCTGATCCTCAAACTGCTGCTGATTCCCGGTTTCCTGCTGCTGATTTCCCTGGCCGGCAAGCGCTGGGGGCCCAGTGTGGCCGGGTGGCTGTCGGGGTTGCCGGTAGTGGTCGGGCCGATTCTGTTCTTCCTCGCCATCGAGCAAGGGCCGGCGTTTGCCGCGCAATCGGCGGTCGCGGCGTTGTCGGCCATGTTTGCGATGATCGCGTTTTGCGTCACGTATGCGCAGGTGGCGCAGCGGGCGAACTGGCCGTTGGCGCTGGTTGTGTCTTTGTCGGTCTGGGCCGTGCTGGCGGTAATCCTGTCGCTGATTCCGGCGTCGCTACCGTTCTCGGTGGCTGCGGCTGCAACCGCCCTTCTTGCTGCGCCGTACCTGTTTCCCAAGGTTCAACCGGTGGTCAGTGGGCCGGCCCCGAAGTCGGACAAACTGATCTGGCGGATGATTGCCGGCGCGGCGTTGACGCTGGTAGTGACGATGCTGGCCAGCACGGTCGGCGAGCGTTGGAGCGGATTGCTCGCGGTATTTCCGGTGCTGGGCAGCGTGATGGCGGTGTTTTCCCAGCAGACGCGCGGCCCGGCGTTTACCGCTGCGTTGTTGCGAGCGACGGCGACGGGGATGTATTCGTTTTCGGCGTTTTGTCTGGTGTTGGCGCTGACAGTCCCACGTCTGGGCTTCGGCGGCTTCGTGGTGGCGGTGGCCGTTTCAGTGGCGATGCTGGGCGTCACCCGGCAATTGCTGGCCAAACCGGCGCCTGCGCCGTCGACGAACTGAACCCGCCCGGACAAACCGCTCTGGAGTGCCGGGCATGCTCCGTGGGATGATCGCCGCCCAAGCGCGACCATCCCTCGGAGATTCGAATGTCATTGCTTAGCAAGAAAGCCGTCGTCCTGTTGCTGGCGGCGGTGGCCGGTTTCGGCGCCCTCAATGCTCAGGCAGCCAAGGCCAAAGAGAAGGCTGTCACCGAGAAAGTCTCGATGCTCGAAGGCAAGCTCCGTTTTGTCCTGCCCAAAGGCTTTGTCGGCGACCCGCTGCCGGCCGGCCCGACCGGTGCAAAGGGCATGATGTTCACCAACGACGCGACCAAGACGGTGGTCATTACCGCCGAAAACCAGATTCCCGAAGGCAACAACGTCAAGGATAACGACAGCGCGTTCCTCGACGGCACCGTGTCCGATTTCATCGAAGCCCAGCGCAAGGCGCTGCCGGACTTCAACAAACTCAGCGAAAAGAGCCTGACCCAGAAAGGCAACGGCCTGGGCCTGCGTCAGGTCGACAGCACCGCGACCCAGGGCGGCGGCCAGACCCTCAATACCACGCTGATCGCAGGTTCCGGCACGCACATGGCGCTGGTTCAGGTGATTTCCCGGGCCAGCGACAAGAGCGGTCACGATGCGCTGGTAAAAACCATCCTCAGCGAAAAATGATCCTCAAGGGTTGAGTTGCTGCAACCAGTCGTTCAAGTCCCGAAGCTCGGCCGCGCTGATGCTGTGGCCGACGCCGGGATAGGCATGGAACGCCGGTTTGTAATCCAGCTTCTCCAGCAGATCTTTGGCTGCGGTGGCGCCACTGTAAGGCACCCGGTCATCCGCCGTGCCGTGGCCGATGAAGATTTCCAGCGGCGGATGTTGTTGCTCTGACGTCAGCTCACTCTTGAGCACCGGCAACACTCGCCCGCTCAACGCGGCGATGCCACCGACCACCGCTGGCTGCCGCAGCCCCACCTCATACGTCATCATCGCGCCCTGGCTGAAACCGATCAGGTACACCTTGTCCGGTCGGGCGTGATATTTCTGCGCGGCTGCGCCGATAAAGGCTCGCAGCTTCTGGCTGGCGATCTTCAGATCATCGGTCTCGCCGTTGTAGGCACCGTCGCCTTTCTTGCGAAACCACTGGAAACGCCCTTCCCCCAACGCCATCGGCGCCTGCACCGACAGGTAGTTGTACTGCTTGGGCAGCTGAAATTTCATACCGATCAGATCGGCCTCGTTACTGCCGTAGCCGTGCAGGAAAAGCACCAGCGGACGCTGTTCGGCATCCGGGTGAACCTGGGCCAGGTAGTTGAGCGGCAAATCGGTTTGCAGCGAGGTTTGAGCATGGACAGCGCTGGACGCCAGCAGGGTCAACAGAGCAAACACCTTCAACATAAGCCTTCCTTCACACAGTGCAGGGTTCGGGGCAGAGCCTAACACTGTGATCCGGAAGATGGGGGTCGTCAGTCGTTGATCAGCTTGCCCGCCCGAATCGGCTCTCGCCCCGCCACTTTCGCCTGCCAGGTACCCGGCTGGGTGTAGCGTCCACGATCGATGGCAAACAACACGCCGCTGGTGCCGGCACGCACGGTGGTCACGCGATCTTTCAACGGATCGACCACTTCGAACAACGCATCACCGCGCTCGACCCATTCACCGGCATTACGCAGGAAACTCACCACGCCATGGTGCGGGGCGAACAGGTATTCGGTGCCTTCGAACGGCATGCCTTCGCAGCATTCGTCTGGCGACTTCGGCCATTCCCCGCTGATGAAGCCCTGTTCGGCGAGGAAGCCCAGAATTGCCTCGCAATTGGCCTGGGCCTGATCGACGCGGGTGTCGCCCATGCTGCCCAGTTCCAGGGTGGTGGCGAGGTTGGCCGGCGGGATCGCCGCCGCCGGGAACATCCGCGCCAGGCGCAACCACGGCGTGGAGCACGATTCATCGAACGAACTGCCGCCGGAGTCTTCACACAACAGCGCCACGCCAGCCTTCAGACGTGCAGCGAGGGATTGCCATTGCGGCCAGTGTTGCGGCAGCGCGTAAATGTGGATCGCGGCGTCGAAATCGCAATGCAGGTCCAGCGTGACATCGGCATCGCACGCGTGGCGCAGCAGCAGACGGTGCAACGCTTCCAGTTGCGAGGCCGGGGCCGGCAGCTCGTCGAGTACCTGGCCCATGGTCTGGCGGATCAGTGCGATGTTGGCCTCGACATCGCTGCCCAACTGATCGCCGATGCGCTCGGCCACCGGGGCGCTGAGTTCGACGAAGGAGCGGTTGAAATTCTTGCCGCTCGCCAGTTCGAAACGGCCCATGTGACTGCCTTGCAGGTGCTGATCGAGGCCGATGGGGTTGGCCACCGGCACCAGCTCGATCACACCTTGCAACTGGCCGTTGGATTCCAGCTCGGCAAGGCGTTTTTTCAGTTCCCACGCGGTGCGCATGCCCGGCAGTTCATCGGCGTGCAGGCTGGCCTGGATGTAGACCTTGCGCGGGCCGGCGCCGTAACGGAACACGCTGAGGGAGCGTTCGCTGCCCAAGTGGCTCCAGGGCAGTACATGATCGATGCGTTGCATGGGGAACTCCGGAAATTCTGTAGTCGCTGCTGCACAGTAACTGCATTGAAAATGTGCTGACAGGATAAATCACAGGCAAAAAAAAGTGGCCACCGCGTCAACGGGGCCACTTTTTTCTACGGCGTATTAATGGCCGTACACGTCAAAGTCGAAGTACTTGTCCTGCACTTGCTTGTACTTGCCGTTGGCGCGGATTTCGTTGATGGCAGTGTTGAATTTTTCCGCCAGCTCGGTATCGCCTTTACGCACGGCAATACCGGCGCCGCCGCCGAAGTATTTGGCGTCTTCGTAGGTCGGGCCGACGAATTCGAAGCCTTTGCCGGCGTCGGTTTTCAGGAAGCCGTCGCTCAGGTTGACCGAGTCGGCCAGCATCGCGTCGATACGACCGGAGACCATGTCGAGGTTAGCTTCCTGCTGCGAGCCGTAACGCACCAGTTCGATCCCGGCCGGCACCAGCACTTCGGTGGCGTAGCGGTCGTGGGTACTGGCGCGCAGCACGCCGACTTTCTTGCCTTTGAGTTCGGTCAGCGGATCTTTCACGCCGGAGCCTGCCTTCATCACGAAGCGCGCCGGGGTGTGGTAGTACTTGATGGTGAAATCGACGTTTTTCTTACGATCGTCAGTGATGGTCATCGAGGACAGGATCGCGTCGATCTTCTTCACTTTCAGCGCCGGGATCAGGCCGTCGAACTCTTGCTCGACCCAGGTGCATTTGACTTTCATCTGCTCACACAGCGCATCGCCGATGTCCACGTCGAAACCGGCCAGTTTGCCGTCAGGGGTTTTCATCGAGAATGGCGGGTAACCGGCTTCGATACCGATACGGATCGGTTTGGCGTCTTCGGCCACGGCGGTCAGGGACAACATCGACAGTGCCAGGGCACCGAACATAACCAGCTTTTTCATTTATTACTCCCGTGTGCGGAGGCTTTTATTGGCAGCTTTCGATTGTCAGGTTCGGCCTTGGGCTATGGAGCGCAAAGAAACCGAAGTGGCCGGCAGTCTATGGCGGCGCGCATGGGGCAAATTGTGTTTAAGCGACAAATACTTATAGAAAATCGGCGAGTGCCATCACGTGGGAAAAGTGTGCGCCAGAGCGGTGCAAGGGTTGTAGGACAAAGCCGATAAAAGTTGCCGCCGAGGGCGGCAACTCACTGAATATCAGCAATCACAGGCAATCGGATGGGTCGCCGCTCGCGGTGCCGCGACACTCAATTCGAAGCCTTCATCGAGCCAGCCGGTGACCCCGCCGATCATCTCCTTGACCGGATAACCCAGCGCCGCCAGTTTCACCGCTGCCTTGTTGGCGCCGTTGCAGTGGGGACCGGCGCAATACACCACGAACAGCGTGGATGTCGGGTAATCCGCCAGCCTTTCGGCTGTCAGCAAACGCCCCGGAATATTGATCGCCCCCGGTACGTGGCCGCGCTCGAAGGCCAGCGGCCCGCGCACGTCCACCAGCACGAAATCGATCTCACCGGCTTCCTGGCTGCTGAAGACGTCGGAACAATCGGTTTCGAAGGTCAGACGGTTGCTGAAGTGCATCAGGGCAATCGCCGACGGGGCGGCAGGAATTTCGCGAACCAGGCTGGGCATGTTGTGTTGCTCCTACGTCTGTGAAGGGATGAACAGACTTTATCGAGCTGCCGCTTGCCGCTACAGTGGCGCACAAGACACTCACCGGGAAGTTTCCGCCAAATGCCTGAATCACCTGGATTGGTCGCGATCCTGGCCTACGACGGCCTCTGTACGTTCGAGTTCGGCATCGCCGTGGAGATCTTCGGCCTGGCCCGGCCGGAGTTCGATTTCCCGTGGTACGCGCACTGCATTGCAGCGGTGGATCAAGGCCCGATGCGTGCCATGGGCGGGATCCAGGTGCTGGCCGATGGTGGTCTGGAATTGTTGGCGGATGCGCGCACCATCATCATTCCCGGCTGGCGCGACCGCAGTGCGCCGGTGCCGGAAGCCTTGCTCGAAGCATTGCGCAATGCCCATTCGCGCGGCGCACGGTTGCTGTCGATCTGCTCGGGTGTCTTTGTGCTGGCAGCCAGCGGATTGCTCGACGGGCATGGCGCGACCACCCACTGGCGCTACACCTCGGAGCTGGCCGAGCGCTTCCCGGCCATTGATGTCGACCCGGACGTGCTTTACGTCGATTCAGGCCAATTGATTACTTCGGCTGGCAGCGCGGCCGGGATCGACGCCTGCCTGCATCTGGTGGCGCGGGACTTCGGCACTCAGGTGGCCAATTCGGTAGCGCGACGGCTGGTGATGTCGCCGCAACGCACCGGCGGTCAGGCGCAATTCATTCCCACCCCGGTCAGCCCGACCCCGCGCAGCGATCTGTCGCGCGTGATGCAGTGGGCCCGCGAACGCCTGCACGAACCGCTGGAAGTGCGTGATCTGGCCAGCGAAGCGGCGATGAGCGAACGCACCTTCCTGCGCAAATTCACGGAAGCCAGCGGCCAGTCCCCCAAGGCCTGGCTGCAACACGAGCGCCTGGCCCGAGCCCGAGAGCTGCTGGAAAGCACACCGCAAAACACTGATCAGATCGCCCAGCGCTGCGGTTATCGTTCGGTAGAAAGCTTTCGTGTGGCGTTTCGCAGCGTGGTCGGGGTGCCGCCGTCGGTGTATCGCGAGCGCTTTGGTCGTGAGGTCAAGGCTTGCGCAACAGATAAGTGTCCATGATCCAGCCATGCTCGGCCCGCGCAGCCTTGCGCACCCGCTCGATTTCATCCGCGACATCCTTGAGCCGGCCGCTGATGAGGATTTCGTCCGGCGTGCCGAGGTAGGCGCCCCAGTAGATCTCCGTCTGCTGATCCGCCACTTGATGGTAGGAGTCTTCGGCGTCGAGCATCACCACCAGGCTGTCGGTATCACTCACCTGCCCCGCCGCCAGGCGTCGGCCGGTGGTGATTTCAATCGAGTGGCCGATGGTGTTCAGCGGTACCTTGTGCTGCGCCGCCAGGGCCTGAACGCTGGTGATGCCCGGGATCACGTCGAATTCAAATGTGCATCGCCCCGAAGCCAGAATCGCCTGGAGAATGCGAAGGGTGCTGTCGTACAACGCCGGATCGCCCCATACCAGAAAACCGCCGCACTGCCCGTCAGCCAATTCGTCATTGATCAGGCGCTCGAAGGTTTGCTGCTTGGCGCGGTTCAGATCATCGACACTGGCGCTGTAGTCCACATCGCCGCGCTCGCGCTCCGGGCTGTGGGCTTCGGCGAAACGGTAGGTACGATCGGTGATGTAGCGCTCACAGATTTCGCGCCGCAGGTCGATCAGCTTGTCCTTGCTCTGGCCCTTGTCCATGAGGAAAAACACGTCCACCTGATTCAGCGCTTTCACCGCCTGCATCGTGATGTAGTCGGGGTTGCCGGCGCCAATGCCGATGACCAGCAAGCGTTTCATGTACGGTCTCCTTCAAGGTCGATGCCGGACAAGCGTAGCCGCCAGCGCCCGAAGAAACTCAACTCGACCACCGCCAGCGGCTCGACATCGATGCTATGGAAAGCCTGGCCTTGCATGACCTGCATCAGCGCCGCTCGAATGATGAACGGATGCGTGACGGCCACGACATGACCCTGCGTGGTTTGCAGGGTCGTCAGCCATGCGGCCACTCGCTCGCCGAGTTGCACCACCGATTCCCCGCCATGGGGCGCGGCGCCGGGATCTTCGAGCCAGGCTTGCAGGGCTTCCGGTTCATCTCGCTGCAGGTCTTTGATCGACTGCCCCTGCCAACGGCCCCAGTCGCAATCGCGCAGTGCTTCATCCACCTGGGCATCGTGACCGAACCATGCGGCAGTCTGACGCGTGCGCAATTCCGGGCCACAGATCAAACGGCGCGGCCTCTCGAACCGAGCGGCCAGCGAGTCAGACGCAACAGCGCTTTCTTCAACAGCTTCGTTCGTAGGAAAACGCGCCAATTTTTGTGCGACGGTTCTGGCGTGACAGATCAAGGTCAAACGGGTGGCTTGCACAATGAGTCACTCGGTCAGAAGGTAAAAAACACCCGGCAACGTGCCGACAGGACGGCAATTGTGCCGTAAACCGGGCGGTTCCGGGGAAGCCCTTCAATCGCCCTGTCAAAACAAAGCGGCAATGTCTGACACAACAATGGGCAATGGACTACAAGATCGATCGATAGACGTGTAGCCCTTGTTACACGGGCATCTCGCCCCATTTTGGGGCTGAAATAATTGCCTGGAAAATTCACTAGACATGTAGCGTGAGTTACATAAATACTGTTTTAACGGATTGTGAAGCGAATCCAACACCCCATCCAGCAGGAGCCCGGATGCCCCCTCTCAGAGACCTGATTACTGATCCCGGCCTGGACCTTACGCCTTCAGAGCGCAAAGTCGTCCGGGCCTTGCTCGATCAGTACCCGCGCAACGGGCTCGGCCCGATGGCGCGTCTGGCCGAACACGCCGGCGTCAGCGATCCGACCATCGTGCGTCTGGTAAAAAAACTCGGTTTTGGTGGTTACGCCGAATTCCAGGACGCCCTGCTCAGCGACATGGACCATCGCCTGCGCTCGCCGCGCACGCTGTTGCAACCGCGTTCGAACCTGAATCAGGACGATGCCTGGAGCCACTATCTGGCCCACAGCCACAACCTGCTGGCTGAAACCCAGGCCCTGACCCAACCCGAAGACGTGCGGATTCTCGCACAGTGGCTGCTCGACACGCGCCATCAGGTCTACTGCTTCGGCGGGCGTTTCAGCAGCCTGATGGCCACCTACCTGCTCAATCATTTGCGTCTGCTGCGCCCCGGTTGCTTTGCGCTGGAGGACAACGCGCAACTGCCGGATCGCCTGTTCGACCTGCAACGCCAGGACGTGGTGCTGGTGTTCGACTATCGCCGCTACCAGACCCAGGCCCTGCGCGTGGCCACTGCCGCGAAGAACAACAACGCTCGCGTCGTGCTGTTCACCGACATTTATGCCTCGCCGCTGCGCGAGCTGGCCGACATGATCATCAGCGCCCCGGTGGAGTCGGCATCGCCGTTCGACACCATGGTCCCGGCGCTGGCCCAGGTTGAAGCGTTGATCGCTTGCCTGACCCTGCGCAGCCCGGACCTGGCCGATCGCCTGGAAGGCATCGATGCCCTGCGCAACGACTTCGACACCCACCTGCTGGAGGATAAATAAGGATGTTCAGCCTTCCCCACCGCTCGCCGCGGGACCTGCCGTTTGTCACCGACCACACTGCGCTGTTGCTGGTGGACATGCAGCGTGCCTGGCTTGAGCCGCAGTTCGACCCGCACCTCGAAGGCCCGGACGCCGCCTACTTCCTCAACCGCACGCGCTCGCAAGTGGTGCCCAATCAGGTGCGCTTGCTCAACGCCTTCCGCGACGCACGGCAGAACGTGCTGCACACCCTGATCGAAAGCCTGACCGCCGACGGCCGTGACCGCTCGCTGGATCACAAACTGTCGGACATGCACCTGCCCAAGGGCAGCCCGCAGGCACAGGTCATCGCCGAACTGACCCCGGCGGAAAACGAAATCGTGCTGCCAAAGACTTCTTCCGGTGTCTTCAACTCGACCAACATCGACTACGTGCTGCGCAATCTGGAAACCCGGCACCTGATCATCGCCGGCATCGTCACCGACCAGTGCGTGGACATGGCCGTGCGCGACGCCGCCGACCGGGGTTATCTGGTGACACTGGTGGCGGACGCCTGCGCGACCTACACCGAAGCACGCCACGACGCGTGCCTGAACGCGATCAAGGGCTACTGCTGGATCACCGACACTGACACCGTACTCGGTCGGTTGCAGGAGATGCAGCCATGAGCGAACGCTTGTCGCCGTTGCCGATGACCACCATCGTCACCACCGACCTGATCGGTATCACCCGTGGCCGCTCGTTTCCCAGCGATGAGCTGGAGCACTATCAAGCGGCCGGTTGCGGCTGGGTGCCGGCCAACAGCGCGTTGACGCCGCAGGACATCATCGCGTCGAGCAATCCGTGGGGCGCCTATGGCGATCTGCGGTTGATTCCCGATCTGGCCAGCCGCGTCACCGTCGGCAACGGCCCGGACACCGCCGCCCCGGCGCTGGATTTCATCCACGGCGACATCCGCGAAACCGACGGCCGCCCGTGGGGCGCCTGCCCGCGCACGCTGCTGAGCGATGAAATCGAGCGGTATCGCGACCAGCTCGGGTTGCAGGTCAACGCCGCGTTCGAACACGAATTCAATCTGCACGCCGGGTTTGCCGAACACCTGGCTTTCTCCCTTGAGGCCCAGCGCCAGGGCGCCGAGTTCGGCGGCTGGCTGCTCAGCGCGTTGCGCGCCGGCGGCGTCGAGCCGGAAATGTTCCTGCCCGAATACGGCAAGCATCAATACGAAATCACCTGCCGCCCGACCCTCGGCGTGGCGGCGGCGGATCGCGCGGTGAACGTACGCGAGATCACCCGTGAAATCGCCCGGCAGATGGGCCTGGACCTGAGCTTCGCACCGAAGACCGCCGCTGAAGCGGTGTGCAACGGCGTGCACCTGCACGTCAGCCTGCTCGATCTGGCCGGTCAGCCGATACTGTACGACGCCGGCACCAGCAATGGCTTGTCGACCCTCGGCCAGCACTGGGCGGCGGGCGTGCTGCATTACTTGCCGGCGCTGTGTGCGTTCACCGCACCGACGCCGGTCTCATATGAACGTTTGCAGCCGCACCACTGGAGCGCATCCTACGCCTGCCTCGGGCAGCAGAACCGTGAAGCGGCGCTGCGCATCTGCCCGACCGTGAGCCTGGGCAACAAACCCGTGGCAAAGCAGTACAACCTGGAATTCCGCGCCATGGACGCCACCGCTTCGCCGCACCTGGCGATGGCTGCGCTGCTGATCGCCGGACGCCTGGGCATCGAACAGCGTCTGGCGCTGAACGCGATCACCGATGAAATCCCCGATTCACTCAACGACGAACAACGCGAGGCGCGGGGCATCGTTGCCCTGCCTGCCTCTTTGGCTCAGGCACTGGAATGCCTGCGTCGCAGCGAAGCGCTGATGGCAGCGCTGCCGGCACCGTTGCTCGACACGTATTTCGCCCTTAAAACCGAGGAACTGGCGCTGACGGAACAGCTCTCGCCCGCTGACCTGTGTGAGCACTATGCACGCCTGTACTGAATCCGCCGAGCTTGGGTTGTACACCCGACCGGTCTACAACCTGATCCGCGAAAACTCGTCGCATCCACTGATCCTGGTGTGCGAGCACGCCAGCCGTTATATCCCCGAAGCCCTGAACAATCTGGGCCTGGATGACACGGCTGCGCGTGAACACATTGCCTGGGACATCGGTGCGCTGGAGCTGGCCGAGCAACTGTCGGAAAAGATCGGCGCCACGCTGCTGAGCGCCAATTATTCGCGACTGTTGATCGACCTCAACCGGCCCCGACATGCCCCGGACAGCATTCCGGCGCAGAGCGAGATCTATCAGGTGCCGGGCAATCGCGAGCTCGATGAAGCCACCCGCGAATACCGTCGCCAGTGCCTGTTCAAGCCGTTTCACACCCGGTTGCAGCAACTGATCGACGAGCGCCTGGCCGATGGCCGGCCAGTGCGGGTGGTGGGGATTCACAGTTTCACCCCGGTGTACTACGGCCAGCCACGGGAACTGGAAGTCGGCGTGCTGTTCGGTCAGTCCAAAGCCTATGCCCAGCGCCTGCTCGACGGCCTCGACCGGCACCCGCTGAAAGTCGCCGGCAACCAGCCGTACAAGATCGACCCGCTGGGCGACATGACCGTGCCGGTGCACGGCGATGCCCGTGGTCTGGAGTCGGTTTTGATCGAAGTGCGCAACGACCTGCTGCGCAACCCGGAAGCGGTGACCCGCTGGGCAAATTATCTGGCACCCCTGCTGTAAAGATTGTTGTAACCACTGCTGACGCTGTAAACGACGGACCGATATAACAACTAAAACGACCGATTGGCTGACAAGGAGTTGCGCTTCATGGAAATAGAAGAGTTCGGCTACAAACAGGAGTTGAAACGTAGCCTGACACTGACCGACCTGGTGGTGTACGGGATGATCTTCATGATCCCCATCGCCCCGTTTGGCGTGTATGGCTACGTCAACGCGGAGGCACCGGGGATGGTGCCCTTGGCGTACATCATCGGCATGGTGGCGATGGTCTTCACCGCACTGAGCTACGGCAGCATGGCCCGGGCCTTTCCGATTGCCGGCTCGGTGTATTCCTACGCACAACGAGGCCTGAATCAACACGTCGGCTTCATCGCCGGCTGGCTGATGCTGCTCGACTATCTGCTGATTCCGCCACTGCTCTACGTCTACGCGGCGATGGCGCTCAACCATTTGTACCCGGACATTCCGAAGGTCGGCTTCATCCTGGCGTTCCTGGTCAGCGCCACGTTCGTCAACCTGCGCGGCATCACTTTCACCGCCCGCATGAACATCGTGTTCCTGCTGGCACAACTCGTTGTGCTGGGGATTTTCCTGTTCTACGCCTGGAACGCCCTGCACAACGGTGGCGGCAACGGCCAGTTGACCCTGGCGCCGCTGTATCACCCGGAAACCTTCAACTTCGCTCTGCTGATGCAAGCAGTGTCGATTGCGGTGCTGTCATTCCTCGGTTTCGATGCGATCTCCACGCTCGCCGAAGAGATCAAGGGCGATCCGGGCCGCAGCGTCGGCAAAGCGGCGTTGATCACCCTGGTAGTGATGGGCGCGATTTTCGTCGTACAAACCTGGATCGCTACCGACCTGGCCGCCGGCATGGGCTTCAAGTCCGCCGACACCGCGTTCTATGAAATCGCCGAAATTGCCGCTGGCAGCTGGCTCGCGACCCTGACCGGCGTTGCCACGGCCCTGGCCTGGGGCGTAGCGGTGGCGATCACTTCGCAAGCGGCGGTCTCGCGCCTGCTGTTTGGCATGGCCCGCGACGGCAAGCTGCCGAAAGTGCTGGCCAAGGTGCACCCGAAACACAACACGCCGTACCTGAGCATCTATCTGGTGGCCGTGCTGTCGCTGGTGATCTGCTACCTGTTCATCAACTCGGTGGACACCCTGACCTCGCTGGTCAACTTCGGCGCCTTGAGCGGCTTCATGCTGCTGCACCTGACCGTGATCAATTACTACTGGCGCCGGCAGAAGTCCGGCCAAGTGATCCGTCACCTGATCTGCCCGGTGATCGGCTTCATCATCGTCGCGGCCATCATGTACAACATGGGCGTCGATGCACAGAAACTCGGCCTGATCTGGATCGCCCTGGGTCTGGTGTACCTGTTCTTCCTGAACAAGCTCGGCGCCAGTACCGCGCTGCCTGACCCGAGCAATGGCTGACAAGAAAAAGAGCGGCGTCTGACAACAAATCAGGCGTCCGCCGCTTTAACGCGTGGAAACCGACAGTGATAGTCAGGTTCGGCGAATGGGCCGAACCTTTTGATACAGGAGTGCATCCATGCTGGTCTTACGCCCAGTCGAGCCAAACGACCTGCCTCAATTGCAACAATTGGCTCGCGACAGCCTGGTGGGCGTCACGTCCCTGCCGGACGACAGCCAGCGCCTGAGCGAAAAAATCGCCGCGTCCTGCGCCTCGTTCGACAGCGACGCCGCGGCTCAGGGCCCGGAGAATTACTTTTTCGTGCTGGAAGATCTCGACAGCCGACGCCTGGTCGGCTGCTCGGAGATTCTCGCCACGGCCGGCCATAACGAGCCGTTCTACAGTCTGCGCAATCGCCATTTCACCAGCGCTTCACGGGAACTGAACATCGAACATGGCGTTCCGGCGCTGTCGCTGTGCCACGACCTCAGTGGCCACACGCTGCTGCGCGGTTTTCACATCGACGCGGCGCTGGTACGCACACCGTTCTCGGAATTGCTGTCGCGGGCACGACTGCTGTTCATCGCCGCCCACGGGACACGTTTTGCCGAAGCGGTGATCACCGAAATCGTCGGCTACAGCGACGAGCAAGGCAACTCGCCGTTCTGGGATGCGCTGGGTAAGCACTTCTTCGATCTGCCCTACGTCGAGGCCGAACGCCTGTGCGGCTTGCAGAGCCGTACGTTTCTTGCCGAACTGATGCCGCAATACCCGATCTACGTGCCGATGCTGCCGCTGGCGGCACAGGAGTGCATCGGTCGCATCCACCCGGACGGTCAGGAAGCCTTCGACATCCTTGAGCGCGAGGGTTTTGAAACCAACAGCTACATCGACCTGTTCGATGCCGGGCCGACCTTGTATGCACGCACCGCCAACATCCGTTCGATCGCCCAGAGCCAGACCGCCACGGTTCAAACGGAACCACTGATCGATGCCCGCGGTCGTTATCTGGTGAGTAACGATGCACTGCATGGTTTTCGGGCGGTGGTCGCCGAGCTGGATTACCAGCCCGGTCAGCCCCTGGCGCTTACGCCGGCGATTTGTGCAGCACTGAATGTCAGCGCTGGCAGCACGATCCGGGTGATTGCCCTGTGAACCGCGCCCTCACCCAACGACAGTGCCCGAGCAGGCGCGCAAAAGGAGTTGCAGCATGATTGTCCGTCCGGTCCAAGTCAGCGACCTGCCAGCGTTGATGACGCTGGTGCAACAGGCCGGGCCGGGGTTCACCACCCTGCCTGCCAACGAAGATCGCCTGGCCCACCGGGTACGCTGGGCGCAACGCGCCTTCGCCGAGCAGGTCGAGCGGGCCGATGCCGACTATCTGTTTGTGCTCGAGGACGACGAGCAGCGGGTGGTCGGGGTCAGCGCCCTGGCCGGGGCTGTCGGCCTGCGTGAGCCCTGGTACAACTATCGGGTCGGGCTGACTGTCAGCTCGGCGCCGGACCTGGGCATTCAGCGGCAGATCCCGACGCTGTTCCTCAACAATGAACTGACCGGCCAATCGGAACTGTGCTCGCTGTTCTTGCGCCACGATCAGCGCCACGGCAGCAATGGACGCCTGCTGTCATTGGGGCGCTTGCTGTTTGTCGCTGAATTCCCGCACCTGTTCGGCGAGAAGATGATCGCCGAACTGCGCGGCAGTGCCGACGAGCAAGGCTGTTCGCCATTCTGGGACAGCCTCGGCCGGCACTTCTTTCAGATGGACTTCAGCCACGCCGACCACCTGTCCGGGCTGGGCAACAAGGCCTTCATCGCCGAACTGATGCCGCGCCAGCCGCTGTACACCTGCCTGCTCACCGAACAGGCTCAGGCCGTGATCGGTCAGGCCCACCCCAACACCGAGCCGGCACTGAAAATTCTCCAGTCCGAGGGTTTCGCCCACAAAGGCTACATCGACATCTTCGACGGCGGCCCGGTCATCGAGGCGCCGATCCGCAGTATCCGCACGGTACGCGACAGCCTGGAACTGACCCTGAGCATTGGCGCGCCGGACGATCAGGCGCCGCTGTGGCTGATTCACAACCGCCGTCTGGAAAACTGCCGCATCACAGTCGCTCCGGGACGCCGGGTCGGCAGCACTCTGGTAATCGACCGCCTCACCGCCAAACGCCTGCAATTGCAGCCGGGCAACTCGGTGCGGGCAGTGCCGCTGCCCAATCAACAGCAGCAGGCGGTGGCGGCCTGAGCGCCTCTGCCTGCAGCAAGAAAGCCTGAACAGGTTTTTCCTGGTTAACTTCCTCGTTAATTCGTCATGATCCTTGACCCATTGGCGTGATAGCCTTTTCACCTTCGGCGTTGACACCTTTGCTCAAGCCTTTCCATTCCTTTGTATTGGTGGAACTCGTATGACCAGGCTTTCTCATCAAGATTTGCGCCGTAACTTCCGTCAGCTGCTGGCTTCCGACACCTGCTATCACACCGCATCGGTGTTCGATCCGATGTCCGCCCGCATCGCCGCTGACCTGGGTTTTGAAGTAGGGATTCTTGGCGGTTCGGTCGCCTCGTTGCAGGTCCTGGGTGCTCCGGACTTTGCCCTGATCACCCTCAGCGAATTCGCTGAACAGGCCACCCGAATCGGCCGCGTCGCCCAATTGCCGGTGATCGCCGACGCCGACCACGGCTACGGCAACGCCCTGAACGTGATGCGCACCATCGTCGAACTGGAACGCGCCGGCGTCGCCGCGCTGACCATCGAAGACACCCTGCTGCCGGCACAATTCGGCCGTAAATCCACCGATCTGATCTCGGTCGCCGAAGGCGTCGGCAAGATCCGCGCGGCACTGGAAGCCCGAGTCGACTCGGAAATGGCGATCATCGCCCGGACCAACGCCGGCATCCTGCCGAATCAGGAAATCATCAGCCGCACCCGCCAATACCAGGCCGCTGGCGCCGACGGTATCTGCATGGTCGGCATCCAGGACTTCGATCAGCTCGAGCAAATCGCCGAACACCTGACCGTCCCGTTGATGCTGGTCACCTACGGCAACCCGGCGCTGCGCGACGACAAACGCCTGGCCGAACTGGGTGTGCGCGTGACCATCGACGGCCACGGCGCTTACTTCGCGGCGATCAAGGCCACTTACGACAGCCTGCGCGAACAGCGCCAGATCTTCACCCAGGCCTCGGACCTGAGCGCCACAGAACTGACTCACACCTACACCCAGCCTGAGGAATACATCCTCTGGGCCAAGGAATACATGAGCGTCAAAGAGTAACCTCGCAACCCGCTACAAAGAGGCAGAGCGGCCCGACGCCATTACGAGTCCACTCGCATGGCGCCCGCCGCGAAACCGCTAGCTGCCGTTACTGCTTCGCCAACTCCATAATCATCCGCGACAACAGATAAATCCGCGGCGCCACACTCTCCACTTCCGCATACTCCTCCGGCGTATGAATGTTGCCGCCAACAATCCCGAACCCATCCAGCGTCGGCGTGCCCACCCCGGCTGACAGACTCGCATCCGCCGCCCCGCCACTGCCTTCTTCGGTCAACTTGCGGCCGATTTCGCCGTAAATCCCCTGGGCCATTGCCATCAAACGATCCGACTCCGGCGTCTGCGGCATCGGTGGCAAGCCGCGTTGCAGCGAAGTCTTCACTTCGGTATCGGGAATCAACTTGTCCTGCGACACCCGCGCCAGATCCTTCTCGATCCGGTCGAACTCTTCCGGTACCGCCGCCCGTACGTCAGCCTTGGCCATGGCCTGATCCGGGATCACGTTGGTGCGATCACCGGCCTTGAGCACGGTGAAGTTGATGGTGGTTTTCTTGGCTTCGTCGCCGAGCTTGCCCAGTTGCAGGATCTGATGCGCCGCTTCCATCGCCGCGTTACGCCCCAGTTCCGGCGCGACGCCGGCGTGGGCGGCCTTGCCCTTGACCTCGACCAGTGCGGTGGCGCTGCCCTTGCGCCACACCACCAGGCCATCCGCCGGACGCCCCGGTTCGAGGTTGAGGGTCACGTCGTGAAGTTTGGCGGTTTTCTTGATCAGGTCGGTGGCGACGTCCGAGCCGGTTTCTTCGCTGGCGTCGAGCAGGAAGGTGATTTGCGCGTAGTCCTTGAAGTCGAGGTTCTTGAGAATTTTCAGCGCATAAATGCCGGCGACGATCCCGCCCTTGTCGTCCATCACCCCCGGCCCGTAGGCGCGGCCGTCCTTGATGTGGAACGGTCGCTCGGCGGCAGAACCTTCCTTGAACACCGTGTCCATGTGCGCCATCAGCAGGATTTTCGCCTTGCCGGTGCCTTTGAGCGTGGCGAGTACGTGGTTGGTTTTTTCCGGGGTGTTGGGCACCAACTCAATAGTGGCGCCAAGCTTTTTCAGCTCATCGATGGCGATGTCGCTGACTTGCTTGAGCCCCGGTTCATAGCCGGAACCGGAGTCGATATTGACCAGGCGCTCGAGCAATTTCAGGGCTTCGGGTTTGTATTGCTCGGCGTCGGCCAGCACTTGTTTGTGCGGTTCGGCGAAGGCGCCAGCGGTTGCAAAAGAAAGGGTCAGGCCGAGACCGGCGGCCAGCAGGGAACGAGGGAAATTGAACGTCATGAATCAATCCTTGTTTCGTGTCGGGTACTGAACCGTACCTGACATCGCCCCAAGGCTCTATCCCGGATGCGACACCCAATCCGTTCAAACCGAATCGAATACCTCGCGCCGCGGCTTGTCATCGTTGCAGCAGATCACCCGGTTGCGCCCGCTGGCCTTGGCCTCGTAGAGCGCCTCATCGGCGTCATTGAGCCAGCGCGTTGCATCGCCGTGAGCCGGATCGAGTGCCGCCAGGCCAATGCTCAGGCTGACTTTCAGCGCCGGGTTCTGTTCGTAGACCAGAAAGGAAAAACGCTCGCGCAAGGCTTCCATGGCCTGCGCTGCATTGAACAGCGGCAGGTCCGGAAGGATCACGCAAAACTCGTCGCCGCCATAACGCCCCGCCACATCGGCCATGCGCAGATTCTGCTTGAGCATCTTGCTTAACTGACGCAGGACGATATCGCCGGCCACATGGCCGTAGGTGTCGTTGATTGCCTTGAAGTGGTCGATGTCGATCAGCGCAATCGCCGCGCCAGTCTGCTGGCGTTTGCTGCGTTCGAATTCGATGTCCAGTTGATCCTTCCAGGCGCCGTGATTGAGCAAACCGGTCAGGCTGTCGGTACGGCTCAACGCCAGCAATTCACGCTTGTGCAGGCCAAGGGTGTAGGCCTGGCGGAAGCAGATCCAGCCCAGCGCCAGCGGATACAGCATCAACAACGGCAGGCACGCATAGAGCTGCGCCGGAGAGGTCGCGGGGATGAAGGCCGGGGCAAACACTACCAGCCCGACGCCGACGCCAAGCAACTGCGCCGCCGCCCCGGCCAGCAGAAAACGCAGGCCACCGATGGCGACATTGTTCATCGCCATCATTGAAATGGTCGTGGCACTGGGCAAGGGATTGAAGTGCATGGCGGCGACCCAGAAGCCGCCGAGAAAGGCGTCGAGCAGCAGGTTGCGGTGTTCGGCGTGGTACGGAACCTTGGCCCGTCGGGCCCATTGATACGCGAGGTGCGGCCAGACCAGGCCGTTGAACAGCATCAGCGCCCAGACCCAGGTCGGCGGATCGAGCGGGTACATCGCAACGCTCACGCATAGAAGCCCCAGGACCAACCCGAGGGTTCGCGATGTGTAAAGCCTCCTGGCCAGTGAAAGTCCCTTTCCTCCCGTTCTTCCCATAAGGGCCTCGAGTACACCGCAAAAGGATGTGCTCGGAGTCTAACAGGGAGACGTTAAATAGCCATCACCGGCCAGCGGCCGAATACCCCGCCATTTCCATCACACGGCAGGCAAATGATTGGCTATACATGAAAGGAAGAAAATGGAAAAAAGACTCTAAGAAGGAGGCCCATGCAGACCTATCAAGTGTTGATCATCGGCAGCGGGTTTGGCGGCCAGTGCGCGGCCATCAATTTGCTCAAGGCCGGCATCGACGATTTTCGCTTGCTGGAGCGGCGGGACTTTTTCGGCGGCACCTGGTGCCAGAACACTTACCCCGGCGCGGCGGTCGATGTGCCGTCGCCCCTGTATTCATTGTCGTTCGCGCCCTACCCCTGGACGCAGATGTTCGCCGAACAGGCCGAACTGCATCACTACACCGAGCATGTGATCGAGCGTTTCGGCCTGCGCGACCGGGTGGAACTGCAAGCCAACGTCGAACGCATCGAATGGGACGAAACCGAGAAACGTTGGGCCGTACACACCGGCACCAAAGGCACGTTCTACGCACAGTTCCTGATCAACGCCACCGGGCCATTGAGCCAACCGGTCGTCCCACACTTCCCGGGACAGGATCGCTTTCAGGGCAAGACCTTTCATACAAACAATTGGGATCACAGCTACGACTATCGCGGTAAACGCGTGGCCATCGTCGGCAGCGGCGCCAGTGCGGCGCAGGTGATTCCGACCATTGCGCCGCAGGTCGAGCAACTGCACGTCTTTCAACGTACGCCGCATTGGGTGCTGCCCCGACCCGACCGCAAATTCGGGCCTTTCCAGCGCTGGCTGCTGGGTCTGAAACCGGCCTACAAGCTGTTGCGCTGGATGATCTACTGGCAGTTCGAAACCCGGGTCATCGCCTTCAAATATTCGAAACCAGCGATTCACATGGTGCAGCACCAGGCCCTGAAATTCCTCAAACACCAGATAACGGATCCCGAACTCCAGCGAAAACTGACGCCGGACTTCACCATCGGTTGCAAACGGGTGCTGGTCTCCAGCACTTATTACCCGGCGCTGACCCGGCCCAACGTCACGCTGCACAGCCGCGAGCAAGGCATCGCCAGCCTCGACGAAACCGGCATCGTCACCACGGACGGCCAGCACATCGACGTTGATCTGATCGTGTGGTCGACCGGTTACGACGCCACCGACGGAGTGATTTCCTACCCGGTCAGCGGAAAAAACGCCGTGCAACTGCGCGACGTCTGGGCGCAATACCCGCGCGCCTACCTCGGCACCAGCCTGCCGGACTTTCCCAACCTGTTTATCGTCACCGGGCCGAACACCGGCATAGGCCACACCTCGGCGCTGTTCATCATCGAATCGCAGATGAACTACATCCTCGACTGCATCCGCACCGTGCAGGCCAAAGGTCTGCGCAGCATCGAAGTTCGCCCCGAAGCAGAACGTACCTACACTCAGATGATTCACCGGGAGATGGAGCGCACGGTCTGGAAAACCGGCGGCTGCCACAGTTGGTATCAAAGCAAGAGCGGTCATGTGATCGCAATGTTCCCGGGCTTCAGTTTCAGCTATCACCGGTTGACCCGGGCGCTGAAACCGGCCGACCACATTCTGTCTTGAACAAGGAAGACGTCCGATGCTCTTGCTGTTTGTCGCCCTCGCAGTTTTCGTGGCCTGGAGCTGGTTGAGCTACCCGGCGGTCGGCCACTGGCTCTACGACCTGAGCGCGGCCCTGGAGGCCAAGCTGTACCGGTTGCACAAGATTGAAGTACCGATTGCCGAAATGACCGTGTCGACCTGGCAAGGCGGGCCCTATGAAGCATCGAGCAGCATTCTGATGCTGCATGGCTACAGCGCGGAAAAGAACCTGTGGCTGCGCTTCGCCCGGCATTTCGTCAGCCAGTATCGAGTGATCATCCCGGACCTGGCCGGCCACGGCGAAACCGGCTTCAAGGCCGGCGGTGGCTACGACATCGCGGTGCAGGCCAAGCGCATGATCCAGTTGCTCGACGTCTGCGGCGTCGAGAAAGTCCACGTGATCGGCAACTCCATGGGCGGTTACATCGCCGCGTGGCTGGCGGCGACCTACCCCGATCGCATCGCTTCGGTGGCCTTGATCGACCCGGCCGGCGTCACGGCGCCGGAGCCCAGCGACATGGAGCGTCACCTGGCCCGTGGGCACAATCCGTTTCTGATCAATTCCCGGGAAGAATTCCGACGCTTCTATGCGATGACCATGGCTTCGCCACCCTGGGTGCCGGGGCTGGTACTGGATGCCATCGCCCAGCGCTACGAACAACGCCGGGATGAACTGGAGGAGATCTTCCGGGATTTCCGCGCCAGCCCGCCGATGGAGCCAAAACTCCCAGACATCAAATGCCCGGGGCTGTTGCTCTGGGGCCGCAAGGATCGCTTGATCGATGTCAGCAGCGTGCCGGTCTGGAGCAAGGGCATCGCCAATCTGCGGGTCGATGTGTGGGACGGCGTCGGTCACATGCCGATGGTCGAGCAGCCGTCGAACACGGCACGTTTGTATCGGGAGTTCCTGGGGGAGAATTCGCGTCAGGACAGGTAACCGGTCAGTCGTTGGCAGAATGAAGTTCGTAGGATTCTTCGTTTGCCCGCGTCGGCGAAGGCTGCGATCTTTTGCCCCATCCTTTACGTGACCGTGCCAGGAATTTTTTTCATGACCGTGCAGCCTTTCGTCAGCCCCGACCTGATCCGCCAACGCTTCTCCAAAGCGATGTCCGACATGTACCGCGAAGAAGTGCCGCTGTACGGCGCCTTGATGGAACTGGTGGAACAGACCAACCGCGACGTGCTGTCGCGCGAGCCGCAGATCGCCCGTCAACTGCACAGCACCGGCGAAATCGAACGGCTGGACATGGAGCGCCACGGCGCAATCCGCGTTGGCACCGCGACCGAACTGGCCACCCTCGCCCGCCTGTTCGCGGTGATGGGCATGCAACCCGTGGGTTATTACGACCTGACCCCTGCCGGAGTGCCTGTGCACTCCACGGCGTTCCGCGCGGTGCATGAAAATGCGCTGCAAGTCAGCCCGTTCCGGGTGTTCACTTCGTTGCTGCGACTGGAGTTGATCGAAGATCCCGAGCTGCGAGTCTTCGCGCAATCGGTGCTGGATCAGCGTTCGATCTTCACCCCAACCGCGTTGCGCCTGATAGAGCAGGCCGAAGCCGCTGGCGGGTTGAATGAATCCGAAGCCGGGGAATTTGTCCTGCAGGCGCTGGAGACTTTTCGCTGGCACCACAGCGCCACCGTCACCGCCGCGCAATACCAGACCCTCAGCGCCCAGCATCGCTTGATCGCCGATGTCGTCGCGTTCAAGGGCCCGCACATCAACCACCTGACCCCGCGCACCCTGGACATCGACATCGTTCAGGCACAGATGCCGCTGCATGGCATCACGCCCAAAGCGGTGATCGAAGGGCCGCCGCGCCGGCAGCATCCGATCCTTTTGCGTCAAACCAGTTTCAAGGCGCTGGACGAGCCGATCGCCTTCACCGACCAGACGCAAACCCGTGGCAGCCACAGCGCCCGGTTCGGCGAAATCGAACAACGCGGCGCGGCACTGACCCCCAAGGGCCGCGCGCTGTACGACCGCCTGCTGAATGCGGCGCGGGATGAATTGGGCGATTTCCCCAACGAGGCCAACGCCTCACGCTACAACGCGCTGATGACCCAGCACTTCAGCGAATTCCCTGACAGCCTCGAGGGCATGCACGAGCAGGAGTTGGCGTACTTCCGTTATTTCCTGACAGACAAAGGGCTTGCGGCGGGTCGTCCGGCTGATGTTTCGCTGCAAGCGTTGTTACGCGATGGGTATGTGAAAGCCGAACCGCTGGTGTACGAAGATTTCCTGCCGGTCAGTGCGGCGGGGATTTTTCAGTCAAACCTGGGGGATGCGGCGCAGACGCACTATGGTGAGCATTCCAATCGTCAGGCGTTCGAACAAGCTTTGGGGCGTTCGACCATCGATGAATTGAGGTTGTATGCCGAGACGCAGCAGCGTTCGATAGAAGAATGCCTCACCGTGCTGACTCAGTAATGCGACGAAGCGGCGTTTGGCCATACTGCGCAAGAAGTTGCGCAGTTGTACGTAATAAAACACCCCTTAAAACCGCTGCAAGCCACGCAGCTCTTGGCCTCCAGCCAAGTGCGCAAGAAGTTGCGCAGTACTGCGCAACTTCTTGCGCACTTTTCGCCTGAAACGCTGCCGTTTTTCACGAAAATCAATGACTGCCAGCGCCATCCCCCCGGTTTTATGAGGCTTCGAAAATGTTGGCACGCTCCTTGATAACAGTCAGGCACCCACCGGGCGATTTCGCCTCCCGGGCACCCTAACTTTATCCGCAAGGAGAGCATCCCATGGCAACACCAGCGTACATGTCGGTTACCGGCGAAAAACAAGGCCTGATCACTGCCGGCGCCTTCACCGCCG
>NZ_JBXANF010000013.1:0-166166 GCF_058801405.1 Pseudomonas sp. GW822-FHT03F04
TAGGTCATCGTCAAGATTAAATTCCGAAACCCCAATTGCGAAAGCAGTTGGGGTTTTGTTTTGCCCGCAGGAAAGTTTTTGCTCGCGTCAGCGAACAAATTTGCACAGTTATTTTCGAATCAGAACACTAGAATAGATCCCAACTTTTTCGGAGTCAGAGCCCTTATGTCAGATTCGGTTGACGCCCCCGGGCTGTCAGAATTACCGCTGGATGACTTGGTGGCCTGTCATGAGTGCGATCTGCTGATGCGCAAGCCCAAGCTTGCTCACGGCGAAAAAGCCCTCTGCCCACGCTGCGGTTATGAACTGTATGCCCACCGTCATAACGTGGTGCAGCGCAGTCTTGCCCTGGTCATTGCCGCACTGCTGCTCTACGTGCCGGCGAACTTTTTACCCATCATGCAGCTCAATGTTCTGGGGCAATCGTCGCAGGACACTGTCTGGAGCGGTGTAATCGGCCTGTTCAATACCGATATGCGCGGCGTTTCAGTCGTCGTATTCCTGTGCAGCATGGCAATTCCACTGCTGAAACTGCTGTGCCAACTGATGGTATTGCTGACGATCCGTTTCAACATCGGGCGCAGTTATGGGCTGCTGCTCTACCGTATTTATCACCACCTCAAAGACTGGGGCATGCTCGAGGTCTACCTCATGGGCGTCCTGGTCGCGATCGTCAAACTGGCGGACATGGCGGCTATCACCGTGGGCCTCGGTCTGGCGTGTTTCATCGGCTTGTTACTGGTTCAGGTCTGGCTCGAAGTGGTGATGTCACCGCACCAGATCTGGCAGGCGTTATCAGGAGAAGATGCCCATGCGGGCGATTGATGCAGGCATTCTGATCTGTACCGAATGCCACGAACTGAACAGGCAGGATACCGAAAGCGATGTTCAGACCTGCACCCGATGTGGTGCGCTGGTTCATGCGCGGCGCCCGAACAGTCTCGCGCGTACTTGGGCGTTGCTGATCACTGCGGCGATTATCTACATCCCCGCCAACGTACTGCCGATCATGACAGTCAGCTCGCTGGGCCAGGGTGATCCGAGCACGATCATGTCCGGTGTGATCCAGTTGGTGCAGCACGGCATGATTCCGATCGCTGCCGTGGTGTTCATCGCCAGTATTTTGGTGCCGACATTCAAACTGGTGGGTATCGCGCTGTTGCTGTTTTCGGTGCAGCGCCGCCAGCCCTTGTCTGCACGTCAGCGGATCTGGATGTACCGCTTCATCGAGTTCATCGGCCGCTGGTCCATGCTCGATATTTTCGTGATCGCCATTCTGGTGGCGGTCGTCAACTTCGGCCGGCTTGCCAGCGTCGAAGCCAATCTTGGCGCCATCGCCTTCGCCAGTGTGGTGATTCTGACGATGCTCGCCGCTGTCACTTTCGATCCCCGACTGATTTGGGATAACACGGAGTCGGACGCCGACCATGACTGATTTGCCTGTAGCGAAAACCCGACCGGCTTCGAACTGGTCTGCCATTTGGGTACTGCCCCTGATTGCCCTGATCATCGGCGGCTGGCTGGGATGGCGTGCCTACAACGAAACCGGCATCGAGATTCAGGTGCGCTTCGAAAGCGGTGAAGGTATCCAGGCCAACAAGACCGAAGTGGTCTACAAAGGCATGCCCGTCGGCAAGGTCAAAGCTCTCAAGCTCGATGACGAAGGCGGCACCAAAGGCGTGATCGCCACCATCGAAATGAACAAGGATGTCGATCAATACCTGAAGACCAGTACCCGCTTCTGGCTGGTCAAACCGAGTGTGACACTGGCTGGTATCACCGGTCTGGAAACCCTGGTATCGGGTAACTATGTCGCGATCAGCCCGGGTGAAGGCGAGCCGACCCGCAAGTTCAAGGCCCTGGCCGAAGAGCCGCCGCTGTCGGACTCCAAACCCGGCCTGCACCTGACGATCAAGGCGGATCGCCTGGGTTCGCTGAACCGTGGCAGCCCCGTGTTCTACAAGCAGATCAAGGTTGGCCAGATCAAGAGTTACGTGCTGTCGGAAGACCAGAGCACTGTCGAACTCAAAGTGTTCATCGAGCCGACCTACGCCAAACTGGTGCGTAAACATACGCGCTTCTGGAACGCCAGCGGCATCAGCATCGACGCCAACCTGTCCGGGGTGAAAGTGCGCAGCGAATCCCTGGCCAGCATCGTCGCCGGCGGTATTGCCTTCGCCACGCCGGAGAACCGCAAGGACAGCCCGCCGACCGATCCGAGCCTACCGTTCCGCCTCTACGAAGACTTCGATGCGGCCGCCGCCGGCATCCGCGTGAAGGTCAAACTCAGTGATTTCGAAGGTCTGCAGGCCGGGCGTACCCCGGTGATGTACAAGGGCATTCAGGTCGGTAACCTGAAAGCGCTGAAGATCGATCCGGATCTGTCCAGCGCCACCGCTGAATTGACCCTCGATCCTCTGGCTGAAGAATATCTGGTCACCGGCACCCAGTTCTGGGTGGTCAAGC
Organism: Pseudomonas sp. GW822-FHT03F04; assembly: GCF_058801405.1. Taxonomy (NCBI): domain Bacteria; kingdom Pseudomonadati; phylum Pseudomonadota; class Gammaproteobacteria; order Pseudomonadales; family Pseudomonadaceae; genus Pseudomonas; species Pseudomonas sp. GW822-FHT03F04. Next base: position 2,467 of record NZ_JBXANF010000013.1, read on the forward strand.
CGTCGATTTCCCTGGCCGGCATCACCGGTCTGGAAGCGTTGGTCAAAGGTAACTACATCGCCGTGCGCCCAGGCGACAAGGGCGGCGCTCCGCAGCGTGAGTTCGAAGCCCGGCCGAAAGCGCCGCCGCTGGACCTCCGTTCACCGGGTCTGCACCTGGTGCTGTTCACCGACACGCTCGGCTCGATCGATGTCGGCAGCCCGATCCTCTACAAGCAGGTCAAGGTCGGTTCGGTGCAGAGCTATCAATTCTCCAAGACCCGGAAGCAACTGGTGATCGGTGTCCACATCGAGAAGGAATACGAAAACCTGGTCAACGCCTCGACCCGGTTCTGGAACGTCAGCGGTGTCACGTTGACCGGTGGCTTGACCGGCGGCATTCAGGTCAAGAGCGAGTCGTTGCAGACCCTGATGGCCGGCGGCATCGCCTTCGAAACGCCGCAAGCCAAGGCTCCGCTGCAGAAGCGCATTCCGCGCTTCCGTCTGTTCGCCAATCATGATGACGCGAATCAGAAGGGCGCGGTGGTCACCATCAAGGTCGACCGTGCCGACGGTTTGCGCAGCGGCACGCCGATTCGCTTCAAAGGCCTGGATGTGGGCAAGATCGAAAGCGTCGACCTGACCGATGACCTGCAATCGGTGATCCTCACCGCGCGCATCACAGAAGTGCCGGAGAAGATTGCTCGGGTCGGCAGTCAGTTCTGGGTGGTCAAACCGGAGTTGGGGCTGATCAAAACCTCGAACCTGGAAACCCTGGTGACCGGCCAATATCTCGAAGTGCAACCGGCAGCCAAGAACCTCGGCCCGCAGAAGAACTTCGTGGCGTTGGCCAATCCGCCAGAATTGGCCAAGCAGGAAGCAGGCTTGAGCCTGGTCTTGAGCGCCGCTCGTCGCGGTTCGCTCAAACCGGGTGTGCCAGTGACTTACCGCGAAATCACCGTGGGTAAAGTCACCGGTTATGAACTGGGCCAGACTGCGGATCGCGTACTGGTGCACATCCTGATCGAGCCGAAGTACGCGCCACTGGTACGTAGCGGTAGCCGCTTCTGGAACACCAGCGGTGTCGGTTTCGATATCGGCTTGTTCAAAGGCGTGACCGTACGCACTGAGTCTCTGGAGACGGCGATACAGGGCGGCATCGCCTTCGCCACGCCGGACGGTGAGCGGATGGGCAACCCGGCTCGGGCTGAACAGACCTTCGCGCTGTTCGACAAGTTCGAAGACGAATGGCTGACCTGGGCGCCGAAAATCCCCCTCGGCAAATAATCCCGAGCCCATGAAAAAGGGCCGCGATCCAATGGATCGCGGCCCTTTTTTGTGCCCGTCAGTTACGCATCAAACCGCATCCAGCTCCGGCTCGTCCGCTTCGACATTGATGGTGGCTTTCACCACATCGTGACGGCGGATGTATTTCCAGTCCGCCTCGTCGATGTAGATGCCGGCCGGGCCGCTGCCGCCTTCCAGGTCGATGGCGACACTGGCGCAGACCTGCGGCTTCACGCTCGCCAGAATCGGCACGAAGCCCAGTTGCAGGCTGGTTTCCAGCAATGCTGCCTGGTTCTTCTCGTCGATGTCCGCCGCCTCGTCGAGGTAGTACGGCAGGCGCACGCGACCGGCCAGGTCGCGGTCCATCAAGTGCAGCAACAAGTACATGTTGGTCAGCGCCTTGATGGTCATCGTGGTGCCGTTGGACGCCGCGCCATCGATGTCGGTGTGGATCACCGGCTGGCCGTTGACCTTGGTGATCTCGAACGCCAGCTCGAACAAGTCCTTGAGGCCGAGCTGGTTGTGGTTCGCCGCCACCAGACGCGCCAGGTATTCCTTGGCCTCTTCGTTCTTGTTGTCCTGTTCCGCGCTTTGGCTCAGGTCGAACACCGACAGGGTTTCGCCTTCTTCGTACTGACCGGCGCTGTGGATGATCTGGTCGATGTGCTTGAGCGCTTCCTTGTTCGGCGCGAGCACGATGCGGAAGCTCTGCAGGTTGGAGACCTGACGCTTGTTGATCTCGCGGTTGAACAGCGCCAGTTGGTGCTCGAGGCTGTCGTAGTCGCTGCGGATATTGCGCAGGGTCCGCGCGATATCGGTCACGGCTGCGCGACGCGCCTTGCCGAGGGTCAGGGCTTCGTCGGTACGGTGCGCGTAAGCGTTGATCAGCAACGACAGACGGCGCTCCATGTCGTCTTCGCTGTCGAACTTGGCCACGCCTTTGAGGCGCACTTGCGCGTACAGCGCTTCGATCTGGCCATCGGCACGCAGCAAGCCTTGCCAGCTGTCCTGATAGTCATTGAGCAGCGGCAGCAGGTTGTCCATGGAGTCGTCGACCGGATCCATGAACGGCGTGCCGAATGGCAGATCCGCCGGTAGCAACTGACGGCGACGCAAGGCATCGTCGAGGGTGCGTTGCTTGGCTTCCATGTCGGCGATCTGCCGGCCGACCAGTTGCAGCTTGGCCGACAGTTGCTGGACGCGCTCGGTGAACGCATCGCTGGAACGCTTGAGTTCGTCCTGCGCGGCTTCCATCTGCGCCAGTTGCTCCAGCTTGTCACCTTCTTCGGCGCTCAGGGTCTGGGTGCGGCGGAAGTCTTCCAAAGCTTTCTGCGCATCCAGCACCTGCTGGTACAGCGCTTCGGTCTGGGTCTTGCTCGCGGCGCGGTCGGCGGCCACGGCTTGCTGGGTTTTCAGTTGCTTGAGTTCTTTTTCCAGACGCTCTTTCTGATCACGCAGCGCGGCACGGTCGGCCAGCGCTTGCAGGGCCGGCGGCTCGATGTGCGAGATGTCGATCGACAGGCCCGGCACTTCGAAACGCTCGCCCTTGAAGCCGTCGAGGATCAGCTCGACCGATTTGACCCACTCGCCGTCCTCGTCGAGGGTGATGCCGTGTTCGCCCAGCGGCAGGCTGAACAGTGCGCTGTTGAACAGACGCATCAGGCGTTCGACGTCCTGTTGCGAGAACTCTTCACGCAGGCGGGCGTAGCTGTTGTTGTCGGCGTGATCGAGTTGTTGTTTCACCGACTTCAGGCGTTTTTCCAGATCCCGCAGACGCTCCTCGAGATCCTCGGCGCTGAATTGACGGGACTGCGCCAGCGCACCGGCCAGTTCATCGTGAGCGTCCTTGGCGGCCAGCAGTTGCTGCTCCAGTACCTTGACGTCATCGACCAGCGCAAAGCGGTTTTTCAGCACCGACAACTCACCGAGCCAGCGCTGGATACCGGAGATTTCCCGCTCCAGACGCATCAGCTCCTGGGTGCCACCGCGCTGATCGTTTTGCAGATCGTCCTGCTCGCGACGGTAATGTTCTGCCTGGATCGCCAGTTCTTCTTTGCGCGCACCGGCGTAATCCGACCAGGTGCCGAGCAACGAATCGAGCAGCGGCGACAGGCGATGCAGCTTGCCGCGCAGCACGTCGCGCTGTTTCACGCCGTTGGCCAAGGCTTCGACCAGTGGACCGGCAGCCACCAGCGAGTTGTAGTCCTGTTCCATGCGACGCACGTCGCGGAAAGCTTCTTCGCACGCGGCGATGTAATCGACGCTGCCGGAACGCAGGCTGTGTTCGAAGGCATCAAGGAACAATTGCTTGAGCTTGGCTGCGGTGATTTCGCGCATGTGCAGCAGGTTGATGAACAGCGCGCGGAAAGTCTTCAGGCTCTGCTCGCTGGTGGAGCGCAGCGGGATCAGGGTCAGATCCAGCGGGATCGACGTATGACCGCCAACCAGCAAACGGCGCAGTTCATCAGGCTTGAGTTCGTAGGCTTTCAGGCCTTCCTTCTCAAGGTTGCTGAACAGTTCTTTCTGACGCAGGCAGGTGTCGTTTTTCTGGTAGTGCGCCAGATCGAGCTTGCCGGCGTAGGCAAAGAACTGGTGACCGAAACCACCACCCGGGCCGCGACCGACTACGCCGATCACGTGCGGGCCGTGGGGCAGGTTCACTTCGACGAGGATGTAGCTGGTGTCGGAGGCAAAGTAGAAACGCCGGGATTGTTCCAGGCTGTACTTGCCGAAACTCATGTCCGACATGCGCGCCAGGATCGGGAACTGCAAGGCGTTGATCGAGGCGGATTTACCGAGGTTGTTCGCGCCGTAGACCGACAGCGGTTCTTCCAGCGGGAACAGGCCGAGGCTGTAACCGGCGGTGTTCAAAAGGGCAAAGCGGCGGATGCCGTAGCGTTCCTGGCTCATGCGTCGGACTCCTGTTCTTCGGCAATGGCGCGGGCCAGTGCGTCTTCTTCGCTCTCTTCCTCAAATTCGGAAAGATCGAGTGGATCGTCGGTCTCGAGGAATTTGGCCTCGGCCTCTTCGTCGATCAGCACCGGTGCCGGCAGCGGCAGCACGCTGTGCACGCTGGCTGCCAGATCGCGGTCCTGCTGAACCGAGAGGCAGACGTCGAGGAAACGGTGCATCGGCGGCAGGAAACGGTACACGCCGTTTTCTTCGCCAGCGAAACCGAGCTGGGTCATGCGGCGCATGATTTTTTCTTCGAGCTCTTCAACGGTCTGAACTTCGGCCTGGATGAACAGGTCGCGGTACTTTTCCAGCAGCGACGGCAATTCTTCGCGGCCGAGGCTGCCGCCGTCGAGCACAGCGATCGGATCGCGGCCCTGATCGGCCAGATGCTCGACGAGGATGAAGGTGAACAGCGCCAGGCGCTGAGCGGTCTTGTTCACCGCCGCTGCCGCCATGTCCGGCACGAAATAGTAGAAGCCACGGGTGTCGCAGACCAGTTCGAAACCCAGTGCCTTGAACAGCGTGCGGTACTGGTCCTGGAAGTTCGACAGTTGCGCGTACAGCTCCGGATCGCGGCGGCTGACGTGGTAACCCTTGAACAGCTCGCGGAAGATCGGCGCGAGTTGCGACAGTTCGGAAAGATCAAGATGCATTGGGAATGCTCGCAGAATCCTCGGCGGCGGTGTCGGCGGCCGAGAGCAGGGCGAAGGAGCGCAGGCTGACCTGGTGCTCGTGTGTGTGGTATTCGCGGCGTTCCAGACGCTCGCGCTTGAAGCGTTTTTCCCGCGACAGGCGCGAGAACCAGTAAAGCAATTCGTCGGTCGCGCCGTCCGGTTCCTGCTCCAGCAGCCAGGTCATCAGATCCGGCATTGGCAGGGATTCTTCGCAACGGTCGACCATTTCGCGCACGGTGCGCGGTGCGCGCGGGGCTTCGCCTTTCTGTGTCTTGTGCGCCTTGGGGAAGCGCGCCGGTTTCGGCTCGAAACGGGCCAGGGCGTAGACGTAGGCTTCAACCTGACTGGCGCTGCCAAGGAAGGTGCTTTGCGGCCGGGTGAACAGCGGCATCGCGGCTTGCGGTACGGCGTCGATGCCTTTGCGGCGGATCGCGGCAAGGGCGAGGGCGGCGCCACGGGTTACGGCGTTGTGTCGACGCGCTTCTTCACGCAACGGCAGCAGCAGTTCGCGGGCGTGACGCAGGGTCAGCTGGGCGCTGGTCTGCATCTCGAGGATGCGCGCGTGGGTGCGCAGCAGCATGTCGTCATCGACCAGATGGCCGAGGCGCTGCTGTTCACTGAGCATCTTCAGCAGCACGGTTTCGACCTTGCGTACGCCTTGTTCGAAGGCGCCGTCGGCGTTCACCAGATCAATCATCGGCTCGACGTATTCGTCCCAGGTCGCCAGTACTTCGGCGTAACGCTGACGCAGCGGAATCTGCCGGTCGCTGGTCTTGGCCCGCTCGGCCACGGCCACCAGCGCCTGTTCGTCGTTGTCGAGTTTCTTCAGAACGTCGCGCACGCGCATGTCGAGCAGGCGCAACTGACGCGCCAGATCATTGCCATCGCGAATGTCGAACGCATCCTGGATGTAACCGGCCAGACGCTCGAGGTGACGCAAATAAGCTTCGATCTCCAGGCACAGGCCCAGTCGGTGTTCCCGACGCAGGTAGGCGAGGAAGTCGTGAATCTGCGCGTTCAGCTCGAAACGGTTCGGGCTTTTGGCCACGGGCACCAGAATGTCGAGGCGAATCCACACGTCGAGCAGACTGGTGATGTCCTGCGGCGTGCTGTCCAGTTGTTGGGCGGCCAGTTGCGTGCGCAGTTCGTTGAGGCTCAGGGTGCCTTGGTCGAAGTGCTCGCACAGTGGCTCCAGAAGTGCCCAGTGTTCAGCGAGGGCGCGCAAGACGCGCTTGGGTTCGATCATCGGAATGGCCGGCTGGTTGGCGATTAAAAGCCGCGATTGTACTGCATCGCGCGGGATGCGATTCACTCTCGGGACGGGCTGTCGCTTTTCTTTGCGTCAAGGTATCGGTCAAGACTATCGATCAACAGCGGGCGATCTTGAGCGAAGGGCGGTAGAATCAGCGCACTTCAGTTATCCACAAGTGGCCGACCCTTGCTAATCGAGTCCCGCCGCCGCGCCTATTTGAACGCCATGCAGGTGGTCAACTGGCTGCCGCGCACCGAATTGCCCTTTGCCGCGCCGTCACGGCCCGAGCTGCTGGACGTTGCCGAGCCCGAGCCTGACGTCCCGGTGTTCGTGGCACCTGCGCCGCAGGCCGATGCGCCGGTGCAGCCTGCCGCGCGTCCGGTCGAACGGCCGAAGATCGAGGTCCCGCGACCTTCGCTGGCCAGCACCCGCACGGGCGCCAAGCCGGTGGAAGAAGTCGACGAAACGCCTGTGGTGGTCAAACCGGCGCCGGTCCCGCCACCGCGTTTTACTCTGCAATTGCTGCGGGCCGGTCGTTGCCTGCTGTTGGTGGAGTTACCCACAGGCGATTCTTTCCAGTCCCGCGATCCGGCGTATCTGTTGCTCAAGGATATGCTGCGCGCCGCCGGTCTGCCGGATGCGCCGCAGATCGTCGGTGATCCGGTGCGCTGGCCATTGCTGGTGCGCGGCACCATGGATCAGGGGCCCGAAGCGGCCCGGGATTTCGTCCAGGGTTTCCTGTCGGTTCAAATGGAGGCGGCGCCGTGCGCCTGCCTGTGGCTGATCGGCCTGCCGGCGGTGCGATTTGCCGGCGAAGCGGATGCCGAAGCGTTCAATCGCGAATTGCAAATCGAGGGTCTTGGCCTGGCGTGGGCCGTGCCGGGGCTTGAATTGTTGATGGAAGAGCCACAGCGCAAGGCCGCCGTGTGGCAAGCCATGCGTCGGCTGATGGCGCGCTGGAAAGAATCGAATGAGTGACGCTGTAACGTTCCGCCCGATGGTCGAAGCCGATCTGGATGCCGTACTGAAGATTGAATTCGCGGCCTATAGCCATCCATGGACTCGCGGGATTTTTCTCGACGGGCTGGGCAAATACCAGATCTGGCTGATGTTCGAAGGTGAGCAACAAGTCGGACATGGCGTAGTGCAGATCATTCTGGATGAGGCGCACCTGCTCAACATCACGGTCAAACCGGAAAATCAGGGCCGGGGCCTGGGGCTGACATTGCTCGAGCACCTGATGTCCCGCGCCTATGCGGCGGATGCCCGGGAATGTTTCCTCGAAGTGCGCGACAGCAACACCTCGGCCTTTCGCTTGTATGAGCGCTATGGCTTCAACGAAATCGGCCGGCGCCGGGATTACTACCCGGCGGTAGGCGGGCGTGAAGACGCTGTGGTCATGGCCTGCACCCTGGTGGATTAAGCGTTGATCGCCATCGCGGGTCACCCCGCGATGGCGATCTTTCAGGTCATCCTCGCTTGCCATCCATCGGATCGCGCCGTGCCATTTCCGCTTCATCCAGCCCGTCCCCGCCGCCAATGTCGTCCTCATCGACAATGCTCAAGTCCCAATCCGCCTGATTGCCTGATCCTGGCTCGTCCGCATCCCGCGCGCCGTCCTCATGGATCAGGGTTTCCGGGCTCAGATCATCGTCGGTCGGCTCGTGGTCAGATACCGAAGCACCGGTCAGGCCCGCCTCACGCACCCGCTCGCGGGGCATCAGCTGTTCACGCTCGGTTTCCGTCAGTTCGTCGCCGATCCTTGCGCTGGGCTGTTCGTCGTCGAAGTCCAGCTCATGCACCGATCCCATGCGGTCTTCGTTATCATCGATGGGCTCCGGCTGCACCGCATCGAAGGGACGTCGTGAATCAGTCATGGCAAATCCTCATACTGTGGGCCTTACTGAGGTGGACTCACCGGGCACACGAGAATTCCAACGAAATCACTTGCGATCCTTTCGTGACCCCGACGGACGGTTGTCTGTCAAAGCAGCGCATCTTTCTTGAGGCCTTACAGCATGCATGACTTACAAGACCTGATTGATAACAACGAGCGTTGGGCTGACGCGATTACCAAGGAAGACCCGGATTTCTTCGCCAAACTGGCCCGCCAGCAGACGCCGGAATACCTGTGGATCGGTTGCTCCGATGCGCGGGTGCCGGCCAACGAGATCGTCGGCATGCTGCCGGGTGATCTGTTCGTTCACCGTAACGTTGCCAACGTGGTACTGCACACCGACCTCAATTGCCTGTCGGTGATCCAGTACGCGGTGGACGTGCTCAAGGTCAAACACATTCTGGTCACCGGCCACTACGGTTGCGGCGGTGTGCGGGCGTCGATGCAGGATCGCCAGTTCGGTCTGATCGATGGCTGGTTGCGGTCGATCCGCGATCTGTATTACGAAAAACGTGAAGAACTGGCCAAGTTGCCGACCGAAGAAGAGCAGGTCGATCGTCTGTGCGAGCTCAACGTGATCCAGCAAGTGGCCAACGTCGCTCACACCAGCATCATCCAGAACGCCTGGCATCGCGGGCAGAGCCTGTCGATCCACGGTTGCATCTACGGCATCAAGGATGGCCGCTGGAAGAGCTTGAACACGACCATCAGCGGTTTCGAGCAACTGCCGCCGCAATACCGTTTGCGTCCGGTAGAAGCGCAGTAACTCTCCGGTCAGCGCAAACCTTGCCGACGCCAGCTCTGCAAATAGCGCTGGCCTTCAAGATTGGGGGATTCGTCGTAGCCGACGATCCACCCGCGACAGTGTGAAGACCCGCAACCGCAGACGAACTGCCTGAGCAGTTTGTCCTCGGTGGCGGTGTAATCCATGGTCAGCCGGTCGCCGGGTTTGATGTCCCGCAGTGCCCACAGCCACAATTCGCTCATGTCGAGAAACACGTTCGGGTCGCACGAGTGTTCGAACAGTCCGAAGAAACGCGGATCGTAGATATGAATACCGGGCTGCAGTTGTCGGGTCTGCCGGCAGCGGTAAGGCAGCAGTTGACCCGAGACCCTGCACATTCGGGTGATACGCAGGAATTCCCGGCGCGCCACGACGGCGATGGACATGGCATGGCTGCCTTGAACAATTTCGAAATCAGCTCTGGAGGGGAATCCGAGGCGAACGGGGAGTCCGGCGAAGGGATAAATGCCCTCGGTGTCGCGAGGGGAGCCACTTTGCAGTGCGTAAGTGTTCATAACGTTCCTTGTCGGCCAGGTGTCGCGATTGCCGAGACTGACATCCTGTCAGTCCTTGAGTCCGAGCTTTGAATCCAAGAATCCCGTAAATGACACTAGCGGTCTACTGTCAGATCTGACAGGCGAAATAGACGCTTTCCCGAGTCAGCCAAGGCTGACACGGGAACTTCATGCGTTCGATCAGAGGTGGGGAGCAGGTGCTGCCATGGCCGGCAACGGACCGTTCAGCTGTTGCAGCTGAGTCTTGATCGTCGGGGTCGAGCAGGTGGTCGCCGCCTGCGCTGCGGTTTCGTTACGGATCGAGGTGTAGAACAGTTCGCAGGTCTTGGTTTTCTGCGTCACTTGCCAGGTCTGGGTGCAACTGTTCAGCAAGGTTTTCGGATCGGTGCCCGGTTTGCTGCCCATCCCGGCCTGCCAGCAGGCTGCGCTCAAGTCTTGCCCCATCACTTTCAAACCTGCCGCATCGGCCTTGGCCTGTGCGTCGTCGCCGGTGTAGTTGGCCGGGTCGGCGGCGTACCAGATGTAACTCGGGTGGTTGGAACCCAGCACCGGCACGTTCACGCCTGCGCTTGGGCTGATGGTGGCCAGGCCCAGTACATTCACGGTCGCGCCGTATTGCTGTTTGATCCAGTTACGCACTGGCGCGCCGAAAGCGACCATCGGCAGAGTGGCGCCTTTGGCGTTCTGACTGACTTCCTTGACCATGGTGGTCTGGTAGTCCTTGAAGTAGTCGTAGACCCCTTCCAGATCCTTGCCGGCGCTGGCGGGCGCGGCAATCGGCGCGATGTCGATGATGGTCTGATAGCCCGGCGTCTGGTCGGCGGGGATGCCGTTGTCGGTCAGCAGCGCAGCCCAGCGGTCGGTGGTGTTGGAGCGCAGGTAATCCTGGGCCTGGGTCAGCGAGTAATCCGGCGGGAAGTGCAGCAGTTCGACGCTTTTACGGTTTTCCAGAGCCATGCCCAGTGGCAGGAACAGATACCAGCTATACGCCCATTTGCCATCGGCATTGAGCTTGCTGGCGCCGGTGTAGGCCAGGTCGCCGGCATCCAGCAGCGCGGCCAGCGGCTTGTCATAGCCTTTCGGCACGCCGCTGATCTCGGCGTACAGCTGATGGTTGTCGGTTTTCACCAGCACCTTGGCGTTGGCATAACCATCGCGCTGCACACTTTGAGTCAGGTAATGGGCGACAGTCTGCTCAAGCGTCCAGTTGCGAAAGCAGATCACGCTGCAATTGTTGGGATAGGCGAAGAGGCGGGTGACGCGCTCGGTGCTGCCCAGTTTCAGGTCGACATCGGCGTGGGCGGCTGCGCTCAGCGTGAGCGCAGCGAGGGTAAGTCCTGCGAGTTTGAACATGCTCAGATCCTTTTCAGCGTGGGTTCCCCGTTGGTCGGGTGCGCCACATATTGGATCAGCCGGGTGATGGCGAGAAGCCGTCAGTCACAGTTTTTTGAGCTGTACCGCAGGACCTGCCCTCAGACCTTGAAATGCAGGGCGTTGGTCAAGTCGCCCATCGGCTTCTGACCCCGGCCGGTCATTGCATCGTCACGCTGCTTGATACCCGCCAGAGTCTCCAGCTGAAACACCCGGGTGATCAGGCGCAGGATCGAAGCGGTGTCATAGACCGTGTGATCCACCGTGCCTTTGCGGGCAAACGGTGAAACCACCAGCGCCGGTACTCGCGACCCCGGCCCCCAGCGATCGCCCTTGGGCGGCGCGACGTGGTCCCACCAGCCGCCGTTTTCATCGACGGTCACGATCACCACCATGTTTTTCCACTGTGGACTTTCCCGCAGCACTTTCAGGGCACGGACGATGTGGCGGTCGCCGGAGGCCACGTCGGCGTAACCGGCGTGCATGTTCAGGTTGCCCTGGGGTTTGTAGAAGCTCACGGCCGGCAACTTGCCCGCTTCGGCATCGGCGAAGAACTTGTTGGTGCTCGATTCATCGCCCAGACCGGCGTCGCGCAGGCGTTTGCTGCGCTCTTCGGGATGCTCCGGACCTTGCTGCTGGAAGTAGTTGAACGGCTGGTGGTGGTACTGGAAGTTGGGGATTTTCGGGATACCGCCGGAATCCTTGTACTGATCCAGCGTCGCTTGCCAGGCACCGGCGTACCACGCCCAGTCGACGTTCTTCTTCGACAGCTTGTCGCCAATGTGTTCGTGGGTCTGGGGCACCAGGACGTTTGGCAGATCGGCTTTGGAATACGCCGGACGCTCCGGGTCGCGAATCCACGTCGGCCAGTAGGGCGGGGCGAGGGTATTGACCCCGTAACCGTCCGGGGTCAGCGCGCTTGGGCCAAACTGCGGCGGGCCGGTCATGGCGCTGGCCGGGGATTGCTCCAGCGGCTTGAGGCGCGGGTCGGCCGGGTCGTCGCTTTGCAGCGCAGCGATCTGGCTCTTGGCGACCGAACTGGCGACGTTCGGGTAGAACGGCGCAGTGGCACTGATCAGGTATTGGTGATTGAGGAACGAGCCGCCGAATGCACCCTGAAAGAAGTTGTCGCACAGCACGAATTCCTGGGCCACGTCCCACAGGCGCAGGGAGTAGCGACTCTGGGCGTAGTGACCCATGGTCAGACCACCGGCGTCGGCCCAGGCAACGAAGCCGTCGTTCTTGCCTCCGTTGATTTGCATCTGGTTCTGATAGAACACGTGCCACAAGTCGCGAGTCACCAGGCCGAGCGGCAAGTCCTCGGCGTTCGGGCCTTTGAGGGCGAAAGGCGCGTTGGGCAGGTTTTCCTGGAACTGGACCGCGCTGGGATAGGTCACGCCATCGAGAGTCTGCGGGCCGATCTGCAACACACCACCCCAGGCTGGCGGCAGGGTCTGCAGCAGGCTGCCGTCGCGGTCACGCTGTTGATAGTCGGCAGGCTTGAGCGCCGACAACGGCTTTTCGACACCGGGGAAATCACCGAACAGGTTATTGAAACTGCGGTTCTCGGCGTAGATCACCACAACGGTCTTCACCTGATCGCGCAGGGCCTTGTCCAGCTCGGCAGGCGAGAGCGGGCGCTCCTCGGGTTTGCCCGGCTGATCACCGGCATTTCCGCACCCTGCCAGCGTGGCGCCCACACCCAGAACGGCGACACCGCCGAGAAAGCGGCGACGGCTGGTGTCGGTGGGATTGTCGGATTCTGGCGAGGAGGGATCTTTGCCGTCTGTGTCGTCGTTCATGTCGAAGTCCGTTTTTGCTTAATTGTTTCAGTATGTTTCGGGCGGACGCTAGCAAGGGAATGTGACGGTTGGGTGACATTTCCAAGGCGCAGAAACAAATGAGGGAGCCAGTACGCTAGCTCCCTCATGAGAATTACGCCTGAAGATGACTCCGCGTCATGGCATCACCGGCGGCGTATACGCCAATGTCGTCCCCAGCGCCCACAGCAACAGCAGCACCAGCGGCGTGTGCACCAGCAGTTGCACGAACGAGAAGCCGATCAGGTCCCGCGCCTTCAACCCCAGCACGCCCAGCAGCGGCAGCATGTAGAACGGGTTGATCAGGTTCGGCAGGGCTTCGGCGGCGTTGTAGATCTGCACCGCCCAGCCCAGGTGATAATTGAGGTCGTTGGCCACCTGCATCACGTACGGCGCCTCGATGATCCACTTGCCGCCTCCGGACGGAATGAAGAAACCGAGAATCGCCGAGTACACGCCCATCAGCAGCGCATAGGTGTCGTGGGAAGCGATGCTGACGAAGAAGGTCGAGATGTGGTGGGCCAGAGTCTGGGCGTCGGTGCCCTTGACCGTGGTCATCAGCGCGGCAATCGAGCCGTACAGCGGGAACTGGATCAGCACGCCGGTGGTAGTCGGCACCGCTCGCGCCACCGCATCGAGGAAGCTGCGCGGGCGCCAGTGCAGCAACGCGCCAAGCATGATGAACAGGAAGTTGTAGGTGTTGAGCCCGGAAATCGCGGTGATCGCAGGTTTGGTCGAGAACTCGTGGAACAGCCATCCGGCCGCCAGCAGCACTAGCACGATGATCAGCAGCGGACTGTGCTCCAGCCATTCGCCGGGCCGGGTGCGCGGTTGCAGGGGCGGCAGGTTGAAGGCCGGGTCGATGCCGCAAGCCTTGGCATCGCGCGCCGAGTTCGGACCCGGTGCGGTGGCGTAGGCGATGATGATCGAGATCACCACCAGCGCCAGCAGCATCACTCCCGACTGCCAGAGAAAAATCGTCTGGGTGAACGGAATCACCCCGGTGATCGACAGAATCGACGGCGGCAGGCTGGCGGGGTTGGCTTGCAACTGTGCGGCAGACGACGACAAGCCCAACGCCCACACGGCGCCAAGGCCCAGATAGGCAGCGGCACCGGCGGCGCGGTAATCCATTTTCAGATCGGTGCGACGGGCGAGGGCGCGCACCAGCAGACCGCCGAATACCAGCGACAGGCCCCAGTTGAGCAATGACGCGACCATTGAGATCAGCGCGACCCAGGCCACGGCGGAGCGGCCGTTCTTCGGGATCTTTGCCAGACGGTCGATCAGCTTTACGGCCGGCGGCGAGCTGGCCACCACGTAACCGCCGATGACCACGAAGGCCATCTGCATGGTGAAGGGGATCAGGCTCCAGAAACCGTCACCGAAGGCCATGGCGGCGTCGGTGGGTTTGGCACCCATGGCCAGGGTGGCCAGCGCCACGATGATCACCGCCAGTGCGGCGAACACCCAGGAGTCGGGAAACCAGCGTTCGGCAAAGCTTGAGCAGCGCAAGGCAAAGCGCGCAGAGCGGCTATCTTCGATATCAACGGCCACGGGAGTACCTCGGATTTTTATGTTTATTGTGGTCTTCGGGGCTTGGCCGGCCCGTCTGGACAGGTGCCAACAGTAAATCAACCGGCGGATTTTTGTGACCGTGTTTTGCCGAATCAGACTATGGTCTAACGGGTTGTCCATCGGCCCGTTTGCGTAGACCATGGGCGCCTTGTTTTTTGCCTGTGTCAGAGTTCTTTGCCATGACTGCCAACTCCGAAGCCCGACCGGCGCCATTCAGCCGTTCCGACTACAAGACCCTCGGCCTTGCAGCCCTGGGCGGGGCGCTGGAGATCTACGATTTCATCATTTTCGTGTTCTTCGCCCTGACCCTCAGCCAGTTGTTCTTCCCGCCGGAAATGCCTGAGTGGCTGCGTCTGCTGCAAAGCTTCGGGATTTTTGTCACCGGTTATCTGGCGCGCCCGCTGGGCGGGATCCTGATGGCGCATTTCGCCGACCGGCTGGGACGCAAGAAGGTCTTCAGCCTGAGCATCCTGATGATGGCGCTGCCGTGCCTGCTGATCGGGATCATGCCGACTTATGCACAGATCGGTTATTTCGCACCGTTGCTGCTGCTGGCGCTGCGCATCCTGCAAGGCGCGGCGGTGGGCGGTGAAGTGCCGAGCGCCTGGGTGTTCGTGGCCGAGCACGCGCCGGCCGGGCATCGCGGTTACGCCTTGGGCTTTCTGCAGGCCGGGCTGACGTTTGGTTACCTGATCGGCGCACTGACCGCGACCTTCCTGGCACAAGTCTTCACTCCCGCCGAAGTGCTTGATTACGCGTGGCGCTATCCGTTTCTGCTCGGTGGCGTGTTCGGTGTGATCGGCGTCTGGCTGCGTCGCTGGCTGAGCGAAACCCCGGTGTTCATGGCCATGGAAGCGCAACGTGAGGCTCGGGTCGAACTGCCGTTGCGCACGGTATTGCGTGAGCATCGTCTGGCGATGCTGCCGGCCATGCTCCTGACGTGTGTACTGACTTCGGCAGTGGTGGTGTTCGTCGTCATCACCCCGACCATGATGCAAAAGACTTTCGGCATGACTGCCAGCCATACCTTTGCATTGAGTGCCCTGGGCATCGTCTTCCTGAACATCGGCTGCGTGATTGCCGGCGGGCTGGTCGATCGCATCGGCGCCTGGCGCACCGTCATGCTGTACAGCCTGTTGTTGCCTCTGGGCATCGGCGTGCTCTACACCTGCCTGATTGTCGGCGGTGACTGGGTCGGTCTGGCCTACGCCATCGCAGGGCTTTGCTGTGGCGTGGTCGGCGCCGTGCCGTCGGTAATGGTCAGTCTGTTTCCGGCCCGTATCCGCGTGTCGGGTATTTCCTTTACCTACAACATTGCCTACGCCGCGTGGGCCAGTGTCACACCGTTGCTGCTGATCGGTCTGATGCCGTGGAGCCCATGGATCTGTGTGATGTTCTGTGCGGTGATGGGCGCGGTGGGCGTCGCCAGTGCGGCGTATTTCGGCTCGCGGATGCCGCGCGCAGGACATTGTCAGGTGGCTGGAACAGCCTGATTTCCCGAGGCGTAACTATTTTTGTAGGACAAGGCTCAAACGCACTTCAGAAAAGATTTCCAAGGCCGATGGTTAGGCTGTAACCCCGCTTTCCATCTAGTCCATCGGTGCTTTCCCATGTTCAACAAACGCCTCAAGCAAGAGCTGGCGGCTCTTCGTGAAGAACTCTCCAGCCTTCTGCAAGTGAAGGAGAGCCTGGAAAGCGAGATGCTGGTGCTGACCCTTGAGCCCGACGGACGGATTCAATCGGTCAACCAGAACTTCCTCAATGAAATGCTCTACAAGAGCCAGGACCTGGTCGGCCGCGCGATCGAAGACATCGTGCCGGCCCATGTGAAGTCCGACGAATTTCATCACCGCTTCAAGTCTGCACTGACCCGGGGCGAGCATTTCGCCGGTGCCGTGCGTCTGTCGCGCGGCAATGGCGAAGAGGCGTGGCTGCGTTCGATCGCTCAGCCGATCCGCTCATCAGACGGACGGATCAAGCATTTCTCGATTTTCTCCAGCGACCTGACCCGCACCATCGAAGCCTCCCGCGAGCACGAGAACCTGATTGGCGCGCTGGTGCGTTCGACGGCGGTGATCGAGTTCGACCTCAACGGTAACGTGCTGAGTGCCAACGACCGGTTTCTCCAGGGGATGGGCTACAGCCTGGCGCAGATCAAGGGCAAACATCACCGTATGTTCTGCGAACCGGATGAGTACAACAGTGCCGAGTACCAGAACTTCTGGCGCCGCTTGAACAACGGTGAGTACGTTGCCGGACGATTCAAGCGCGTCGATCAGCATGGCCGGATCGTCTGGCTGGAGGCGTCCTACAACCCGGTACTCGACGCCAACGAAAAACTCTACAAAGTGGTGAAGTTCGCCACCGTGATCACCGATCAGGTCAATCAGGAGCAAGCCGTCGCCGAGGCCGCCAACATCGCCTACAGCACGTCCTTGCAGACCGACAGCACCGCCCAGCGCGGAACCCGTGTGGTCACCGAAGCGGTCAACGTGATGCGCGACCTGTCGCGGCACATGCAGACCGCCGGCGAAGGCATCGAGGCGCTGAACGAGCAATCGCAGGTGATCGGCACCATCGTCAAGACCATCAGCGGCATTGCCGAGCAGACCAACCTGCTGGCGCTCAACGCCGCCATTGAAGCCGCCCGTGCAGGCGAACAGGGCCGTGGTTTTGCGGTGGTGGCCGACGAAGTACGGCAACTGGCCTCGCGCACCAGCCAGGCAACCGAGGAAATCGTTGGTGTGGTGCGTCAGAACCAGGACATGGCGCGCAACGCCGTGGCGCTGATGACCGATGGCAAGCTTCAGGCCGAGCAAGGGCTGGCGCTGGCGGCAGAGGCCGGTACGGTGATCGTCGAGATCCAGGATGGCGCGCAGAAAGTGGTGAACGCGGTCGGCCAGTTCGCCAACCAGTTGTCCAGCTGATGCCTGCCAGGCGAAGGGATTGTCCAAGGCAATCCCTTCGCTGTTTTTATCCCGCTACAATCGGCTCTTTTTCCCGGAGCAGATCCCATGAGCGAATCCTTCCGTCGCCCGGTTCCCCTGAACAAAGCCTACCGTTTGCTCAATCACGGGCCGACCGTGCTGGTCAGCGCCGCCCATGACGGGCAGCGCAACATCATGGCTGCCGCCTGGGCCATGCCGCTGGATTTCGAACCGCCGAAAGTCGCGGTGGTGCTGGACAAGTCCACCTGGACCCGGCAATTGCTCGAAGCGTCCGGCACCTTCGTTCTCAACGTTCCCTGTGTGAATCAGGCCGACATTGTGCAGACCGTCGGTTCGACTTCGGGCCTCGAAATCAATCGTGATCAGGGCCGGGACAAGTTTCAGGCCCATGGCTTGCAGACTTTCGCTGGCGAGCAGATCGAGGCGCCGCTGCTCGAAGGCTGCGTGACGTGGCTCGAGTGTCGGTTGCTGCCGGAGCCGCGCAATCATGAACAGTACGATCTGTTCCTGGCAGAGGTGATCGCGGCGCAGGCTGATTCGCGAGTCTTCAGCGACGGGCGTTGGCATTTTGAAGGGCATGATGAACTGCGCACGCTGCATCATGTGGCCGGTGGGAATTTTCTGAAAATCGGCGATCCGGTGGTCGGCAAGAATCTGGACGTTTGACGGCTTGTTAATGTTTTGCAGCAATTAATTATTGTTATTCGATAATTTTAATCGCTAGTGTGGCGCTCACATTCATTCTTGTGAGGCTTTCCCATGACCACCAGCGGACTCGTTCGATTCAGTCGGCGCATGGCGACGATGACGTTAATCCTGATCGTCGCAATGCTGCTGCTCAATGCTGTGTTGTGGGTTTACCCACCCTTGGCGGAAAAGGAGGGCTGGGGGCTGGGGTTTGCGCTGAGCGAGCGTCAACTGTCACAAATGGTCGACACCGCAACACTGTTCCCGTGGTGGCAGAAGCTGGGCGGGATCGTGCTGTCGAGTATTCCCCTGCTGGCGCTGGCGTCTGGCTTGAACCATTTGCGCCGGCTGTTTCAGAGCTATGGGCGGGGTGAGTATTTCGCCGGTGAAACGGCCGGTTATCTGGGCAAGGTCGGGCGAGCCGTGGCGATCTGGGTGCTGCTGGATTTCCTCTGTGAGCCGATGCTCAGCTTGTGGGTCACCCAGAATGCGCCGGTCGGTGAGCGGCTGTTCACCCTGAGTATCACGGCTGCTTCGTTCGTCGCATTGTTCCTGGCCGCGTGTATCGCGGTGATTGCGCGGATCCTGTCGCAAGCAAGCGAAGTGGACCGGGAAAACCGCACGTTTATATGAGGTCGACATGCCTATCGTGATTCAACTGGATGTGATGCTCGCGTTGCGCAAGGTCAAATCCAAAGACCTTGCAGCGGCCATCGGCATCACCGAGGCCAACCTGTCGCTGCTGAAACAGGGCAAGGTCAAAGGGCTGCGACTGGCGACGCTGGATGCCATCTGCGAGTACCTCAACTGTCAGCCCGGCGATCTGTTGGTCAGGGTTGCGGATGAGGAGGGCGAAGCCTGAGGGTTCCGGTTGCCAGGCGCAGGTGCTGCTCTGGCAACACGGGGATGGTCAGTGAAGTTTGTCGCAGCAGGCTCCAGGATCAATCCGGGTCGTGCAACGGAATGTAGATTTCAACCACGCTGCGCGGGTCCATCGGGCCGAAGAAACGTTCTCCGCAGTATTCGAACTCGATGCCTTCGGCCGGTGCCATGCCGGCAGCGGGCAGCCATTCGCTGTAGGCGGCGCGGAAGGTTTCCGGCAACGTGGTGACGGTGCCGTGGTGTTCAACGCGGGCATAGTCACGCGCCGGTATCCGCAGCTCGACCATGCCTGCGACCAGAGGCGCATCGGCACCCACCGGCAGTCCGGCGATATAGCGCCACTGGCCGTCCTCCAGCGGTTGGCATACACCGAAGGTGCCGATCGGGTCGTGCAGCCGATCGATCTCACTTTCTCGTGGTACGAAGCGTTGCCACATCTGGGCGATGGTGCCTTCATCTTCCTGCTGCCAGGACATCCCCATGATGCGCAACTCGGGGCAGGCAATGCGCTGAGGTGTCTGCATGGCGGGTAATTCACGATCCGGTTGCGCGAGGTAGCGGGTCAGTTGTCCCAGGATGTTTTCGCTACGCTGGATATCGGCCTTCAACTGCCGAGCGTGGTTTTCAAGGGACTCGCGCAGGTTGATGACGCTGTCCAGGCCCCCACTTGAGGCAAGGGTACGAATGTCTTCCAGCGCCATGCCCAATTGTTTGAGCCAGATGATCCGCCCAAGCGTGACAATCTGCTCCGGGCGGTAATAGCGATAGCCGTTGTCACGCCCGGTGACTGCCGGGCTGAACAAGCCAATGCTGTCGTAATGGCGCAAAGTCTTGGTGGTGAGCCCGTGGCTGCGGGCCATTTGTCCGATGGTAAGCATGAACCTCTCCTGTTGGCTGCTCGGACTCCACATTAAGGATTGCCCTAAGGGCAAGCTCAAGCCCGGGAAAGTGTTCGATCTTATTGCTCTGTACCGGTGATATGCGTTGGGGGCGGCATATCGAGCTTGCTGTACTCGGGCTTTTCTATCAAACCGATTTCATGGGTTTGATCAGACTTTCTGCCGGAATACCGAACAACTCGTGAAGTTTCCAGATCATGGGAAGCGTCAGGGCGCGCTTGCCATTCAGAACCTCATAAACGCGATTTGTCCGGCCAATTGCGGGAGCGAGATCGGCTGCCGACAGCCCGGACTGCTCCATCCAAACCTTATGGCATCAATCGGGTTGGGCAGGTCGAGTGGGAAGTGCCTGGCCTCATAGGCCTCGATAAGGGTGATCATGATGTCGAAGTAATCACCTTCAGGCGTGCCGGGTTCTGGCTCATTCTCGAAAAGAGCGGACACGTCTTCGAGCGCCGCACGGTAGTCTTCTTCGGTATGAATCGGACGTATGTTCATGGGTTACTCCATTTCGACGGTATCAGCGTCGATTGCGTCGTACTGTTTGTGAGAACTCTGCAAGCACTCTATCCCGGACAGCATTTTTCCGGTGTAGGAAAAGGCAATGTGATTTAACCGAATCGGATTCATGGACATACAAAAAAGGCTTACCTCTCGGTAAGCCTTTTTCAGTTGGCAACGGTAACTCAATCCCCCACCGCTTCCCCCTCACGCCGAGGATCCGCCCCACCGACCAGCGTTGCTTTCCCCTGCGCATCCTTGACCCGCACGATGGCCTGGGTGCCGCTGGTCATGTCGATTTCGTTGACGGTATGGCCCTTGTCCTTGAGCGCCTGGATCAGTGCCGGGGTGAACTGGCCCTGTTCCAGTTCTGTCGGACCGTTGCGGCTGCCGAAGTTGGGCAGGCTGATGGCGCTTTGCGGGTCGAGGTTCCAGTCGAGCAGGCCGACGGTGGTTTTGGCCACGTATTCGATGATCTGCGAGCCGCCCGGAGAGCCGACGGTGGCGACGAACTCGCCGCTGCTGCGGTCGAAGATCAGGGTCGGTGCCATTGACGAGCGAGGGCGTTTGCCGGGTTCCACGCGGTTGGCGACTTTCTGTCCGTTCTCTTCGGGGATGAACGAGAAGTCGGTCATCTGGTTGTTAAGCAAAAAGCCCTGAACCATCAGGTGCGAGCCGAATGCCGCTTCGATGGTGGTGGTCATCGACACCGCGCCACCGAAGTCATCCACCGCCACCACTTGCGAGGTTGAGATGCGTAGCGGCGAGCGATCCGGTGCGTAGGCAACCTGCACGCCCGGTGGGGTACCGGGCTTGGCGGTACCCATGCTGCGTTCGCCGATCAGGCTCGCGCGGCTGGCCAGATAACCCGGATCGACCAGACCTTTGACCGGCACCGGTACGAAGTCGGTATCGGCCACATATTGCGCGCGGTCGGCGTAGGCCAGTCGTTCGGCTTCGGCGATCAGGTGGACGGCTTGCGGCGCAGGTTCGAGGCCGGCCGGTTTATCGGTTTGCGCCGGTTTGAGCGGTGTCAGGGACAGACGCGGGTCGCGGGTTTCCAGCGCCTGCAAGGTGCCGAGAATCTGCGCCACCGCAATCCCGCCTGATGACGGCGGCGGCATCCCGCAAACCTGCCAGCGCTTGTAGTCGGTGCACAGTGGTGCGCGCTCCTTGGCCTGATAGTGCTGAAGGTCGTTCAGTGACAGGCTGCCGGGATTGGCGTGGCCCTGGACCTTGGCCACGATTTCTTCGGCGATCGGGCCTTTGTACAGCGCGTCCGCTCCTTCGTTGGCGATGCGTTTGAGCACGGCGGCCAACGCCGGGTTTTGCAGTCGGGTGCCGACGGCTTTGACGCTGCCGTCGCTGTTCAAGAAATACCTGGCCATGTCCGGCGAACGACGCACCACCGGGTCGGACTCCAGCAGCGAATGCAGGCGAGGGGAGATCGCAAAGCCCTGTTCGGCCAGTTTGATTGCCGGTGCAAACAATGTCGCCCACGGCAAGCGGCCCTGTTGTTTGTGCGCCAGTTCCAGCGCACGCATCACACCCGGTGTGCCGACAGAGCGTCCGCCGATCTGCGCCTGCGGGAACGGCATCGGTTTTCCATCGGCCTGCAGGAACAGCTTCTCGGTCGCGCCGGCCGGTGCGGTTTCGCGACCGTCGTAGGTGCGCACCTGCTTGCCATCCCACAGCACGATCATCGCGCCACCGCCGATCCCGGAGGACTGCGGTTCGACCAGGGTCAACACGGCTTGCATCGCGATGGCGGCATCGATGGCCGAGCCACCCTGACGCAACATCTCGCGACCGGCTTCGGCAGCCAGCGGATTGGCAGCGGCGGCCATGTGTTTTTCGGCATGGCTGGCTTGCAGGTCGGTGCGGTAACCAGAGGCGGCTTCCGGCGCCAGCGGCAAGGTCGAGGAGGGCGGTGCATTGCAGGCGGTGAGGGTGATGGCGCTGACGATCAGCGTCAGGGCCGGCAGGCGAAAGCGGCTCAGGGGCAGGGCTGGAAACACGCGGGGCTCTCCGTCCGTGGGATAAAAGTCTGACGGACTGTATCGGCCGACCGTGCAGGACGCAAACCGTCGGTATGTTTGTCCTTCATGCCTTGGCGAATTTTCTGTAGGGTCAGGGCCAAGCGTGAAGCCAGAACAATCAACAAGAGGCCACTATGCACAGCGAGTTTCCGACCCAGTCCAGCTACCGCCATCAGCGCGAACAGTTTCTTGCCGCCGCCACTGCGGCCGGTGCGACGCTCACCTCCTACGCACATCCGCGCTGCGGGCCGTTTGGCGAGCCGTTGAGCACCGATGTGGCGGTGCTGGGAGATCCGCAGGCTAAACGGCGTCTGGTGGCGCTCAGCGGCACCCACGGGGTGGAGGGCTACTACGGTTCGGAATGTCAGATCGACTGGTTGAAGCATTTCACTCCGGGCTCGCTGCCGAAGGATGTGGCGGTGGTGATGATTCACCTGATCAATCCGTGGGGCACCGCATGGTTGCGACGGGTCAACGAAGACAACATCGACCTCAATCGTAATCATCTGGATTTCAATCAACCGCTTCCGGACAACCAGGCTTACGCCGCGCTGCATGAGATCTACGCCTGCGCCGATTTGAATGGCCCCGAGCGGCAGTGCGCCGATGTCTTGCTCGATGGGCAAATCGCCGAGCACGGCTGGCCGGCGGTGATGTCGATTGTCGAGGGCGGTCAGCACAGTCATCCCGATGGACTGTTTTTCGGAGGCTTTGCCCCGAGCTGGTCGAATCGCACGCTGCATCAGATCATCGAGAACCACCTGGCCGGTGCTGAAACCGTGATGTGTTTCGACCTGCACACCGGCGCTGGCGAGTACGGTCATCCAATGCTGCTGACGATCACTCAGGCACCGTATCCGGCACTGGCCCGGGCGCAATCGATCTACGGCCCGTGGCTCTACACGCTGCATACCGGTGCCGAGACTTTGAGCGAAACCGGTGTCGCGGCAACCGCTACCGGTTACACCTCGCAGGCGTTGCTTAACGCGCTGCCGAATATGCAGTTGATGCCGTTCGTGATCGAGTGCGGGACTTATCCGGGGCCGGACGTGCATCGCTACTTGCGCGACGATCACTGGCTGCATCTGCATGGCGATCCGCTGGATGCGACGGGGCGTGAGATCAAACTGAATCTGCTGGAGCAGTTCTATCCGGCCGATCCGGACTGGCGGGCGATGGTCGGTTTGCGCACGCGGCAGATCTGGGCGAAGGGGCTGGCGGCGTTAGTGGGCGAGGGATAAACAAACGGCTTACCTTTTGGTAAGCCGTTTTGACTGCTTAGTGATACGCAGCCGTCTGGAGTATCGATGCCAGATGTTTACTGCTTGAACCCTGGCAAACCCTGCGTCGCTCGCCAGTCCTTCACAATTTGCGTTACCCCCCAAGGGGAGCTATCCGCACCTGGTTCTGGGTAATAGATCAGATCCGACCCGGCTGGGTGTTCGCTGATTTTCTCGAAGTGCAACAGTAGCAAGTCAGCGCGATCATCGTTTTCGGCTTCTTTATCTTCTCTAGCGAGCTCTTCCAGCAACGCGACGAACTCGACCTCGGTATATTCCGAAATGCTGCCTTTCAGTAGATTGTCTGTCATGGGTGACCTATTCGTTCCGATGGATATCGATATGGTTTCGCGGCGTATTCACTCGCAGATTATCGACGTCGTAGACGCCGCCGCCCTCGGATACTTTTTCGAGGTGATGAAGCTCGTAAGATCTTCTGCCTCCGACGCTATCGGCTTTTCGCACGCGTGGCGCTTTACCTTTACGCATACGGCCGGCGCTCTGGTTGATGAATTGATCTGCCGCGGCTGACTCCGAAACGGCTTTCCAAAAGGCCGCTCTAAACGAGTCGAAGCTTTGGAATTCGAGTCCCCGCAGTGAGTCTGCCACGTCTGTTGGAATTGGAACTCCCACCCCTGAGTTTGCTCCGACGAGCCATATTCCGGAAACATCCTCCCCAACCCCCGTCACCGTCCCCGGCATCAATCTCGCCGGTTTCGAAAACACCACATACAACGACTTCAGCCCGGTCTCCGCCGGAAACACCAGAATGCAATCCTCGGCGGTGATGTCTTCGCCGGGCAGGATTTCTATCTGGCTGTCGGTGTTCGCGGCGATCGGGTGGACGAGGATCGTACTCAGTGCTTCGCCGTGCTCCGGATGAACCAGCGGCGGCATCGCTCCCAGCGGCCCGCGTTGCGGCGTCCACAAAATCGTGATGCCGTTGAGCTTGGCCTCCATGGCGGTCTTGTCGTTGTTCCACTCGACTTTTACGGTACGCACCGAATCGTCGCCCGAGACGCCGGTGTGGATGCCGTAGATCTGCATCACCCCGTCGATGTCACGCCGAAACTGGAAGCGCACGCGAGTGGTGGCGCGGGGCAGGGTGCGTAATTGTTCGTCGGTATAAAGGGTGCCGTCGCCCATTCTGGCCGGCAGCATCCCGAGGATGAACACACTGGCCGGCCCGCCTGCGCCCCGTATGGCCCAGTTGAGACGTTGCTGCAGAATTCCACCGCCCGCCATGCGCCCCTAGGCCAGATCGGCACCGATTGCTTTCGCTACGGCCCTACTGGCTGCGGGAAAGCGTATGGCGCCCGCCACCATGACCTTGCCGAAACTGGAGGCGGGCTCAGGTGTTGTGCCGGCATCCGTTCGACACCAGTTGTCCGGTGTGCAGGACTTGGCAAATACCAGATCATCGCGGGGTTTTGGGGTTGGCCATTCATCTGTTGGAACGTAGACGGGTTCCGGCTCTCGGGGCGGAAACCAGGCGGCCCATGAGGCACCGCCGTTCGGGCGTTTTCGATGCCATTCATCGTCGAAAAGGTACTTGTCCAGGTCCATGACAACTCCCTGTCTGTCTTTGGAACGAGACGGGGGAGCTTGTCGGTCAATCGGGAGAGCGATCAAACCGACTTGCCGAGATACAGGGACCTAATCGAACGAATAATCCTCTTAGTACGTCTTTCGCGCTCTGTTCCTACGGAATCAGGCCGGCCCACTGAGGTAGGCCACTTTTCTCCGGGCATAAAAAAACGGCCTACCTTTCGGTAAGCCGTTTTTAGTACTTGGTGGCTACACAGGGACTTGAACCCCGGACCCCAGCATTATGAATGCTATGCTCTAACCAACTGAGCTATGTAGCCAAGTGGCGCGCATTATTCCCCTGAAATGGAAAAGCGTCAAGCGTAAATTTAAAATATTTCTTCTTATTTTCAACCGCTTATCCTCCCGCACCGAAAAACGGGGCGGGAAGAGCTTTCATCGCAGCTGAAATCTCCCGGTATTCGCACTCAAGGCGTGGCTGCCCTGACTCAAGGTGTCCGCCGCGAGGTTCACGGCCCGGGCGCCTTCGAGCAGACGAACCGCCGCTTGATCGACCTGCTGGATATTGCCGCTGACTTCATCGGCGGTGCTCGCCTGTTCCTCGACCGCCGTGGCGATTTGCGCGAGGGTGTCGGTGACGCTCTGCACGGCGCTGGCGATTTCTCCCAGGCGTTCGCCCAGCCCGGTGACGGCTTCGGCATCCGATTGCGCCTGGCCGCACGCGGCTTCCATCAGGCTTACCGCTTCATTCACCGTCGCACGCAAGCTGTCGACGGTGCCGGCGATCTGCGCGGTGGACGATTGCGTGCGTTGCGAGAGGCTGCGCACCTCGTCGGCCACCACAGCAAAACCGCGACCCTGTTCACCGGCACGAGCGGCCTCGATGGCGGCGTTGAGCGCCAGCAGGTTGGTTTGCTCGGCGACGCCACGAATGGTATCGACCACCAATTGAATCTGTTGGCCTTGCTCGCTGACGCGGCCTAGCGCGGCAGCAGTCTCATTCAGGCGCTGGTTGAGCTGTTGAATGCTCGCCGTGGTGCGCTGGCTGTCGCGGCTGCTGTCGGCGGCGATGCGGCGGGTGTGCTGGGCGCTGCCGGAGGCTTGTTCACAACTCTGCGCGACGCCCTGGGAGGTCGCCGCCAATTGCGTGGCGGCGGCGGCGATCTGGCTGATCTGCAATTGCTGCGCTTCGACTTCGCTGAGAGCGCCACTGGAGTGATCGTTGAGGCTGCGCACTGCGTTGCTCAGTTGCGAGGTCTCGTGATCGACGCCCAGCAGGCTGTTGCGTAGTTGCACCACGGCCACGTTGAGCGCGGTGCTGATCGACGCCAGTTCATCTCGGCCCACGACCGGCACTTGCAGGCTCAGATTGCCGTCGCGCAAGGCTTCGGCGAGCACCGTAATGCCGCTGGCACTACGGCGGATCGAGGCTTGCAGGCAGACGAACAGATACAGCGCTGCCAGCAGCAGACAACCGAAGACCGTCGCCACAACGATGAACTGACGAATCGCCGAGCTGTGGTAGTCGTCCAGGCGCTGATCCAGCGACAGCAGCGATTGCTGGCGCAGCGTGGCGAGGTTGCCGAGCAGGGCATCGAGGCTGCGCTCGAAGTCTTCCGGTTTGAGATTGATACTGCCGCCGAAGACGCCGTCATCCAGCACTTTCAACCCGGCATCCAGCTGCTTGAGGCTGTCGTGGTATTGCCCGGCCCAGCCTTGCAGGGCCGGCGGGAGACGCGCTTCGAGCAGGCCTGCAGTTTTTACAAGCTGCTCGCGAGCATCGCCGATACGACTGCGCAGATCACGCAGTTGCAGGCGGCTTTGCAGGGTGAACTGCCCGGACACCACAGACGCCTGGCCCACGGCTGCCAGTCGGCCGACCCGTTCGATCAGGTCCGGTGCATGTTGAGTGGAAATCTGTGTCAGCAGATAGGTTTCCAGCCATGGCGCGAGGATCAGGCGATTGTCCATCGCGATTTGTTCGCGCAACGCTTGCAGGGCACTGAGGGCGTTGGTGAAGCGATCGTAACCGTCCGGCCACCAGCCGACGCCGGCCAGACTCTTGGAGTCCAGACCACCGAGGGCGGTTTGCAGGGCCTGATAGCGAGCCAGTGTTTCACCTTCCGCGCCTTCGGCTTTCAACGCATTACCCAGATCCTGTGTGGCTTGGGCGACGGCAGGTTGCACGCCATCGAATGCGGCCATGGCGGCGAGAGTCGCGGGCGTCGGTTGGCGGTTGGTTTCCGTGGCACGCCAGCGGGCAGCGCGGTCGCGCTGAGCGGCGAGCAGGTTGTCGAGCGCATCGAGGGCGAGCAACTGACGCACACCGGCACGTTCGCCGGAAATCAGGTTGAGCTTGTCGCGATAGTCCTGGCCGATCATCAACAGGCTACCGGCCAACGGCAGAATGAACAGCAGAAACAACAACTGGAATTTACGCGCGAAGCCAAACCGCCCCAGCAATTTGATCCCCGGTGATAAGAAAGCCTGCATGCCCCATGACTCCTCTGGACACCACGCACCATTGGCGTGCATCGCGTTCGTTGCGAGCGCGATCAGTGCCCTGCTAAAAGGCTTCGAAAGTCCACTCTCGTCCGCTCTGTAGGCAGACTCTGTAGCAAAACTTCCCATTCTCGATCCCCTTTGTAAGGGGGCCGCGTTCAAGCGGAGAAGCAAGGCAAGAATCAGACCATGGCTTTGCGCTATCACTTGTGTTGCGATGAATGAATAGTTCGTTAGCTGGCTAAGGGGATGGCGCTGGCGCACCGAAAAATGGCACATTGACGCACCTGCCCGTGTGCACCCATCTGCTGTACGGAAACTCCCATGGCTATCAGCAACGTTCAGACCGCCGCTGCGTCGGCGTCCGCTCCTCCACAAAGCAGTCCTCTGGTGATGCGCATCATCGGCGCGGTGGCGCTGGCGCATTTGATCAACGACCTGATCCAGTCAGTGCTGCCATCGATCTATCCGATGCTCAAGGCCAACTACGGCTTGACCTTCACCCAGGTCGGCCTGATCACCCTGACGTTCCAATTGACCGCTTCGCTGCTGCAACCGTGGGTCGGTTACCACACTGACCGGCACCCAAAACCGTGGCTGTTGCCGGCCGGTTCCGTGTGTACGTTGATCGGTATTGTGATGATGTCGATGGTCGGCAGTTTCCCGCTGATTCTGCTGGCGGCAGCGCTGATCGGCATCGGCTCCTCGACCTTCCACCCCGAAGCTTCTCGTATCGCGCGGTTGGCGTCGGGCGGGCGTTTCGGTCTGGCGCAATCGACCTTCCAGGTGGGTGGTAACGCCGGTTCGGCATTCGGGCCGTTGCTGGCGGCGGCAATCATCATTCCCTTTGGGCAGGGCAATGTGGCGTGGTTCGGGCTGTTCGCCGTGTTTGCGCTGTTCGTGCTGTACCGCATCAGCCGTTGGTACGCCCATCACCTGAACCTGTTCAAGCTCAAGGCTGGCCAGGCGGCGACTCACGGGTTGTCGAAGGGTAGGGTGACCAGCGCGCTGGTGGTGCTTGGATTGCTGGTGTTCTCCAAGTATTTCTACATGGCCAGCCTGACCAGTTACTTCACCTTTTACCTGATCGAGAAGTTCGACCTGTCGGTGGCCAGTTCGCAGTTGCACCTGTTTCTGTTTCTTGGCGCGGTGGCGGCGGGGACATTCTTCGGCGGGCCGATTGGCGACAAGATCGGGCGCAAGGCGGTGATCTGGTTCTCGATCCTTGGCGTTGCGCCATTCACGCTGCTCATGCCGCATGTCGACCTGTTTTGGACCACTGTTCTGAGCGTGGTGATTGGCTTCATCCTCGCTTCGGCGTTCTCGGCGATTGTGGTGTACGCGCAGGAACTGGTGCCGGGCAACGTCGGAATGATTGCCGGCGTGTTCTTCGGGTTGATGTTCGGCTTTGGCGGGATTGGTGCGGCGTTGCTCGGGCATCTCGCGGACATTCACGGCATCGAGTACGTGTACTTCCTGTGCTCGTTCCTGCCGTTGTTCGGGGTGCTGGCGATTTTTCTGCCAAGAACCAAAAAAGTCTGACGGGCTGAATTTCAGGCACAAAAAAGCCGCGTATCAAACGCGGCTTTTTTTTGGGTGCAGCTTTTACACGTTGAAGCGGAAGTGCATCACGTCGCCGTCTTTGACGATGTAATCCTTGCCTTCCAGGCGCCATTTACCGGCTTCCTTGGTGCCCGCTTCGCCCTTGTACTGGATGAAGTCGTTGTAGGCGATCACTTCGGCGCGGATGAAGCCTTTCTCGAAGTCGGTGTGGATCACGCCAGCAGCTTGTGGTGCGGTGGCACCGACGCGGACGGTCCAGGCGCGGACTTCTTCGACACCGGCGGTGAAGTAGGTCTGCAGGTGCAGCATTTCGTAGCCGGCGCGGATCACACGGTTCAGGCCAGGCTCTTCCAGGCCCAGGGCCTCGAGAAACATGTCTTTCTCTTCACCGTCGTCCAGCTCGGCGATTTCCGCTTCGATCTTGTTGCAGACCGGAACGACCATGGCGCCTTCTTCTTCGGCGATGGCCTTGACCACGTCCAGGTGCGGGTTGTTCTCGAAACCGTCTTCAGCGACGTTGGCGATGTACATGACCGGCTTGGTGGTCAGCAGGTGGAAGCCTTTGATCACCGCTTTCTCATCGGCGCTCATGTTCTTCATCAGGCTGCGCGCAGGCTTGGCTTCTGTGAAGTGAGCGATCAGTTGCTCCAGCAGGGCTTTCTGAACGACTGCGTCCTTGTCACCGCCCTTGGCATTGCGCGCGACTTTCTGCAGTTGCTTCTCGCAGCTGTCGAGGTCGGCGAAGATCAGTTCCAGGTCGATGATTTCGATGTCGCGTTTCGGGTCGACGCTGTTGGAAACGTGGATCACGTTTTCGTCTTCGAAGCAGCGCACCACGTGAGCGATTGCGTCGGTTTCGCGGATGTTGGCCAGGAACTTGTTGCCCAGGCCTTCACCTTTCGAGGCGCCGGCTACCAGGCCTGCGATGTCGACGAATTCCATGGTGGTCGGCAGGATGCGCTTCGGATTGACGATGGCCGCCAGGGCGTCCAGACGCGGATCCGGCATCGGCACGATGCCGCTGTTCGGCTCGATGGTGCAGAAGGGGAAGTTCTCGGCCGCGATCCCGGATTTGGTCAGGGCGTTGAACAGGGTGGACTTGCCGACGTTAGGCAGGCCGACGATGCCGCAATTGAATCCCATGGTGTTTCCCCTCGGATAAGAGTCAGGCCTTCTGGCTGTGCAGGTTTTTCATCGCACGGTTCCATTCACCGGCGAGGATATCCGGCAGCACGCCGAGGGCAAAGTCGATGCTGGCATCGAGTTTTTCCTGTTCGGCGCGTGACGCACGACCCAGGACGAAATTTGAAACCATACTGGCGACGCCCGGGTGGCCGATGCCAAGCCGCAGGCGGTGGAACGTATTCTGATTGCCCAATTGCGCAATGATGTCGCGCAATCCGTTGTGACCGCCATGACCGCCGCCAACCTTGAGTTTGGCGACGCCCGGAGGCAGATCGAGTTCGTCGTGCGCCACCAGGATTTCTTCAGGCTTGATGCGGAAGAAACCGGCGAGTGCCGCCACGGCCTGGCCGCTGCGGTTCATGTAGGTGGTGGGAATCAGCAGACGAACATCCTGACCCTGATGCGAAAACCGCCCGGTCAGGCCGAAATACTTGCGATCGGCCACGAGATTCACATTCTGTGCGTGGGCGATGCGCTCAACAAAAAGGGCCCCTGCGTTATGCCGGGTCTGTTCGTATTCAGCGCCTGGATTTCCCAGGCCAACGATCAGTTTGATGGCAGTCACGATAGGGGCCCTTCCTTGGAGTGGTGGATAACATCGCCGCGATCAGGGAAGGCGGCGAAAGTGGACGAAAAATGCTCATTTACCATGGATGTAAACTCCGCGTTCTCGCCCGCTTTCTCGCTACGTTCCAGTCCGCGATGTTACCTGCTCACTCCGGCTTCACAGAGTGAATTACTCTGCTGCGCCTTCGGCAGCTTCTGGAGCAACACGTGGAGCGTGGACGTTGGCAACAGCCAGGTCGTTACCGTGAGCCAGAGCAACGAACTCAACGCCTTTAGGGGCTTTGATGTTCGACAGGTGAATGATCGAACCGATTTCAGCGTCAGCCAGGTCGACTTCGATGAACTCAGGCAGATCTTTCGGCAGGCAGGAAACTTCGATCTCGGCAACAACGTGCGAGATTTCGCCGCCTTTCTTCACTGGAGCAGCTTCGTTGATGAAGTGCACAGGAACGATAGCGGTCAGTTTCTGGCCAGCTACAACGCGTACGAAGTCAGCGTGCATCACGTGGCCTTTGGCCGGGTGACGTTGCAGAGCTTTGATGATCACGTTTTGCTTGGTGCCGCCAACGTTCAGCTCGATGATGTGGCTGTAAGCCGCTTCGTTTTCGAGCAGTTTGGCAACTTCTTTGGCCAGCATGCTGATGGATTCAGGGGCTTTGTCGCCACCGTAAACAACAGCTGGAACCAGGGCGGCGAGACGACGCAGGCGGCGGCTCGCACCTTTCCCCAGGTCGGAACGCGCTTCAGCATTCAGAGTAAAATCGTTCATTTTGTATCTCCAAAATAGCCATGACCGAGTGGCGTTTGCGACCAGCGCCGAACACGGTATGGGCAAAAAAGCCCCGCCCCGGCAGGAATGCCGGGGCGGGGCGCTTTTCGTCAACGAGACATTTCGAGAAGGGCAGGGCCCTTAACGGAACATCGCGCTGATCGATTCTTCATTGCTGATGCGGCGAACCGCTTCGGCAACAACCGGTGCGATATCCAGTTGACGGATACGTGCACAGGCTTGTGCTGCAGCGGACAGCGGGATGGTGTTAGTGACCACCAGCTCGTCCAGCACGGAATTTTCGATATTCTCGATGGCCCGACCCGACAGCACAGGGTGTGTGCAGTAGGCAAAGACCTTGGCTGCGCCATGCTCTTTCAGGGCCTTGGCCGCGTGGCACAGAGTGCCGGCGGTATCGACCATGTCATCGACCAGAATGCAGGTACGCCCTTCGACATCACCGATGATATGCATCACTTCAGAGTGATTGGCTTTCTCACGGCGTTTGTCGATGATCCCGAGATCCACGCCCAGGGACTTGGCAACGGCACGTGCACGCACGACGCCACCAATGTCCGGGGACACGATCATCAGGTTCTCGAAGCGCTGATCTTCGATGTCATCCACCAGAACCGGGGAGCCGTAGATGTTATCTACCGGAATATCGAAGAAACCCTGAATCTGGTCAGCATGCAGATCAACCGTGAGAACACGGTCGATGCCGACTACGGTAAGCATGTCAGCGACGACTTTCGCGCTGATAGCCACACGTGCGGAACGCGGACGGCGATCCTGACGGGCATAACCAAAATAAGGAATAACAGCAGTGATACGAGTAGCCGAGGAGCGGCGGAAGGCGTCAGCCATCACTACCAGTTCCATCAGGTTATCGTTGGTCGGAGCGCAAGTCGGCTGAATAATGAAAACGTCTTTACCGCGAACGTTTTCATTGATCTCGGCTGTAATTTCGCCGTCGGAGAATTTACCGACAGAGATGTCACCGAGAGGGATATGCAGCTGACGTACAACACGCCGAGCCAGATCGGGGTTAGCGTTCCCCGTAAAGACCATCATCTTGGACACGCGCAGTACCTGAAGGCTGAGGGTATACCTGGATGAGTATAGGAAAATGGCAGGGGCGGCTGGATTCGAACCAACGCATGGCAGGATCAAAACCTGCTGCCTTACCGCTTGGCGACGCCCCTGTATCTGTTGCTTGCAAGTGCCGGGCACTTGGTTCCTTTAGAGCAGACTTTGCAGCTTGCGATGCAACATCGAAACGTTGCTTCCTTTCGCTACAAACCCTGTAAGGGTCTCTGTCAGAAGGGCCGAGACTTTATCAGCTTCAGCTTTGCTTGGGAAGCCCCCAAACACACAACTTCCAGTTCCGGTGAGTTTTGCTTCGGTAAAATTACCTAACAAATTCAATGCGTTACGTACTTCTGGATAACGCCTTGCTACCACCGGCAAGCAGTCATTTCGACTGTTTCCCTCGGGAACGGGGCGCACTTTAATGGGCGGCGTGTTACGTGTCAACAACGGATCTGAAAAAATTTCTGCCGTACTAACAGAGACTTGCGGAACGAGCACGACATACCACGGTTCGACAGGCTCGACAGGGGTCAGTTTCTCGCCGACACCTTCGGCGAAAGCCGCGTGCCCGCGCACGAAAACCGGGACGTCGGCACCCAGGCTCAGGCCCAGTGTTGCCAGCCGATCTTCATCCCAGCCCAACTGCCATAGATGATTGAGGCCGAGCAGCGTGGTCGCCGCATTCGAGCTGCCGCCACCGATGCCACCGCCCATCGGCAGGATCTTGTCGATCCAGATATCGATGCCGAGGGCGCAACCGGATTGTTCCTGAAGTTTTTTCGCCGCCCGTACGATCAGGTTGCTGTCGTGGGGCACGCCGTCGAATTCGGTGTGCAGGCGAATCACGCCATCGTCGCGCACGGCGAAGGTGATTTCGTCGCCGTAGTCGAGGAACTGAAAAATCGTCTGCAACTCGTGATAGCCGTCTTCACGGCGACCGAGAATGTGCAGCATCAGATTGAGTTTGGCCGGAGAGGGCAGCGTCAGGCGTGGAGCGGTCATGCTTATTGCCCCAATTTACGCGGTTGCCAGGTCTTGATGACCAGCGTCACGTCCAGGTCGGTGCCGTGCAGTTTGATCCGCTCGGGCAACCAGTAACCATTTTGTTCGGCATAACCCAGGTATTCGACCTGCCAGCCGTCCTGCTCCAGATTGGCCAGGCGACTGTCGCCATCGAGGGTCAGGCGGCTCTTGCTGGCCGGAGCCGGCAGGCCGCGAACCCACCAGGCCAGGTTCGATACCGGCAATTTCCAGCCGAGCTGTTCTTCCAGCAGGACTTCCGGGGACTGCGCGTCATAGCGGCCCTGGTTGGCGACTTCCAGCGAGACTTTGCCCGGGCGACCGGTCAACCGCGCCGCGCCGCGACCCAGCGGACCGGACAGGCGGATGTCGTAGTAATCCTGGCGCTGCAGCCAGAACAGCGTGCCGCTGCCCGAGTCTTTCGGGGCGCGGATGCCGATCTTGCCGTCGATCTGCCAGCCATCGAGGCCGGTCAGTTGCTGTTTGTTAGCGGCCCATTGTGCCGGGCTGCCATGGCCCTCGACCGATTCGCGAGCGCCAAAACCCGCGCAACCGGCGAGCAGGGCGATGAAGCTGAAAACTATGACGTGGCGCAAAAACATGAGTTAAAGAGTCTCGGATCCGGTCAGGCGCTTGATGGTGCTGCGCAGAATGGTGCTGTCGGGCTGATCCTTGAGGAACTTGCCCCAGATTTGTTTCGCTTCGCGCTGATTGCCCTTGGTCCACAGGACTTCGCCCAGGTGAGCGGCGACTTCGTGATCGGGGAAGCGCTCGAGGGCCTGGCGCAGGTACTTCTCGGCGTCATCCAGGTTGCCCATGCGGAAATTCACCCAGCCGAGGCTGTCGAGTACCGCCGGGTCTTCCGGATTGATCTGATGGGCCTGCTCGATCAGCGCCTTGGCTTCGGCGTAGCGGGTGGTGCGGTCGGACAGGGTGTAGCCGAGGGCGTTGAGGGCCATGGCATTGTCCGGATCGCGCTTGATGATCAGGCGCAGGTCTTTTTCCATCTGTGCCAGGTCGTTGCGTTTTTCCGCCTGCATTGCCCGGGTGTAGAGCAGATTCAGATCATCCGGGTATTGCAGCAACGCCTGTTGCAGGGTTTTCCAGGCCTTGTCGCCCTGATTGTTGGCGGACAGGGTCTCGGCCTCGATCAGGTACAACTGGATCGCGTAATCCGGCTGCGCATCACGTTCGGCGGCCAGCTTGCTCTGGGCTTCGGCGGTCTTGCCGTTGTTCATCAGAATATCGGCCTGACGCAGTTGCGCCGGCAGATAGTCGTTTCCCGGTCCGACCTGGGCGTACTCGATCAGCGCGCCTTGCGGGTCGTTGCGTTCTTCGGCGATGCGGCCCAGGTTCAGGTGCGCGGAATCGACATGGCTTTCGCGGGCGATCAGGTCTTCCAGGTAACCCTTGGCCTCATCCCAGGCCTTGGCTTCCAGGCAGACCAGTGCCAGCGAGTAACGCAGTTCGTCGTCTTCCGGGTATTGCTGGACCAGGGTCGAGAACTCGACCTTGGCGTCATCCATCCGGTCCTGTTCCACCAGCATCCGCGCGTAAGTCAGGCGCAGGCGCTTGTCGTCCGGGTACTTCTTGATGTTTTTCTGCAGCAGCGGCAGGGCCTCGTCGCCACGGTTCAGCCCTTGCAACAGGCGGGCGCGCAGCAGGATCGGGGCGATTTCGCCGTCATCTGGCGGATTGTCTTCGAGCAGGGCCAGCGCACCTTTGGTGTCGCCATCCTGCTGCATCAGCAGGGCCTTGCCGAAAATCAGCTGATTGTTGTGCGGGTGACGCTGCAACAGACGGTCGAAACTTTTCATCAGACCGTTGCGGGTTTCCTGATCGGTGTCGGCGGCCGACAGCGCGAGGAAGTCGAAATGGGTGTCGCCCTTGCCCTGCAGGACTTTCTCCATATAGACCATCGAGTCGTCATAGCGCCCGGCGCGAGCCAGTTGCACGGCGGCGGCGCGTTGCGCTTCGAGGTCATCCGGGGCGTTTTTTGCCCAGATCAATGCGGTATCCAGCGCCGGTTGATCCGCGCCCAGGTACTCGGCAATGCGGAACGCCCGCTCGGAAACACCCGGATCCTGGGTGTTGATGGCCTGGGTCACGTAGTTGTCCAGGGCAATGTCGAAACGATTGCGCTGGCCGGCGAGTTCGGCACTCAGCAGGCTGAACACCGTTTCCTCGCTGAACGAGCTGTAAACCTTGGGCTTTTCAGGGGCTGGCGTGGTGTCTTCGACCGATGAGGTGCCATCGTGCGAAACGGGGGCCAAGGCCTGGCAGCCGCTGAGGAAGACAAAAGCAAGGAGCAACGCGGAAGATCTATTCATATAGGAAGAGGACGACTAACCTGCGGTCGGATCATCATGACACAAGCCTTCGGCCAAACATAACCGAGTCTCGATTGTGGCCATTATAGGGGCGGACAATTGGGACAATAGTCAGCGGTAGTTGTTCTGAATCTGACGAAGTAGGACAATTGCCGGCTTCACGTCACCATCAGCGACCTTGAATGGCCTTCCTTGCACTCGGTATCAACCACAAGACTGCTTCAGTAGACGTCCGCGAGCGCGTGGCCTTTACCCCTGAGCAGCTGGTGGAGGCCTTGCAGCAGCTCTGCCGACTCACCGACAGCCGCGAAGCTGCGATCCTTTCCACCTGCAATCGCAGTGAACTGTATATAGAACAGGATCAGCTTTCGGCCGATATCGTGCTGCGCTGGCTGGCCGACTATCACCATTTAAGCCTCGATGAGCTGCGCGCGAGTGCTTATGTGCACGAAGATGATGCGGCAGTTCGTCACATGATGCGGGTCGCCTCCGGGCTCGATTCGCTGGTGCTGGGCGAACCGCAGATCCTCGGCCAGATGAAATCGGCCTACGCCGTGGCCCGCGAGGCCGGCACCATCGGGCCGTTGCTGGGCCGGTTGTTTCAGGCAACGTTCAACGCTGCCAAGCAAGTACGCACCGACACCGCCATCGGCGAGAACCCGGTGTCCGTGGCGTTTGCCGCCGTCAGCCTGGCCAAACAGATTTTCAGCGACTTGCAACGCAGCCAGGCCCTGCTGATCGGCGCCGGCGAGACCATCACCCTGGTCGCCCGCCATCTGCATGAGCTGGGGGTCAAGCGTATCGTGGTGGCCAACCGCACACTGGAGCGCGCCAGCCTGCTGGCCGAACAGTTCGGCGCCCACGCGGTGCTACTCTCGGACATCCCGGCCGAACTGGTGCGCAGCGACATCGTCATCAGTTCCACCGCCAGTCAGTTGCCGATCCTCGGCAAGGGCGCGGTGGAAAGTGCGCTGAAGCTGCGCAAGCACAAGCCGATCTTCATGGTCGACATCGCCGTTCCCCGTGACATCGAGCCAGAAGTCGGCGAA
This sequence comes from Pseudomonas sp. GW822-FHT03F04, assembly GCF_058801405.1. Lineage (NCBI taxonomy): Bacteria > Pseudomonadati > Pseudomonadota > Gammaproteobacteria > Pseudomonadales > Pseudomonadaceae > Pseudomonas > Pseudomonas sp. GW822-FHT03F04. Next base: position 39,439 of record NZ_JBXANF010000013.1, read on the forward strand.
CTCGACGACGTTTACCTCTATAGCGTCGACGATCTGCACGAAGTGGTCGCCGAAAACCTCAAGAGCCGCCAGGGCGCAGCGCAAGCGGCCGAAGAGATGGTTTCGGTCGGTGCCGACGATTTCATGGTGCGCCTGCGTGAACTGGCGGCGGTCGATGTGCTCAAGGCCTATCGTCAACAGAGCGAACGCCTGCGCGACGAAGAGCTGCAAAAGGCCCTGCGCCTGCTGGCCAACGGCGGCAACGCCGAAGACGTGCTGGGCCAGTTGGCCCGTGGCCTGACCAATAAACTCCTGCACGCCCCGAGCGTACAGTTGAAAAAGCTTTCTGCCGAAGGCCGCCTCGATGCGCTGGCCATGGCCCAGGAACTCTTTGCCCTCGAGGGCTCACCGGATAGCTTTTCGGATAAAAAACCGCAATGAAAGCGTCACTGCTCAATAAGCTGGATATCCTCCAGGACCGTTTCGAGGAACTGACGGCGCTGCTTGGCGACGCCGAAGTCATTTCCGACCAGACCAAATTCCGCGCCTATTCCAAGGAATACGCCGAAGTCGAGCCGGTCGTCGAAGCCTATAAACAGCTGCTCAAAGCCCAGGCCGATCTGGAAGGCGCCCAGGCGCTGCTCAAGGACGGCGACCCGGACATGCGTGAAATGGCCGTGGAAGAAGTCCGCGAAACCAAAGAGCAACTCATCGAACTGGAAGCCACCTTGCAGCGCATGCTGCTGCCTAAGGACCCGAACGACGGGCGCAACGTGTTCCTCGAAATCCGCGCCGGCACCGGTGGTGACGAGGCGGCGATCTTCTCTGGCGACCTGTTCCGCATGTATTCGCGTTACGCCGAACGGCGTGGCTGGCGGGTGGAAATCCTCTCGGAGAACGAGGGTGAGCACGGCGGCTATAAAGAAGTCATCGCTCGGGTTGAAGGCGACAACGTCTACGGCAAGTTGAAGTTCGAGTCCGGTGCCCACCGCGTGCAGCGTGTGCCGGCCACCGAATCCCAGGGCCGGATCCACACCTCGGCCTGCACCGTGGCCGTGTTGCCGGAGCCGGACGAGCAGGAAGCGATCGAGATCAACCCGGCGGATTTGCGCGTCGACACCTACCGTTCCTCCGGGGCCGGTGGTCAGCACGTCAACAAGACCGACTCGGCGATCCGTATCACCCACTTGCCGACCGGCATCGTGGTCGAGTGCCAGGAAGAGCGTTCCCAGCACAAGAACCGTGCACGGGCGATGGCCTGGCTGTCGGCCAAGCTCAACGACCAGCAGACCGCAGCGGCGGCCAACGCCATCGCCAGTGAGCGTAAATTGCTGGTGGGTTCCGGTGACCGCTCCGAACGCATCCGCACCTACAACTTTGCCCAGGGCCGGGTCACTGACCATCGCGTCAACCTGACCCTGTATTCCCTCGACGAAATCCTCGCCGGTGGCGTCGAAGCGGTGATCGAGCCGTTGCTGGCCGAATACCAGGCCGACCAACTTGCAGCGATAGGTGAATAAATGACCATCATCGCCAGCCTGTTGCGCGCCGCCGAACTGCCGGACTCGCCCACCGCGCGCCTGGACGCCGAACTGCTCCTTGCCGCGGCGCTGGGCAAGTCGCGCAGTTTTCTTCACACCTGGCCCGAGCGCATCGTGCCGAGCGAAGCCGTGATGGTCTTCGCCGAATATCTGCAGCGTCGTCGCAGCGGTGAACCGGTGGCCTATATTCTCGGCCAGCAGGGTTTCTGGAAGCTCGATCTGGAAGTCGCGCCGCACACGTTGATCCCGCGTCCGGACACCGAACTGCTGGTGGAGGCCGCACTGGAATTGCTCCCGGCGACCCCGGCCAAAGTGCTCGACCTCGGCACCGGCAGCGGCGCGATTGCCCTGGCCCTGGCCAGCGAGCGTCCGGCGTGGAACGTCACCGCCGTGGATCGTGTGCTGGAAGCCGTGGCCCTGGCCGAGCGCAACCGTCAGCGCCTGCACCTGAACAACGCCACGGTGATGAGCAGCCACTGGTTCAGTGCCCTCGAAGGCAAGCGTTTCGAGCTGATCATCAGCAACCCGCCGTATATCCGCGCCGCCGATCCGCATCTTGCCGAAGGCGATGTGCGTTTCGAGCCGGAAAGCGCCTTGGTGGCCGGTATCGACGGGCTCGACGATATTCGTTTGATCATCGCCCAGGCGCCGGTACATCTGGAGGCCGGTGGCTGGCTGATGCTCGAACACGGCTATGATCAAGCCGAAGCCGTGCGCGATCTGCTGCTGACGCAAGGTTTCGAAGAAGTCCACAGCCGCACCGATCTGGGCGGCCATCAACGGATCAGCCTGGGGCGCCTGCCGTGCTGAATGATCAGGAATTGTTGCGCTACAGTCGGCAGATCCTGCTGCAACACATCGACATCGATGGCCAGTTGAAGCTCAAGGACAGCCGTGTCCTGATCGTCGGCCTCGGCGGTCTCGGCGCACCGGTGGCCTTGTACCTGGCGGCGGCGGGTGTCGGTGAATTGCATCTGGCGGATTTCGACACGGTCGACCTGACCAACCTGCAACGCCAGATCATCCACGACACCGACAGCGTCGGCATGACCAAGGTCGACTCGGCGCTCAAGCGCCTGAGCGCGATCAATCCTGAAATTCAACTGGTGCCCCATCGCCAGGCGCTGGACGAGGACTCCCTCGCTGCTGCCGTGCTTGCGGTGGATCTGGTGCTCGACTGTTCGGACAATTTCTCCACTCGCGAAGCAGTCAACGCTGCGTGTGTGGCTGCGCGCAAACCGCTGGTCAGCGGCGCGGCGATCCGCCTCGAAGGGCAGCTCTCGGTGTTCGACCCGCGTCGTGCCGAAAGTCCGTGCTACCACTGCCTGTACGGTCACGGCAGCGAAGCCGAACTGACCTGCAGCGAGGCCGGCGTGGTCGGTCCTCTGGTTGGCCTGGTCGGCAGCCTGCAAGCGTTGGAAGCGTTGAAGTTGCTGGCAGGATTCGGCGAGCCACTGGTGGGTCGTCTGCTGTTGATCGATGCACTGGGCTCGCGCTTCCGTGAACTGCGGGTCAAGCGTGATCCTGGATGCAGTGTCTGTGGTTCGCACCATGCGTGAGGCGCCGATCGCCGTATTCGACTCCGGCGTCGGCGGCCTGTCGGTGCTGGCGGAAATCCAGCAGTTGCTGCCCAATGAATCGCTGCTCTACCTCGGCGATTGCGGCCACATTCCTTATGGCGAGAAAACCCCGGAGTTCATTCGCGAGCGTTGCAGCGTGATGGCCGGTTTTTTCTGCGAGCAGGGCGCCAAGGCGTTGGTGATCGCTTGCAACACCGCGACCGTGGCCGGCGTCGCTGACCTGCGGCGTGACTTCCCCGACTGGCCGATTGTCGGCATGGAGCCGGCAGTCAAACCGGCTGCTGCCGCCACTCGCAGCGGAGTAGTCGGCGTACTCGCCACCACCGGCACCTTGCAGAGCGCGAAATTCGCGGCCTTGCTCGATCGTTTTGCCACCGATATTCGGGTCATTACCCAACCTTGCCCGGGACTGGTCGAGCGGATCGAAAACGGCGACCTGCACAGCGAAGCGCTGCGTCAGTTGCTTCAGCACTACGTCGAACCGCTGCTGGGCGCAGGCTGCGACACGATCATTCTCGGCTGCACCCACTATCCGTTTCTCAAGCCGATGCTCAAGACGATGCTCCCCGACGACATCAGCCTGATCGACACCGGCGCCGCCGTGGCCCGGCAACTTCAGCGTCTGCTGGCCGAGCGCGAATTGCTCGCCGAGGGCCCGAACCGCCCCGCGAAATTCTGGACCAGTGCCGATCCGCAATCCCTGAAAAACATACTGCCATTGCTGGGACAATTGCCCGGCGATGTGCAAAGCTTCGGTTTGTAAAAAAGTTGCGTCATAACTGAAAAATCAGCTGAACTTCTGTTCAAACGCCGATTTCTATAGCGTCAAGCAAACTAAAAACCATACGACCGTTCGGAAAAGGATGTTTCAAGTGAAGCGACTATTCTGCTTGGCCGCGATTGCGGCCGCACTGATGGGGCAAAGTTTTACCGCGCAAGCCGCGGGTGTGGAATTCGGGGTTGGGGCCACCAGCGATTCAACGATGACGTATCGCCTGGGGATGAATTTCGACTGGGACAAGAGCTGGCTGCAAAGCGATGTCGGTCGCCTGACCGGTTACTGGAGTGGCGCCTACACCTACTGGGAAGGCGACAAGGGCTCCAGCAACAACAGCCTGTCGTTCTCGCCGGTGTTTGTTTACGAGTTTTCCGGCGAGTCGATCAAGCCGTACGTCGAGGCCGGCATCGGCGCTGCGGTGTTTTCCAACACCGAATACGAAGGCAACAAGATCGGCCAGGCCTTCCAGTTCGAAGACCGTTTCGGTTTCGGTTTGCGTTTCCATGGCGGGCACGAGGTGGGGATTCGCGCGACTCACTATTCCAACGCCGGCATGTCGAGCAACAACGACGGGGTAGAAAGCTACTCGTTGCATTATTCGATGCCGCTGTAACACCCATGAAAAAGGAGCGCCCGGCGCTCCTTTTTTTGTATTCAGCGATACGCCGTGGCAATCCCCTGGCGTTCGTCGATGCATTCCGGGGCGCCCATTTCGAATTCGCGGCAGATCAGCGGGCGTTTTTCGTAGATCGTGCACATCATCGTGTCGCGATCCAGTGCCGCGCACCAGCCGTCGTCCAGGCGCAACATCACTTCACCACCCCAATCATCGGTATCGATATAGCGCTCGGGCACGCCGGTGTCGGTGATCAGCATGACTTCGAGCTGACAGCAGCAGGCCGCGCAGGTCGAACAGGTGACTGCGGGCTCGTCGATTGGCTTGAGGGGAATGGTTTTCATGGGCGCCAGTGTACGGCAGTGCCCGATGGACGTGTGAAAGCCCTGACAGACGATCAGTCTTCCAGACGCCCGGACAGTTGGTGCAGCAACGGAAACAGCAGCGCCCACAACAGACCGATGCCGATCAAGGTCGGTAACTCGCCGTAGGGAAATTGCACCCCGGCCAGTCGTCCACCGGCGCAATACGACAACGCGCCACCGACGGCTCCGAGCAGAGCCGCCAGCCACCATGGCCGGGCGCTCCATTGCAGGCAATGGCGTAACGTCGTGGCGAGCAGTGCCCACAACAACATCAGCCACAGCGGAATCAGCGGCGACAGATCCTTGAACTCGAACACCCCGAGGCCGCGCAAGCCACTGTCCACGGCCGTACCCAGAATCACCACGCTGAGAATCAGTCGGCCCTCCGCCGCCCAACTGCTGATCCAGCGCAGATGAATCACCAGCACCGCCAGCGCCACCAGCAACCACAGGCTGTTGCCGCCGAGCACGCAGGCCAGCCAGCCAATCTGGAACAGAACGGCGTTGGCGATCCGCTCAAGCATCGAAGCGCCCGAGCAGCGGTGCCGGCATGGCCGCCGGTTTGGCCAACAGCAATTGCGCGGTGCCGATGGTGCGTTCGAGGAAGCCGCCCTCGCAGTAGCACAGATAAAACTCCCACAGCCGCAGGAAATAATCGTCGTAGCCCAATTCGCTCAGGCGGCCGTGGGCATGGCGAAAGTTCTCATGCCACAGGCGCAGGGTCCGGGCGTAGTGCAGGCCGAAATCTTCCATGTGCAGCAGGTTCATGTCGGTGTCGCGGCTGACGATTTCGAGCATCTTCTGCACACAGGGCAGGGCGCCGCCGGGGAAGATGTAACGCTGGATGAAATCCACGCCGCGTTTCGCCTGCTCGTAACGCTGGTCCCGAATGGTAATTGCTTGCAGCAGCATCAGGCCGTTGCTCTTGAGCAGGTGCGCGCATTGCTTGAAGTAGGTCGGCAGGAAGCGATGGCCGACCGCTTCGATCATCTCGATCGATACCAGTTTGTCGTACTGGCCGGTGAGGTCGCGGTAGTCCTTGAGCAGCAGCGTCACTCGATCCTGCAAGCCGAGGCTTTCGATGCGCCGGGCCGTGAACGCGTATTGCTCTTTGGACAGCGTGGTCGTGGTGACTTTGCAGCCATAGTGCTGCGCGGCATACAGCGCCATGCTGCCCCAGCCGGTGCCGATTTCCAGCAGGTGGTCGCCGGGTTCGAGCGCGAGCTTCTGGCAGATCCGCTCCAGTTTGTTCAGCTGCGCCTGTTCCAGGCTGTCGTCGGGGCGCAGGAACTGCGCCGCCGAGTACATCATGGTCGGGTCGAGAAACTGCTCGAACAGATCGTTGCCGAGGTCGTAGTGCGCGGCGATGTTTTTCTGCGAGCCCTTGCGTGTGTTGCGGTTAAGCCAGTGCAGCCCGCGCACCAGCGGCCGGCCGATTTTCGCCAGTCCGCCCTCCATGCCATCGAGCACCTCAAGGTTGCTGACGAAGACCCGCACTACCGCCGTAAGGTCCGGCGAACTCCAGTAACCATGAATGAAGGCTTCACCCGCACCGATCGAACCGTTGCCCGCGACCATGCCCCACGCCGCCGCATCAAGGACATGAATCTCGCCCAGCAACGCACTGCCCGGCGTGCCGAAGACCTGGCGTTCTCCGTCCTCGATCACCACCAGTTGCCCATGCTTGAGCTGTGCGAGCTGACGAAGAACACCGCGGCGCAGCAGCGAACCGGTGATGCCGTGCGTACTGAACGGGATGGCGGCTCTGGCCGAAACACTAGAGGATTTCATGGCGGTGCTCCTCGGGAGACGCAGTGGCGGTTCGAAAGCTGTCGTCGGCCGTCCGATGGGGAAACAGCGGGGTGCGCTTGAGCAGCAATCGCAGGGCCTGCCAATAGATCGCCAGCGCGGTCTTGGCGGTCATCCAGGGAAAGCGCCACAGATGCCGGTGCAGGTTGCGTCGATCAAGGGCTTCGCGTTTCAGGTTGAGCGTGGCGTCGAACAGTTTTTGCTCGCCTTGCCAGTCGGCCATGTGCACGCCCAGGGTTTGCGCGGCGGGGCTGAAGCTCATGCGGTATTCCAGATCCGGCGGCAGGAAAGGCGAAACGTGAAACGCCTTGGCCACGGCGAAATGCTGGTGGAAGTCGCGTACGTTGGTCGGCGCTTGAGCCGGGAGCACATAGTGATAGCGCTCGCGCCACGGCGTGTTGCTGACTTCGCAGAGAATCGCCGCCAGTTGCCCGTCGGCCTCGTGGCAGTAAAAGAAACTCACCGGGTTGAATGCCAGGCCCCAGCTGCGGGGCTGAGTGAGCAGGCAGATCGAGCCCTGCGGCTCGTGACCAAGGGCCTCACCGACCAGCAGGCGCACGGCATCGATCAGCCGCACACCACGACCGGTGAAGGTCTTGAGGTAGTCGGTCTCGCGAAACGAAAACGGGGCAAACCGGCTCGCGCCTGCCAAGGGCGAAAGGCTCAGCACGGCGTCCTGTTCGGCCAGGTCGAGATAGATCAGGCCGATCCGGTAGCGGAATTCATGACGGCGCGGAGCGAATCGCCGATGGGCGATCCAGCCACTGTAAAGTGCGCTGTTCACAGGCTTTCTCCGAACGCGGCGGCCACGCGTAAAGCGCTGACCACGCCGTCTTCATGAAAACCATTGGCCCAGTACGCGCCGCAATAATGGGTGTGTTGTGCTCCGTCGAGTTCGGCCCAGCGCTGTTGTGCCGCCACCGCTGCGAGGCTGAATTGCGGATGGGCATAGGTGAAACGGGCAAGCACTTTGGACGGGCTGATGCCGGCGCTCTGGTTGAGGCTGACGCAGAACGTGGTGTCGCTCTGGATGCCTTGCAGGATATTCATGTCGTAAGTGACGGCCGCCTGGGTATGGCCGGCCCCGCCGAGGCGATAGTTCCAGCTGGCCCAGGCCCGTTTGCGCGTCGGCAGCAGGCGGGTGTCGGTGTGCAGCACCACTTCGTTGTCGGCGTAGGGCAGGGCACCGAGAATCTCCCGCTCGGCACTGCCGGGATTGGCCAGCAGACGCAATGCCTGATCGCTGTGGCAGGCCAGCACGACTTTGTCGAAGTGTTCGATGTCGGCGGGGCTGTGGATAACCACGCCGTGTTCGTTGCGATCGATCCGGTTTACCGGACAGTTCACGCGGATCCGTTCTTTGAAAGACTCGGTCAGCGGCGCGATGTAAGCACTCGAGCCGCCCTCGATCACTCGCCATTGCGGACGATTGCTGACCGACAACAAACCGTGGTTCTCGAAGAACCGCACGAAGAACTGCAACGGAAAATTCAGCATCTGGGCCATGGGCATCGACCAGATCGCCGCGCCCATCGGCACGATGTAATGCAGGATGAAGCGCTCGCCGTAACCGCCGGCCTTGAGGTAATCATCCAGCGTGGTGTCAGTGGTTATCCGCTGTTCGGCGAGGTCGCGCCGGGCTTCCTTATTGAAGCGCAGGATGTCGCGCAGCATGCCCCAGAACCCCGGCGACAACAGATTGCTGCGTTGGGCGAACAGGCTGTCGAGGTTGTTGCCGTTGTATTCCAGGCCGGTGTCGGGGTCGGTCACCGAAAAGCTCATCTCGGTGGCCTTGGCGGTTACGCCCAACTGGCCGAGCAAGCGAATGAAGTTCGGGTACGTCCAGTCGTTGAACACGATGAACCCGGTGTCCACTGCGTAATCACGCCCATCCAGCGTCACTTTTACTGTGTGCGTATGGCCGCCGACCCAGTCGCCGGCCTCGAACACCGTCACGTCATGCCGGCGATTGAGCAGGTAGGCGCAGGTCAGGCCTGCGATCCCGCTGCCGACAATGGCGATGTTCACGTCAGATCCCTGAGCGGCGGGCTGCGCCGCACCATGCGTTTGCCAATCGCCAGTTGTACCCGCGCCGGCATTTTCGACAATGGCCAGAGCGCAGCCATGAACAGCGCCGGAAAGGCTATCTCCAGAGGCCGCTCCTTGAGTCTGCCAAAGATGTGACTCGCCGCTTTTTCCGCAGGCCAGCTCAATGGCATCGGGAAATCGTTTTTGGCGGTCAATGGTGTTTCGACAAAGCCCGGGCTGATGACCGTGACTTCAATGCCTTCGTCCGCCAGATCGATGCGCAACGACTCGAACAGATACCGCAACCCGGCCTTCGATGCGCCATAAGCTTCGGCCCGAGGCAATGGCACATAAGTGACGGAGCTGGCCATGCCCACAAGATGCGGCGCGGTCCCTTTGCGCAGCAAGGGCAGGGCGGCTTCGATGCAGTAGCTGCTGGCGAGCAGGTTGGTGCGCACCACGTGCTCGATGATCGAGGCGTCGAACTGCTGGGCATCGACGTACTCGCAGGTGCCGGCGTTGAGAATCACGCTGTCCAACGCCCCCCAGTCCATCGCGATCTGTTCACCGATTTCCCGCACGGTCTGGCTGTTGGTCAAATCCCCCGGCAGCACCAGCACTTGGCCCGGATAGCGTTGCGACAGCGCTTTGAGTGGTGTGACCTGACGGGAACTGACCGCCAGGTGTGCACCGGTTTTCAGAATTTCTTCCGCCAGTGCTGCGCCGATGCCACTGCTGGCGCCGGTCAGCCAATAACGGCGTGGCGTTGAACGACTCATCCCAGTCTCCTTTTCAGCCAGGCAATCACCCGGCCCAATACAGGTAGATGTTCATAAAGCAGCGCCCCGGCATCGAAGTAATCCCGGTGGCGATAAACCTTGTCGCGCCAGAGCAGGTGCGAGCAGCCCGTGACGCGAATCAATCGCCCGCCCGCCAGACGCGGGTGGCGGTAACTCATGACCCAGCGCAGGTAACCTTCGCAGTCGCCGATCTGGTCGAAACCGTGGAAGTCGAACCGCAGCTCGCTGACATTGGCGTAGAGCTCGCTGAAGTAGCTGCGCAATTGCGTCAGCCCCTGCACCTCGTGCAAGGGATCGGTGAAATGAATGTCCTCGCTGTAGAGCGCGTCCAGGCTGTGCAGGTTGTCTTTGTTCAACTGCGCAAACTGGCGGGCGAAGCGGCGCAGGAATTCACTCATGCCCGCCTCCGGCCGTCTGACGTGACGGCAGGTTCTTGAACGCGCTCAGCGCCCGCTCCCGCGAGGTGCTCAGGTTGACGATTGGCGACGGGTAGTCCGCCACCCCGAACAGCCCGCCAGCGCTCGCCGGGTTGTGCACTTCCTTCTTGTTCAGTCCGGCCAGTTCAGGCAGCCAGTGTTTGATGAACAGGCCTTCGCTGTCGAATTTTTCCGACTGGCTGACCGGGTTGAAAATCCGGAAGTACGGCGCTGCATCGGTGCCGGTTGAAGCGCTCCACTGCCAGCCGCCGTTGTTCGCCGCCAGATCGCCGTCGATCAGGTGGCGCATGAAAAAACGCTCGCCTTCACGCCAGTCGATCAGCAGGTTCTTGGTCAGGAACATCGCCACCACCATCCGCAGGCGATTGTGCATCCAGCCGGTTTCGAGCAATTGGCGCATGGCCGCGTCGATGATCGGCAGGCCGGTGCGCGCCTCCTGCCAGGCCGCCAGTTCCTGCGGCGCATCGCGCCAGGCCAGGGCTTCGGTTTCTGGGCGGAACGCGCGATGCCGGGACACCCGCGGGTAACCCACCAGAATGTGTTTGTAGAACTCGCGCCACAGCAATTCGTTGATCCAGGTAACGGCGCCGACTTTGCCGCTTTCGAATTCGCCCTGATTGGTTTGCAGCGCGGCATGCAGGCATTGGCGCGGCGAAATCACACCGGCGGCGAGATAGGCCGAGAGTTGGCTGGTGCCAGGCTTGGCCGGGAAGTCGCGTTCGCTTTTGTAATAGTCGATCTGCACGTCGGCGAAGGTGTCGAGGCGTCGTTGAGCCTCGGTTTCACCAGCGGGCCACAGGTTGCGCAGGGCTTGGCCGGGTGTCGGGAAACCGTCGATGGACTCAGGCACCGGGTCGCTGTCGATGTGCAGCGGGGCCTGCGCGGACGGAGCATTAATCAGCGGCGGCATCGAGCCATGCAAACGTTCGTAGCAGACTTTGCGGAACTGGCTGAACACCTGAAAGTAGGTGCCGGTCTTGGTCAACACACTGCCCGGTTTGAACAGCAATTGATCGAGGTAGCTGTGAAACGTGATGCCTTCGGCTTGCAACGCCTGCTCAACCGCTGCATCGCGGCGGCTTTCGTGAATGCCATATTCCTCGTTGACGTGAACGGCCTCGACCTTCCATTGCCGGCACAGCTCAAGCAGCACCGCTGGCGCCTGATCCCAGCGCGGGGCGCTGCGGATCAACAACGGGATGTTCAGTGCTGCGAGGCTTTTGCTCAGCTCCCGCAGGTTGCGCAGCCAGAAATCGATCTTGCACGGAGCGTCGTCATGTTTCTGCCATTGCTCGGGGCTCAACAGGTACACGGCCACGGTCGGGCCACGCTCGGCGGCGGCCGTCAGGGCGGTGTTGTCATGTTGGCGCAGGTCGCTGCGCAGCCAGATCAATTGCATGGTGTTCTCGACAGTCTTCATCAAATCAACTCTCGCTCTATCAGCACCTGATGCGCCGCCAGAGGATCTTCGGCCAGGTACAGATCAGCGATCTCGGAGGTTCTTACGGACAACTCGGCGTGGTGGATGCACACCGTTGGTCCGGCAATCATTTTCAGGCAGCTGACGCCATTCAACAGCTTCGGCAACTGCGCAAGGTTCATGGCTTTGCTGGAATACAGCAGTACGCCACGGGCTTGCAGATGATCGACTGCCAACGCCAGTTCCCCGGCCGGCAGCGGCCAGTCAAACACCTGCACCGGGCAATCGGCGCTGCTGATCAGCCAGGCGCAGAGCCACAGGTGCGGCTCCAGCAGTAAGTCCGAATGATTGACCAGCAGCAGTGGCGCACCGCGCAACTGACGGTTGTTATGGTAGATGCGTGCGCCAAATTTGCTACGCAGCCAGGCGTGAAAGAACACCCGCTCCATCTGCGCACCGAACTGGCCCTGCCAGCGCTGTTCGAGTTCCGCCAGCAACGGCATCAGCAATTGCTCGCACAGGGTTCGCGGCGGGTACAACGCCATGGCCTGGTTGACGCTGTCGTCGAGGCTGCGTTCGTTCAATTGGATGACCGCCTGCAGTGCGGCTTGATGCAACGGCTGCCATTCGTTTTCCAGCGGCTCGTTGAAGGCTTGCGGTGTGTCGAGCAGCGGTTTGACCTGACTGACCGCAACACCCCGGTTGAGCCAGGTGAGGATGGTCTGGATGCGCTGCACGTGTTCGGCCGAATACAAACGATGACCTTTAGGCGTGCGCTGGGGCACGATCAATCCGTAACGGCGTTCCCAGGCGCGCAGGGTGATCGCGTTGACGCCGGTCTGGCGCGCGACCTCGCGGATCGGCAGCCAGCCGTCGTCGAGGGCTTTCTTGAAGTCGGCGCCGAGGTCTTCGCGGGCGCTGCTGTCGGGTGAGTCGTTCATCAAATGGCGTTTCGCAGGCTGAGGTTTTCCGGGTGCGGTTGCAGGTAAACCTGTTGCGCGATGTACGGATCGGGGTGTTGACGAAAGTGATGCTTGAGCAGCGTCAGCGGCACCACCAGCGGCACGATGCCGTGGCGGTACTGGCCAATGACGTGCTGCATTTCCTGTTTGTCTTCGGCGCTGATGGCCCGTTTCAGGTAACCGCAGATGTGCTGCAACACGTTGCTGTGGGTGCGGCGTGTGGCGCAGGTGGTCAGCGCTGCCATCAACTGGCTGAAGTAGCGCGGGCCGAGCTCCACCGGATCGATCCGGCCCATGTTGCCCAGCAGATTGCCCAGCGCCTTGTATTGCACCGGGTTATGGGCCATCAGCAGGTACTTGTAGCGGGAATGGAAGTCGGTCAGGGCGCGGCGGCTCAAGCCGTGTTCGAGCACCTGCTGCCAGTCGCTGTAGGCGAACACTCGGGTAATGAAATTTTCCCGCAGGACCGGATCGTTCAATCGTCCGGCTTCCTCCACCGGTAGATCTGGGTGCCGGGCACAGAAGGCCTGGGCGTAGATCCCGCGCCCGCTGCCGATCGGCGCGCCGTTGTGGTGATAGACCTTGACCCGCTCCAGCCCGCAGGACGGCGATTGCTGCATGAAGATGTAGCCGCAGATGTCATCGAGTTCGGTGGCCATTTTCTGGCCATAAGCGGACAGCGCATCGGTGACGTCTGTCTCGCGATGAACAGTGCCGAGGGCTTGTGGATGATCCGGGTCGCCGACCAGACGAATCGGCTCGCGGGGAATTCCCAGGCCAATCGCGACTTCCGGGCAGACCGGGACGAACTGGAAATACTCAGTGAGGGTGCGGGTGCACAGCCGCGATTCCTTGTGCCCGCCGTTGTAGCGCACTTCGGCTCCCATCAGGCAGGCGCTGATGGCGATCTTGGGTGGGGACGGTTCGGACATGGAGGCACCTCGAATCTGAATTTGTACAAAATAATTATTCTGTACAACATTCCTTCAGCATAGATTCAAGGGTGTACAAGTCAATTTATTTGTACAGGATTTTGGCGAGAACTAGAGCCAGCCCATTTTCCAGTGCGCATCGTCCTGCAATGCGTGCCAGTCCAACTGCGTGCTGTGTCGGGTCAACACAGCGTGTAATTCAATCTCCAGCACCGTGCCATCCTCGTCGCAGAATAGTCTGGTTATCAGAAAATGCTTTTCACGGTTTTGCGGGAGGGCTGCTGTCCATTTCGACAGCAGCAGTTTGCGCGGATTGAAGCGGTTCACTGCAGGTGTTCGTGCAGGCGACGTGCAGCTTCCTGACCGCTGAGCCACGCGCCTTCGACCCGGCCCGACAGGCACCAGTCGCCGCATGCATACAGCCCCAGATCGGCATCCGCCAGCGTGCCCCATTCATGGCTGGTGGATGGGCGGGCATAGAGCCAGCGGTGGGCGAGACTGAAGGTGGGCGCGGGCATGGCGCTGTGCAGCAATTCGGCGAAGGCACCGTGCAATTGCTCGATCACGGCTTCCTTGGGCAGATCGATATGCTGCCGGCTCCAGGCACTGGTGGCGTGCAGGACCCAAGTGTCGAGGGTGTTGTCGCGCCCCGGTTTACTGCGGTTGCGGGCCAGCCAGTCCAGGGCGCTGTCCTGTACGAAGCAGCCTTCGATGGGTGTATCCAGTGGCGTGTCGAAGGCGAGGGCGACGGCCCAGGTCGGGTCCATCTTCACGCCTGCAGCAGCCCCGGCGAGTTTCGGCGCAGCGGCCAGCAACGCGGTGGCCTGTGGGGCCGGGGTGGCGATCACCACATGGCTGAACGGCCCGTGGGTGAAGCCTTCGGCATCTTGCAGGTGCCAGTGTTCTTCGCCGCGATAGACCTCGGTGATCCGGCAGGCGAAGTGCACTTCCAGGCCGTCGAGCAAGCCACGGGTGATGGCGCTCATGCGCGGTGTGCCGACCCAGCGGGTCTGCTCGTCCGGCGACAGGTTCAGTTGCCCGCCATGATAGGTGTAGAGCTGCGGCGTCCACTCGGCGACCCAGCCCTGGCTTTGCCAGCGCTGGACCTCGGTGACGAAGCGTCGGTCGCGGGCGGTGAAATACTGCGCGCCCATGTCCAGCGAGCCGGCGTCACTGCGCTTGCTCGACATGCGCCCGCCGCTGCCACGGCTTTTATCGAACAACTGAACGCTGTGCCCGGCCTCTGTCAGGGCCTGGGCGGCGGAGAGTCCGGCGATGCCGGTGCCAATGATTGCGATAGGTACAGTCATAGGGGCCTCGTTTACCTTTCTGTACAGACTACGCCGTGGATGAAACCTGTACAATTTTGTTTTTTGGTATAACTTCCAGCGTTTTCGTTCTGACAGCTTGGCCTATTGTTAAACAATAGAGCCTGCCCGATAGAAAAGATCCCTGCTTATAAAAATAGACTAGGGATCGGGGTAAAACGCCACGCGAGGAAGATGTCATGCACATATTGCTGACCGGCGGTACTGGATTGATCGGACGTCAGCTCTGCCTGCACTGGTTGGGGCAGGGACATCGCTTGACCGTGCTGAGTCGTCGCGCGGAAAAAGTCGCGAAAATCTGTGGAGCGCCAGTGCGTGGCATTGCGCGTCTGGAGGACTTTGGCGACGAGCCGGTCGACGTGATCGTCAACCTCGCCGGCGCGCCGATTGCCGACCGGCCGTGGACCCATCGGCGTAAAGCCGTGTTGTGGAGCAGTCGCATCACGCTCACCGAAACGTTGCTGACGTGGCTGGAAAATCGCGGGCAGAAACCGTCACTGCTGATCTCGGGCTCGGCGGTGGGTTGGTACGGTGACGGCGGCGAGCGCGAGTTGACCGAAGATTCGCCACCGGTGATCGACGATTTCGCCAGTCAGTTGTGCATTGCCTGGGAAGAAACCGCGCAACGCGCCGAAGCGATGGACATTCGCGTGGTGATGGTGCGGACCGGGCTGGTGCTGTCGGCCGAGGGCGGTTTTTTGTCGCGCCTGTTGTTGCCGTTCAAACTTGGACTGGGCGGGCCTTTGGGCAATGGTCGGCAGTGGATGTCGTGGATTCATATCGACGATCAAATCGCCCTGATTGATTTTCTTCTGCACCGCAATCAGGCCAGCGGTCCTTATAATGCGTGCGCACCGAAACCTGTGCGCAATCGCGAATTCGCCAAGACGCTGGGCAGCGTGCTGCATCGCCCGGCGTTCATGCCGATGCCGGCCCTCGCCTTGAAGGTCGGGCTCGGCGAGATGTCATTGCTGTTGCTGGGTGGCCAACGGGCCACACCGGCACGCTTGCTGGAAGCCGGATTCAGTTTCCGCTTCACGGATTTACGCGCGGCCCTGGACGATCTCTCCAGCCGCCTCTGAAATAGGACGTTGCATGACCGATCACGCCTTGCTTCTGGTCAACCTGGGTTCGCCGGCCTCCACTTCGGTGGCCGACGTGCGCAGCTACCTCAATCAATTTCTGATGGACCCGTACGTGATCGACCTGCCGTGGCCGGTGCGGCGTCTGTTGGTGTCGCTGATCCTGATCAAGCGCCCCGAGCAGTCGGCCCATGCCTACGCCTCGATCTGGTGGGATGAAGGCTCGCCGCTGGTGGTGCTCAGCCGTCGCCTGCAACAGCAGATGAAGGCGCAGTGGACCCACGGCCCGGTGGAACTGGCCATGCGTTACGGCGAGCCATCGATTGAGACAAGCCTGTTGAAGCTGGTCGCAGCGGGGCACAAGCGCATTACTCTCGCGCCGCTTTATCCACAGTTCGCCGACAGCACCACGACCACCGTGATCGAAGAAGCCAAGCGGGTTGTGCGCGAGAAGAAACTCGATGTGCAACTGTCGGTATTGCAGCCGTTCTACGATCAGCCGGAATACCTTGATGCGCTGGCGGAGAGTGCCCGACCGCACTTGCAGCAGGATTACGATCACCTGCTGCTGAGCTTCCATGGTTTGCCGGAGCGGCACCTGAAAAAACTCAATCCGGGGCACAGTTTCGAGGGCGGCGGCGATTGCTGCGCCGGTGCACCACCGGAGGTGGTTGCCACCTGCTATCGCGGCCAGTGCCTGCGCACGGCGGCCGAGTTTGCCAAGCGCATGGGCATCCCGGACGGTAAATGGTCGGTGTCGTTTCAGTCGCGGCTGGGCCGGGCGAAATGGATCGAACCCTACACCGAAGCGCGGCTGGATGAGTTGGCCAAGAGCGGCGTGAAGAAGATTCTGGTGATGTGCCCGGCGTTTGTCGCCGATTGCATCGAGACCCTGGAAGAGATCGGCGATCGCGGCAAGGAACAGTTCCGCGAGGCGGGAGGGGAGGAGTTGGTGCTGGTGCCGTGCCTGAACGATGACCCGCAATGGGCAAAGGCATTGGCGACGCTTTGTGAGCGGGCGCCACTGGCTCTCTGAAAACATGGTCGTTCCCACGCAACGTGGGAACGACCAACGCTCAAGGCTTAGAGCAGCGGCTCATCCGCCTTCTTGTGTTTCCAGCTGTCGTTGCCCGGCAGGATCAGGTTCAGCGCAATCGCCACCACCGCGCACAGCGCGATGCCTTTGAGGCCGAAGTCATCCGGACCGGTGCCGGTGCCGACCAGCACACCGCCAATCCCGAACACCAGCGTGACGGAAACGATCACCAGATTGCGCGCCTCGCCCAGATCGATCTTGTGACGGATCAGGGTGTTCATCCCCACCGCCGCGATCGAACCGAACAACAGGCACAGAATCCCGCCCATCACCGGCACCGGAATGCTTTGCAACAGGGCACCGAACTTGCCGATGAACGCCAGGCTGATGGCGAAGATCGCCGCCCAGGTCATGATTTTCGGGTTGTAGTTCTTGGTCAGCATCACCGCGCCAGTCACTTCGGCGTAGGTGGTGTTGGGCGGACCGCCGAACAGGCCGGCGGCCGTGGTGGCGATACCGTCACCCAGCAGGGTGCGATGCAGGCCCGGTTTCTTCAGGTAGTCGCGACCGGTCACGCTGCCGACGGCAATCACGCCGCCGATGTGCTCGATGGCCGGGGCCAGCGCCACCGGGACGATGAACAGGATCGCCTGCCAGTTGAACTCGGGCGCAGTGAAGTGAGGGATCGCAAACCACGGGGCTGCCGCAATCTTCGCGGTGTCGACGACACCGAAATAGAAGGACATGGCGAAACCCACCAGCACGCCGGAAATGATCGGTACCAAGCGGAAGATGCCTTTGCCGAACACCGCCACGATCAACGTGGTCAGCAATGCCGGCATCGAGATCATCATCGCGGTCTGGTAATGGATCAGCTCCGAACCGTCACCGGCCTTGCCCATCGCCATGTTCGCGGCAATCGGCGCCATGGCCAGGCCAATGGAAATGATCACCGGACCGATCACCACCGGCGGCAGCAGACGGTCGATGAACCCGGTGCCTTTGATCTTCACGGCCAGGCCAAGGAAGGTGTAGACGAAACCGGCCGCCATCACGCCGCCCATGGTCGCGGCGAGGCCGAACTGGCCCTTGGCGAGAATGATCGGGGTGATGAAGGCAAAGCTCGACGCCAGGAACACCGGCACCTGACGCCCGGTGACGATCTGGAACAGAATCGTCCCAAGACCTGCGGTAAACAGTGCCACGTTCGGGTCAAGGCCCGTGATCAGCGGCATCAGCACCAGGGCGCCGAAAGCCACGAACAGCATCTGTGCGCCGGACAGCACCGTGCGCCAGAGCGGATCGTTGAACTCTTGCTGCATGGTTACGCGTCCTTCTGCTTGGTGCCGAAGATCTTGTCACCGGCATCGCCAAGCCCAGGAATGATGTAACCGTGCTCGTTGAGTTTCTGATCGATGGACGCGGTGTAGATGATCACGTCCGGGTGAGCTTTCTCGACAGCGGCAATGCCTTCCGGCGCGGCAACCAGCACCATCGCGCGGATGTCCTTGCAACCGGCCTTCTTCAGCAGGTCGATGGTTGCAACCATGGAACTGCCGGTGGCGAGCATCGGGTCGATGATCATGGCCAGGCGTTCGTCGATTTCCGGAACCAGTTTTTCCAGATAAGTGTGGGCCTGCAGGGTTTCTTCGTTACGGGCAACGCCGACGGCGCTGACCTTGGCGCCCGGGATCAGGCTCAGCACGCCTTCGAGCATGCCGATGCCGGCACGCAGGATCGGCACGACGGTAATCTTCTTGCCGGCGATTTTCTCGACCGACACAGTGCCGCACCAACCTTCGATATCGTAGGTTTCCAGCGGCAGGTCTTTGGTAGCTTCATAGGTCAACAGGGCACCGACTTCCTGAGCGAGCTCACGGAAATTCTTGGTGCTGATGTCTGCACGGCGCATAAGGCCAAGTTTGTGACGGATCAGCGGATGGCGGATCTCTTGGATGGACATGGGGAAAGGCTCCGGCGGCGGGCAAAAAAACCGGCCTAGATTAATCTATCCGAGGGTGATGTCCTATAGGACATACAGTACGTTAGTCCACAAATGCTTGATTCGGCCGTGCGGGATGCGTACCTTTGCCCGCTTTTCCGAAACAGACCCCCCTTGGAGAGCGCCATGTCCGCTGATCTCGAGCATATCCGTCAAATCATGCGAGAGGCTGACTGCCTGTACACCGAAGCTGAAGTCGAGGCTGCCATTGCCCGCGTCGGTGCACAAATCAACGAACAACTGGCCGAGAGCAACCCGGTGGTGTTCTGTGTGATGAACGGCGGGCTGATTTTCTCCGGCAAGCTGCTGACCCATCTGCAGTTCCCGCTGGAAGCGTCCTACCTGCACGCCACCCGCTATCGCAACGAAACCAGCGGCGGCGACCTGTTCTGGAAAGCCAAACCTGAAGTCTCGTTCATCGACCGCGACGTGCTGATCATCGACGACATCCTCGACGAAGGTCACACCCTGGGCGCCATCATCGACTTCTGCAAACACGCTGGCGCGCGCAAAGTGCACACCGCCGTGCTGATCGACAAGGACCACGACCGCAAGGCCCGTCCTGACCTGAAAGCAGACTTCGTCGGTCTGCCATGCATCGACCGTTACATCTTCGGTTACGGCATGGACTACAAAGGCTACTGGCGCAACGCCAACGGGATCTTCGCCGTCAAAGGCATGTAAGAGCCCCTTGAAAGATCGCAGCCCAAGGCTGCGATCTTTTGCTTTTAAAGACTGCTAAAGTGCTCGGCCCCGCCCTCCGGAGCCTGTCATGAGCCTCTTGATCCGCAGCTGCGCCGCCCTGTTGCTGACCCTCAGCCTGCCCCTGGCCGCCGCCCCGATGCACAGCCAATTCCTGCCGCCCGACGACCTCACTCTGCGCGATGCCGAACCCGAGCAGCAGCAACTGTTGCAGGTCACCGACTATTCCGTGGTGGTCGGTGCCCAGCGTCAGTCCAATCAGCAGCCGATTCCGGTCACGTCGCCGTTGATGATCCGCCTCAAGGGCAAGTCGCTGAACAAGGGCGCGACGATCAACCAGGTACTGGTCAGTTTTGACGGCGAAAGCAAAAGCCTGAAAAAGCCGGTGTATGACGACAAGAGCAAGACCCTGACGCTCTTCTATCCGTTGGCCCAGTACCGGGTGGTGATCGATCTGTTGCGCAACGAAACGGTGTACTGCCAGTTCCTGACCTACGCCAACGGCCACATCTGGGCCGATCTGCACACCGGCAGCACGCGTGCGCGTTGAGCCCTGTGCCCGGGCGGGGGTAAACTGCCCGCCCCGTGAAATGTCTGCGAGCTGGAGTCGGCAATGCGTAAAGATAAGAAGCAAGTGATTGGTGACGAGATCGGCGATGAGCAGATCAAGCTGTTCCTCGATTTTGAGCCGGTCGACGCCACCTCGCCGTCGCTGCACAAACTGGTCAAGGCCTACCGTGGCCTGCGCATCGACGATTTCGAGCGCTTCCTGACCTTCTTCGTTGCCGCCGGTTATGACGTGGACGGTAAAGACGAGCACGGCAAGACCTTCGTCGACCAGATCCGCGATCAACGCAACGCACCGGAATACATCGAGCTGATCGAGAAGGCCCGCGGCTGATTGCCCGCGGTTTTCCCGAGGCATAAAAAAACGCCCCGCACTCACTGAGTGCGGGGCGTTTTTCATGGAGCCGAATCAGGCGTAGCTTTCGGTCTCGTTACTGGCTGCAACCAGTTCCAGCGCGACGTTGTTGTGCGCGTTGATCTTGCGATACAGCGCAGCGTCGGTTTCCAGGACCTTTTCACGGGCCGGGAAGATTTCCGCCAGTTTGGCAGCCCACTCACCCTTGGCCTTGGCCGGGAAGCATTTCTCGATCAGTTCCAGCATGATCGAAACGGTCACCGAAGCACCTGGCGAAGCGCCGAGCAGGGCGGCGAGGGAGCCGTCCTTCGCGGCCACCAGTTCGGTACCGAACTGCAGGATGCCGCCTTTTTTCGGGTCTTTCTTGATGATCTGCACCCGTTGGCCGGCCACTTCCAGGCGCCAGTCTTCGGCTTTCGCCTCGGGGTAGAAACGACGCAGGGATTCCAGACGCTGTTCCATCGACTGCATCACTTCGCTGACCAGGTACTTGGTCAGGTCCATGTTGTTCTTCGCCACGGCCAGCATCGGGCCGATGTTGCCGGCGCGAACCGACAGCGGCAGGTCCATGAAGGAGCCGTGCTTGAGGAACTTGGTGGTGAAACCGGCGTATGGCCCGAACAGCAGGGACTTCTTGCCATCGACCACGCGGGTGTCCAGGTGCGGCACCGACATCGGTGGCGAACCTACCGCAGCCTGGCTGTAGACCTTGGCCTGGTGATGCTTGACCACTTCCGGGTTGTCGCAACGCAGCCACTGGCCGCTGATCGGGAAGCCACCGAAGCCTTTGCTTTCTTCGATGCCCGAGGCTTGCAGCAGCGGCAGGGCCGCGCCACCGGCGCCAAGGAAAACGAATTTGGCGTCGACTTCGCGGCTGCTGCCACTGTTGACGTCCTTGATGCTGACGGTCCAACCGTTGCCGTTACGCTTCAGCCCGGTCACGCGCTTGCAGTACTTGACCTGGGCATCCGGTGCGCTGGTCAGGTGCTTGAGCAACTGATTGGTCAGCGCGCCGAAGTTGACGTCGGTGCCATTGATCACGCGAGTGGCGGCGAGCACCTGGTCTTTCGGACGGCCCGGCATCATCAATGGCATCCACTCGGCCATCTTCGCCTTGTCTTCGGTGTATTCCATGTCGGCGAAGGCGTGGTGCTTGTGCAGCACGTTGAAGCGTTCCTTGAGGAATGAAACGCCTTTTTCGCCTTCGACGTAGCTCAGGTGCGGCACCGGGCTGATGAAGGATTTGCACGAGCCGAACGTGCCTTTCCTGGTCAGGTACGACCAGAACTGCTTCGACACCTCGAACTGGGTGTTGATGTGCACGGCTTTCTTGATGTCGACGGTGCCGTCGGCAGCCTGCGGCGTGTAGTTCAGCTCGCACAGGCCGGCGTGGCCGGTACCGGCGTTGTTCCACGGGTTGGAACTCTCCGCGGCACCGGAATCCATCAGCTCGACGACTTCCAGCTTGATCGCCGGGTCGAGCTCTTTGAGCAGGACTGCAAGGGTGGCACTCATGATGCCGGCCCCAACCAGAACTACGTCGACTGCTTCGTTATGCGCCATTTAACGCGTCTCCAAAATCTGCAGCACCAAATTGTCGGCATGGCTGCCAGGTATCCGGGGCAGGTCAGTGGCGCCCCAGGAACCCATGGCCAGGTTTGCCATGTCCGAATCTTCGCAATTTTTCGCAACTTCGACGGATGCGTGCGGCCTGGCTTCAAGAGTCACATGAACTCATTTCAGCACGGGGCTGGCAATTCGACTTATGGTCGAGACATCCGTTTGTGCAACCAAATCCGTAGCGGACAGGCTTCAGGCTCCGGTATTCGAGGCGTACCCGTTCCTGTGTCGTTGGGCTGTTTCAGACGCTAATGGTGCATGTTCAGACGCAAAACTATTCATTTGCTCGCCACACTCTTGTGAAGTTGTGAAAACCCGTTTTTTTCACGCTCTTTTGAAGACGTGAACCTCAAAAAAGGGCTGTCCGGGCCAGGCACCGTGCCCGGAAGGATTGCCGCCACGCGATACATGGGCAGGCAAAACGGGCAAACAACTCAGTGACCGAGCGTCATGACAGCTCTGCAGATTCGCGAAAAGCGGGGATTTGCCAGGGAAACAGCAAGCACGCCAGCTTCACTCGATCTGTGTGGGCGGCTCTCTGTGGGCGATTTTGATGCCAATGCAAGCGCATTGACGCTGTTGCGGGGCCCGATCAGGAGACGTCCTTATAATCGGGGGGAGATTGTATCGAAGAAATGCGGGGAGTTGGTCGAGTTTAATGACTTTTATTAGGCATCCGGTCAGATGCTCAACATCGCCTGGGCGCGTGCGCGAGGGCGGTGCTGTTCGACCCGGGCGCTGGCAGGCAGAGGCTGGTGCAACCAGTTGAGGCGGATTTCCTCGATTTCGACCCAACCGTCACCCATTGGCTGCAGGCTGCACTGTTTGAAAGCCTGGCAATGGCCTTTGTGGTCGAGCAGGGCGAAGCTGCGGTGCAGCGGACGTGGAGCGAACAACGAGATCAGATAGCGCATGGTGTGTGTTCCTTCTGGAGATCTGTGACGAAGATTGTCAAAAGACCGTGAAGCGAACATGTAAGGGCGGTGAACAATCTGTGACAGGAACCGCGTGCGCCGGGGTTTGTCAGAGATTTCAGTGCTGGTGACCCGCTGTGGCCCACCGCTATACTGCGGGCCTGTCTGTGCCTGATTCTGGAGAGAAGAGCATGTTGCAACGCCTGTTGTTCGGTTTGATCACTGTGACCAGTTTGACCCTGGTTGGCTGCGCCCACAGCCCGCAACAACTGAGCCCGGAACCGAAGCTGACCACTCAGCTGGCACCGGTCGGCCACGGCCAGCCTGTCGTGGTCCGCGTGGTCGACGGTCGTCCGTCGCCAACCCTGGGCACCCGCGGTGGCCTGTACCCGGAAACCAGCGCCATCACCGTACAGCGCGAGCAGATTCTGCCGAAGTTGCAGGCTCAGGCCGAAGCGGCCGTGCGTCTGCTGGGCTTTACCCCGTCCAACGGTGCGATGAATGCTCCACAACTGACCGTGACCCTGACTGAACTGAAATACCAGTCGCCGAAAGAAGGCATGTACGTGACCGAGGCCACCATCGGCGCGACCTTCCGTTCCGATGTGCAGAGCGGCAACCGTCGCTACAGCGGCCGTTACGGCGCGTCGCTGGACCAGCGTTTCGGCATGGCGCCGAATCAGGAAACCAACACCAAACTGGTCAGCGATGTGCTGAGCGATGCGCTGACCCGTCTGTTCAAGGATCCGACCGTGGGTCAGATCCTCGCTGAATAAGGCGTTCGCCAGATGTGAAAAAGCCCGGGGCCAGTGATGGCCCCGGGCTTTTTTCGTTCAGGCGGCTTGCGAATAGAAGTCGAGAACGCTGACGCCGGTCAGCAGGTCGGTCTCGGGCAAGTCCGCATGCTGGTGCCCGCCGAGAGCGCAATACACCAGCCAGTGACGGTCCTGAACATTGAAGGCCAGGCTGCCGACGAGGGTCTGTTGTTCGTCGGACGGGGAGATGAGGTACAGGCGATCCTGGTTTTCAGCGTGAAGCATGTCGCATTCCGTTTACGTTTCGAGGCGCGCAGGGTGGCCGAAACAAATGACGATGCCGTGACACAGGACAGCCATCGGTCGATTGCTGCGTTATTTGTCGTAAAGGGTAGGGCTGCGGGGGAGGGTTTCGGTAGAATCCGCGCCGCGGTCGTCGGTCTGGCGTTCGCCATTCCGGTTTAGATTGAGGTCTGTGATGTCGCTGCACTTGATGACGCTGTTTACCGCCCATCCCGCCAAACTGATCAACCTGCTGGCCCTGCTGTTGGCTTTCCCGGGCAGTTGGCTGCTGCACGCGACCCGTCGCCGTGAACAACGAGCGATGGCCAGTATCGCGGCCCAGCGTCAAAGCCGGCCCGATCAGGAGCCAGTGCTGGATTGGGCGACCCTGCGCATGAATCGCTTCTTCTACCGCTTCGGCTTTGCCTGTCTGGGCCTGGCGTTGCTGGTGTCCTGGATCAGTACCCGCTACTGAACGAAAAACGGCGCCCGAAGGCGCCGTTTTTGTATCCGGCCGAAACCGCTTACAGCGGCAAACCAGCCTTGACCCGGTACTGATTGCGCACCGGCGTCGCATATTGCAGCACCAGATACGGACGGTGCTCCTCAGGGCAGGCGTCCAACCGGTTCTGCCATTCTTCCTGGGCCTTGGCCAGTTCCTCGGCGCCGAACACCTCGGTAGCCTTCGGCACATTCAGTTGCGGATCAGCATCCGCCCACTGCGCGTACGCCAGGTAATGCACCGGGAACAACCGGTAGCCGCCGAGAATCTGCTTGTCCATCTCGACTGCCAATTGCTTGGTGTCTTCGAACAATTCGCTGATCGGCGCGGCAAAGTTCACGTGCACCCGACCCTTGTAGCCGGTGATGCCCTTGGCGATGCTCACGTCATCCTCGCCCGGCGCCTTGCTGTAGGTGCCGGTGGTGGCGCGGATGTACAGCTCACGGGCCTTGGCCTGGTCGCACGGATCGTATTCGTAGCTGATCGACACCGGGGTCAGGTTCAGCGACTGGATGACCTCGCCGAACGGCTCGTCCTTGCGGCTCATGTGGAACATCTTGAGGATCGCCGACTCGGTACGGTCGTCGCCGTCCTTCGCGCGGCCTTCGGCCTGGGCGATCCAGATCGAGGCGCAATCGTTGCGGATCGAGTGGTTGATGTAGGCCGACAGCAGTTGATAAGCGGCCATTTTCTCGCGGCGCCCGGTGATCGAACGGTGAACGATGAAGCTCTTGTTCAAGCGCATCAGGTCGCTGACGAACGGCTTTTGCAGCAGGTTGTCGCCAATTGCGATGCGCGGGGTCGGCAGGCCGGCGTGGTACACCGCATAGTTGACGAAGGCCGGGTCCATCACGATGTCGCGGTGGTTGGCGATGAACAGATAAGCGCTGCCGGACTTGAATTGCTCGACACCGGTGTAGGTCACGCCGTCGGTGGCGCGCTCGATGGTGTGGTCGACGTAGAACTCGACCTTGTCCTGCAAAGTCGCCACCGATGTCACGTCGGCGAACTCACGACGCAGCCGATGGGCTATAAGTGGTTTGAGCATCCAGCCGAAGGCACCGGCGAAACGCGGGAAGCGGAAGTGGGTGAGGATATCTAGAAACGCCTTGTCGCCGAGCAGTCTTGCCAGTACCGCAGGTACTTCGCTGTCGTCGTAAGGTCGGATGGCATCGAATTCGCCCATCATGCTCTCTTGTTGGAAACGGCTAGGGTAAGTAAAGGTTTTGATCGAAAACCAACGGGGCACGGTCTGAAAAAGTAGCCAGACAAAAATAGCCCTGCAAATAGACCGGCGATTATACGCACAAGTCACCCGGGAGACCGCGATGCTGGAAAGCGCAGTATATGAATGTCCGTATTGTGGTGAAGAGGTCGAGACGTCCGTGGATCTGTCGGGGGGCGATCAGACCTATATCGAAGACTGTCAGGTGTGTTGCCGGCCGATCACCTTTGTCCTGCAGGTCGATGGTCAGGACTGGTTTCTGGAAGTCTTCAGCGAAAACGAGTGAGGTGCGCTCATGCAGCGAATCTACGAGCCGGAAAACCTGATGGAGGGCGAGATGCTCAAGGGCATGCTCGCCAGCGAAGGCATCGAGGCGCATCTGGTCGGGCGCGATTTGCTCGGTGGCACGGGCGAGCTGCCGATCTTTGGCCTGCTCGGGCTGTCGGTCGAGAACGATCAGGCCGAATACGCCCGCGAACTGATCAGCGCGTACAATGCCGCGCTGCCGCTGCCCGGCGATGAACCGGAGAGCTTCCCCGGTACGCTGGTCTGTTAGGCTGGCGTTCGTTTTAGTCTTGAGTCGTGCTGCCCCATGTGTGGACGTTATGCCCTGTTTCGCTGGAACCGCGAATTCGCGGCGCTGCCAGGTTTTCCCGCCGATCAGTTGGCGCAGTGGAACATTTCCCCCAACGATTCGGTATTGATACTGCGTGCCGAAGCCGATGGCCAGCGCACGCTGGCCCGCGCCCGTTGGGGGCTGACGCCTCCGTGGCTGACCGATCTGTCGCGTACGCCGGCCCATGCCCGGGCCGAAACCGTCGCCGAACAACCGATGTTCCGCGAAGCCCTGCGCCTGCGCCGTTGCCTGCTGCCGGCCAACGGTTTCTACGAATGGCGCGGCACCACACGCAAGCGCCCGTACTGGCTGACGCCGGGGGAGGGTTCTTCACTGTTTTTTGCGGCGATCTGGGAAGCGTATCCAGTGCAGGAACAGGTGTGGCTGAGTACGGCGGTGATTACACAGCCAGCAGCCAGTCAGCGCCGGCCGTTGATTCTCGATGAAGCGGGGCAGGCGGCATGGCTCGATCCCGAGACGCCGCTGCATGTCCTGCAAGGCCTGCTCGCCAGTGAACCCGCCGCCTTGCGCGAGCGGGTGCTGGCGAACATGGTCAATGATCCGAAGCTCAACGGGCCGGAGTGCCTGACTCCGGCCTGATTGATCAGACCTTGAACTGATTGATCAACCGCCGCTGCTGCTCCGCCAGTTTGGTCAGGTCCGCACTCGCCGAACTCGACTCGTCCGCGCCCCCCGCCACTTCATTCGCCACCTGACCGATGTTGATCACGTTGCGGTTGATGTCGTCGGCCACCGCGCTCTGTTCCTCGGCGGCGCTGGCGATCTGGGTGTTCATGTCGTTGATCACCGACACCGCCTGGGTGATGGTCTCCAGCGCTTCGGCTGCCTTGGCCGCGTGCTGCACGCTTTCGTCGGTGCGGTTCTGGCTGTCTTCCATAACCCGCACTACGTCGCGGGTGCCTTGTTGCAGTTGCTGGATCATGCTCTGGATTTCTTCGGTGGCTTTCTGGGTCTTCTGCGCCAGGTTGCGCACCTCGTCGGCCACCACGGCAAATCCGCGACCCTGCTCACCGGCACGGGCGGCCTCGATGGCCGCGTTGAGGGCCAGCAGGTTGGTCTGCTCGGCGATCCCGCGAATGGCGATGAGGATCGCGTTGATGTTTTCGCTGTCCTTGGCCAGCGTCTGCACCACGTCCACCGCCTTGCTGATTTCCACAGCCAGCACGCCAATCGAATTCGACGTGTCGCGCACGATCTGCATGCCCTGGCTGGCGGCCTGATCGGCATGGCTGGCGGCTTGCGCCGCCTGGGTCGCGTTGCGCGCCACGTCCTGGGCGGTGGCGGTCATTTCCTGCACGGCGGTGGCGACCTGATCAATCTCGGCCATCTGCTTCTGTATGCCGATATTGGTGCGGATCGCAATGTCCGCCGTGTGCTCCGAGGAATCGCTGACACTCTGCACCGACGACACCACCTGCGTGATCATCGCCTGCAGCTTCGCGAGGAAGGTGTTGAAGCCTTTGGCGATTGAGCCGAGTTCGTCTTTGCGATCACTGCTCAAGCGACGGGTCAGGTCGCCTTCGCCCTGGGCGATGTCATCGAGCATGGTCACCATTTGCTTCAGCGGTCGGGCGATGCCGTGGCCCACCAGCCAGATCACCAACAGGCCGAGGCCGGCGATGATCAGGCCGACCATGGCCATGCCGAAGGTGTCGGATTTGCGCTGGGCGTCGAGGTCACCCTGGAGTTTCTGCAGGTCGGCCATCACTGCGTTGAGCGGCAGTTGCAGCATCAGCGTCCAGCGTGCGTCGGTCTGGCCGATGCCGAATGGCAGGTACAGTTCGATCCGGCCCGAATCCTTATTGACGGTGTAGGTCACTTCGCCGCGCTTGAGATTGGCCATGTTGGCAATCTGCTGGGCGTCGAGGATGTCGCTGACCTTCTCGCCGAATTTGCTCGGGTCCTTGGTGTAGGCAACGATCCGGCCGTTGCCGCCGATCAGGGCCATTTGCCCGGCGCCGCTGTACAGTTTCTGGTTCGCGCCCAGGAGCATTTCCTGAATGAAGTTCACCGACAGGTCGGCGCCGACGATGCCCTGGAACGCGCCGTTGAGCATGATCGGTTCAATGAAGGACGCGAGCATGACGATCTTGTCGCCGACCTTGTAGGGCGCCGGATCGATCACGCAGGATTTCCTGGTTTCTTTCGAGCACAGGTAGTACTCGCTGGCGCGCACGCCGGTGGACAGGACTTTCTGGTCGTCGACGTCCACCAGTTTGTCCAGGCCGAGGGTGCCGTCTTCGTTGCGGAACCACCACGGCAGGAAGCGCCCGTTGGCGGCGTCGATGCCGACCACGCTGGTGCCGACGTAAGCCGCGTCATTGTGGTCCAGTGCGTTCTTTTCCCAGCCGATGTAGGTGCCGAGAATCTTCGGGTTTTTCTCGACGTTTTCCTTGATCAGGCTGATCAGTTGCTCGCGGCTGACGGTCAGTCGCGGCTGGCCATCGGCGCCGGGCGTGCCGAGCAGGGCGTTGACCCGCACCAGTCCGCCGGCAATCAGCAGCGGCGCTTCCAGCTCGCGCTGGATCTGGCTGACCTGGGTCTGTGCCAGCGAAGTCAGGCGTTGTTCGATGACTTGTTCGAACTGGGCCTGGGTTCGCTGCTGGACCATCTCTTGAGTGCGGGCGCCGGAAAACAGCGCATACAGCACCAACGCAGCCACCACGCTGAGAACGATGGCGCCGGCCAGGGCCGCCACGGAAAACTGGATCGACTTGAATTTCATGGAAGCTCCGCACGCAAGAGGACATCTGCGCTGCTGTATCGGCAGCCACTATTGCGCCATGAGGCGAAGTGCGAGCAATTGACGGTGGATGTCGCAAATGGATCAGTGCGCGACGCAGTTGCAGAGGGCTTGTCGGTGGATGTGAATTTTTTCCTACAGGGCTGAGGAGTGTCTTCTGAAAACAGGTGCATCACGTCTGTTGTATCTGGCGTCGATACAATTACCCGCCTAGGATACGCGGCATGTTTTCAGGGAGCTTTTGAATGAACAAGACTTTGGTTGTAAGTGCACTGAGCGCGGCGCTGTTGCTGGCCGGTTGTCAGTCGGTCAATACCACCAGCGGCGGTGCCGTGGGCGTGGAACGCAAGCAGTACATGTTCAGCATGCTGTCCTCGCAAGAGGTCGACCAGATGTATGCCCAGTCCTATCAGAAGACCGTTGGCGAGGCGTCCAGCAAAGGTGTGCTGGACAAGACCAGCAACGAAGCCAAGCGGGTTCAGGCGATTGCCAACCGTCTGATCGCCCAGGCGCCGAACTTCCGTCCGGATGCCGCGCAGTGGCAGTGGGAAGTGAACCTGATCAAGAGTGACGAGCTCAACGCCAACTGCGGCCCTGGCGGCAAGATCATTTTCTACACCGGGCTGATCGACAGCCTGAAACTGACCGACGATGAAATCGCCGCGGTCATGGGTCATGAAATCGCCCACGCCCTGCGCGAGCACGGTCGTGAAGCAATGTCCAAGGCCTATGGCATCGAGATGGCCAAGCAAGGCGCCGGTGCGTTGCTCGGTCTGGGTCAGGACAGCCTGGCGCTGGCCGACACCGTGGCCAACTACGGGATGACGCTGCCCAACAGCCGTGCCAACGAAAACGAAGCCGACCTGATCGGCCTGGAACTGGCCGCTCGCGCCGGCTACAACCCGAACGCCGCGATCACCTTGTGGAACAAGATGAGCAAGGCGTCCGAAGGCGCGCCACCAGAGTTCATGAGCACTCACCCGGCATCCTCCAGCCGGATCGCCTCGTTGCAGGCGGCCATTCCGAAGGTCATGCCGCTTTACGAAAAAGCGCCAAAATCCTGAAGCAATGATCGCTCCCGCACTGAGTGTGGGAGCGATCTGCCGGATCAGACCCAGCCGCTGCTCTGCATCGCCTTGTACACCGCGACGATTGCCAGAATCATGAACGCCGAAGCCGCGAGGCGACGGATCAGGGTCAATGGCAATTTGTCTGCGGCAAAGTTACCCGCCAGAACCACCGGTACGTTGGCAATCAACATGCCGAGCGTGGTGCCGATGATCACCAGCCACAGTTCCGGGTATTGCGCGGCCAGCATCACGGTGGCGATCTGGGTCTTGTCGCCGATTTCCGCGAGGAAGAATGCGATCAGGGTGGTCAGGAACGGCCCGAATTTGCGGGCGGTGCTGGCTTCATCGTCGTCCATCTTGTCCGGCACCAGCGTCCACAGGGCGGTGGCGGTGAAGCTCGCGGCGAGAATCCAGTGCAGGACCGCATCGGAGAAGAAGCTGCCGAACCAGGCGCCTACCGCACCGGCTGCCGCGTGGTTGGCCAGGGTCGCAGCGACGATACCGGCAATGATCGGCCAGGGTTTGCGAAAGCGAGCGGCGAGAATCAGCGCGAGCAGTTGCGTCTTGTCGCCGATTTCGGCCAAGGCAACGATTGCGGTGGGAACGAGTAACGAGTCCAGCATCAGGATTTCCTAAGGGGCGGGTCGACACGGCTATGACACGTACAGCCTTCCCGCCCCGGGTAAGGTGTGCGTGTCATAGGTCTTGTCAAACCCTGCGATCCGTCTGATGCGGACGCTTGGGTCGCATACGCCATGATCTGAGGATCAAGTATGTTGACGTATGCCGGACGAGCATGGCGCTCGTGGGAGACTACTCCCCTAGGACGGAGCGGATTCTGCCTAGGCAGAATCCATTCGGCAAGTGCTAATTTTCAGCCGCGCTTGGCCCGGTAAATCCGGAAACCATTGCCTTCGGCCTTGATCGCACACACGCCCAGATGCTCTTCGATCAGCGGCTGGTACTTCAGGAAACTGTTCGCCACCAGACGCAGTTCGCCACCGTTTTTCAGATGTTTGGCTGCTTTTCGCAGCAAGTTCTCTGTGGCGAAATAGTCGGTGTGTACGCCGACATGGAACGGCGGGTTGCTCAGAATTGCGTTCAATCCCATCGGTGCGGCGTCGATTCCGTCACCGGTCAACACGTCGGCTTCCAGACTGTTGGCTGCCAGAGTCAGGCGACTGCTGGCGGCAGCGAAGGCGTCGACGTCGAGCAACGTGACCTGATTGTGCGGGTAGCGACGTTTGACCGCCGCGCCAAGCACACCGGCACCGCAACCGAAGTCCAGCAGATGACCGCTCGGCAGTTTGTCCAGATGCTCCAGCAGCAGGGCGCTGCCGCGATCCAGTCGGCCATGGCTGAAGACGCCCGGCAGGCTGATGACTTTCAGCGGGCCTTCGGCCAGTGGCAGCTCATAAGTCTGCGCCAGGCTTTCCAGGGATTTGGCTTCTGGAGCGTTGGCCACAGTCACTTGCCACAACTGGCAATGACGCGCGCTGTCGAGCTTGCGCGGCTTGCCGAACGGGTTGAGCTGCTTGGAGGCACCTTCGATGCCGCTGCGCTTTTCCCCGACCAGAAACACTTCGCGCCCGGCCAGGCGTGAAGCCACGGCATTGAGGATGTAGTCGGTCAAATCCTTGGACTTGGGCAGGAACACCACCGCGCTGTCGAACTCGCGCTCCGGCACGTTGACGCCGAAGTGGCTGCGGCCTTCAAAGCGCGCATCGAGCGCCGCCTGATCGCCGGCATGCCAGCACCAGCCAAAGGCGTTGGGCAGGCGCCCGAGCAGATCGTCGGCGGGCAGACCGGCCAACAACAGCGAACCCTGGAATAACTCGACCTGACGAAGCAGTACTTCACTGCGCGGATCCATAACTGCTCCTGTGAAAAAAAGTGCCGCAGTTTATCAACTGACGACCCGCAGCGCCTTACCGCTGAAGAACGCCTGGGTGTTTTCGACCAATTGACCCACGATCCGCTGCCGGGCTTCGCGGCTGCCCCAAGCGTTGTGCGGGGTGACGATCAGGCGCGGGATGTCGGCAGCCAGCAGTGGATTGCCATTAGTCGGTGGCTCGACGCTCAGCACATCGGTGGCCGCGCCACCCAGATGACCGTTGCGCAAGGCATCGGCCAGGGCCTGTTCGTCGATCAGCCCGCCACGGGCGGTGTTGACCACGAAGGCACCGGGTTTCATGGACGCCAGTTCGCGGGCACCGATGAAATGCCGGGTGTGTTCATTGAGCGGGCAGTGCAGGGTGAGGGCGTCGATCTGTGGCAGCAGTTCTTCCAGCGGCAGGCGATCCGGCCGGGCCGGGCGCCCCGGAATCTGTCCGAGCAGGACGCGCATGCCGAAGGCTTCGGCCAGACGCGCGACCGCGCCGCCGAGTTCGCCATGCCCGAGCAGGCCCAGGGTTTTTCCCTCCAGTTCGACGATCGGATAATCCAGCAGGCAGAACTGTTTCGCCTGCTGCCAGCGTCCTTCACCGACGGCTTTTTGATAATCGGCCAAGCGCGTGGCGAGGTTGAGCAACAGCATGATCGTGTGTTGCGCCACCGATGGCGTGCCGTAACCCTGGCAGTTGCACACGGTAATTCCCTGGGCGCGGGCGGCGGCCAGATCGACATTGTTGGTGCCGGTGGCCGTGATCAGGATCAGTTTCAGTTGTGGATTGGCAGCCATGGCGGCGGCATCGATCAGGATCTTGTTGCTGATGGCCACGGTTGCGCCTTGCAGGCGTTCGGCAACCTGCGCAGGCAGTGTCTGGGCGAACAGTTGCAGGTCGCTGAAGCAGGCGCGCAACGGCTCGAGGTCAAGGTCGCCCAGATCCAGGGAAGGGTGATCGAGGAATACGGCGCGGTGGGCGTTCGTCATCAACTGTACCTGTTGTGCTTTGAAGGGAAGGCGTAATCTGCCGAGCCTACCAGATGAAACAAAACGTTACGCTTGGCCGAAAGGAGCCCCCATGTACTGGACCGAGTTCTTGACCGTTGCACTGATCCACCTGCTGGCCGTCGCCAGCCCCGGCCCGGACTTTGCCGTGGTGGTGCGCGAGAGCGTGACCCACGGTCGTCGCGCCGGTACCTGGACGGCACTGGGCGTGGGCACGGCGATTTTCCTGCACGTCGGTTATTCGCTGCTGGGCATCGGCCTGATCGTTTCCCAATCGATCGTGTTGTTCAACGCCCTGAAATGGGCCGCCGCCGCTTACCTGCTGTACATCGGCTTCAAGGCCTTGCGCGCGCAACCGGCACCGGCCGTGACCGACGATTTGCACAAAGAGGCCGGCGAACGCACCGCCCGTGGCGCCTTCACCTCAGGTTTCGTGACCAATGGCCTGAACCCGAAAGCCACGCTGTTCTTCCTGTCGCTGTTCACCGTGGTGATCAACCCGCACACGCCGCTGGCGGTACAGGCCGGTTACGGGCTTTACCTGGCCGCCGCGACTGCAACCTGGTTCTGTCTGGTGGCGATGTTGTTCAGCCAACAGCGCGTGCGCGCCGGTTTCGCCCGCATGGGCCACTGGTTCGACCGCACCATGGGTGCCGTGCTGATCGCCATCGGCGTGAAACTCGCGTTCACCGAGATGCATTGATCGAGCTGAGCTGATTCAGGGCGTTGAGGTACTCCCGGGGATTGTCCCCGAGCAAACGGCGGAACATCGCGCTGAACGCCCGCGCGCTGCCGTAACCCAGATCCCGCGCCACGCTCTGCACGCTGTCCCCGGCGAGCAGGCGGGGCAGGGCTTCCATCAGGCGCAGTTGCTGGCGCCAGGCGTTGAAATTCATCTTCAGTTGTAGCTGGAACAGCCGCGCCAAGGTCCGCGAGCTGGCGCCGACCTGCTGCGCCCAGTCTTCCAGGGTGTTGGGATGATCCGGGGTGCGAAGCAGCGCCAGGCAAATGTTTTGCAGGCGCCGGTCGCCGGGCATCGGGATATGCAGTGGCAGGTTTTCGAGTCCGGCCAGTTCTTCCAGCATCAATTGCTGGATCAGCGGATTGTCGGCGTGGGGCGGGCCCTGCACCGCGCGCAGGATCAGTTCGCGCAGCAACGGCGTCACTGCCAGCACGCAACAGTGTTGCAGGCTGGCCGGCGACAGCTCGGGTGCGATGAACAATGAACGCATCTGCACATCGCCGGACATGAAAATCTCATGGGCGACTTCCGGCGGAATCCACACCGCACGACTCGGCGGAAGCACCCAGGCACCTTGCGCCGTGACCACGCGCATCACTCCGCTCACGGCATAGAGCAATTGCGCCTCGCGGTGCAGGTGCAGCGGCTGGTGCGAGCCGTCCAGATAGTCCCGGGGATAGGCACTGACCGGGCCGTGTTCGAAGTGGCTGATCAACATGTCGGATTCGATGACTTGGTTGGCAGGAATGCGCTTTCCGGCCAACTTAGCATGAGCGCTCACTACAACGTAAAGCGTGCCGTCATGAACCAGTCCAGAAACGTCATTCGCTACATCAACGCAGCCCATGTGATCGATCACATGTTCATGCTGATTTTCCCTGCCGCCGTGCTTGGTATGACCCAGGCCTTCGCCCTCGACTACGCCGCGTTGATCGGCTTGTCGCTGGGTGGCTTCATCGCGTTCGGCGCGTGCTCGCTACCGGCTGGCTGGCTGGGCGATCACTGGAGCCGGCGGCGGATGATGCTGGTGTTTTTCTTCGGCATCGGTGCCTCGGCAATCTTCACTGGCCTCAGTAACAGCCCGACGATGCTGGTGCTCGGCCTGACCCTGATCGGCATTTTTGCCGCGATCTATCACCCGGTCGGCACGGCGATGCTGGTGGCCTACGCGCAGAATCGCGGGCGCGAGATCGGTATCAACGGCATGTGGGGCAACCTCGGCGTGGCGTTCTCGGCGCTGGTCACCGGGCTGTTGGTGGCGCAGTTCGGCTGGCGCTCGGCATTTCTGTTACCGGGTGCCGTGGCGATCGTGCTGGGGATCGGTTTTGCCTTGCAGGTGCGCGAGGAGCCGATTCCGAAGCGCCCGCACACCGCGCTCAAGGGTGCCGGCGGCCAGCGTATTTCGATGGTCATGGTGTTTGGTGTGCTGGCGCTGGCCACGGCCACCGGCGGGGTGGTGTTCAACGCCACCACCATGACCTATCCGAAACTGTTTCAGGAGCGGTTGCATGACCTGTTCGCCTCACCGCAAACCCTTGGTGTGGTGGTCAGCCTGGCTTACGCCTTTGGCGCGATTGCGCAGTTGAGCATCGGTCGGGTGTTGCACCGCGTCAGCCTGAAGTGGCCGTTTATCGCGCTGACGTTGTGTCAGGCGCCGTTACTGTTCGCGCTGGCTTATGTCGAGGGCTGGGCGGTGATCGCCGTCGGGGCGGCGTTCATGTTCGTGGTGTTCGGCCAGGTGACGGTGAACGATTCGATGGTCGCCAACTTCGTCGCGCCGCAATGGCAGTCGCGGGTATTTGCCTTGCGTTACTGTTTATCGTTCGGTGCCAGTGCGACGGCGATTCCGCTGATTGCCTATGTCGAACCGCGCCATGGTTTTGTGGGGCTTTACCTGATTCTGGCCGGTTTTGGCGCTTTGACTTTCCTCGCTGCTGTGGTTTTCCCACGCACACCTTCCGAAGCGGCGGTAGGGCAAACGGCCTGATCGGTGACGAATACCGGCAAATGCTGGCGCAAAGCTAGCATTTGTACGGCTCTGCAAATCATTCCTTTGGCTGATTTGGCTGGCGTATAAGGGTTCTAGAGTACAAAACTCCAACGCCAACACCGTGCAGTCAGAAAAGGGATTCTTATGTTGCAGACTCGCGTTATTCCGCCCGCTGAAGGGGCCTACCAGTATCCACTGCTGATTAAACGGCTGCTGATGTCGGGCGCCCGTTACGAGAAAACCCGCGAGATCATCTACCGTGACCAGTTGCGCTACAGCTACCCGACGCTGATCGAGCGCGTCGCGCGACTGGCCAACGTACTGACGGCGGCCGGCGTGAAGGCCGGCGATACCGTGGCGGTGATGGACTGGGACAGCCATCGCTACCTGGAGTGCATGTTTGCCATTCCGATGATCGGCGCGGTGATCCACACCATCAACGTGCGCCTGTCGCCGGAACAGATTCTCTACACCATGAATCACGCCGAGGACCGCTTTGTGCTGGTCAACAGCGAGTTCGTCGGGCTGTACCAGGCCATCGCGCCGCACCTGACGACGGTGGAGAAAACCCTGCTGCTGACCGATCTGCCGGAAAAAACCGCGGATCTGCCGAATCTGGTCGGCGAGTACGAACAGTTGCTGGCGGCCGCGAGCCCGCAGTACGACTTCCAGGACTTCGACGAAAACTCGGTCGCCACCACGTTCTACACCACGGGCACCACCGGCAATCCGAAAGGCGTGTACTTCACCCATCGGCAACTGGTGCTGCACACCATGGGCGTGTCGACCATCATGGGCGCCATCGACAGCGTGCGGCTGTTGGGCACCAACGACGTGTACATGCCGATCACCCCGATGTTCCATGTGCATGCCTGGGGCCTGCCTTACGTGGCGACCATGCTCGGGCTCAAGCAGGTTTATCCGGGGCGTTACGACCCGGAATT
The DNA here is from genome assembly GCF_058801405.1 of Pseudomonas sp. GW822-FHT03F04. NCBI lineage: Bacteria > Pseudomonadati > Pseudomonadota > Gammaproteobacteria > Pseudomonadales > Pseudomonadaceae > Pseudomonas > Pseudomonas sp. GW822-FHT03F04. Next base: position 76,072 of record NZ_JBXANF010000013.1, read on the forward strand.
CCTCGTCGAGCTGTGGCGCAAAGAGAAGGTCACCTTCTCCCATTGCGTGCCGACCATCCTGCAAATGCTGCTCAACGCCAAAGGCGCGCAAGGCACTGATTTCGGCGGCTGGAAAATCGTCATCGGCGGCAGCGCGCTCAATCGCACGCTGTACGAAACGGCCAAGAGCAAGGGCATTCAACTGACGGCCGCCTACGGCATGTCGGAAACCGGGCCATTGGTCTCGTGCGCGCATCTGAACGACGAGCTGATGGCGGGCACCGAAGACGAACGCACCACCTACCGGATCAAGGCCGGCGTGCCGGGACCGTTGGTCGAAGCGGCCATCGTCGACGGCGACGGCAACTTCCTGCCGGCCGATGGCGAAACCCAGGGCGAACTGGTGCTGCGCGCACCGTGGCTGACCGAAGGCTATTTCAACGAACCGCAGAAGGGCGCCGAACTGTGGGCCGGCGGCTGGCTGCACACCGGGGACGTCGCCACGCTCGACAGCATGGGTGTGATCGACATCCGCGACCGGATCAAGGACGTGATCAAGACCGGTGGCGAATGGATTTCCTCGCTGGACCTCGAAGACCTGATCAGTCGCCACGTCGCGGTACGTGAAGTAGCAGTGGTGGGCATCGCCGATCCGCAGTGGGGCGAGCGCCCGTTTGCCTTGCTGGTGATCCGCGAAGGGCACGCCATCGGGGCCCGTGAGCTCAAGGAACACCTCAAGCCGTTCGTGGAACTGGGGCACCTGAGCAAGTGGGCGATTCCGAGTCAGATCGCCCTTGTTACTGAAATTCCCAAGACCAGTGTCGGCAAGCTCGACAAGAAGCGCATCCGCCTCGACATCACCGAATGGCAGGCCAATAACAGCACCTTCCTCTCGACACTCTGAGTGTCCCCTGGCGCGCCGAAAACGGCGCGCCAGACCCACCAAGCAAGCGCTTGGCTTGTTAAATCCGAATTTTCAGCCATCCTTGCCGTGCCGACATGTGTCGGACTGGCGAAAGGACTGTTCCAGAGTGGCCGGCAGCTGCAAATCACACTTTAGAGGGATCAAGCAGTACCACCTGCTGGCTATAGTCCGCTCAAGGATTTTTAAGAACGGGGCAATGCAACATTGAAGTGATTTCGGGAGGCCTCTGGCGCCCGGTCCTTCAGGCGTTTTTAAAAGTACTCACTGCCATAACAATAATGCACATGGAGTAGCGTCGATGACCTCAGTAAACCAGTTCTGGCGCCGGGCGAAACTGCCTCTGGCGGTCAGTCTTGCCTCCACGCTCGCCGGACCCGCATTCGGCGTCAGCTTCAACGTCGGTGAAATCGAAGGCCAGTTCGACTCCTCGCTCTCCCTGGGCATGAGTATTTCGACCCAGCAGCCGAACAAGGATCTTATTGGTGTCAACAACGGCGGCCGGGGCCTGTCCCAGACCTCCGACGACGGTCACTTGAACTTCAAGAGCGGGCAAGCCTTCTCGAAGATCTTCAAGGGCATCCACGACCTCGAATTGAAATATGGCGACACCGGTGTCTTCGTCCGGGGCAAATACTGGTACGACTTCGCGCTGCAGAACCAGGATCTGGAATACAAGGACGTCAGCAACCATAACCGCGACGTGGCAGCCCGTTCTTCGGGTGGCCAGATCCTCGACGCCTTCGTTTACCACAACTACTCCATTGCCGATGAGCCGGGTTCGGTGCGTCTGGGTAAGCAGGTGGTGAACTGGGGTGAAAGCACCTTCATCGGTGGCGGCATCAACTCGATCAACCCGATCGACGTTTCCGCCTTCCGCCGTCCGGGCGCCGAGATCAAGGAAGGCCTGATCCCGGTCAACATGTTCTACCTGTCCCAGAGCATCACCGAAAACCTGTCGGCCGAAGGTTTCTACCAGATCGACTGGCAGAAGACCGTGACCGACAACTGCGGCACGTTCTTCTCCCAGCCTGACATCGTCACCACCGGTTGCGACGACAACCTGCGCGTGCTGAACAAGCGCTCGACCATTCCGGGTGTTGCCCTCGGCCCGCTGGCAGCCGCCAATGTCGACGTCAACGAAGAAGGCGTGCTGGTGCGTCGCTCCCCGAACCGCAATGCGCGGGACAGCGGGCAGTGGGGCGTGTCCGCCAAGTACATGTTCGATCCGCTGGCCACCGAGTTCGGTGCCTACTTCATGAACTATCACAGCCGTGCGCCGATCTTCAGCGCTACCGGTGCGCCACAGTCGATCTATAACGGCGTCAAGGCGCTCCCGGGCCCGTTCCAGGCATTGGGCCCTCTGGTGGTAGCGGGTAACTCCGAGTATTTCATCGAGTATCCAGAGGACATTCGTCTCTACGGTCTGAGTTTCTCCACCACCCTGCCTACCGGCACGGCGTGGAGTGGTGAGATCAGCTACCGGCCGAACGCGCCGGTGCAACTGAACTCCACCGACATCCTGTTCGCCGGTGTGCGTCCGCTGGGCGGCGCGCTGACCAACGCCTCGATCCTCAATGGCGTTCCAGGCCAGGACCTGCACGGTTACAACCGCAAGGAAATCACTCAGCTCCAGACCACCCTGACGCACTTCTTCGATCAGGTGATGGGCGCCAACCGTCTGACCCTGGTGGGTGAAGTCGGTGTGACTCACGTCGGCGGGCTCGAGAGCAAGTCCGAGGCCCGTTATGGCCGCGATCCGGTCTTCGGTCCGGGTGAGCTGCCGGCGACCGGCGGCCTGGATACCTGCTCGCAGATCCTCAACACCTCGACCATCAACGGTGCCGGCCCTGGCGCTTCGACCAGCAACCGCTCCAGCAATTGCGACAACAACGGCTTCACCACCGCCACTTCCTGGGGCTATCGCGCTCGTGCCATCTGGGATTACAGCGACGTGTTCGCCGGCGTGAACCTGAAGCCGAACGTGGCCTGGTCCCACGACGTCAAGGGTTACTCCCCAGGCCCTGGCGGCAACTTCGAGGAAGGCCGCAAGGCCATCAGCCTCGGGCTTGATGCCGAATACCAGAACACTTACACCGCAAGCCTGGCCTACACCAACTTCTTTGGTGGCGAATACAGCACGGTGGATGATCGCGACTTCGTTGCCCTCAGTGTTGGCGTGAACTTCTAAGCACAGTTTTTTCAGGACGAACAACCATATGAAAATAACAAAGAGTCTGTTCCATGCCGGTGTTCTGGGGCTTTCGCTGCTGGCGACCAGCGTGATGGCGGCGGTCCCTGCCGCCGAGGCCGACAAATTGGGCAAGAGCCTGACCCCGATGGGTGCCGAGATGGCGGGCAACGCCGACGGTTCGATCCCGGCCTGGAAACCGCTGGCGAAAAATGCCGGCACCGTCGACAGCAAAGGCTTCCTGTCCGATCCGTACGCCAGTGAAAAACCGCTGTTCACCATCACCGCGCAGAACGTCGACCAGTACAAGGACAAGCTTGCGCCGGGCCAGTACGCGATGTTCAAGCGTTACCCGGACACGTTCAAGATGCCGGTTTACCCGTCCCATCGCGGTGCCACCGTGCCGGATGACGTGTTCGCCGCCATCAGGAAAAACGCCACGACCACCACGCTGGTGGCCGGTGGCAACGGTCTGGAAAACTTCCAGACTGCCGTACCGTTCCCGATCCCGAAAGACGGTCTGGAAGTCATCTGGAACCACATCACTCGCTATCGCGGTGGCAGCGTGACCCGTCTGGTGACCCAGGCGACGCCGCAGACCAACGGCTCGTTCAGCCTGGTGTATTTCCAGGACCAGTTCGTGTTCCGCGACAAGATGAAGGATTACGATCCGGCCAACCCGGGCAACGTGCTGTTCTACTTCAAGCAGAAAGTGACAGCGCCGGCTCGTCTGGCAGGTACCGTGCTGCTGGTGCACGAGACCCTCGACCAGGTGAAGGAGCCGCGCAAGGCCTGGGTTTATGCAACCGGCCAGCGTCGCGTACGTCAGGCGCCACAAGTGTCCTATGACGGTCCGGGCACGGCGGCGGACGGTCTGCGTACCTCCGACAACCTGGACATGTACAACGGTGCACCGGATCGTTATGACTGGAAGCTTGAAGGCAAGAAAGAGATGTACATTGCCAACAACAGCTACAAGATCGATTCGCCAACTCTGAAGTACACCGACATCATCAAGGCCGGCCACATCAATCAGGACCTGGCTCGTTACGAGCTGCGTCGCGTCTGGCACGTGGTGGCAACCTTGAAACCGGGTCAACGTCACATCTACGCCAAACGTGACTTCTTCATCGATGAAGATACCTGGCAGGCAGCCGTCATCGACCATTACGACGGTCGCGGTCAGCTGTGGCGCGTTGCCGAGGCCCATGCCGAGGACTACTACGACAAGCAAGTGCCGTGGTACGCGCTGGAAACCCTGTATGACCTGCAATCGGGTCGCTATCTGGCACTGGGCATGAAGAACGAAGAGAAATCAGCGTATGACTTCGGCTTCTCTGCCAGTAAAAGCGAATTCCAGCCAGGCAACCTGGGCCAGGACGGTATCCGCTAAGCTGTAACCCGAGGCCGCATCCTCGAAAAAACGCCCCGACTGGTTCGGGGCGTTTTTTTTGCGTCGTGATTTTGTAGCCATTTGTAGCAACAACTTCATATGTACGCCGTTTAAGGCTAGTCTGCGGACATCTGCTACGCCGCCAACAGCCATTCAAACAAGAGCCGGCCATGACTGATCTGTCCCCACTTCCGGGTCCCGCAAGCGTTGCCGTCGCGGCATTGGACGGACGTTTTTTCCGTCCTCCGCTGCCTGACGGATACGTACTGCGACCCCGCCTCTGCGAGCGCCTGCAAGCCGGGCTCGGTGGACGTCTGTTGCTGGTCTGCGCCCCGGCCGGGTTCGGTAAAAGCTCGCTGGCCGTGGAGTTCTGTCAAAGCCTGCCGGGCCATTGGCAAAGCCTGTGGCTGGGACTGAGCGCCCGGGACAGTGACCCGGGGCGCTTTCTCGAGCGCTTGCTCGAAGGCTTGCAGGACTACTTCCCGGAACTCGGCAGCCGCGCACTCGGCCTGTTGAAAATGCGTCAGCGTCATCAGCCGTTCGCCTTTGAAGAATGGCTCGACGGCCTGCTCGATGAGCTGGCCCTGCACCTGCAACCGACCTCGCCCCTGTTGCTGGTGCTGGACGATTACCACCTCGCCCAAGGGCCGGTACTCGACCGTTGCCTGCAATTTTTCCTCAATCATTTGCCCGATGGCCTGCTGGTCATGGTTACCAGCCGTCAGCGACCGGACTGGCATCTCGCCCGTCTGCGCCTGTCGCGACAGTTGCTGGAACTGCATGAACAGGATCTGCGCCTGACCCACGACGAAGCCCTGGCGTTGCTCGACCGTCACAGTAGCTCGCTGCGCGGCGAGGCCCTGGAAAACCTGATCCAGCGCAGCGAAGGCTGGGTGGCCGGGCTGCGCTTCTGGTTGCTGGCGGTGTCCGAGGCCGGGAGTGACGCAGCGTTGCCGCAGGCCTTGAACAGCGGGGAAGGGCTGATCCGTGATTACCTGCTGGAAGAAGTCATCGACTGCCTGCCGGCCGAGGTGCAGGCGTTTCTCTACGACACCGCACCGCAGGAACGCTTTTGCAGCGAGTTATGCGACGCGGTGCGCGAATCCCACGACAGTGCCGAGATTCTGCGCTTCCTGCTGGCGCATCAGGTGTTTCTGGTGCCGCTGGATGAGCACGGGCACTGGTATCGCTATCACCATCTGTTTTCCGATCTGTTGCGCAGCAGGCCGATCGCCCGGGCGATCATCCCCGCGGCAACACTGCACCTGCGCGCCTGTCGCTGGTTCAATGCCCAGGGCCTGCTGGATGAGGCCGTGGAGCAGGCGTTGCGGGCAGGGCACCTGGACGTGGCGGCGAATCTGGTGCAGAACCTGTCCGAGGAACAACTGCTCGCCGAGCAGAACGTCGGCATGTTGCTGCGCTGGAAGATGGACTTGCCTGACAGTCTGCTGATCAGCACGCCACGCCTGATCGTGTTGTACAGCTGGGCGCTGGGGCTGGCGTGTCAGCTCGACGCGGCCGAAGAGCTCGCCAGTCACCTGAGCCGGTTTCTACCGGCGCCGTCGGCCACCGCACAGAAATCCATGCTTGCCCAATGGCTGGCGCTCAAGGGCATCATCGCCCGTGGCCGAGGGCATCGCGAGCAGACCATCGAGTATTGCAGCGAAGCGCTGGAAAGCCTGCCGGCCAAACGCTACGGCCAGCGCCTGATGTGTTTGTCGACTTTGTCCAACCTGGCGATTGCCGACGGCGATCTGTGGCGCGCCCGGGGCTTGAACCGCGAATCCCTGGAGCTGGCGCAGCGGGTCGGCAATCCACTGTTCGAAGCGCTGGCCCACTACGACCGTGCCCGGGTATTGCAGGCGCGGGGGGAGATAGTGCGCTCGCTCGATGAAGTGCATCAGGGCCTCGAGCGTCTGCGCGGATTGTCGGCGCAGCGTTTGTATGCCGTGCGTGCGCGATTGACGCTGTATGAGGGGTTTCTGTTGGCCATGCGCTTGCAGCCCGACGCGGCGCGAGTGCGATTGCAGGCCGGCCTGAGTGAAGCGCGGGCCTGTCGTGATATCAGCGTGTTGATTGGTCACTGTGTGATTGCCCGGCTCGACGGCAGCCGCGGTGATTACGCCCGGGCTTTTGCCGAACTGGCCGAAGCCGAGCGTCTGATGCACATCTGGGATGTCCCGCCGATCTACTACCTGGCGATGATCACGCTGGTCAAATGCGAGCTGTGGCTGGCGCAGGGGCGGATTGACCTGGCCGAGGCCTGGCTGGCGCGTCTGGGGCAGACCTACACCGGCGAACGCGCCGCGGCACCACCGGAGTTTCACCCGCAGTTGCCGTTGCATGTCGAATTGCAGCAGGCGCTGCTGGATGTCATTCAGGGGCAACCGATGCTGGCCGAAGGCCGGTTGAATGTACTGTTGGAAAACGGCCAGCAGACCGGGCGCCAGTTGTTGAGTGTGATGGCGTTGACGCAGAAGGTGGCGCTGCTGCTGGTGAACAATCGCGAACCCGAGGCCCGCAAAGCGTTGGCACAGGCAATGGAAGCAGCCAGTGGCGGGGTGTTGCAGCCATTCGAGTGCCTGGTCAAAGACCACGCCGATTGGTTGCGCGGGCAATTGTCGCTGAACGCACCGGGGCTTGTCGGTCAGCAACTGCTGGAGCACTTCCCGCCGCCAGCGTTGCGCACGGTGCAGGATTCTCCGATCACTGAACAGTTGAGCAGTCGCGAACTGGCAGTCCTGCGTCTGATTGCCCAAGGATGCTCGAATCAGGAAATCAGCGAACAACTGTTCATTTCGCTGCATACCGTGAAAACCCACGCCAGTCATATCAACAGCAAACTGGGGGTTGAGCGGCGCACACAGGCAGTGGCGAGGGCCAAGGAGCTCGGGGTTCTGAGCTAGGTCTTTGGCTTGATCGACGCCAACAAAAACGCCCCGAATCATCGGGGCGTTTTTGTTGGTATCCGACCTGTGAAAACAGGTCGGGTGTCGGGTTGTATCAGGCCACCAGATCGGTGGCGCTGAAGCTGTTTACACCCACCAGCTGGATTTCGAAGTCCGCACCGGCGTTGCCGCTGACGTTGCCCGAAAGCACGTGGTCGACGAAGCGCAGTTGGCCGGCGCCGGTGAAGTCGCCCGCACCGATGAAGGTGAAGCCATTGAAACCGGCGGTCAGCAGGTTGGCGTCGAACTTCGTCAGGTCGATCTTGTCGCCTTGCACACTGTTGAAGTCGGTAATGACATCGCGGTTGCTGCCGGTACCCATTTCGTTGACGCCACCGAAGACAAACGTGTCCGCACCTGCACCACCGGTGAGCGTGTCCGTCCCGGCTCCACCATTGAGGACGTTGTTGTCGGCGTTGCCGATCAGGGTGTTGTTCAGGCTGTTGCCGGTCAGCGTGAAGTTGCCGCTGCCCAGCAACGTAGCGTTTTCGACATTCACCAGGTTACTGATGCTCAGATCGACAAGGCTCGATTGCGGTGTGGCGGCGTAGGTGATCAACAGGGTGTCGTTACCTTCGTTGGCCAGTTCCTGAATCAGGGCCAGTTCACCGGACTGATCGAGGCCATAGGTGTCATTGCCCTTGCCGCCGATCATGGTGTCGAGGCCGCCGGCGCCGGACAGCTGGTTGTTGCCGTCGTTGCCGATCAGCACGTTGTCCTGCGAGTTGCCCAAGGCAAAGACGTCGCCAGTGCCGGTGAGGGTAAGGTTTTCGAGGTTGGCACCCAGGATGAAGTTGACCGAAGAGCGAACGGTGTCGATTTCACCGGCTACGGTGCTGGTTTCGCTGACCACGTCGCCGGCATTGTCGACGATGTAGGTGTCGTTGCCGGCGCCACCGGCCATGAAGTCCGCGCCGGCACCGCCGTCGATAATGTTGTTGTCGGCGTTGCCGATCAGGGTGTTGTTCAGGCTGTTGCCGGTCAGCGTGAAGTTGCCGCTGCCCAGCAACGTGGCGTTTTCGACATTCACCAGGTTACTGATGCTCAGATCGACAAGGCTCGATTGTGGTGTGGCGGCGTAGGTGATCAACAGGGTGTCGTTACCTTCGTTGGCCAGTTCCTGAATCAGGGCCAGTTCACCGGCCTGATCGAGACCGTAGGTGTCGTTGCCTTTGCCGCCGATCATGGTGTCGAGGCCGCCGGCGCCGGACAGCTGGTTGTTGCCGTCGTTGCCGATCAGCACGTTGTCCTGGGAGTTGCCCAAGGCAAAGATGTCGCCAGTGCCGGTGAGGGTGAGGTTTTCGAGGTTGGCACCCAGGATGAAGTTGACCGAAGAGCGAACGGTGTCGATTTCACCGACTACTGTACTGGTTTCGCTGACCACGTCGCCGGCATTGTCGACGATGTAGGTGTCGTTGCCCGCGCCGCCGATCATGATGTCTGCGCCGGTACCACCGTCGAGAATGTTGTCGCCGCTGTTGCCGATCAAGGTGTTGTTCAGGGCATTGCCGGTGCCATTGAGATTGTCGGTGCCGGTGAGGGTGAGGTTTTCAACGTTGTTGCCCAGGGTGTAACTGATCGAGGCTTGTACCGTGTCGATTTCGCTCGCCAGGGTGCTGGTTTCGCTGACCACGTCACCGATATTGTCGACGATGTAGATGTCATTGCCGGCGCCGCCCGCCATGAAGTCCGCACCGGCGCCACCGTCGATGTAGTTACTGTCGGCGTTGCCGATCAGGGTGTTGTTCAGGGCGTTGCCGTTCAAACGGAAGTTACCGCTGCCCAGCAGGGTGGCGTTCTCGACGTTGCGCAAGTTGCTCAGATTCAGGTCGACGACATTGGTCTGCAGGGTCGATGCGTAGGTGATCAGCAGCGTGTCGTTGCCTTCGTCGGCCAGCTCCTGAATCAGGGCCAGTTCGCCTGCCTGATCGAGGCCATAGGTGTCATTGCCCTTGCCGCCGATCATGGTGTCGAGGCCGCCGGCGCCGGACAGCTGGTTGTTGCCGTCGTTGCCGATCAGCACGTTGTCCTGGGAGTTGCCCAAGGCGAAGACGTCGCCAGTGCCGGTGAGGGTGAGGTTTTCGAGGTTGGCACTCAGGATGAAGTTGACCGAAGAGCGAACGGTGTCGATTTCACCGGCTACGGTGCTGGTTTCGCTGACCACGTCGCCGACATTGTCGACGATGTAGGTGTCATTGCCGGCGCCACCGGCCATGAAGTCCGCGCCGGCACCGCCGTCGAGAATGTTGTTGCCGCTGTTGCCGTTCAACACGTTATTCAGGGCGTTGCCAGTCGCGTTGATATTGTCAGTACCCACCAGCGTAAGGTTTTCAAGGTTGTTGCCCAGGACGTAACTGATCGAGGATTGTACCGTGTCGATTTCGCTCGCCAGAGTGCTGGTTTCGCTGACCACGTCGCCGGCATTGTCGACGATGTAGGTGTCGTTGCCGGCGCCACCGGCCATGAAGTCCGCGCCGGCACCGCCGTCGATAATGTTGCTGTCGGCGTTGCCGATCAGGGTGTTGTTCAGGCTGTTGCCGGTCAGCGTGAAGTTGCCGCTGCCCAGCAACGTGGCGTTTTCGACATTCACCAGGTTACTGATGCTCAGATCGACAAGGCTCGATTGTGGTGTGGCGGCGTAGGTGATCAACAGGGTGTCGTTACCTTCGTTGGCCAGTTCCTGAATCAGGGCCAGTTCACCGGCCTGATCGAGACCGTAGGTGTCGTTGCCCTTGCCGCCGATCATGGTGTCGAGGCCGCCGGCGCCGGACAGCTGGTTGTTGCCGTCGTTGCCGATCAGCACGTTGTCCTGCGAGTTGCCCAAGGCAAAGATGTCGCCAGTGCCGGTGAGGGTGAGGTTTTCGAGGTTGGCACCCAGGATGAAGTTGACCGAAGAGCGAACGGTGTCGATTTCACCGGCTACGGTGCTGGTTTCGCTGACCACGTCGCCGGCATTGTCGACGATGTAGGTGTCGTTGCCGGCGCCACCGGCCATGAAGTCTGCACCGGCGCCACCGTCGATGTAGTTACTGTCGGCGTTGCCGATCAGGGTGTTGTTCAGGCTGTTACCGGTCAGCGTGAAGTTGCCGCTGCCCAGCAGGGTGACGTTTTCGACGTTGCGCAAGTTGCTCAGATTCAGGTCGACGACATTGGTCTGCAGGGTCGATGCATAGGTGATCAGCAGCGTGTCGTTGCCTTCGTCGGCCAGCTCCTGAATCAGGGCCAGTTCGCCTGCCTGATCGAGGCCATAGGTGTCATTGCCCTTGCCGCCGATCATGGTGTCGAGGCCGCCGGCGCCGGACAGCTGGTTGTTGCCGTCGTTGCCGATCAGCACGTTGTCCTGGGAGTTGCCCAAGGCAAAGGTGTCGCCAGTGCCGGTGAGGGTGAGGTTTTCGAGGTTGGCACTCAGGATGAAGTTGACCGAAGAGCGAACGGTGTCGATTTCACCGGCTACGGTGCTGGTTTCGCTGACCACGTCGCCGACATTGTCGACGATGTAGGTGTCATTGCCGGCGCCACCGGCCATGAAGTCCGCGCCGGCACCGCCGTCGAGAATGTTGTTGCCGCTGTTGCCGTTCAACACGTTATTCAGGGCGTTGCCAGTCGCGTTGATATTGTCAGTACCCACCAGCGAAAGGTTTTCGACGTTGTTGCCCAGGGTGTAGTTGATGTAGGAGTAAACCTGGTCGATTTCCGTCGCCGAGGTGCCGTTTTCGATAACCACGTCACCGACGTTGTCGACTACATAGGTGTCATTGCCTGCGCCGCCATTGAGGATGTCCGCGCCCGCTCCGCCGTTGAGAATGTTGTTGTCGGCATTACCGATCAGCACGTTGTCCAGGCTGTTGCCGAGCACTGCGAAAGCACCGCTGCCCAGCACTGTCACGTTTTCCACGTTCTGCAGGTTGCTGATGGTCATATCGACGATCTGCGAGGTGGCGGCATAGGTCAGAAGCAGGGTGTCGGTGCCTTCGTTGGCCAGCTCCTGGATCAGGGCCAGTTCGCCGGCCTGATCGAGGCCATAGGTGTCGTTGCCCTTGCCGCCGATCATGGTGTCGAGGCCGCCGGCACCGGACAGCTGGTTGTTGCCGTCGTTGCCGATCAGCACGTTGTCCTGGGAGTTGCCCAAGGCAAAAATGTCGCCAGTACCGGTGAGGGTGAGGTTTTCGAGGTTGGCACCCAGGATGAAGTTGACCGAAGAGCGAACGGTGTCGATTTCACCGGCTACGGTACTGGATTCGCTGACCACGTCGCCGACATTGTCGACGATGTAGGTGTCATTGCCCGCGCCGCCGGCCATGAAGTCCGCGCCGGCACCGCCATCAATGAAGTTGTTGCCACTGTTGCCGTTCAATACGTTGTTCAGCGCATTGCCGGTGGCCGTCAGATTGTCGGTGCCCACCAGCGTAAGGTTTTCGACGTTGTTGCCCAAGGTGTAGCTGAGGGAGGAAATGACGGTATCGATACCCGAGCCGACGTTTGCCAGTTCAACCACGGTATCGCCGGCGTTATCGACGTAGTAGGTGTCATTACCGTCGCCCCCGGTCATGGAGTCTGCACCTGCCATGCCGTTAAGGGTGTTGTTCAGTGCGTTGCCGATCAGGATGTCATCGAATGCCGAGCCGATGGCATTCTCGATTTTTGCGCCATAGGCAATCGCCAGGCCGTCATTGATCGCAGCCTGAGTGTTCAGGTCAGTGAAGGTCTTGCCGATCTGGCTGTAGGCCCCTTCATTCAGGTTGATTTTCACGGAGGCAAGTTGATTGCTGCCATCAATGGTGTCGTTACCGCCGGCATCCCAGATGGTTTCAAAAATCGACTGGTCAGGTGCCCACTTGTAGACGTTGTCGCCGGTCTGCCACATCGTGTTGACGCCATACAGGCTCTGAATCGCGAGGATGTCGAGAACCATCGGTGTCGTCGGCTGGTACGAGTAATTGCTGCTGTAACTCATCACCGTGAAGTGAACGTCGTCCAGTGAAGGATCCAGCAGTGTCTTGTTGGTCGAGCTGGCGTCGAACGGATGCTTGAGACCCAGTGCGTGACCGATCTCATGGATGAAGGTCATGACATCATAAGACCCCTTCAGCGGGGTGGCTTCGCCCGTCTGCGGGCCAATCCAGACATCGCCACCGGCCGGGGAGTTGGCAGGGAAATAAGCCCAGGCAGCGGTCTTGTTGTCCATCAGCCGATAGCCGCCGAAGCGCAGGTCACCCACGTTGGTCAGCGTGTCTGTGGTAAAGCTGAAGTTGAGATTGGTGACGGCTGCCCAAGTCCCCAGTGAGTAGTTCACCGCTGCCTTCTGACCCGGGGTGAGCTCGTACAGCGCGTTGTATTCATTGTCGGGGCTGTAGTCGGTGACAAAGTACGAGGTGCCAGGAGCCATGAAGCTATAGCTCAGACTGGTTCCACCTTTGCCCCAGTTGGATCCCAGCCAGTAGGTGCCGGAAATGAGGCTGTCAACAATGGCATTGCCGGTCAGAGTAGCGGGGAACGAGATGGAGTAAGTCTTGGGCGTAGGCATGCGGGGATTTCCTGAGTGCGCTGCGGCCCTTCCTGAATGCGACCGCTACAAAAAATGCGATTTTGCACCAGAAACAGGAAGTTTGACATCATTAAGCCATCATTTTTCTGATCGCTGGCGTCAAATAACTGACCGGGCGATCTGTATCGGCCTGTGCAGTAGAATTCTGAAACCAACCTCACTACCGTTCGTCCAGGAATTCCCATGAGTGCCCCCAACTCCATGCTGATTCGCGAAACCTTCCCCGTCGGCCCGCTGCAGTGCAACTGCACGATCATCGGTGATCCGGTCACGAAAAAAGCCATTGTCGTCGACCCGGGTGGCAACCCCGATCTGATCATGGCGCGCCTCGATGCGCTGGGTCTGAAAGTGGTGAGCATCATCCACACCCATGCGCACCTCGATCACTTTCTGGCCTCCGGTCAGATGAAAGAGAAAACCGGCGCGACCCTGCATCTGCACAAGGAAGATCAGTTCCTGTGGGACAACCTCGAAATGCAATGCCAGATGTTCGGCGTGCCCTACACCCCGGTGCCGTCACCGGATCGCTGGCTGAGCGACGACGAGGAACTGGCCTGCGGCTGCGGCGTGGCACTGCACACGCCGGGACATACACCCGGTTCCATGAGCTTTTGGTTTTCCGAGGCTAAGCTGTTGATTGCCGGCGACACGTTGTTCCGGCGCGGAGTAGGGCGCACGGATTTGTGGGGCGGCGATCAGGCGACCATCGTGCGATCGATCAAGCAGCGGCTGTACACACTGGATGAAGACGCGATCGTTGTGGCCGGACATGGCCCGGACACGCGTCTGGGCGATGAAATGCGGGAAAATCCGTTCGTGCGCGCCTAAACATTTTGTCACGAGTGCGCGGTGGAATTTTTGTGCATTGTCATGATCCAACGCCCGCAAAGGTCCATTGCCAAACGGCCGTTGCACCACAGAATGCAAAAAGTAGGAGCTCTCCATGTTCACCACGCGTCGTTTGATTATTGTCGCTACTGCCGTCGCCGTGCTGTCCGGCTGCGCCTCGCCCAACCCGTATGACAATCAGGGCCAGGCCGACGGCGGCTCACAGGGCATGAGCAAAACCGCCAAGTACGGTGGCCTCGGCGCACTGGCCGGCGCGTTGGCCGGTGCTGCCATCGACCACAACAACCGCGGCAAGGGCGCCTTGATCGGTGCCGCCGTCGTCGGTGCTTCGGCAGCCGGTTACGGTTACTACGCCGACCAGCAAGAGAAGAAGCTGCGCGCCAGCATGGCCAACACCGGTGTCGAGGTGCAGCGTCAGGGCGATCAGATCAAACTGATCATGCCGGGCAACATCACCTTCGCCACCGATTCGGCGAACATCGCCCCAAGCTTCTACCAGCCGCTGAACAACCTGGCCGGCTCGCTCAAGGAGTTCAGCCAGAACCAGATCGAGATCGTCGGCTACACCGACAGCACCGGCAGCCGCCAGCACAATATGGACCTGTCCCAGCGTCGTGCGCAGAGCGTGGCGACCTACCTGACTTCGCAAGGTGTCAGCGGTGCCAACCTGTCGGCCCGCGGTGCCGGCCCGGATAATCCGATTGCCAGCAACGGTGACGTCAACGGTCGGGCGCAGAACCGCCGTGTTGAAGTCAACCTGAAGGCGATCCCGGGCCAGCAGTACGGTGGTCAGCAGCAACAGCAGCCGGGTACGGTTCAGCAGTATCCGTAACCGTCAGGCACAAAAAAGCCCCCGGACAAGTGATTGTCCGGGGGCTTTTTATTTGCGCTGAAGACTGATTACTTCTTCAGGCCGTAATGCTCATCGAGCATGCCCGGCGAGTTTGGAGTCTTCGGCGCGTAGTCGCGCGGCGGCTCCTGATTGCGCGGTGGCGTCAGGCGTTCGCGTGGGGCCTGCGCAGCCTCTGCGTGCAGAGAGGCGAGCAGACGTTGACGGGTCTGTTCGTCCAGGGCCAGGCGATTGGCGCCCTCGGCGAGGTGATCCTGCACTTCCTGATAGCTCTGGGTCAGCTTCTTGACCAGATTGGCGGTGCTGTTGAAGTGGGTCACCACTTCGTTCTGATAACTGTCGAAGCGTTCCTGAATGTCGTCCAGTTGACGCTGTGTGCGGCTGGGCGCGGCGTTCGGCGCAACGCGTGCGATCAGGAAACCAATGGCGACACCCACAACCAGGGCAAGAGTCGGTAACAACCAAACTAAGAGCGAGTGTTCCACGAGTCCTTCCTCTATAAACGGCTTTGCTTTACGTTAACGGCTCGAACCTGCGCTGTATACCGCGATTCACTCGCAATAGATTGGCACAGACAATTTGCTAGACGAGTCGACCCGATTCGAGGTCACGGAGTTCCTTCCTTGCTGATGCGTGAAACCCCTGTAGTGATTGATGGCCCGGTGGGTCAACTTGAAAGTCTGTACCTGGACAACGAGCAGCCGCGCGGCATCGCGCTGATCTGCCACCCCAACCCGGTGCAGGGCGGCACCATGCTCAACAAGGTCGTCTCGACCTTGCAGCGCACTGCGCGCGACGCGGGTTTGATCACCTTGCGCTTCAACTATCGTGGCGTTGGTGCCAGCGAAGGTTCCCATGACATGGGCAGCGGTGAAGTCGACGACGCCCAGGCAGCCGCTGCCTGGCTGCTGGAAAAACACCCGGATCTGCCGCTGACCCTGTTCGGTTTCTCCTTCGGCGGATTTGTTGCAGCAAGTCTCGGCGGCCGACTCGAAGCCCAGGGCGTACAGCTCAAGCACCTATTCATGGTCGCGCCAGCGGTGATGCGCCTGGGCGATCAGGATCAGTTGCCGCAGCAGGGCGAACTCACGGTGATCCAGCCGGAAACCGACGAAGTGATCGATCCGCAGCTGGTCTACGACTGGTCTGACAAACTCCAGCGCCCCCATGAGCTCCTGAAAGTGGCAGAATGCGGACACTTTTTTCATGGCAAGCTGACCGATCTCAAGGATCTGATCCTGCCGCGTCTCTCGAATTGATTGCAGTCTGACAAGCGATTACCCATGACGAACCGTACCCGCATCCTCACCGGCATCACCACCACCGGCACCCCGCACCTGGGCAACTACGCCGGCGCCATCCGCCCGGCGATTCTCGCCAGCCGCGACAGCAATGCCGACTCGTTCTACTTCCTGGCCGACTATCACGCCCTGATCAAGTGCGATGACCCGCTGCGCATTCAGCGCTCGCGTCTGGAAATCGCCGCGACCTGGCTGGCCGGTGGCCTGGATGTGGATCGCGTGACCTTCTACCGCCAGTCCGACATCCCGGAAATCCCCGAGCTGACCTGGCTGCTGACCTGCGTCGCTGCCAAGGGTCTGCTGAACCGCGCCCACGCCTACAAGGCTTCGGTGGACAAGAACGTCGAGACCGGCGAAGACCCGGATGCCGGCATCACCATGGGCTTGTACAGCTATCCGGTGCTGATGGCGGCGGACATCCTGATGTTCAACGCACACAAGGTGCCGGTCGGTCGCGACCAGATCCAGCACGTGGAAATGGCGCGTGACATCGGCCAGCGCTTCAACCACCTGTTCGGCCAGGGCAAGGAGTTCTTCACCATGCCCGAAGCGCTGATTGAGGAAAGCGTCGCCACCTTGCCTGGCCTGGACGGTCGCAAGATGTCCAAGAGCTACGACAACACCATTCCACTGTTCTCCAGCGCCAAGGAAATGAAGGACGCGATCTCGCGCATCGTTACCGACTCCCGCGCGCCGGGCGAAGCGAAAGATCCGGACAACTCGCACCTGTTCACCCTGTTCCAGGCGTTCTCCACGCCGACGCAGGCCGAGGAGTTCCGCAGCGAGCTGCTGGGCGGTCTGGGTTGGGGCGAGGCGAAGAACCGTCTGTTCCAGCTGCTGGACAACGAGTTGGGCGAGTCCCGCGAGCGTTATCACCAGTTGATCGAACGTCCGGCGGATCTGGAAGACATCCTGCAACACGGCGCCAAGAAGGCCCGTGCGGTAGCGACGCCGTTCCTTAATGAATTGCGTGAAGCGGTTGGCCTGCGCTCGTTCGTCAATCAGGTTCAGGTGGCCGCAACCACCAAGAAGAAGGCTGCGAAAGCCGCGCGTTTCGTCAGCTTCCGTGAAGACGACGGCAGCTTCCGTTTCCGTCTGCTGGCCGCCGATGGCGAGCAATTGCTGCTCTCGCGCAACTTCGCCGACGGCAAGACCGCGGGCCAGGTGACCAAGCAGCTGCAATCGGGTCAGGCGCTGGATGTGCGCAGCGAAGACCTGAGCTTCAGCGTCTGGCTGGAAGGCGAGTGCGTCGGCGACAGCCCGGCGTTCGCCGACGTGGCTGCGCGGGATGCGGCCGTCGAAGCTTTGCGGATCGCTCTGACACCGGTTCAGGAATAATCAACGGGCCGGCCCGACCAAGGGCCGATTGCCATTCCCACGGGCCATCGCTACAGTGACGGCCCGTTTTTGTTGCCTTGCTAACGAATTATGACGCCCCTAGAACGATATCAAGCTGATCTGAAACGCCCGGACTTCTTCCATGACGCGGCGCAGGAAACTGCCGTGCGTCACTTGCAACGCCTGTACGACGATCTGATCGCGGCAGAGCAGAACAAGCCGGGTTTGCTGGGCAAACTGTTTGGCAAAAAGGATCAGACCCCGGTCAAGGGCCTGTACTTCTGGGGCGGCGTGGGTCGCGGCAAGACTTACCTGGTGGACACCTTCTTCGAAGCGCTGCCATTCAAGGAAAAGACCCGCACCCACTTCCACCGCTTCATGAAGCGCGTGCACGAAGAGATGAAGACCCTCGGCGGCGAGAAAAACCCGCTGACCATCATCGCCAAGCGTTTCGCGACTGAATCGCGGGTCATCTGCTTCGATGAATTCTTCGTTTCCGACATCACCGACGCCATGATCCTCGGCACGCTGATGGAAGAGCTGTTCAAGAACGGCGTGACCCTGGTCGCCACGTCGAACATCGTGCCGGACGGCTTGTACAAGGACGGCCTGCAACGCGCGCGCTTCCTGCCGGCCATCGCGCTGATCAAGCAGAACACCGAGATCGTCAACGTCGACAGCGGCGTCGACTACCGTCTGCGCCACCTCGAACAAGCGGAGCTGTTCCACTTCCCGCTCGACGAAGCCGCTCACGAAAGCCTGCGCAAGAGCTTCCGTGCGCTGACGCCGGAATGCACGGCTGCCGTGGAAAACGATGTGCTGATCATCGAAAACCGCGAAATCCGCGCGCTGCGCACCTGCGATGACGTGGCCTGGTTCGACTTCCGCGAACTGTGCGACGGCCCGCGTAGCCAGAACGACTACATTGAACTCGGCAAGATTTTCCACGCCGTGTTGCTCAGTGGCGTGGAGCAGATGAGCGTTGCTACCGACGACATCGCCCGACGTTTCATCAACATGGTCGACGAGTTCTACGACCGTAACGTCAAGCTGATCATTTCTGCTGAAGTCGAGTTGAAAGACCTGTACACCGGCGGGCGTCTGACGTTCGAATTCCAGCGGACCCTCAGCCGTCTGCTGGAAATGCAATCCCACGAATTCCTGTCCCGGGCACACAAGCCTTAAGCGGATTCGGCAAACAAAAAGGGCCTGCAGATGCAGGCCCTTTTTTGTGTCTGGTCGAATCGTCAGGCAGCTTGCTGGAACTGCTGTCGATACTGGTTCGGCGACAGTTCGGTGTGCTGGCGGAACAGGCGTGCGAAGAAGCTCGCATCGTCGTAGCCGACTTCGTAGCTGATGGTCTTGATGCTCTTGCGGCTGCCGGAGAGCAAGCCTTTGGCGGTCTCGATGCGCAGCCGCTGCAGGTAGTGCAGAGGCTTGTCGCCGGTGGCGGTCTGGAAGCGGCGCATGAAGTTGCGGATGCTCATGCCGTGCTCGCGGGCCACGTCTTCGAAGCGGAACTTGTCGGCGAAATGCTCTTCGAGCCAGTGCTGGATCTGCAGGATGATCACGTCCTGGTGCAGTTTCTGCCCGCCGAAACCGATGCGGCCCGGCGAATAGCTGCGCTGCACTTCGTAGAGGATGTCGCGGGCTACAGCTTGCGCCACATTGGCGCCGCAGAAGCGTTCGATCAGATAGATGTAAAGGTCGCAGGCCGAGGTGGTGCCGCCGGCGCAGTACAGGTTGTCGGCGTCGGTCAGGTGCTTGTCCTGATTGAGATAGACCTGCGGGAAACGCTCGGCGAAGGCATTGAAGAAGCGCCAGTAGGTGGTCGCTTCCTTGCCATTGAGCAGGCCGGCTTCGGCCAGCCAGAACACCCCGGTGGCCTCGCCGCAGAGTACGGCGCCACGGGCGTGTTGTTCGCGCAGCCACGGCAGCACCTGTGGATAACGTTGGCAGAGCGTGTCGAAGTCATCCCAGAACGCTGGAAGGATGATGACGTCGGCGTTTTCCAGGTCGCCGTCCACCGGCATGACCACGTCACTGAAGCTGTTCACCGGTTTGCCGTCGGGGCTGACCAGGCGGGTTTCGAACGCCGGAGTCAGGCCGTGGCCCAGTTGTTTGCCGTAACGCAGGCTGGCCAGATGGAAGAAATCCTTGGCTTGCATGAGGGTGGAAGCGAAAACCCGGTCGATCGCCAGGATGCTGACGCGCCGCAAGGGCGTGGAGACTTGCTTAGACATAATTCAACTTTTGTTTTTATAAGGGAAAGTGGTCACCAGACGGCTGGATCGTCTTATTTTTTGTCGGATGTGTCCAGTGTCCTGTATCGGAAGCGAGGCTTAGTCTCTGAAGGTCTGATCCCTTCAACAATAAAGAAAAGGTGTCGCATGATCCCCAGAACCCTGTTCAGCTCCGAGCACGAATTGTTCCGCGACAGCGTGCGGACATTCCTTGAAAAAGAGGCCGTGCCGTTCCACGGGCAATGGGAAAAACAAGGCTACATCGACCGCAAATTGTGGAACAAGGCAGGGGAGGCGGGGATGCTCTGCTCACACCTGCCGGAGGAGTACGGCGGGCTGGGGGCGGACTTTCTGTACAGCGCCGTAGTGATCGAGGAAGTCGGACGGCTGGGGCTGACCGGCATCGGTTTTTCGCTGCATTCGGACATCGTCGCGCCGTACATCCTGCATTACGGCAGCGAGGCGTTGAAGCACAAGTACCTGCCGAAACTGGTGTCCGGCGAGATGGTTACGGCGATCGCCATGACCGAGCCAGGCGCGGGTTCCGACTTGCAGGGGGTCAAGACCACCGCCGTGCTGGACGGCGACGAGTATGTGATCAACGGCTCGAAAACCTTTATCACCAATGGCTTCCTGGCGGATCTGGTGATCGTCGTCGCCAAGACCGATCCCAAGGCTGGAGCGAAGGGCACCAGCCTGTTTCTGGTGGAGGCGAACACGCCGGGCTTCGACAAGGGCAAGCGCCTGGAGAAGGTCGGAATGAAAGCTCAGGACACGTCGGAATTGTTCTTCCAGGACGTGCGAGTGCCGAAGGAAAACCTGTTGGGTCAGGCCGGGGCCGGGTTTGCCTATTTGATGCAGGAATTGCCGCAGGAGCGTCTGACCGTGGCCATTGGCGGACTGGCCTCGGCCGAGGCGGCGCTGCAATGGACGCTGGAGTACACCCGTGACCGCAAGGCGTTTGGCAAGGCAATCGCCGACTTCCAGAACACGCGCTTCAAGCTGGCGGAAATGGCCACCGAGATTCAGATCGGCAGGGTGTTCGTCGATCGCTGCCTGGAGCTGCACCTGCAAGGCAAGCTCGACGTGCCGACCGCCGCGATGGCCAAGTACTGGGGCACCGACCTGCAATGCAAGGTGCTCGACGAGTGCGTGCAACTGCATGGCGGCTACGGTTTCATGTGGGAGTACCCGGTGGCCCGGGCCTGGGCGGATGCGCGGGTGCAGCGGATCTATGCCGGCACCAACGAAATCATGAAAGAGATCATTGCGCGGTCGCTATGACCTGGGCGCTCCCACGCTTGTGCGTGGGAGCGCGGCTTTTAGCGCCGGATCAAGGTGCCGGGTTCGGATGATCCTTGTGAATCGCTTCAATCCCTTCAAGCACTTCGTCTGAAAGATTCAGGTAGAAACTGGCAATGTTGCTGTCCAGTTGCTCAAGCGTCGTCGCCCCGATGATGTTGCTGGTGACGAACGGTTGCTGATTGACGAAGGCCAACGCCATTTGCGCCGGATCCAGGCCGTGCTCCCGAGCGAGTGCCACGTAACGGCTGCACGCCGCTTCCGATTGCGGGTTGAAATAGCGGCTGAAGCGGCTGTAGAGGCTCAGGCGACCTTTTGGTGGGCGGGCGCCACCTTCGTACTTGCCCGACAGGAAACCGAACGCCAGCGGCGAATAGGCGAGCAGGCCGCACTGTTCGCGAATGGCGATTTCCGCCAGACCGACTTCGAAGCTGCGGTTGAGCAGGTTGTAGGGGTTCTGGATTGACACCGCGCGCGGCCAGCCACGGGCTTCGGCCAGGGCGAGGAAGCGCATGGTGCCCCACGGAGTTTCGTTGGACAGGCCGATGTGGCGGATCTTGCCGGCCTTCACTTGCTCGTCGAGCGCTTCGAGGGTGTCCTCGAGCGGGGTGAGGTTGGCTTCGATCTTGTGTTTGTAGCCCAGTTGTCCGAAAAAGTTGGTGCTGCGCTCCGGCCAGTGCAATTGATACAGGTCGATGTAGTCGGTCTGCAGGCGCTTGAGGCTGGCGTCCACGGCTTCGGTAATGTGCTGGCGGTTGTGGCGCAGGTTCTTGTCGCGGATGTAGTCGATGGTGTTACCGGGACCGGCGATCTTGCTGGCGAGGATCCAGTCGGCGCGGTCGCCGCGACTCTTGAAGTAATTGCCGATGTAGCGCTCGGTGGTGGCATAGGTTTCGGCTTTCGGCGGCACCGGGTACATCTCGGCGGTGTCGATGAAATTGATCCCGGCGCCCTTGGCCCGTTCGATCTGGGCGAAGGCTTCAGCTTCAGTGTTTTGCTCGCCCCAGGTCATGGTGCCGAGGCAGATTGCACTCACGTTCAGGTCGGTACGGCCTAGCTGGCGATAGTCCATCGGGTGCTCCTTGGGCAAAACAAGCATAAAAGCAGGTTGAAATTTTTTTCGCAATCTGCATAATTGCCGACCTCTTTCTGCAGTGGAAGTGATGCGCCGCCGCCGAAGAATCTTGCCGTTGAACGGACGCGCCGACCCGAGCCCCCGAAAGCGTCTGTATCCGGCTGCCTTTGACTTGTCAAAGTACGCACTATTCAGTAAGATCCGCCGTCTTATTTACAGGCGGCCCCTGAGGCTATAAAGAATGAAAACTTTTACTGCTAAACCGGAAACAGTAAAGCGCGACTGGTTTGTCGTCGACGCTGCTGGTCAGACCCTGGGTCGTCTGGCCACCGAAATCGCGAGCCGTCTGCGTGGCAAGCACAAGCCTGAGTACACTCCTCACGTTGACACCGGCGACTACATCGTCGTAATCAACGCCGAGCAGATCCGTGTTACCGGTGCTAAAACCACTGACAAAATGTACTACTCCCACTCCGGTTTCCCGGGCGGCATCAAGTCGATCAACTTTGAAAAGCTGATCGCCAAAGCCCCTGAGCGCGTGATCGAGACCGCGGTTAAAGGCATGCTGCCTAAGAACCCACTGGGTCGCGACATGTACCGTAAGCTGAAAGTCTATGCGGGCGCTGCACACCCTCATACTGCTCAGCAGCCCCAAGAACTGAAGATTTAACGGAATAGTTCATTATGTCGGCGACTCAAAATTACGGCACTGGCCGTCGCAAGACCGCAACCGCACGCGTTTTCCTGCGTCCGGGTACTGGTAACATCTCCATCAACAACCGTTCGCTGGATTCGTTCTTCGGCCGCGAAACTGCCCGCATGGTAGTTCGTCAGCCGCTGGAACTGACCGAGACTGTCGAGAAATTCGACATCTACGTCACCGTGATCGGCGGTGGTGTAAGTGGTCAAGCTGGCGCAATCCGCCACGGCATCACTCGCGCTCTGATGGACTACGACGAAACCCTGCGTAGCGCTCTGCGCAAAGCTGGCTTCGTTACCCGCGACGCCCGTGAAGTTGAACGTAAGAAAGTTGGTCTGCGTAAAGCGCGTAAGCGTCCGCAGTACTCGAAGCGTTAATTTCGCTTCCACGTTCAAAAAGAACGCCCGATTCCTCACGGAACCGGGCGTTTTTTTATGCGTGCGATTTCTCGAATAATTGCGCTGTGACAACTTGCCACATTCGTAGACCCCCTATACTACAAGGCTTGGGGGCCACCCCTCCGGGTAATTACCTTGTCAGAATTGGGGCTTTTCATTACCATTCGGCAAAATTTTTATAAGTACATAGATTCATATTTAGTAGATGCCTGATTTAACAGGCCACAAAGCTGATGGGAGAGGACTGAATGAGCAATGACGGCGTGAATGCAGGCCGGCGTCGCTTCTTGGTAGCAGCCACATCCGTGGTGGGTGCTGCAGGAGCGGTGGGGGCTGCGGTCCCGTTCGTGGGGTCATGGTTTCCCAGTGCCAAGGCGAAAGCTGCCGGTGCACCGGTGAAAGTGAATGTCAGCAAAATCGAGCCCGGACAGCAGATGATTGCTGAATGGCGCGGCCAGCCGGTATTCATTGTTCGCCGTACTGCGGAAATCCTGGGGAATCTCAAGAAGATCGAGGGCCAGCTCTCCGATCCGACCTCCAAAAACTCCACGCAACCTACCTATGTCGACCCTGAAGTGCGTTCGATCAAGCCGGAAATTCTGCTGCTGATCGGGATCTGCACTCACCTGGGTTGCTCACCGACCTTCCGTCCCGAAGTGGCACCCGCGGATCTGGGAAAAGACTGGGTAGGCGGCTATTTCTGCCCTTGCCACGGTTCCCACTACGATCTGGCTGGCCGCGTCTACAAGTCGCAACCTGCGCCTTTGAACCTGCCAGTACCCCCGCATTCCTATGAGACCGATGACCTGATTGTCATTGGCGTCGATACGGAGAAAGCGTGATGAGCAAGTTCATGGATTGGGTTGATGCGCGCTTCCCCGCCACCAAGATGTGGGAAGACCATCTCAGCAAGTATTACGCTCCAAAAAACTTCAACTTCTTCTACTTCTTCGGCTCGCTGGCACTGCTCGTTCTGGTCAATCAGATCGTCACCGGTGTCTGGCTGACCATGAGCTACACCCCGTCGGCGGAAGAGGCGTTTGCCTCCGTCGAATACATCATGCGCGACGTCGAGTACGGCTCGATCCTGCGTTTGCTGCACTCCACCGGCGCTTCGGCGTTCTTCATCGTGGTCTATCTGCACATGTTCCGTGGCCTGCTTTACGGTTCGTACCAGAAGCCGCGCGAGCTGGTGTGGGTGTTCGGCATGCTGATCTACCTGGCGCTGATGGCTGAAGCTTTCATGGGTTACCTGCTGCCATGGGGCCAGATGTCCTACTGGGGCGCCCAGGTGATCATCTCGCTGTTCGGCGCGATTCCGGTCATCGGCAACGACCTGACCCAGTGGATTCGTGGTGACTACCTGATTTCCGGAATCACCCTGAACCGCTTCTTCGCCCTGCATGTTGTGGCCCTGCCGATCGTGATTCTCGGTCTGGTGGTGCTGCACATCCTGGCGTTGCACGAAGTCGGTTCAAACAACCCCGACGGCGTGGACATCAAGAAGCACAAAGACGAAAACGGTATCCCGCTGGACGGCATCGCCTTCCACCCGTACTACACCGTGAAGGACATTGTCGGCGTCGTGGTGTTCCTGTTCATCTTCTGCTTCATTGTGTTCTTCTTCCCGGAAATGGGCGGCTACTTCCTCGAAAAACCAAACTTCGAGCAAGCCAACCCGTTCAAGACGCCTGAGCACATTGCACCCGTCTGGTACTTCACACCGTTCTACGCGATCTTGCGTGCGGTCCCTGACAAGCTCATGGGCGTTATCGCCATGGGCGCGGCGATTGCGGTGCTGTTTGTGTTGCCATGGCTCGACCGCAGCCCGGTCAAGTCGATGCGCTACAAAGGCTGGATGAGCAAGATCTGGCTGGTGGTGTTCTGCATTTCGTTCGTGATCCTCGGCATTCTGGGCGTTCTGGCCCCGACGCCGGAGCGCACCTTGCTGTCGCAGGTATGTACCTTCCTGTACTTCGCCTACTTCATTCTGATGCCTTTCTACACCAGGCTCGAGAAGACCAAACCGGTTCCGGAAAGGGTGACTGGCTGATGAAAAAGTTATTTTTTGCTCTGATTTTTGCTGCGCTGCCAGTGCTGTCTTTCGCTGCCGAACACGGTGGTCCGGAACTGGAAAAAGTCGACATCGACGTTTCCGACAAGGCTGCCCTTCAGGATGGTGCGCGTACCTTTGCCAACTATTGCATGGGTTGCCACAGTGCCAAGTTCCAGCGTTACGAGCGTGTTGCCGATGACCTCGGCGTGCCGCATGACCTGATGCTGCAGAAACTGGTGTTCACTGGCGCCAAGATCGGCGATCACATGACCATCGGCATGCAGCCGGCCGACGCCAAGACCTGGTTCGGCGCAGCGCCGCCGGACCTGACCCTGGTGGCTCGTGTTCGTGGCACTGACTGGCTTTATGGTTACCTCAAGTCGTTCTACGAAGACCCTGCGCGTCCATGGGGCGTGAACAACAAGGTCTTCCCGAACGTCGGCATGCCAAACGTGCTGGTCGGCCTGCAAGGTCGTCAGGTCGTGGGTTGCAAGCAGGTGCAGATCGTCGAAAACGGCAAGAAGCAATATGACCCGCTGACCGGTACGCCTCTGACTCATGAAGCGTGCGATCAGTTGACCATCGTGCCGAAAACCGGAGCCCTGAACGAAGAGCAGTTCGATGAGAAGGTCAAGAATCTGGTAACCTTCCTGGCTTACTCGGCTAACCCGGTTAAGCTGCAACATCAGCGCATCGGTACTTACGTCTTGCTGTACCTGGCGTTCTTCTTTGTGTTCGCCTACCTGCTCAAGCGTGAATACTGGAAAGACGTGCACTGATAACGCTTCAAGCAATTGCTGTTAATCGCGCGCGCCCAAGGGCGCCTCTGAAAACGCAACGCCTGGTCTGTCAGGTATTGCGGGAGGCGCCCTCTGGGCGCGCGCGTTTTTCCGGCTCCGACAATTTCAACAAGCGAGGAGGATCGCCATGGGCGTGACCAATCGGTTGGCCTGTTACTCCGACCCCGCCGACCACTATTCCCACCGAGTGCGCATCGTGCTTGCAGAGAAGGGTGTCAGCGCCGAAATCATTTATGTGGAGGCTGGTCGTCAGCCGCCTAAACTGATTGAGGTGAACCCTTACGGGAGTCTCCCGACGCTGGTCGATCGCGACCTGGCGTTGTGGGAGTCGACCGTGGTGATGGAATATCTGGATGAGCGTTACCCGCATCCGCCATTGATGCCGGTGTACCCGGTGGCGCGTGCCAACAGTCGTCTGTTGATACACCGTATCCAGCGCGACTGGTGTGGTCTGGTGGATCTGATTCTGGATTCACGCACCAAGGAAGCCGCGCGTGTCGTGGCGCGCAAGGAATTGCGCGAAAGCCTGACGGGCGTGTCGCCGTTGTTTGCCGACAAGCCGTTTTTCCTCAGTGAGGAACAAAGTCTGGTGGATTGCTGCCTATTGCCAATACTCTGGCGTTTGCCGATTCTGGGTATAGAACTGCCGCGGCCAGCCAAGCCGCTGCTTGATTATATGGAGCGTCAGTTTGCGCGTGAGGCTTTCCAGGCGAGTCTGTCTGGTGTCGAACGCGACATGCGCTAAGGCTTAAGGAGCCGCTATGAACTCCAGTCGACCTTATCTGGTCCGCGCGCTCTACGAGTGGATTGTGGATAACGATTGCACCCCGCACATGCTGGTCAATTCCGAATACCCGGCAGTGCAGGTGCCGCAGGGTTTTGCCAGTGACGGGCAGATTGTCCTGAACATTTCGCCGAGTGCCGTGCGTCATCTGCACATGGACAACGACGTCGTGACCTTCGAAGGTCGCTTCGGTGGCGTTCCGCACAGCCTGTATGTGCCGATTGCCGCGATCCTGGGTATTTATGCCCGGGAGAACGGTCAGGGCATGGTGTTCGATCTGGAGTCGCCGATGGATGACGAAGACGAGATCGAACAGGATGACGATATTCCGCCGCCGGACAGCGAGCCGCCACGCCCAAGCGGCCGGCCAAGCCTGAAAGTGGTGAAGTAATAAAAAAGGCGATCCAACCGGATCGCCTTTTTTGTGCCTGCGCTTTGCGTATCAGTCGATGTATTCGAACAGCTTCACAATTTTCTGCACGCCGGAAACACCCTGCACCAGATTGGTGGCCTGGGCCGCTTCCTGCTTGGTCAGCAGGCCGAGCAGATAGACGATACCGTTCTCGGTCACGACCTTGATGCGCGAGCCGGGAATGTTGGCGTCGGCAAGCATCTGGGTTTTGATCTTGGTCGTCAGCCAGGAGTCATTCTGGCGTGCGAGGAAGCTTGAAGGTGCAATCAATTGCAGCTCGTTGTGCACCGTCTTCACTCGTTGCACGTTGGCGGCAGCCTGTTCGGCCTTGGCTTTGAGGTCTGCGTTCTCGGTCTGGCCGGCCAGAAGCACGACGCCGTTGAAGCTGGTGACGACGATGTGCGATTTTTTGTCCATGTTCGGATCGGCCTTGGACACATTGACGCCGACTTTGGTTTCGATCAGTGAGTCGTCGATCTTGCTGCCGAAGGTGCGGGTGCCGCGATCGTCTTCGATCGGTGCTTCGCGGCTGGCATTCACCACGGAGGTGCAGCCAGTAATTCCGAGGCACAGGGTCAAGGCCAGAAGGCCAAGGCGATTAGGGGTCATTCTTCACTCCCGAACAGTTGGCTGTCGATCAGATCGCAAAGGCAATGGATCGCCAGCAAGTGGACTTCCTGAATACGTGCGGTGACGTTGGCCGGTACGCGAATCTCGACGTCCTCGGGCAACAGCAACGACGCCATGCCGCCGCCATCGCGGCCGGTCAATGCTACGACAATCATTTCGCGATCATGTGCGGCCTGGATCGCTTGAATAATGTTCGCCGAGTTACCGCTGGTCGAAATCGCCAGCAATACATCGCCTGGCTGGCCGAGCGCGCGGATCTGCTTGGAGAACACTTCGTTGTAGCTGTAGTCGTTGGCGATCGAGGTGATGGTCGAGCTGTCGGTGGTCAGGGCGATTGCTGGCAGGCTCGGGCGCTCGCGCTCGAAGCGGTTGAGCAGTTCCGAGGAGAAGTGCTGGGCGTCGCCGGCCGAACCGCCGTTGCCGCACGAGAGCATCTTCCCCTCGTTGAGCAAGGCGTTGACCATCACTTGGCTGGCTTGCTCGATGTGCGGTGCAAGTACGTCCATCGCCTGTTGCTTGGTGTCGATACTGGCCTGAAAAAGCTGGCGAATTCGGGATTGCATGTCCATCTGTGTGACCTTAATTAGCGCGGCTGTCCGGCACGTGAATGTGCAGCCCGCAAAGCAAAGAGCAAAAGTGTTGAGTGAAAATGTCCAGGTCGGCGCAGGCGCTCAACTGTCGAACGCATTCTGCAACCAGTTCAGCTGACCCTGGTGGCTGTCGATGGCCACCACGTCGAAGCGGCAGGGGGAATTGGCCCAACGCGACTCGCGCTGAAGAAAATACTGTGCGGCGAAAATCAGTTTCTGCCGTTTGCGCCCATCGATACTGTCGAGCGCTCCACCCCATTGAGTGTTCTTTCGGTAACGTACTTCGACGAATACTACTGTATCGCCATCAAGCATGACCAGATCAAGCTCGCCGCGTTTGCATAACCAGTTCTGCGCCAGAAGGCGCAGACCCTGGTGTTGCAGATGCTCGAGCGCCTGGCGCTCGGCATCCTTGCCGCTTTGCAGGTGTGACCTGTCGGGCATCAGCGCGGAGTGTCCGGCAGGCGCTGAACCTGACCGCTGACGAACTGGGCCCATGGCAGTTGACGCACGACACGTTGTGTCTGAGTCATGCCCAGGCTGCCCGACAGACCGTCGATGCGGCTGTCCGGCAGCGCCTTGAGTTGATCAAGGCGTGGCGCCAGGCGGTAGGCATCAACACCCATCGCATACAGGCGGCCGAGGCTGCCGGAGGCTTGTGGCCACTGTGCGGTGACCTGCTTGCGCAGCGGGTCGTTGGCATCCAGCAACCATGGGGTCTCGCAGAAGCGCACACCGTTCATGTCGTTGTACTGGTTCACGTCGCCGCTGGCGCTGAACACGTGGGAGGTCGCGTAGACTGGCACGTCGCCGGCGTACTGGAAGTTCAGGGTCGGCTTGATCTGCTGCGCCTGTTGCGGGGTCGCGGCGAGGAAGATGAACTCGATGTCCTGGCGACGCGAAGGCTGGGCGGCGACGTTCGTGCCGGCAGCATTCTGCAGGCTCTTGGCGCGGGCTTCGCTCTGACGCAGCTGGAACATGTCGGCGATCTGTTGGGCCAATTGCACAGGCTGATCGACGCGCTCGGTGGCGACGATGCTGCCGCCATTGGCTTGCCAGTCCTGGCTGAACGCACGCAGGACGCGGTCGCCCCATTCGCCTTTCGGCACCATGATCGCGGCGCGGTGCAGACCGTCGGCACGGGCGCGGCGGGACACTTCGCGGGCTTCGTCTTCAGCGGCCAGGCCGAACTGGAACAGTTGCGCCGGGCCCTGGTCGCCTTCGCTGTAGTTCAGCGCGAGGGTCGTGATCGGCAGTTGCGGGCGGGTGCTCAGCTGTTTGACCAGTGGTTTTTCCAGTGGCCCGACAACCAGTTGCACGCCGTCGGCCTGGGCCTTGCGGTAGAACTCGTCCATGTTGGTCAGGTGCGAGCTGTCGTAGAACACGATGGCCGGTGGTTTCTGACCGGCTTGCTGAGCCTGGTAGTGCGCGGCCATGAAGCCGTCGCGCAGTGCCTTGCCGACCGAGGCCAGTTGGCCGTCCTGTGGCAGCAACAGGGCAATCTTGCTCAGGGGCTGGCTGGCCAGTTCCTTGAGCTTGGTCAGTGGCAGCGGCAGGTTGATCGCGGCCGGGTGTTTCGGGTGCTGCGAGCGCCACGCATCAATGGCGGCCTGCTGTTGCTCCAGGGTGCCGGCAGTTTTCACTGCCAGGGCCAGGCTCATCCAGCCGCCGAGGTCGTCGGTCGTGTTCGGTTGCAGTTGATCGGTCGGCAGCGACGCAATCAGGGTCCAGATCGCTTCGTGGTTCTTGCTGGCGGCTTCGCCTTCCAGCATCGGTGCGATAAAGATGCGCTCGCGGGCGGCAGCCAGTGTCTGGCCATCGGCTTCAAGAGCGCGGGCGTGAACGGTGCCGGCGCGAACCTGCAGCGGAATCGACATTTCGCTCAGGCGCTGCAGGCTTGGATGGTTCAAGGCTGCCAGCGCGGCTTTCGGCTGGTTGCGGGTCATGGCCAGTTCAGCGGCCAAGGTGCTGGCGAATGCCTGCTGGCCCGGCTGGAGTTGCTCCATCGGCACCTGTTGCAGGATCTGCGCGGACTGTCCGGCATTGCCTTGACGGTAAGCCATGTCCGCCGCACTCAGGCGCAGCAGTGCAGCCTTGTCCGGCGATTTGGCCTGGGCGGCCTGTTCGAGCAGTTGCTCGATGCTGGCATCCGGAGTCCGTGGAAGTTCGCCAAGGCTGGAGGAAGGGGAGCTGGCGCAAGCCGCCAGCAAGGCAGCGAGGCAGAGGGCAGTGAACAGCCGCAGGCAAGCGATCATGTAAGTGTTCCTGATACTCGATCAAATTAGCGTCGAATTGTACCCAAGCGCTGGCCGGGGCGCGATGTTACTGGCGTGAAACCGTCAATTTAGCTGATACAAATGTTGCGCGACCGCACAATGGTGCGACAAACCGTGTCTGCCGCGACCGCATCGCCGGTCGCTCGACGCGCTACAATGGCGGTTTTTACCGATCATGAGGTGTGCGCTTTGACTGCTCCAGGTGCTTTGAATTCCGCTATGGGCTCGCTTTATGTGGTGGCGACGCCCATCGGCAACCTGGATGACATCAGCGCCCGGGCGTTGAAAATCCTGCGCGAAGTGGCGCTGATTGCCGCCGAAGACACGCGCCACTCCCAGCGTCTGATGCAGCACTTCGGCATCACTACACCGCTGGCGGCCTGTCACGAACACAATGAGCGTGACGAAGGCAGTCGCTTCATCACCCGTCTGTTGGCTGGCGATAACGTGGCGCTGATTTCCGATGCCGGTACGCCGCTGATTTCCGATCCGGGTTATCACCTGGTGCGTCAGGCGCGTGCCGCCGGGATCAATGTGGTGCCGGTACCGGGTGCCTGCGCGTTGATTGCGGCACTGTCGGCTGCCGGTTTGCCGTCCGATCGTTTCATCTTTGAAGGCTTTCTGCCGGCCAAGGCGGTGGGGCGCAAGGCGCGTCTTGAGGCGATCAAGGAAGAGCCGCGCACGCTGATTTTCTACGAGGCGCCGCATCGTATTCTCGAGTGTCTGCAGGATATGGAAGCCGTGTTTGGCGCTGATCGCCCGGCATTGCTCGCCCGTGAAATCACCAAAACCTTTGAAACGCTCAAGGGCCTACCGCTGGCCGAGTTGCGCGCATTCGTCGAGGCGGACAGCAATCAACAGCGTGGCGAATGTGTTGTTGTGGTGGCTGGCTGGACTGCGCCGGAATCCGAAGATGCCGTCAGCAGCGAGGCGATGCGCATCCTCAATCTGTTGCTCGAAGAGATGCCGCTCAAGCGCGCGGCGGCTCTGGCGGCGCAAATCACCGGTGAGCGCAAAAACGTGCTGTATCAAGTCGCGCTGGATCAGCAAAAAGACGCGTAACCCGTCGCGCAGACCGGTTTGCGGGCTATTAGCGCTTGTTCTTCGGGCGCTCTGCCGTTAACCTGCGCGGCGGAGAGTCGATCGGACAGTCGCTGCCCTCTATGAAAATTAGGGGGGGGAGGAAAGTCCGGGCTCCATAGGGCGAAGTGCCAGGTAATGCCTGGGAGGCGTGAGCCTACGGAAAGTGCCACAGAAAATAACCGCCTAAGTGCTTCGGCGCCGGTAAGGGTGAAAAGGTGCGGTAAGAGCGCACCGCACGTCTGGCAACAGTTCGTGGCTAGGTAAACCCCACTTGGAGCAAGACCAAATAGGGTCCCAAGGCGTGGCCCGCGCTGGGACCGGGTAGGTTGCTAAAGATGTCCAGTGATGGCCATCGTAGACGAATGACTGTTCAAGACAGAACCCGGCTTACAGATCGACTCTCCACCTTTTTCTTTTCCCTGCTTGAATTAAAGGCGACAGGGCTGTTTATTATCAGCAGGCCTGCTCTGGAAATCCGGCAGCGGCAACCGCAGTAATAGCCATTTCCCACCTTGCTTCAATCAACAGCAGAAGCGCTTTTGTAATACCGAAAAAATCTTACTCTTAACAAATTACTTTAACTTTCGAGCGCAGCTTTCAGTGCTGCTTCAAGTTATTGGATAAAAGCATCCGCCAGATTCTCGTTGCGCCTCCTTTTATGCTCCTAAATCTCCGTTCTGTAAGGGTTTTCCTTTAATCCGCGCCTTGACGGTGTGGTGGGCGCATTCCTATAGTGTGCGCAAGTGGCGGAAAGTGGCATGAAGTGGGTTTTTTGAGCTCAAAACGATAAAAATTGGAGAAACGCAGACGTGTTTCGCGGAGCTAACGCTATCAGTCTCGACGCAAAGGGCCGTCTCGCCATGCCGAGCCGGTACCGTGACGAGCTCGTTTCGCGTAGTTCCGGCCAGTTGATCGTGACCATCGATGCCGTTGATCCGTGTTTGTGTGTCTACCCGCTCGATGAGTGGGAAATTATTGAAACCAAGTTGCGCGCGCTTCCTTCGCTCCGCGAAGAGAACCGTCGTCTGCAGCGCTTATTGATAGGTAATGCTGTTGACCTCGAGCTCGACGGCAGTGGTCGTTTTCTGGTTCCGCCGCGTCTGCGCGAATACGCAAAGCTGGACAAGCGCGCGATGCTGGTCGGCCAACTGAACAAGTTCCAATTGTGGGACGAAGATGCCTGGAACGCGGTTTCTGCCGCTGACCTGGCTGCCATACAACAACCGGGCGCCATGCCTGACGAACTGCGTGATTTGATCCTGTGACTATTGATAGCGGCTTTAACCACATCACCGTACTGCTTGACGAAGCCGTCGAGGCTCTCGCCGTACGTCCTGATGGCTGCTATCTGGACGGCACGTTCGGACGCGGCGGGCACAGCCGGTTGATCCTCAGCAAGCTCGGTCCCGATGGCCGGCTCATCGGATTCGACAAGGATCCTCAAGCGATTGCCACCGGGCAAACGCTAGCGGCCGAAGACGGCCGCTTTGTCGTTGTGCAGCGCAGCTTTGCCGAGCTCGGTTCGGTGGTTGCCGAGCGTGGTCTGGACGGCAAGGTCAGCGGCATTCTGCTCGATCTGGGCGTGTCTTCGCCGCAGCTCGATGATGCCGAACGCGGCTTCAGTTTTCTCAATGACGGCCCGCTGGACATGCGCATGGATCCGTCCCGTGGCATCAGCGCCGCCGAGTTCGTCAACACCGCGCCTGTGGAAGAAATCGCCCGGGTGTTCAAGGAATATGGCGAAGAACGTTTCTCCGGCCGCATGGCTCGCGCCGTGGCCGAACGTCGTGACATCACGCCGTTCGAGCGTACCGCCGATCTGGCCGAAGTGCTGAAAGTCGCCAACCCTGCATGGGAAAAGGGCAAGAACCCGGCAACCCGTGCATTTCAGGGTCTGCGCATTCACGTCAACAACGAACTGGGCGATCTGGAAGCGGGCCTTGAAGCCGCGCTCGAATGCCTGGAAGTGGGTGGTCGTCTGGTCGTGATCAGCTTCCACTCGCTGGAAGACCGCATCGTCAAACTGTTCATGCGCAAGCTGGTGAAAGGCGAAGCCGACAACCTGCCGCGCAACCTGCCGGTTCGCCACGTCGCGTTCGAACCGAAAATCAAAGTCCATGGCAAAGCGCAGACGGCCTCCGACGCCGAACTCAAAGCCAACCCACGTTCCCGTAGCGCCGTCATGCGCGTCGCGGAGAAGCTGCGGTGAGCAAGCTTTTCGCCAAGCCACTGCCTGGCGGCAGCTTTTTCATGCTGCTGCTGTTCATCGGCGTGCTCGTGTCGGCCATCGGCGTGTCTTACAGCGCCCACTGGAACCGGCAGTTGCTCAATACCCTGTACAACGAACTGAGCGTGCGCGACAAGGCGCAGGCCGAGTGGGGGCGCCTGATCCTGGAGCAAAGCACCTGGACCGCCCACAGCCGGATCGAAGTGCTGGCCACCGAACAACTGAAGATGCACATCCCTGGCGCGGCTGACGTGAAGATGGTGGCGCCATGATGAAACTCGAAGGGGCACTCTTCCCGTGGCGTTTCCGTCTGTTGGTAGGTCTGCTCGGCGTGATGGTGGCCGCGATCTGCTGGCGGATCATTGACCTGCAAGTGGTCGACCGTGACTTCCTCAAGGGGCAGGGCGATGCGCGCAGCGTTCGTCACATTCCGATTCCGGCACACCGTGGCCTGATCACCGACCGCAACGGCGAGCCTCTGGCCGTGAGTACCCCGGTGACCACGCTGTGGGCCAACGCCAAGGAAATGCAGACGGCCAAAGAGAAGTGGCCGGCACTGGCGGCGGCGCTGGGGCAGGATCCGAAAGCCCTGGCCGAACGCCTCGAAGCCCAGGCCAACAAAGAATTCATTTATCTGGTGCGCGGGTTGACCCCCGAGCAGGGCCAGGCCGTGCTCGACCTGAAAGTGCCGGGCGTCTACGGCATCGAAGAATTCCGCCGGTTCTATCCGGCCGGTGAAGTCACCGCGCACATGGTCGGGTTCACCGACATCGATGATCACGGTCGTGAAGGCGTCGAGCTGGCCTACGACGAGTGGCTGGCCGGCGTACCCGGCAAGCGGCAAGTCATCAAGGATCGGCGTGGACGGCTGATCAAGGATGTCCAGGTCACCAAAAACGCCAAGGCCGGCAAGCCCTTGGCGTTGTCCATTGACCTGCGCCTGCAATACCTGGCCAACCGCGAGCTGCGTAACGCGATCATCGAGAACGGCGCCAAGGCCGGCAGTCTGGTGATCATGGACGTGAAGACCGGCGAGATCCTCGCCATGGTCAACCAGCCGACCTACAACCCGAACAACCGTCGCAACCTGCAACCGGCGATGATGCGTAACCGCGCGATGATCGACGTGTTCGAACCGGGTTCGACCATGAAAGCGATCTCGATGAGCGCCGCGATCGAAACCGGCCGCTGGAAACCGAGCGACACCGTCGAGGTGTATCCGGGCTCCCTGCAGATCGGCAAATACACGATCAAGGACGTATCGAAAACCGAAGGTCCGGTACTCGACCTGACCGGCATTCTGATCAATTCCAGTAACGTCGGCATGAGTAAGGTCGCGTTCGATATCGGCGGCGAAACCATTTTCCGTCTCGCGCAGAAAGTCGGCCTCGGCCAGGACACCGGCCTCGGCTTCCCGGGCGAACGTGTCGGCAACCTGCCGAACTACCGCGAATGGCGTAAAGCTGAAACCGCAACGCTGTCCTACGGCTACGGTATTTCGGTGACCGCGATTCAGCTGGTGCACGCGTTCTCGGCGCTGGCCAACAACGGTCGCCTCGCGCCGCTGACCCTGATCAAAACCGACAAGGCACCGCAGACCACTCAGGTACTGCCGGAAGCCGTCGCGAAAACCATGCAAGGCATGCTGCAACAGGTGATCGAGGCCCCGCGCGGTGTGTTCCGTGCGCAGGTGCCGGCGTATCACGTGGCGGGCAAGTCGGGTACTGCGCGCAAGACGTCGGTGGGCACCAAGGGTTACGCCGAAAACTCGTACCGCTCGCTGTTCGCCGGTTTCGGCCCGATGAGCGATCCGCGTTACGCCATCGTCGTGGTGATCGATGAACCGAGCAAGGCCGGTTACTTCGGTGGTCTGGTTTCGGCGCCGGTATTCAGCCGTGTGATGTCCGGCACCCTGCGTCTGATGAACGTGACCCCGGACAACCTGCCGACAACACAACAGGCCAACGCCACCCCGGCCGTTCCGCTGAAAGCCAATGGAGGGCGCGGCTGATGTCTCTTAGTCTGAACAAGATTTTCCCCCACGCCGGCCACGATCTGTTGATCCGTGAACTGGCACTCGACAGCCGCAACGTGCGCGCGGGCGACCTGTTCCTCGCGGTGCCGGGCGGCAAGTTCGACGGTCGTGCGCACATCGCTGATGCGCTCAACCGTGGTGCCGCCGCCGTGGCTTACGAAGTGGAAGGCGCCACCGTGCTGCCGATCACAGACGTGCCGCTGATTCCGGTCAAAGGCCTGGCCGCGCAGCTGTCGGATATTGCCGGTCGTTTTTACGGTGAGCCAAGTCATCACTTGAACCTGGTGGGCGTGACCGGCACCAACGGCAAGACCAGCGTGACTCAACTGGTGGCGCAGGCGCTGGACCTGCTCGGTCAGCATTGCGGCATCGTCGGCACCCTCGGCTCTGGTTTCTACGGCTCGCTGCAAAGCGGCCTGCACACCACGCCTAACCCGATCGCCATGCAAGCGACCCTGGGCGACCTGAAAAAGGCCGGCGCCAAAGCCGTGGCCATGGAAGTTTCGTCCCACGGTCTGGATCAGGGCCGGGTCACTGCACTGGCGTTTGACGTGGCGGTGATGACCAACCTGTCCCGCGATCACCTCGATTACCACGGCACCATGGAGGCCTACGCCGAAGCGAAGGCCAAGTTGTTTGCCTGGAATGACCTGAAGTGCCGCGTGGTCAATCTGGACGACGATTTCGGCCGGCAACTGGCCGCTGAAAAGCGTGATTCGCGTTTGATTACATATAGCTTGCTCGACAGCAGCGCCTATCTGTATGTCCGCGAAGCGCAGTTCGACGACCATGGTGTGCGCGCCACGCTGGTCACGCCGCAGGGCGAGCATCATCTGCGCAGCACATTGCTGGGCCGTTTCAACCTGAGCAACGTACTGGCTGCGGTTGGCGCCTTGCTCGGTCTGGACTACGCCCTCGACGAAATCCTCAAGGTGCTGCCGAAACTCGAAGGCCCGGCCGGACGCATGCAGCGTCTCGGCGGTGGTACTCAGCCGCTGGTGGTGGTCGATTACGCCCACACGCCGGATGCGCTGGAAAAAGTTCTGACTGCGTTGCGTCCGCACGTCAAAGGCCAGTTGCTGTGCCTGTTCGGTTGCGGCGGTGACCGCGATCGCGGCAAGCGTCCGTTGATGGCCGAAGTGGTCGAGCGTCTGGCCGACCGCGTGCTGGTCACCGATGACAATCCGCGCACCGAAGATCCGGCGGTGATCTTCGATGACATCCGCGCCGGTTTCACGGCTGTGGATAACGTGACATTCGTGGCCGGTCGTGGCCAGGCCATCGCGCAATTGATCGCCAGCGCTTCGGCGGATGACGTGGTTGTCCTGGCCGGCAAAGGTCACGAGGACTATCAGGAAATCAACGGCGAGCGCCACGCATTCTCTGATCTGGTCGAGGCGGATCACGCCCTGACCGCGTGGGAGGTGGCCCATGCTTAAGGCCCTGAAACTCAGCGAACTGACCAATGCACTCGACGCACGGCTGATCAGCGCGGACGCCAGTTTTGACGGCGTGAGCATCGACAGCCGCGCCATCAAGGCTGGCCAACTGTTTATTGCACTGACCGGCCCGCGTTTCGACGGTCATGACTATTTGAACGACGTCGCTGCAAAAGGCGCGGTCGCGGCGCTGGTCGAGCGTGAAGTCGCCGACAGCACGCTGCCACAATTGCTGGTCAAGGACACCCGTCAGGCCCTCGGCCAGTTGGGCGCGCTGAACCGTGCCGCATTTACCAAGCCGGTTGCGGCTGTCACCGGCTCCAGCGGCAAGACCACGGTCAAGGAAATGCTCGCGAGCATCCTGCGCACGCGCGGCTCGGTGCACGCGACCCGTGGCAACCTGAACAACGACCTCGGCGTGCCGCTGACCCTGCTCGAACTTGCCCCGGAACACAGCGCGGCAGTGATCGAACTGGGCGCCTCGCGTCTGGGTGAAATCGCCTACACCGTAGGGCTGACCAAGCCGCACGTAGCGATCCTCAACAACGCCGGCACCGCTCACGTCGGTGAGTTCGGCGGGCCGGAGAAAATCGTCGAAGCCAAAGGCGAAATCATCGAAGGGCTGGCGGCCGATGGCGTCGCCGTGCTGAATCTCGATGACAAGGCGTTCGGTATCTGGAAGACCCGCGCTGCCGGTCGCAAGGTGCTGACCTTTGCCCTGAGCAACACCCAGGCAGATTTCCACGCCAGCGATCTGGCCACCGACGCCCGTGGCTGCCCGGCGTTCAACCTGCACAGTCCTGAAGGTGTGGAACGGGTTCAACTGAACCTGCTCGGCACCCATAACGTCGCCAATGCCCTGGCCGCTGCCGCTGCCGCTCACGCCTTGGGCGTGTCGCTGTTCGGCATCGCCACCGGGCTTGGCGCGGTACAACCGGTCAAGGGTCGCACCGTCGCGCAACTGGCGAAAAACGGCATGCGCGTGATCGATGACACTTACAACGCGAACCCCACCTCCATGTGTGCGGCCGTTGATATACTCGCCGGCTTTTCCGGCCGCACCGTTCTGGTGCTCGGGGATATCGGCGAGTTGGGCGACTGGGCGGAGCAGGGGCACCGCGACGTGGGCGAATACGCCCGGGGCAAGGTTTCCGCGCTTTACGCCGTCGGGCCGAACATGGTCCACGCCGTGAACGCATTCGGCAACGAGGCGCATCACTTCGGCACACAGGCCGAACTGATCCAGGCCCTCGGCGCCGAGCAGGACAAAAACACCACCATTTTGATCAAGGGTTCGCGCAGCGCAGCGATGGAAAACATCGTTGCGGCCCTGTGCGGGTCCAGTCTGGAGAAACATTAATGCTGCTGCTGCTAGCGGAGTATCTGCAACAGTTCTACAAAGGCTTCGCGGTCTTCCAGTACCTGACCCTGCGCGGGATCCTCGGTGTGCTGACCGCGCTGGTCCTGTCGCTGTGCTATGGCCCGTGGATGATCCGCACCCTGCAGAACCGTCAGATCGGTCAGTCCGTTCGTAACGACGGCCCGCAATCGCACCTGTCCAAATCCGGTACGCCGACCATGGGTGGCGCGCTGATTCTGTCTTCGATCGGCGTCAGCACGTTGCTGTGGGCTGACCTGAGCAATCGTTATGTGTGGACCGTTCTGCTGGTGACCCTGCTGTTCGGCGCCATCGGCTGGGTCGACGACTACCGCAAGGTCATCGAGAAGAACTCCCGTGGTCTGCCGAGTCGCTGGAAGTATTTCTGGCAGTCGGTGTTCGGCCTCGGCGCGGCGATCTTCCTTTATATGACCGCTGCCACTCCGGTGGAAACCACCCTGATCCTGCCGATGCTCAAGGACTACAGCATTCCGCTGGGCGCCGGTTTCATCGTGCTGACGTACTTCGTGATCGTCGGTTCGAGCAACGCGGTCAACCTGACCGACGGCCTCGACGGTCTGGCGATCATGCCGACAGTGATGGTCGGCGGTGGCCTGGGCATCTTCTGCTACCTGTCGGGTAACGTGAAATTCGCTGAATACCTGCTGATCCCGTACGTACCGGGCGCAGGCGAACTGATCGTGTTCTGCGGCGCGCTGATCGGTGCCGGCCTGGGCTTCCTGTGGTTCAACACCTATCCGGCGCAAGTCTTCATGGGTGACGTCGGCGCACTGGCGCTGGGCGCAGCCCTGGGCACCATCGCGGTGATCGTCCGTCAGGAAATCGTCCTGTTCATCATGGGCGGCGTGTTTGTGATGGAAACCCTGTCAGTCGTGATTCAGGTTGCCTCCTTTAAGCTGACCGGTCGCCGTGTGTTCCGCATGGCTCCGATACACCACCACTTTGAACTCAAGGGCTGGCCCGAGCCGCGTGTGATCGTCCGTTTCTGGATCATCACCGTGATTCTCGTGCTGATCGGCCTTGCCACCCTGAAGCTGAGGTAGAACGAGTGTCTCTGATCGCTTCTGACCACTTCCGCATCGTTGTCGGCCTCGGCAAGAGCGGCATGTCCCTGGTTCGCTTCCTGGCGAACCGGGGCGTGGCGTTTGCGGTGGCCGACACGCGGGAAAATCCACCGGAACTGGCCACGCTCCAGCGTGACTATCCGCACGTGGAAGTGCGTTGTGGCGAGCTGGACGTCGAGTTCCTGTGCCGTGCCGACGAGCTCTACGTGAGCCCCGGCCTGGCGCTGGCGACCCCGGCCCTGCAAGCCGCCGCGGCCCGTGGCGTGAAGTTGTCCGGCGACATCGAGCTGTTCGCGCGTAACGCGAAGGCGCCGATCGTGGCCATCAGCGGTTCCAACGCGAAAAGCACCGTCACCACCCTGGTCGGCGAGATGGCGGCTGCGGCCGGCAAGCGCGTGGCTGTGGGCGGCAACCTCGGTACGCCGGCGCTGGACTTGCTCAGCGATGACGTCGAGCTGTACGTGATGGAGCTGTCGAGCTTCCAGCTGGAAACCACCGACCAGCTCAACGCCGAAGTGGCGACCGTGCTCAACATCAGCGAAGACCACATGGATCGCTACAGCGGTCTGCCGGCCTATCACCTGGCCAAGCACCGGATCTTCCGTGGCGCCAAGCAGTTCGTGGTCAACCGTCAGGACGCTCTGACCCGTCCGCTGATGGGCGAGGGCCAGCCGTGCTGGACCTTCGGCCTGACCAAACCCGATTTCAAGGCATTCGGTCTGCGCGAAGAGAATGGCGAGAAATACCTGGCCTTCGAATTCCAGAACCTGATGCCGGTGCGCGAATTGAAGATTCGCGGCGCCCACAACCAGTCCAACGCCTTGGCGGCGCTGGCGCTCGGCCACGCGGTCGGGCTGCCGTTCGACGCCATGCTGGCAGCGCTGCGCACCTTCGCCGGTCTCGAACACCGTTGCCAGTGGGTGCGTGATCTGGACGGCGTCGGTTACTACAACGATTCCAAAGCCACCAACGTCGGCGCCGCACTGGCTGCCATCGAAGGCCTGGGTGCGGACATCGAAGGCAAGGTCGTGCTGATCGCCGGTGGCGATGGCAAGGGTGCCGAGTTCAAGGACCTGCGTGACCCGGTAGCCGCTCATTGCCGCGCCGTGATCCTGATGGGCCGCGACTCCGACAAGATCGGCGAGGCCATCGGCGACGCCGTGTCGCTGATCCGCGCCACTTCGTTGGTCGACGCGGTCGAACAATGCCGCGCCGCCGCCCAGCCGGGTGACGTGGTGCTGCTGTCGCCGGCCTGCGCCAGTTTCGACATGTTCAAGAATTACGAAGACCGTGGTCACCAGTTCGTCCGCGCCGTGGAGGAACTGGCATGAGCCTGAGAAACATCATCAAGCCGTATCCGTCGCCGATCATCACCGGGCGCGGGATCGATCTCGATTTCCCGATGCTCGCCGGTTGCCTGGCGCTGCTTGGCCTGGGCCTGATCATGATCGCTTCGGCATCGACCGAAGTCGGTGCGGTGCAGTCGGGAAGTGCTCTTTATTACATGACCCGTCACCTGATCTACGTGGTGCTGGGCCTGGGCGCGTGCATCGTCACCATGATGATTCCGATCGCCACCTGGCAGCGGCTGGGCTGGCTGATGCTGATTGGTGCGTTCGGTCTGTTGGTGATGGTGATCGTCCCGGGGATCGGCCGTGAGGTTAACGGTTCGATGCGCTGGATCGGTTTCAGCTTCTTCAACGTTCAGCCGTCCGAGATCGCCAAGGTGTTCGTGGTGATTTACCTCGCCGGTTATCTGGTGCGTCGCCAGAAGGAAGTGCGCGAGAGCTGGATGGGCTTCTTCAAGCCGTTCATCGTGCTGCTGCCGATGGCCGGCCTGTTGCTGATGGAGCCGGACTTCGGTGCCACCGTCGTAATGATGGGCGCTGCGGCGGCGATGCTGTTCCTCGGCGGGGTCGGGTTGTTCCGGTTCTCGCTGATGGTGGTGCTGGCGGTGGCGGCGGTGGTGTTGCTGATTCAGATGCAACCGTACCGGATGGCGCGTCTGACCAACTTCGCCGACCCGTGGGCCGACCAGTTCGGCGCCGGTTATCAATTGTCCCAGGCGTTGATCGCCTTCGGTCGCGGCGAGTGGCTGGGCGTGGGTCTGGGCAACAGTGTGCAGAAGCAGTTCTACCTGCCGGAAGCCCACACCGACTTCGTGTTCTCGGTACTGGCTGAAGAGCTGGGCGCGGTGGGTTCGCTGTGCACCGTGGCGCTGTTTGTGTTCGTGTGTATTCGCGGCATGTACATCGGTCTGTGGGCCGAGAAAGCCAAACAGTTTTTTGCCGCTTATGTTGCTTACGGCCTGTCGTTCCTGTGGATCGGCCAGTTCCTGATCAACATCGGCGTGAACGTCGGCCTGCTGCCGACCAAGGGTCTGACCTTGCCGTTCCTCAGTTATGGCGGCAGTTCCCTGGTGATCTGCTGCGCCTGCCTTGGCTTGTTGCTGAGGATCGAGTGGGAGAGTCGGACCCACCTGGGCAGTGAAGAGATGGAATTCCATGAGAGCGACTTCGCGGAGGAGCCGAATCATGGGCGCTAACGTATTGATCATGGCCGGCGGTACCGGTGGCCACGTGTTCCCGGCACTGTCCTGTGCCCGTGAGTTCCAGGCGCGCGGCTATACCGTGCACTGGCTCGGCACACCACGCGGGATCGAAAACGACCTGGTGCCGGCCGCCGGCCTCGAATTGCACCGCATCAACGCCAGCGGTCTGCGCGGCAAGGGCAAGCTGTCGTTGCTCAAGGCGCCGTTCATGCTGCTGAAGTCGGTGTGGCAGGCGCGGGCGATCATTCGCCGGCTGCGTCCGGTGTGTGTGGTCGGCTTCGGTGGTTACGTGACCGGCCCTGGTGGCATCGCCGCTAAACTGGCCGGTGTGCCGGTGATCGTTCATGAGCAGAACGCCGTGGCCGGCACCGCCAATCGGTTGCTGGTGCCGTTCGCCGCCCGGGTGTGTGAAGCCTTCCCCGACACCTTTACCCTGTCGGACAGCCGCCGTACCACCGGTAACCCGGTGCGCAGCGAGCTGTTCCTCGAAACACCGCGTGCGGCCCTGGCCGGACGCAAGGCGCGTTTGCTGATCCTGGGCGGAAGCCTGGGCGCAGAACCGTTGAACAAGTTGCTGCCTGAAGCCTTGGCACAAGTCGCTGCCGACTTGCGTCCGGAAGTGTTTCATCAGGCCGGCAAAAATCACGATGAAGTGACTGCAGAGCGCTACCGCGCCGCCGGCGTGGACGCGCAGGTGCAGCCCTTCATCAAGGACATGGCCCAGGCCTATGGCTGGGCCGATCTGGTGGTGTGCCGCGCAGGCGCATTGACCGTCAGTGAGCTGGCTGCCGCCGGTCTGCCCTCGATGCTGGTGCCCTTGCCCCACGCGATCGACGATCACCAGACCCGCAACGCCGATTATTTGGCCCGCGAAGGCGCTGCCTTCCTGATGCCGCAAAGAACGACTGGTGCCGCGGACCTTGCCGCGCGCCTGACAGAGGTCTTGATGCAACCGCAACGACTCGAAGAAATGGCCCAAGCGGCCCGCCGTCTGGCAAAACCCGAAGCCACCCGCAGCGTGGTCGATACCTGTCTGGAGGTGGCCCATGGTTGAGAATCAGAAAGCCATGCCGCAACCGGAAATGCGCCGCATCCGTCGCATCCACTTCGTCGGAATCGGCGGTGTGGGCATGTGCGGCATTGCCGAAGTGCTGCTGAACCTGGGTTACGCCGTGTCCGGCTCCGACCTCAAGGCTTCGCCGGTCACCGAGCGTCTGGAATCCTTCGGTGCGCAGATCTTCATCGGTCACCGTGCCGAGAACGCCGCTGCCGCCGATGTGCTGGTGGTATCGAGCGCCGTGAACACCTCCAACCCGGAAGTCGCGACCGCCCTTGAGCGTCGTATTCCGGTGGTGCCACGTGCCGAGATGCTCGCCGAGCTGATGCGCTACCGCCACGGCATTGCCGTTGCCGGTACGCACGGCAAAACCACCACCACCAGCCTGATCGCTTCGGTGTTCGCGGCCGGTGGCCTGGACCCGACGTTCGTCATCGGTGGCCGTCTGAACGCTGCGGGC
This sequence comes from Pseudomonas sp. GW822-FHT03F04, assembly GCF_058801405.1. Lineage (NCBI taxonomy): Bacteria > Pseudomonadati > Pseudomonadota > Gammaproteobacteria > Pseudomonadales > Pseudomonadaceae > Pseudomonas > Pseudomonas sp. GW822-FHT03F04. The sequence continues at coordinate 119,969 of NZ_JBXANF010000013.1, forward strand.
ACCAATGCCCAGCTCGGCACCAGCCGCTACCTGATCGCCGAGGCCGACGAGAGCGACGCCAGCTTCCTGCACCTGCAACCGCTGGTGGCCGTGGTGACCAACATCGACGCCGACCACATGGCGACCTACGACGGTGACTTCAACAAGTTGAAGAAAACCTTCGTCGAGTTCCTGCACAACCTGCCGTTCTACGGTCTGGCGGTGATGTGCCTGGACGACCCGGTGGTGCGTGAAATCCTGCCGCAGGTGAAACGTCCGACCGTGACCTACGGCTTCAGCGAAGACGCTGACGTGCGCGCCATCAATGTGCGCCAGCAAGGCATGCAGACCTTCTTCACCGTGCTGCGCCCTGATCGCGAGCCACTGGATGTGTCCGTGAACATGCCGGGCAACCACAACGTGCTCAATTCCCTGGCGACCATCTGCATCGCCACCGACGAAGGCGTCAGTGATGAAGCCATCGTTCAGGGGCTGTCCGGGTTCCAGGGTGTCGGTCGTCGCTTCCAGGTCTACGGCGAACTGCCGGTGGACGGCGGCAACGTGATGCTGGTCGACGACTACGGTCACCACCCGACCGAAGTCGCGGCCGTGATCAAGGCTGTGCGCGGTGGGTGGCCAGAGCGCCGCCTGGTGATGGTTTACCAGCCGCACCGCTACAGCCGAACCCGCGACCTGTACGACGATTTCGTCAATGTACTGGCCGACGCCAACGTGCTGTTGCTGATGGAAGTCTATCCGGCCGGCGAAGAGCCGATTCCGGGGGCTGACAGCCGCAAGCTGTGCAACAGCATCCGTCAGCGCGGTCAGCTGGACCCGATCTACATCGAGCGCGGTGTCGATCTCGCGCCGCTGGTCAAGCCGCTGCTGCGTGCCGGTGACATTCTGCTGTGCCAGGGCGCCGGTGACATCGGCGGCCTCGCACCGAAACTGTTGAAAAGCGAGTTGTTCGCCGGTGCCGTGGCGGCGCCGGTCGAGGGGAAGTTGAAATGACTGCTGCCTACGCCAATCTGTTCTCCACCATTGCCCCGAAAGACTTCGGCCGCGTTGCCGTGCTGTTCGGTGGCTTGAGTGCCGAGCGTGAAGTCTCGCTGAAGTCCGGCAACGCTGTGCTCACTGCGCTGCAAAGCGCTGGTGTGGACGCGTTCGGGATCGACGTCGGCGCTGACATTCTGCAGCGCTTGCTGAGCGAAAAAATCGACCGCGCGTTCATCATCCTCCACGGTCGTGGCGGTGAAGACGGCAGCATGCAGGGCCTGCTCGAAGTGGCCGGCATTCCGTACACCGGCAGCGGCATCCTGGCTTCCGCGCTGGCGATGGACAAACTGCGCACCAAGCAGGTCTGGCACACGTTGGGGATTCCGACGCCGCGTCACGCCGTGCTGCGCAGCGAGGCCGATTGTATTTCGGCAGCGACGGAACTGGGCTTCCCTTTGATCGTCAAACCGGCGCATGAAGGTTCAAGTATCGGGATGGCCAAAGTGAGTTCTGCGTCCGAGTTGATCGACGCATGGAAAGCGGCCAGTACCTACGATTCGCAAGTGTTGGTCGAGCAATGGATCCACGGTCCGGAGTTCACCATCGCCACCCTGCGTGACCAGGTGTTGCCTCCTATCGCCCTGGGTACGCCACACACGTTCTACGACTACGACGCCAAGTACATCGCCAACGATACCCAGTATCGGATTCCGTGCGGGCTGGATGCCGCCAAGGAAAAAGAACTCATGGACCTCACGGCGCAAGCCTGCGAGGCGCTGGGCATCGGTGGTTGGGGTCGGGCGGACGTGATGCAGGACGCCGACGGCAAATTCTGGTTCCTGGAAGTCAACACCGCTCCCGGCATGACCGATCACAGCCTGGTACCGATGGCGGCGAAAGCGGCCGGTCTGGATTTCCAGCAACTGGTACTGGCCATTCTGGCCGCCAGTGTCGATGCCGATGGCAAGAAAGAGGCGCGAGGTTAAGACCATGCAAGGCGCACAGCTCAGACATCAGCCACCCGCTCCCGGCCGCAAGCCGGTGCCGCGGGGTGCCAGCCGAATGGTGGCCAAAGAGCCGATGTCCGCGCGCCTGCCCAAAGCCAATTTCGGCTTTCTGAAAAGCCTGTTCTGGCCGGTATTGCTGGTGGTACTCGGGTTCGGTACCTACGAAGGCGCGCAGCGTTTGTTGCCGTACGCCGACCGGCCGATCACCAAGATCGCGGTGCAGGGCGACCTGAGCTACATCAGCCAGCAAGCGGTGCAGCAGCGAATTGCCCCGTACGTGGCGTCGAGCTTCTTCACCATCGACCTGGCGAGCATGCGCACCGAGCTGGAGCAGATGCCGTGGATCGCTCACGCCGAAGTCCGTCGGGTGTGGCCGGACCAGGTGGTGATCCGCCTCGAAGAGCAACTGCCCGTGGCCCGTTGGGGCGACGAGTCGCTGCTCAACAACCAGGGCCAGGCGTTCACGCCCAAGGAACTGGCGAACTACGAACACTTGCCACAGCTGTTCGGCCCGCAGCGGGCCCAGCAGCAAGTGATGCAGCAGTATCAGGTGCTGAGCCAGATGCTCAGGCCAATGGGCTTCTCGATTGCGCGCCTTGAGCTGCGTGAGCGTGGCAGCTGGTTCCTGACTACCGGTGCCGGCAGTTCCGGCCCCGGCATCGAGTTGCTGCTGGGACGCGGCAACCTGGTGGAAAAGATGCGCCGCTTCATTGCCATCTATGACAAGACGCTTAAAGACCAGATTACGAACATTGCGCGCATCGATCTGCGCTATGCCAACGGCCTCGCTGTTGGCTGGCGGGAACCAGTAGCGCCGACGACAGCCCAACCCGCTGTCGCAAAGAATTAAGAAGAGGCAGGACCCATGGCAAACGTGCAAAGCGGCAAAATGATCGTCGGTCTCGATATCGGCACCTCCAAGGTGGTGGCGCTGGTCGGCGAGGTTGCGGACGACGGCTCGCTGGAAATCGTCGGGATCGGCACTCATCCGTCCCGCGGCCTGAAGAAAGGCGTGGTGGTGAACATCGAGTCCACCGTGCAATCGATCCAGCGCGCGATCGAAGAAGCCCAACTGATGGCGGGCTGCCGCATTCACTCGGCGTTCGTCGGCGTGGCGGGCAATCACATCCGCAGCCTGAACTCCCACGGCATCGTGGCGATTCGTGATCGCGAAGTCAGCTCGGCTGACCTGGAGCGAGTACTCGACGCCGCCCAGGCTGTGGCGATCCCGGCTGACCAGCGGGTGCTGCACACCTTGCCGCAGGACTACGTGATCGATAACCAGGAAGGCGTGCGCGAGCCGCTGGGCATGTCCGGCGTGCGTCTGGAAGCCAAGGTCCATGTGGTCACCTGCGCCGTCAACGCCGCACAGAACATTGAAAAATGCGTGCGTCGCTGCGGTCTGGAAATCGACGACATCATTCTCGAGCAACTGGCTTCGGCCTACTCGGTCCTGACCGACGACGAAAAAGAGCTGGGCGTGTGCCTGGTCGACATCGGCGGCGGCACCACCGACATCGCGATCTTCACCGAAGGCGCGATCCGTCACACGGCCGTGATCCCGATTGCCGGTGACCAGGTGACCAACGACATCGCCATGGCGTTGCGCACCCCGACCCAGTACGCCGAAGAGATCAAGATCCGCTACGCCTGCGCGCTGGCCAAGCTGGCCGGTGCCGGCGAGACCATCAAGGTGCCGAGCGTCGGCGACCGTCCACCGCGCGAACTGTCCCGTCAGGCCCTGGCCGAAGTGGTCGAGCCGCGTTACGACGAGCTGTTCACCCTGATCCAGGCCGAGCTGCGTCGCAGCGGCTACGAAGACCTGATCCCGGCCGGCATCGTGCTGACCGGCGGTACGTCGAAAATGGAAGGCGCCACCGAACTGGCCGAGGAAATCTTCCACATGCCGGTGCGCCTGGGCGTGCCCCATGGCGTGAAAGGTCTGGATGACGTGGTGCGCAACCCGATTTATTCCACTGGCGTTGGCTTGTTGATGTACGGCCTGCAGAAGCAGTCCGACGGGATCTCGTTCTCGGGCATCGGCAGCCGCGACAGCTACAGCAACGATGAGCCTCAGGCGCCGTTGCTGGACCGTTTGAAGAAGTGGGTTCAAGGCAACTTCTAAAGCTTTACCGCAGCACCGCAACAAAATGCAGTAGGCGAAAAAACTAGAGAATGTAAGGAGAGGGAAAATGTTCGAACTCGTAGACAACATCCCCGCAAGCCCGGTAATCAAAGTTATCGGTGTTGGCGGTGGCGGCGGCAACGCTGTCAACCACATGGTCAAGAGCAACATCGAAGGCGTCGAGTTCATCTGCGCCAACACCGATGCTCAAGCGCTGAAAAACATCGGCGCGCGTACCATTCTGCAACTGGGCACCGGCGTGACCAAAGGCCTGGGCGCCGGCGCCAACCCGGAAGTCGGCCGTCAGGCTGCGCTGGAAGATCGCGAGCGCATCGCTGAAGTGCTGGCCGGCACCAACATGGTGTTCATCACCACTGGCATGGGCGGTGGTACCGGTACCGGTGCTGCGCCGATCATCGCCGAAGTGGCCAAGGAAATGGGCATCCTGACCGTTGCTGTCGTAACGCGTCCGTTCCCGTTCGAAGGCCGCAAGCGTATGCAGATCGCCGACGAAGGCATCCGCATGCTCTCCGAAAGCGTCGACTCGTTGATCACCATTCCCAACGAGAAGCTGCTGACCATCCTCGGTAAAGACGCAAGCCTGCTGTCGGCTTTCGCCAAGGCTGACGATGTACTGGCCGGTGCCGTTCGCGGTATCTCCGACATCATCAAGCGTCCGGGCATGATCAACGTCGACTTCGCCGACGTACGCACCGTGATGAGCGAAATGGGCATGGCGATGATGGGCACTGGCTGCGCCAGCGGTCCGAACCGTGCACGTGAAGCGACCGAAGCGGCCATCCGCAACCCGCTGCTGGAAGACGTGAACCTGCAAGGCGCACGCGGCATCCTGGTGAACATCACTGCCGGTCCTGACCTGTCCCTGGGTGAGTACTCCGACGTAGGTTCGATCATCGAAGCCTTCGCCTCCGAGCACGCGATGGTCAAGGTCGGTACCGTTATCGATCCGGACATGCGCGACGAGCTGCACGTAACTGTGGTTGCCACCGGTCTGGGCGCGAAAATCGAGAAGCCTGTGAAGGTCATCGACAACACCGTTCACACCTCCATGGCTGCTGCTCAGGTGCAACAACCGGCTCCCGCCCGTCAGGAAGCGCCAGCGGTGAACTACCGTGACCTGGACCGTCCGACCGTCATGCGCAACCAGGCTCAGGCCGGTGCTGCGACTGCCGCGAAGATGAATCCGCAAGATGACCTGGACTACCTGGACATCCCGGCTTTCCTGCGTCGTCAGGCTGATTGATGGAATGTATCAGGGCTATGAAGGTGATTGGTGTTCAGCAAAGGCATGGTCTGCTATCATCGCCAGCCTTTGTTGATACCAGTTCGCAATTTGCGCTGAAGCGGCCCAAGCCATGATTAAACAACGCACACTGAAAAATATTATCCGTGCCACAGGTGTAGGCCTGCACTCCGGGGAGAAGGTCTACCTGACCCTCAAGCCTGCGCCTGTCGACACTGGCATTGTGTTTTGTCGCGCTGACCTCGACCCTGTGGTGCAGATTCCTGCCCGCGCGGAAAACGTCGGTGAAACCACTATGTCGACGACGCTGATTAACGGCGACGTCAAAGTGGACACGGTAGAGCACTTGCTCTCGGCCATGGCTGGCCTGGGCATCGATAACGCCTACGTCGAGCTCTCCGCGTCCGAAGTCCCGATCATGGACGGTAGCGCAGGACCTTTCGTATTCCTGATTCAATCGGCAGGCCTGGAAGAACAGGACGCCGCCAAGAAATTCATCCGCATCCTGCGTGAAGTGACAGTGGAAGACGGCGACAAGCGCGCCACTTTCGTCCCTTTCGAAGGGTTCAAGGTGAGCTTCGAGATCGATTTCGATCACCCGGTTTTCCGGGACCGCACCCAAAGTGCAAGCGTGGATTTTTCCAGCACTTCGTTCGTAAAAGAAGTCAGCCGCGCCCGTACTTTCGGTTTCATGAGTGACATCGAGTACCTGCGCAAGCACAACCTCGCACTCGGCGGCAGCGTTGAAAACGCGATCGTGGTCGATGCCGATGGCGTACTGAACGAAGACGGCCTTCGCTATGAAGACGAATTCGTGAAGCACAAGATCCTCGATGCAATTGGCGACCTGTACCTGCTGGGCAATAGCCTGATTGGTGAGTTCAAGGGCTTCAAGTCCGGCCACGCACTGAACAACCAGCTGCTGCGCAAGTTGATTGAGCAGACAGATGCCTGGGAAGTCGTGACGTTCGAAGACGCCAGCACCGCACCAATCTCTTACATGCGCCCGGTTGCGGCGGTGTAAGTAAAAAACCTCTCTAGTTTTTTGAAGGCCACCTTTGGGTGGCCTTTTTTTATGCCTGTTTTCAGGACGCCACCACCACTCGATTCCGGCCACCTTCCTTGGCCTGATACAGCGCCTTGTCCGCCGCAAACATCAGTTGCTCCAGACTGATCTCGCTCGCCGCCGTCCAGGTGCTGATACCGATGCTCACCGTCATAGGCATTTCATCCCCCTCCAGGCGCGGCAACTGTTCCACCGCCGCCCGCACATGCTCGGCAATCTGTTGCGCGCCGACGCTGTCGGTTTCGGCCAGGATCACCGAGAACTCTTCACCGCCATAACGTGCCACCAGATCCGCCGGGCGCCGCACATTGGCGCTAATCACTTTGGCCAGTTCGCGCAGTGCCTGATCCCCGGCCTGATGACCATGCCGGTCGTTGAATGCCTTGAAGTGATCGGCATCCACCATCAGCACCGACAACGCCTTGCCCGAGCGCTGGGCACGAAACCATTCGTGTCGCAGCGCCTGATCGAGCATCCGCCGGTTGGCGACGCCGGTCAGGGCATCGGTGGCCGCCAGTTGCGCCAGTTCTCGTTCGGCCCGTTGCCGCAGGCGCAGCTCCCGGGCCAGCAGCCAGGTCAGCCATAACAGGCCGAGGCAAAGCACGCCGGTGGCGCCGCTGATCAGAATCGCCGTGCGCTTCCACGCCCCGAACACTTCATCGCTCGACAGCGCCACGATCACGGTCAGCGGCAGGTTGCCGACCTGAGAGTAGGTGTACAGCCGTTGCTGGTGATCCATGCTGGAAATGCTGCTGAAACTGCCATTGCCGCTGCGGTCGCGCAGAATCCGCACCACATTGGGACGGGCGGCAAAACTCTTGCCGATCGAATCGCTTTGCAGATAGGGCTTCTGGGCCAGCAGGATACCGTCGTTGTTGATGATGTTCAGCGTGCTGTCGACGCCGATGTCGAGGCTGTTGAACAACTGGTCGAAGTAATCGAGCTTCATCGAAGCGACCGCCACACCCAGGAATTCACCGGTGTCCGAAGAGATGCGCCGGCTGAAGCTGACACGCCACTGGTTGGCGTCGTCGCAGTCGCAACGTGGCTTGAACGGGCGGCTGATGTACATGCCGGTGTCGCGGTTGAAGGCGTGGGCGAGAAAGTAATCGCGGTCGGCGAAATTGCCCGGCAGCGGTTCGACCCGCGAGGAGTCGGCGATGACCTCGCCATGTTTGTCGAGCAGCAGGATGTCGCCCTTGAAGCGCGCGGTCGTGGAGCGGTCGAACAGCGCCAGGTGACGAATCTGCGGTGACACGCTTTTCAGGTCATCGCGCTGGGCCGCTGCGATCAGCCCTTGCAGGGTCAGGTCGTACAGCTCAACGGTGCGCAACACATCGGCATCGATCAGTTGGGCGATGGTGGTGGCACTGCGCGTTGCCGATTCCTGAGCGTTGGCGTGCTCACGAATCAGCAAAAAAGTGACGATGCACACAATCGCGATGACGCTCAGCAGACTGCCGAGGATCAACAGCAACTCGGGGCGTCCGGTCTTGCCCGCAACGGGTGGGGTACGGCTCGCGATCATGGTTGGGTTATCGGTTGAAGAGTCTTCTAAGCGTAGTTGTACAAACGTCGCTGCCGCACACGCAAGAAAAAGGCCAGCGCATAAGGCTGGCCTTCTTACTGTAGCGCCGATCTTAGAAGACGTTGATCGGGTAGTCGATGATCACGCGGTATTCATCTGTGTCCGTATCCAGCGCGCCGTAACCGTTGCCGCCACGGTTGGTGGCCCATTGCAGACGTACCGCCAGGTCTTTGGCCTGGCCGCTCTGCACCACGTATTTGAGGTCGATGTCACGTTCCCAGTGCTTGGCGTTGCGACCTTCGGCGCTGTACCACGAGGCGTAGCCTTTGCTGTCCGGGTCGACCTTGGTCAGGTCCAGTGTGCCGCGCGAGTAAGACACCGCCGAGGTCAGGCCTGGCATGCCGAGACCAGCGAAGTCGTAGGCGTACTTGAGTTTCCACGAGCGCTCGTTCGGGCCGTTGAAGTCCGAGTACTGCTGGGAGTTGTCGAGGTAGATGCTGTCGCCCTGGCTGATGTAGTCGAACGGCGTGTTGCCGTTGACCCGCTGGTACGCGGCGGTGACGCTGTGGCTGCCGATGCCGACGGTGAAATGCAGGCTGTAGGTGTTGTTGTCGATGTTGCCCAGCAACGCGTCGCCGGTGTCCTGCGTGTGATAGAAGTGCAGGCCCGGGTTGAGGGTCACCAGATCATTCAGCGCCCAGGTGTAGTCGAGGTCGTAGTAGTACTGGTTCCAGATGTCCTTCAGCTCGGAAGCATAAAGACTGCTGGTCAGGCCTTCGACGCCGCTCCAGGCCACGCCGGCCCAGTTCAGGTGCTGGCTTTCATCGTGCTCGGCGAGCGTGCCGTACGAGGTGCCGATGCGTTTGTGACCGCTCTGGTTGTACGGTTTGGTGAAACTGGCCTGGCCACCTTCGATCATCCAGCCGTCGAAGCTGTGGTTGGTCAGGCTGACGCCACGGAAGGTCTGCGGCAGCATGCGGCTTTCACCGCCGGCGATCACCGGGTTGGTGAGGAACAGGTCACCGGCCTTCAGTTCGGTATCGAACGCACGCACTTTCAGCGTGCCACCCGCGGTGGAGAACGAGCCCGGCGCTTTGCCGTTGCCGTCGCTGACCGGCAGGATACTGGAGTTGTCCGTACCGCCACCACCGTCGAGTTTCAGACCGAGCATGGCGTGGGCATCAATGCCGAAACCGACCGTGCCTTCGGTGTAGCCCGACTGGAATTTGCCGAGGAAACCCTGGCCCCACTCGATGTTGTCGTCCGTCTGCTGCAGGCGGTTACGGTTCATGTAGTAGTTGCGGGCATTGAGGTTGAGGCTCGAGCCTTCGACGAAGCCTTCTTTCTCGGGTTCGGCGGCGTGGGCGGCGGGGGCAATCGTTGCGGCAATTGCAATGAACAGCGGGGTGAAGCGAACTGGGTAACGCACGTGCGGTAAAGCTCCTTGGGTCAACTGACACTTCAATGTCTTGAGGTGCGGGATGTTTCTAATTGTAAGAGACGAACCTGTCCGCTTGCACACCACAACGAAAAAAGGCCGCTGAAAGTCAGCGGCCTGGAAGGACGACGGTTGAACGGGAAGAGCCAAACAACCGCGTCGAGGGAAACGTTGCGTAGTGCGCGACTCAGCTGTCTTTCTCGGCTGCCTGAACCTGGGAAGTTGCGGCCTGAGGGGCTTGCGTGGCGTCTTGGGCCTTGGCCATCACGTCTGCCTGATACTGCTCGAATGCCTGGGCGCGAGCGGCGTTTTGCGCTACGAACGACTGCGATTCTTCAGCCATCGCCATCGGCGACAGGATCAATGAGGACAAAACGAAAGCGCTGGCAATACCCATACTGTTGGACATCTTGAAAACCTTCTTGCTTGGCAAGTGCTGTTTGGTGCGGGCAAAGATAAGGTCGCCGGGCGCCGGGAAACAGCGTGATTTTCATAAATGACTGTTGCGGGAATGGCAACGATCCAGGTCCTCAGACCGGGAGGTGAATGCCAAAAGTGTTCATTCCGCGATCACTGCGCACAAACACATCCCCGCCATGCATCAGCGCAATCGCTTTGACGATCGCCAGCCCCAGACCATGGTTGTTGCCGCTGTTGCTGCGCGACGCATCGACCCGGTAGAAGCGTTCGAACAAGCGCGGCAAATGTTCGCTGGCAATCGGTGAGCCGGGGTTGGCGACGCCGATGCTGACCTGATGTTCCTCGACCGTGATCTGCACTTCGATCACCTGTCCTGGCGCGGTGTGTTGCACCGCGTTGCTCAACAGATTGATCAACGCCCGGCGCAAATGAGCGATCTCGATCTGCACCTGCGCGTCGCCGCTCACTCGTACTTCGACCTGTGCATCTTCGAGGATGAAATCGAGGTATTCGAGGGTGGTCGCCACTTCATCGGCGAGTGACGTCGAGGTCAGTTTGGTGGCCTTGCTGCCCTGGTCGGCACTGGCCAGAAACAGCATGTCGTTGATGATCGAGCGCAGGCGTTCCAGCTCTTCGAGGTTGGATTGCAGCACTTCGAAATAATGTTCGGCAGAACGCCCGCGAGTGAGGGCAACCTGAGTCTGGCCGATCAGGTTGGTCAACGGCGAGCGCAGTTCATGGGCGACGTCGGCATTGAACGATTCCAGCCGCGAGTAGGCTTGTTCAACCCGCTCCAGTGTCGAGTTGAACGAGTCGACAAACTGTTCGAGCTCCGGTGGCAGCGGCGACAGACGCAAGCGCCCGGCCCGCAGCGGCGGCGCCAGACGCTGCGCCTCGTGGGACAGCTTGATCAGTGGCTTGAGGCCGATCCGCGCTACCCAATAACCCAATGCCGACGCCATCAGCACGCCGACAATCGCCAGGCCGATCAAGGCAATCAAAAGATTGTGCTGGGTCTGGTGAAAGGTCTCGGTATCGATGCCGATCATGAAGCGCAGTGGCGGGCGTTGATCCTTGGCCGGCAACTCGGTCAGCAGCACTTTCAGCGGGTAATCATGGTTGGGCAGTTGCAGGTCGCGCATGCCCAGAGGGCCTTGGGCAAAGGCGCGGATCATGGCGTCCGGCTGGCCATATTCATAACTCGGGTCACCGCTCACCACCCAGAAGCGGATGCGTTTGTCTTCTTCGCCGAGCAAGTTCAGTTTGGCGTTGATCTTCACCCAATGTTCGGGAGTGCCGAATCGGTTGAGTGCCGACTCCAGCACGCTATAACGCGCGTCCAGCTCGGCTTCCGGCAGCAGCCCCAAGCCCTTGTCCACCTGCTGATACAGCGCGCCGCCGATCAACAGAAACACCAGCAGCGCCACCAGCGTGAACATTCCGCTCAGGCGCAGCGCAATCGAATTACTGGACACCACGGCTCTCCAGCACATAACCCATGCCACGGATGGTGTGCAGCAGTTTCTCGTCGAACGGCCCGTCGAGCTTGGCCCGCAGACGCTTGATCGCGACTTCGACAACGTTGGCGTCGCTGTCGAAATTGATGTCCCAGACCATTTCCGCAATCGCGGTTTTCGACAGGATCTCACCCTGACGCCGGGCTAAAACGCTGAGCAGCGAAAACTCCTTGGCGGTCAGGTCCAGTCGCGTGCCGGCGCGGGTGGCCTTGCGGCTGATCAAATCTATCCACAGGTCGGCGATGCTCACTTGTACCGGTTCATGGCCGCCACTGCGACGGGTCAGCGCTTGCAGGCGCGCCACCAGTTCGAGGAAGGAAAACGGTTTGCCGAGGTAATCGTCGGCACCGTCGCGCAAGCCCCTGATCCGGTCTTCGACCCGTTCGCGGGCGGTGAGCATGATCACCGGCGTCTGCTTGCGCGCACGCAACGCGCGCAGTACGCCGAAGCCGTCGAGGCCCGGCAGCATCACGTCGAGGACGATCACCGCGTAGTCGCTTTCCAGCGCCAGGTGCAGGCCCTCGATGCCGTCGCGGGCCAGATCCACGGTGTAACCCTGTTCCGTCAGGCCGCGGTGCAGATAGTCCGCGGTTTTCTCTTCGTCTTCGATAATCAGAACGCGCATGACCCGCCTCAGTCTGTCGTTGCCAGCGCCGCGACGGGCGATGGTTTGGGCTTGTGGAACAGCCGCTCAAGCCACAAGTATATGACCGGTGTGGTGAACAGCGTCAGCATCTGGCTGACCAGCAAGCCGCCCACGACCGCGATCCCCAGCGGCTGGCGCAGTTCGGCGCCGGTGCCGTAGCCGAGCATCAGCGGCAGCGCGCCGAGCAAGGCGGCGAGGGTGGTCATGATGATCGGCCGGAACCGCGTGATACACGCCTCGAAAATCGCATCCTGCGGCGACAGCCCGCGATGACGCTGCGCTTCAAGAGCGAAGTCGATCATCAGGATGCCATTCTTCTTGACGATACCGATCAACAGCACTAGCCCGATCAGCGCCATGATCGAAAAGTCCTGGCCGCAGATCCACAGCATGATCACCGCGCCAAGGCCCGCTGCCGGCAAGGTCGAGATGATCGTCAGCGGGTGGACGAAGCTTTCATAAAGCACACCAAGGATGATGTACACCGCCACCAGCGCCGCCAGAATCAGCCACGGCTGGCTGGCCAGCGAACTCTGGAACGCCTGCGCCGCACCCTGGAAGTTGCCACTGATCGCGGTCGGCATGCCGATCTCGGCCTTGGCCTGATTGAGCAGGATTACCGCGTCACCCAGCGCCACGCCGGGCGCCAGGTTGAACGACAGGTTGGCGGCCGGGAACATGCCGTCGTGGGCAATCGACAGTGGGCCGATGGTCGGTGCGTCAAATCGGGCCAGCGCCGACAGCGGCACCATTTCCCCGCTCAGCGGTGAGCGCAAGTAGAAGTAGTTGAGGCTTTCGGCCTTGCCGCGCTGTTTGGTGTCCAGCTCCAGAATCACGTTGTACTGGTTGACCTGGGTCTGGAACTCATTGATTTGCCGTTGCCCGAACGCGTCGTACAGCGCCTCGTCGACATCACTCGCCGTCAGGCCGAAACGCGCGGCGGCGCTGCGGTCGATGCTGATGTGGGTGATGCTGCCGCCCAGTTGCAGGTCGTTGGAAATATCACGGAACGCCGGGTTGCTGCGCAGCTTTTCGGTGAGTTTCTGAGTCCAGGTGGCGAGGGTCGGCCCGTCGTTGCTCTTGAGCACATATTGATACTGCGCACGGCTCGGGCCGGAGCTGAGGTTGATGTCCTGGCCGGCACGCAGGTAAAGCACGATGCCGGGGACTTTCATCAGTTGCGGACGGATGCGGTCGATGAACTGGCTGGCCGAAACGTCGCGATCACCGCGTTTTTTCAGAGCAATCCAGAAGCGGCCGTTGGCGATGGTCTGGTTGCTGCCGGACACACCCACCGAATGGGAAAACGCCTGGACGGCCGGGTCGGCGGCGACGATTTCGGCCATCGCCAGGTGTTTTTTCACCATGTCGCTGTAGGAAATGTCCGCGGCGGCTTCCGTCGTACCGAGGACGAAGCCGGTGTCCTGCACCGGGAAGAACCCTTTAGGGATAAAGATGTAACCACCGATGGCCATCGCTACAGAAACACCGAACACCGCGATCATCAGTTTCTGGTGGGCGAGGGCGCGGCGCAGGCCTTTTTCGTACCAGCCGAGCAGGCGCTCGCTGAACCCCGGTTTGTCATGGGCGTGATGCACCGGTTTGCGCATGAACAGCGCTGCGAGCGTTGGCGCCAACGTCAACGACACCACCACGGAAATCATGATGGTCGAGGTCGCCGTCAGGGCGAATTCCTTGAACAACCGTCCAACCACGCCGCCCATGAACAGCAGCGGAATGAACGCGGCCACCAGCGAGAAACTGATCGAGACCACGGTGAATCCGATCTCCCCGGCGCCCTTGACCGCCGCTTCGCGCATGCTGTCGCCGGCCTCCAGATGACGGTGAATGTTCTCCACCACCACGATCGCATCGTCGACCACAAACCCGACCGCCACCACAATCGCAACCAGCGTCAGGTTGTTCAGGCTGAAACCGAGTAAATACATCAAGGCGAAACTGGCGGTCAGCGATACGCCGAGCACCGCCGACACAATCATCGTCGCGGACAACTGGCGCAGGAACAGCGCCATCACCGCCACCACCAGCAGGATCGCGATCAGCAGGGTGATTTCCACTTCATGCAGGGAGGCACGAATGGTCTGGGTGCGGTCGATCAGCACTTTGACCTGCACCGAGGCCGGCAGCATGGCTTCGAGGCCGGGCAGGGCGGCTTGAATGCGGTCCACCGTCTCGACGATGTTGGCCCCCGGCTGGCGGGAGATCACCAGGTTCACCCCCGGTTGATCGCCGGCCCACGCTTGCACGTAGGCATCTTCCGAACCGTTGACGACTTTGGCGACATCTTTCAGGTGAACCGGGGCGCCATCCTTGTAGGAAACGATGAGCTGGCTGTATTCCTCAGGGTGGAACAACTGGTCGTTGGTCGACAGCGTGGAAATGCTCGACTCGCCGTACAGCGCACCTTTGGCGAGGTTGAGGCTGGTCTGCTGGATCGCCAGACGAATGTCGGCGAGGGTCAGGCCGATGGCGGCCAGTTTGTCCGCCGAGGCTTGTACACGAATCGCCGGACGTTGCTGACCGGTAATGTTGATCTGGCCTACACCGTCGATCTGACTGATCTGACGCGACAGCAGGGTTTCCACCAGGTCACTGAGTTCGGTACCGGGCATCTGGGTCGAGCTGACGCTGAGGATCAACACCGGGCTGTCGGCCGGGTTGACCTTCTTCCAGGTCGGCAGGGTCGGCATGTCTTTCGGCAGTTTGCCGGCGGCGGTGTTGATCGCGGCCTGCACTTCCTGGGCGGCGGTGTCGATGCTCTTGTCGAGGGTGAATTGCAGGGTCAGCAGGCTGGAGCCCAGCGCACTGCTGGAGGTCATCTGGGTCATGCCGGGGATGGCGCTGAATTGCACCTCCAGCGGTGTGGCCACGGACGAGGCCATGGTGTCCGGGCTGGCGCCGGGCAATTGCGCGGAGACCTGGATCGTCGGAAATTCCGCTTCCGGCAACGGGGCAATCGGCAGGCGTGGGAAGGCAATCACCCCGACCAACACCAGCGCGATGGTCAGCAGAATCGTCGCCACCGGGTGATCAATGCACCAGGTCGAAACGCCTTTGTGTTGCTTCATGGCTTGGGCTCCGCTTGCACTACTTGCGGCGGCTCGCTCATGACCTGCACGGTCGAACCGGGTTTGAGCCGTGACTGGCCGTCACTGACCAATACGTCGCCGGGTTTCACGCCCTTGATGATGTCCTGACCGCTGCCCTGGTAAACCATTTGCACCTGAACGGCTTCCACCTTGTCGCCGTTGACCCGGTATACAAAGTGTTGATCCAGTCCCCGTTGTACGACAGTGGGCGGGACCACCAGCGCATCTTTATCCAGTGCTGTCTGAATTTTTACCGTCACCAGCAGGCCGGGCCAGAGCTTCTGATTGGGGTTGTCGAATTCGGCCTTGGCGCGAATGGTGCCGGTGTTGGCGTTGATCTGGTTGTCGATCAGGGTCAGGTGACCTTCGCCGAGCAGGTTGCCGGTTTCGCCGTCGGTGTCGGCGCCGATGTACGCCTTGACCTGTGCGCGCTGCGGATCGCTGATCAGGCCCTGCAGGGTCGGCAGCATTTGCTGCGGCAGGGAAAACTCGACGGCGATCGGGTCGATCTGGGTCACGGTGAACAGACCCTGGGTGTCGGTCATGCGCAGAAAGTTGCCTTCGTCGACCGTGCGAATCCCGACGCGGCCGGTGACCGGGGAGCGAATCTGGGTGTAGGAAAGTTGTACCTGCGCTGCGTCAATCGAAGCCTGGTTGCCTTGGGCGGTGGCTTTGAGCTGGTTGACCAGTGCCTGTTGCTGGTCGTAGGTCTGCTTCGATACACCGTCGTCGACGCTGAGCAGTTTGTAGCGCTTGAGGTTGACCAGCGCCACTTGCAGTTGCGCCTGGCTTTCGCCCAATTGTGCCCGGGCCTGGTCGAGGCTGGCGCGGATCGAGCGGTCGTCGATGGTGGCGAGCAGGTCGCCCTGTTTGACCAGTTGACCCTCTTTGACCAGAAGCTTGGTGAGGATGCCGTCGATCTGCGGGCGTACCACCACGCTGTGCAGCGAGAGGACCGAGCCGATGCCGCTGGTGTAGCGGGGGACGTCTTTTTCGCTGACGGCGACGACCCTGACCGGGATGGCGGTGGGGGCGGCGAGTTTGGCCGGTGCGGGTTTTATCGCGTACCACAGGCCAGCGGCTGCGAGGGCGATCAGCAGGGTGGCGAGCAGGGCCTTTTTCTTCTGGATTTGCATGCTTGTGGGGCGCCAGGGGGACGGGGTTTGGGCAGGTTGGTTCTTTATAAACTTGTTTGGGGGTCAGGAGGGTGACGGCTAGCTGACGGCGCTGTCAGTTTCGGCTTTTGGCTTGGCGGCCTTTGGGCCGGCCAGGCTTTGGGTGTTCTTTGTGAATATCCGTTTCTTCGGGGGTTGCGGCTTATGGTTCCGCCCTTACGGCGGGTCACTTTGGCAAACGCCCCAAAGTAACCAAAGGTCTGGGCCCCGGCGTACGGCGCCTCGCTGTGGCTCGGCGTTCCTTCGTTCCGGGATTCATCCGGGGGCATCGCCTACGGTTTGCTTCGCTGCACCTCCTCTCGATGTGTTTGGCTTCGCCAAACGGCGCTACGCGCCCCCCCCCGGATAAATCCCTCCACTCAGCCTGCCGAAGGGGCCGGCACGTCAAAAGCGGTACTTGAGCTAACGCTCATCGTGTTGAGTGGTGAGGAGCAGGGTGGTGGTGGTGGTGGTGGTGGTGGTGGTGGTGGTGGTGGTGGTGGTGGCGATCTCTGGATTTCCATCTTTCCCGGCCCGCGCCATCTACGCTTCTAAAGATCCGCCCCCACCAGCGGATACACGGTGTACGGCCCTGACGCCATTGGGGTGGGTCTTTCGGGAGTGTCTTTGCCATGAAGTTGAATATCGCGATATCGGCTGGGCTTGTTTTGCTTCCGCTTTGTGTCTTTGCCGCGCCGCAGACGAGTTCCGGTGAGATCCGGTTCAGCGGGCGGATTGTCGATTCCGGTTGTGAGGTGGGGCGTGTCGGGGCGTTGGGTTCGAAGGCGTCGCGGCAGGTTGAGGTCAAGCCTGGCCTGACGCTTGATGTCGATTCCTATCGCAATGCGTGCAGTCATGAGGCGTTGCCGTTGTCCGTCACGTATGAGGCGCTGAAGACTTCGAGCGACAAGGGCATTGTCACCATCAGTTATCTGTAGGCCGTTCGGCGTGCCGTGTAAATCTTCAGGTGCCGATATTGGGCGCGCGGGTATACTGCGCGCCTTCGCGGCTCACTGTTCGGGCCCGACTTTTTGCTTTGCGGAGCTTTTATGACTTCCCCGACCCAACCGCCAGTTGATGACGCTATCAGCGACGTCACGGCCGAGCATGCTGAAACCAACGAAACCAAAGCCAAGATCCCGGCCTTCAAGTTCCCGTTCAAGCCAGGTGACCTTGCGGCTGCCAAAGCGGCCAAGCAGCCGCAGTTCAAGGGCAAGGACGGTGACCGTCATGCCAAGATCCCGGGCGTGGCGCCGTCGGGCACCCGTCGTTCGATGGGCAAGCGCTGATTCATTCCCGCCTCGGCCGTCGCTGTGATTTTCGATCACAGTGATGGCTAAGTGCTCAGTTCCTGAGCCAGATCAACGTTTAACCAGTTAGTGCGCTTAGAGTCAGCAGCCCTGCCGACTCTTTCCAATAAAACGAGCGCGCTTTCCATGAAGATCAATCTCCCGGTGACCGGGCGCAATGTCGATGTTGCGCCGGATGCGAACATTCTCTCGACCACCGATCTGACCAGCGCGATCACCTACGCCAACGACGACTTCATCAAGATCAGCGGTTACAGCCGTGACGAGCTGCTGGGCACGCCGCATAACCTGTTGCGTCATCCGGACATGCCGGCGCAGGCGTTTGCCCATATGTGGCAGACGCTCAAGCGCGGGCGGTCGTGGATGGGGCTGGTGAAGAATCGTTGCAAGAACGGTGATCACTATTGGGTCAGTGCCTATGTCACGCCGGTCACGCAGAACGGTGCGGCGGTGGAGTTTCAGTCGGTGCGTACCCGGCCGGATGCGCGGCAGGTCGCTGCGGCAGAGCGGGCTTACGCGCAGTTGCGCGGGGAGCGGGTGTCGCGTTGGCAGCGGCTGCCGGTGTTGGGGTTGCGGGCGCGGATCATGGTGCTGAGCAGTTCGGTGCTGGCGGTGGTGCTGGGGGTTGAAGCCTGGCTGCGGCCGGAGTCCATGGGCATCGAAGCCGCTGCGCTGGTGGCCGGCAGTGGCGCGTGTGCGCTGGGCGTGGGCTGGTTGCTGCGGCCGCTGGAGCGACTGACCGAGCGTGCCCGGCAGATTGCCGATAATCCGTTGAGCCAGGACATTTATACCGGGCGGCGGGATCAGTTCGGGCAGATCGAGTTCGCCTTGCAGATGCTGGAGGCTCAGGTCGGCGCGGTGGTCGGGCGGATCGGCGATGCGTCGCAACGGCTGGCCGGGCATGCCGCGCAACTGGTCGATCATCTGCACAGCAGTCACACCAGCACGCTGGCGCAGCAGGCGGAAACCGATCAGGTGGCGGCGGCGATTCATCAGATGGCGGCCAGTGTGGCGGAGGTGGCCAGCCATGCGCAGCAGGCGTCGGTGGCGGCTGATATGGCGGGGACGGAAACCCGTGAGGGGCATCTGCTGGTCGGCGAGAGTCGCAGTGCGGTGTTGCGGCTGGCCGAGGAGTTGGGGCGGGCGACCGAGGTGATTCATCAACTGGAAGGTCACAGCAGCGAGATTTCCGGCGTGCTGGAGGTGATCCGCAGCATCGCCGAGCAGACCAATCTGCTGGCGCTCAACGCGGCGATCGAAGCGGCGCGGGCCGGGGATGCCGGGCGTGGGTTTGCGGTGGTGGCCGATGAGGTGCGGGGTCTGGCCCAGCGCACTCAGCAGTCGACCAACGAGATTCAGCGGATGATCAGCACCCTGCAAAACGGTGCGCGGGATGCGGTGCTGGTGATGCAGCAGAGCAGCGAGCATGTGGATAACAGTGTTGAACAGGCCCAGCGTGCGGCGCGGGCATTGGATGGCATCAGCGGCCGGGTCGAGCAGATCACCGAGATGAGCCTGCAGATTGCTGCAGCAGTCGAGGAGCAGAGCGCGGTGAGCGAGGACATCAACCGCAACATCGTCAGTATTCGTACCGCGTGTGAACTGACGGTGGATGAAGGGCGCCAGAGCCAGCTCAACTCACAGGATGTGGCGGGGCTGGCGGGGGATTTGCGTTCGCTGGCGCGGGAGTTCTGGGGGCGGCGGCAGGGATCCTAGGCCGCGCGCAGGGAAATGAACGCGTAAGTCTGCGGCGGCTCGGTGACCACCTGTGCACCCGCCGCCAGCACTTGCCCGGCGACATCATCACCGGAGAGGTGAAACAGCCATTCACTGGACACTTCGCTCAATGGCTGCGCGGTGACCTGATCGATGACCGAGGCAAACACGCCCATGTCTGGCAGGTACGCGGTAAACCCGTCGCCCTTGAGTGCCGTGGTGCGGATACCAAGCAACCCGCAGATCGCATCCTTGGTCCGGATGTCATCGCGATCGGCCTGACGGGAGCGCTGGATCAGTGTCACCAGTTCCTGATCCACCAATTCACCACCGACGATCAGTTCCGGTCCCTGTTCCCACGATTCCGGCGGGCAGTCCTTGGCTGCAGGGTTCAGCGAAATGTGCGGATTGATTTCGGCGGGATAGATGCGGCACACCAGCGGCCGGCGCTCGTAGATGCGGCACAGCTTGTCTTCGTCAAGATTCCGGCAGGGACCGACGTTGTAGGCGGCGAAGGTGATTGCCACATGGGCGTCGGAGTTTCCGCTGCGCACTACCGCCGAACGACGCTGCGCATGCTCACGCTGCTGTTCCGGCAGGCCCAGGCCGTTGGCGAGAAATGCTTCCACCAACACGATCACCTGACCGCCGTCAGCCGCCCACATACGGGCTTCGGCCAGCGTGAGAGGCACGTGGTGATCGGTGCAGCATTTGCCGCAACCTACGCAGGAAAACGTCGTATTCATTGAGCGGGCGATCTTCAATCAGGGTGTGAAACGGCGACGTAAAACCGCCATGCAGGCCTGGGTTGAAGCAAGTTGTGCGCCATTCACTCAGGGCTTGGCGGTCGGGCGGATCGAGTCCCATTCGGTGACGAACGCGGTTTTCGATTTTTTGTTGTACAGGCACAACTCGGTGCCTTGCTGGCCCTTCATGTGTTTTTGTGGGTACTGACCTTGCAGCAATAGCGCGGTGTAACCGACGCGGTCATCGAATTGCGCAGCGTTGCCGACGGGTTTGACGTCTTTCAGGCCACTGGCCTTGGTGCAGCTGGCGAGTACGGCTTTGTCATGGGCGGCCCAGGCATCGGGGCTGGAAGCGTGGGCAAGAGGGGCAATGAGACAAAGCGCGGAGAGGGCGAGGCGTTTCATGGTTCGGGCATCCTTGGAGGTTTGATCGCCAGGGTTTGAGTATGCCGCAGGATTTTAGTTTGTCAGTCCGGCACCAATTCCCGGCGGACCACATACATTCCGGACGTTTCGTACAAGCTCTGCGCCCGACGGTTGTCTTCCAGCACCTTCAGATCGACAAAGCCTTCGCGCCGATCCCGAAACGCCTTGAACGCATGAAGCAACAACGCCCGGCCTAATCCACGACCTTGAGCGCGGGGATGCACCACCAGATTCTTGATGTAGGAACTGGTCCAGCATTGCGCCACGCCGAGGACGCCGTCTGCATCGCTGGCGATGAAGCACAATGCCGGATCGTATTCCGGATCGTTTTCAAACTGCTGTTGCCAGACGTCCAACGCCGGCACCCAGCCGCCACCTTCGCGGTAACCGATTTGCATCAGTTCATGCACGGCGAGCGCCCGTTCGGCGCTGTAGGTCGTGAGTTCGATGCCGTTCGGCCATTCGATGGCCGGCACGTCCTGGCTCAGGTCGCGCCGCATCAGAAAACAGAACGTTTCGCTCAAGGCTCAGTGTCCGTGGGCGGCGACGTGTTTGGCCGCTTCGATCAGGCAGTGGGTCAGTTCTGGCGAGGAGAACTTGGTCAGCACGCCGTTGGCGCCGGCGAGACGGGCCTTTTCGCTGTTCATCGCGCTGTCCAGCGAGGTGTGCAGCAGCACGTAGAGGTGGGCGAAGTCCGGGGTCTCGCGCAGAGTCCGGGTGAAGGCGTAGCCGTCCATCTCGGACATTTCGATGTCGGAGACGATCAGGTTGATCTGCTGCGCCGTGCCTTGCAGGTCCAGCAGGCAGTCGATGGCTTCCTTGGCGCTGCGGGCGGTGTGGCATTGCAGGCCGAGGTTGCGGAGGGTGTGCACCGATTGTTGCAGCGCCACCTGGCTGTCGTCGACCACCAGAATTCGCGCGTTGCCCAGCACTTCGGCGTCTTCCATGCTCAGGTCGGTCGGGGCCATCTCGATTTGCGCCGGGGCGATACTGTGGATGACCTTTTCGATGTCCAGCACCTGCACCAGAGTGCCGTCGACCGAGGTCACCCCGGTGATGTAGGCGCGGGAACCGCCGGAGCCGAACGGCGGCGGTTTGATGTCGGTGGTCAGGCAATGCACGATCTTGCTCACCGCCTGCACGTGCAGGCCCTGTTTCGAACGGCTGACGTCGGTGACGATCAGGCAGCCGCCGTTCGGGTCTTCCAGCGGACGCTCGCCGATGGCACGGCTCAGGTCGATCACCGACAGCGAAGCGCCGCGCAGGGTGGCGATGCCTTTGACGTGCGGGTGCGACTCCGGCAGCTTGGTCAGCGGCGGGCAGGGGATGATTTCACTGACTTTCAGCAGGTTGATCGCCATCAGCTTGCCGCTGCGCAAGGTAAACAGCAGAAGCGAAAGTGAATCTGCGCGGGCTTTGTTGGAAGACATAAAAACCTTCTGTGGAAAAAAGGTGATGGGCGAGGGTGGAAATCGCCGAAAACTATTGATGCCGGGTTATCGACTTGTAACCGGCAGGCTTTAGGGATTCTGGCGCCAATCCGACGGCGGGACTGTCATTTCATCCCCAACCGCTTGGCCATGCGCCCCAGATTCGCCCGGTCCAGCCCCAGTTCACGCGCGGCGCTGGCCCAGTTGTCCCGATGACGCTCAAGTGCTGCGCTGATCAACTGCCGTTGATATTGCTCGGTGGCTGCGCGCAGATCCCCGGAAATCAACGGCATCGCGACGACGGCACTGGCCGGCTCCGGCGAGTTATCCACAACCTCGCGCGGCAGGTCGAGATCCATCGCGCTCAGGCTGAGAATCTTCGGCCGCACCTTGCAGTTGCCCAGTGCCTTCAGCGCGCTGCGGCCGATCAAGTGTTCCAGTTCCCGCACATTGCCCGGCCAAGTGTAGGCAAGCAGCGCTTCCTGCGCGTCGCTGTTCAGGCGCAGGCTGTTGAGGCCCATGCGCGAGCGGTTCTGTTCCAGGAAGTAACCGCTGAGCAGCAGCACATCGCGGCCCCGGTCTCGCAGCGCCGGGACCCGCAACGGGTATACGCTCAGGCGATGGTAGAAGTCGGCGCGGTAGCGGCCGCTGCGCACTTCTTCGGCCAGGTCGCGGTTGGTCGCGGCGATCAGGCGCACATCGACCTGGTGTTCCTTGTCCGAACCCAGACGCTGCAACTGGCCGCTCTGCAAAACCCGCAACAACTTGGCCTGGACGGTCAGCGACAACTCGCCGACCTCATCGAGAAACAGCGTGCCGCCATTTGCCAGTTCGAACTTGCCGCGGCGGTCGCTGGTGGCGCCGGTGAAGGCGCCGCGCACGTGGCCGAACAGTTCGCTTTCCACCAGGGTGTCCGGAAGGGCCGCGCAGTTGAGGCTGATGATCGGCTTGTCGGCACGCTTGGAAGCGGCGTGGATCGCCTGGGCCACCAGCTCCTTGCCGACCCCGGTTTCGCCGGTGATCAGCACGGTCAAGTCGCTGCCGCCGACCAGATTGATCTCTTCCACCAGCCGTTTGTGGGCCTTGCTCTGGCCGATCATTTCGCGATTCTGCTGGCCGCTGGCCTGGCGATACACCTCGGCGCGCTGGTGTTCGTCCTCGGCGCGGATCGCCAGTCGTTCGATGCGCTCAGCGGCGTTCACTGTGGCCGAAGCGAGGCTGGCGAAGGCCTGCAGGGCATCGAGTTCGATCGGTTCGAAGCGCTCCGGATCGAGTGCGTCGAGGGTGATCAGGCCCCAGAGTTTTTCATCGACGAACAACGGACAGCCGAGGCAATCGTGGACTTCGAGGTGATCGTCGAGGCCGTCGACCAGTCCGTCATAAGGGTCGGGCAATTCGCTGTCGGCGGCAAAACGGGTCGGGCCGGCGCCTGCCAGCAGCACTTCAAAGCGCGGGTGTTCGCTGACCTTGAAGCGGCGGCCGAGGGTGTCGGTGCTCAACCCGTCGACAGCCAGCGGCACCAGCCACTCGCCATCGAGGCGCAGCAGCGCAGCGGCGTCGCACGGCAGCAGGGCGCGCATGGCTTCGAGCAGGCGCCGGTAGCGCTCGCCTTCGGGCAGTTCGCGGGACAGGTCGGAAACCAGTGGGAGCAGGGCGGTCAGCAGGGATTTGGCAGACATGGTCTTGTAGTCAAAGAGACGCGTTGTAGTCGAAGCGACTATAGAGGTGCTTGTGTCGATCTGACTACATAAATTTCAAGTTATTGATTTGTATGGATAATTTAGTTGGCACGATAACTGAAACGGTTAAGGCACTTTTAGAGAAAGCTCAGGAGTCACCCTTATGCTTAGCGTCCAGGATCGTGCCATCGTCAAATCCACTGTGCCTCTGCTGGAAAGCGGCGGTGAAGCGCTGATCACCCATTTCTACCGCATGATGCTCTCCGAGTACCCGGAAGTCCGCCCGTTGTTCAACCAGGCTCACCAGGCCAGCGGTGACCAGCCTCGTGCATTGGCGAATGGCGTGTTGATGTACGCCCGCCATATCGATCAGCTTGACCAGTTGGGCGATCTGGTGGCCAAGATCATCAACAAGCACGTGGCGTTGCAGATTCTACCGGAACACTACCCGATCGTCGGCACCTGCCTGCTGCGCGCCATCTCCGAAGTGCTCGGCGAAGAAATCGCCACGCCGGAAGTGATGAGTGCCTGGGGTGCTGCTTATGGCCAGTTGGCCGACATTCTGATCGGTGCCGAAACCGCCATTTATGACCAGAAAGAACAAGCCGTCGGCGGCTGGCGCGGGGCGCGGGAGTTCATCGTCGTGGCCAAGGTCGAGGAGAGCGCGGAAATCATCTCCTTCTACTTCGAACCAGCGGACAAAGGCCCGATCCTCGCGGCCGAGCCGGGGCAGTACATCGGCATGAAGCTGGTGCTCGACGGCGAAGAAATCCGCCGCAATTACTCGCTGTCCGCCCTGGCCAACAAGGGTCAGTACCGCATCAGCGTCAAGCGTGAACCGGGCGGTCGTGCGTCCAATCACCTGCACGATCAACTGCATGTCGGTGCGAGCATCCAACTGTTCCCGCCATCGGGCGAGTTCACTCTGACGGCCAGCGACAAACCTCTGGTGTTGATCAGCGGCGGCGTCGGTATCACCCCGACGCTGGCCATGCTGGAAGCGGCGCTGGAAACCGAGCGTCCGGTGCATTTCATTCATTGCGCGCGCAACGGCAGCGTGCATGCGTTCCGTGACTGGATCGATGGTCTGGCCGAGCGTCATCCGCAGCTCAAGCGTTTCTATTGCTACGCCGAAGATGACGGCGTGAGCCCGGCGGCGGACAAGGTCGGCCTGCTGAGCCAGGAACAACTGGGTGAG
The DNA here is from genome assembly GCF_058801405.1 of Pseudomonas sp. GW822-FHT03F04. Classification (NCBI taxonomy): domain Bacteria; kingdom Pseudomonadati; phylum Pseudomonadota; class Gammaproteobacteria; order Pseudomonadales; family Pseudomonadaceae; genus Pseudomonas; species Pseudomonas sp. GW822-FHT03F04. The sequence continues at coordinate 144,724 of NZ_JBXANF010000013.1, forward strand.
TGGCTGCCGGTGCAGCGTGACGTGGACGCCTATTTCCTTGGACCGAAAGGCTTCATGGGGGCGATCAAGCGTCACCTGAAGGCGCTGGGTGTGCCGGAGAAACAGAGCCGTTACGAGTTCTTCGGGCCGGCGGCGGCTCTGGAATAAGCCTGATGAGCGACCCGAGATCCTCGGGTCGCTTTTTTTCGAACCGTTCTGATTCTTAAAAAGTGTTTAAAGGTTAATCGTTTCTTAACCGGTTTATCGTTTATTCCCCGATGCTGATGATAGGCGCTCGTTCGTTTACATGATCAGGATCGCCCCCATGTCGCACTTCGCTTCCTCCCGCCGTTTCAGCCTGGCCACTTTGGGCCTGTCGGTTGCCTTGCTGTCCAGTCCGTTTGCTTTTGCCGAATCCGCGTTGATCCAGCCGCAGACCCTGATCGTCGATCAGAGCCTGCCCAAGGCCCAGCGTGATGCAATGGAGCTGGCGGCGCGGCGTTATGGCAGTTTCTGGAACACTGGCGAAGAGGCGTTGGCCACTGCAGCCCTGTCGCCGCAGTTTGTCGACAAGACCCCGCCGGAAGGCCGGGTGCAAGGGCCGACGGGACCGCTGCTGGCGTCGAAGTTCTTTCGCACGGCGGTACCGGACTTGAGCTGCGAGATCGAACAAATGATCGTCGCCGGTGATCGCGTGGTGGTGCATCTGCACTTTCGCGGGCATTTCACCGGTACGTTCAAGGCTCTCAAAGGGCAGGGGCAGCGTGTAGACTTCCGGGCAACCGATATCTATCAGATCGACAACGGTCGCATCGCGGCCAATTGGCATATCGAAGACAACATCAGCCTGATGGCGCAACTGCAAGCGCAGCCGCCGGCCAGCTGAACCATGGACATGAAAGGGAAACGCGATGAGCGAGGAAACGATTCGATTGGGACGTGAGCGGCGCTTTCTGGTGCTGCTGGGCATCATCTGCCTGGCGCTGATCGGCGGCGCGCTGTACATGCAGATCGTGCTGGGCGAGGCGCCATGCCCGCTGTGCATCCTGCAGCGCTATGCCCTGCTGTTGATCGCGCTGTTCGCGTTCATCGGCGCGGCCATGCGCACCCGCCGCAGCATCACCGTGTTCGAAGTGCTGGTGGTGATCTGCGCGATTGCCGGGGCCGGTGTCGCAGGGCATCACGTGTACACCCAGTTCTACCCGGCAGTGAGCTGCGGCATCGATGTACTGCAGCCGATCGTCGATGATTTGCCGCTGGCGAAGATCTTCCCGCTGGGCTTTCAGGTAGACGGTTTCTGCTCGACGCCGTACCCGCCGATCCTCGGTCTGTCGCTGGCGCAATGGGCGCTGGTGGCCTTCGTGCTGGTGGTGATCCTGGTGCCGCTGCTGACTTCGCGTAACCGAAAAGCACTGCGCTGAATCAACTTTTCGGCCCCGGCGCCGATAAAACAAACGCCCCGATTTGCGGTTCTGCAAATCGGGGCGTTTTGCATTTCAGGGTCTTTGTGAAAACACCGTGACGAACGGCAAGGGACGGTGCGACAGGTGTGCGACATGTTGTCACACGCGCTGTGTCGCAGTGCGTTTCACAGGCACGGATTGGTGCGCTGTTACAAAAAAGGATTGGTCTGTTTCAGCGTTTGTCTGTTTTTGCACGCGTGTGCCGGATCAGGCAGTTTTAACAGACGCTGGCACATGGCCAAAAGCCTTGGGGTATCGGGCTTTGCGCGGATCGCGACGTCAGAAAAAGCTTTCGGAGCTGTCTGAACTGAGGCCGATAGACCTACATTTTTTGGTGTTTTTGTTGAGAATCGATTTCGATAACATGCGGAACTTTTGCAAAAATGGTGATGGATTGTTGCTCGAACGGATAAAAATTATTTCGGGATAAGACATGGTGTATAGGGCGCTACCTATCTACAATCGCCCGCACTGAATTCCCGGCACTGTTCAGCCTTTATAAGGAACTGAGCAGGAAGTCGGGTGTCGAGCGGCCGAAAGGCTTGCGAGACACCCAGGTGTCGGTGCCTTCCAACTTTCCGCACCAAATGGAATTGGTCTGTAACAAGGCCTTTGACCACGAATTCGAATAAGAACTGACCGCTGTCCCAGGATTTGTCGAGCGTCTGACGCGCGACGGGCGGCCCTTATTCAATCCAAAGAAAATGCCAACCCTTGGCAGGGTGAAGTGTTGGCGATCAAAACCCAACTGCATTGCGCAAGCTGCTTTAGAGGTCGTGAGATGAGTAAAAACAGGTACCCCAGATTACTAGGCCTAGTGCCGCTGCTCGGCACGTTGTTGCTGGGAGGCTGCAACATGACCTTGCTCAATCCAACGGGCCAGGTCGGCCTGGAACAGCGCAACCTGATCATCACCGCCACGCTGCTGATGCTGTTGGTCGTTGTGCCGGTCATCATCATGACCTTCCTGTTCGCCTGGAAGTACCGCGCCTCCAACCAGAACGCCGTCTACACCCCGAAATGGTCGCACTCGACCAAGATCGAAGTGGCGGTCTGGACCATTCCGGTCCTGATCATCATCGCTCTGGGTTACATCACCTATAAGTCGACCCACGAGCTGGACCCGTATCGTCCGATCGAATCCGACGTCAAGCCTGTGACCATCGAAGTGGTCGCGCTGGACTGGAAGTGGCTGTTCATCTACCCGGAACAAGGCATCGCCACGGTCAACAAGATCGTGTTCCCGGCGCACACCCCGGTCAACTTCCGGATCACTTCCGACGCCGTGATGAACTCGTTCTTCATCCCGGGCCTGGGCGGCCAGATCTACGCGATGGCGGGCATGACCACCAAGCTGCACCTGATCGCTGACCGCAACGCTGAAATGGACGGTATCTCCGCCAACTACAGCGGCGCTGGTTTCACCGGTATGAAATTCAAAGCGATCGCAACTTCTCAGGAAGATTTCGACGCCTGGGTAAGTGAAGTCAAAAAGGCACCTAAACAGCTTGAACCAGCTGAATACGCAGCCCTTGCCAAGCCAAGCCAGAACAATCCAGTCGAGCTCTACTCCTCGGTCACGCCGAACCTGTTCCAGACCATCGTCGACAAGTACGAAGGCATGAAACCGGGCAAGCCGCTGAAGCACGAGAAGAAAGAGAAAGAAGTGGCGGCAACGGATATGGACTCGAATTCGCATTCAGCTGCCGGGGCAGAGGAGTAAACGATGTTTGGTAAATTAAGTTGGGAAGCGATCCCTTTCCACGAGCCGATCGTGATGGTCACCATCTCGATGATCGCGCTCGGTGGTCTGGCGTTGTTCGCTGCAATCACCTACTTCAAGAAGTGGACTTACCTGTGGACCGAGTGGCTGACGTCGGTCGACCACAAGAAAATCGGCGTGATGTACATCATCGTTGCCATGGTCATGCTGCTGCGTGGCTTTGCCGACGCCATCATGATGCGTACCCAGCTGGCCATGGCCACCGAGGGTTCGCCTGGCTACCTGCCACCTGAACACTATGACCAGATCTTCACCGCTCACGGTGTGATCATGATCATCTTCATGGCGATGCCATTCTTCACCGGCCTGATGAACCTTGCAGTGCCGCTGCAGATCGGCGCGCGTGACGTTGCCTTCCCGTTCCTGAACTCCCTGAGCTTCTGGCTGCTGGTGTCCGGCGTTGTGCTGATCAACCTGTCCCTGGGCGTCGGCGAATTCGCCAAGACCGGCTGGGTTGCCTATCCACCGCTGTCGGGTCTGCAATACAGCCCTGGCGTGGGCATGGACTACTACATCTGGGCGCTACAGCTATCCGGTCTGGGTACAACGCTAACGGGGGTTAACTTCCTCGCTACCGTGCTGAAAATGCGTACTCCTGGCATGAAACTGATGGACATGCCGATCTTCACCTGGACCTGCACCTGGGCCAACGTTCTGATCGTGGCTTCGTTCCCGATCCTGACCGCTACCCTGGCACTGCTGACCCTTGACCGTTACATGGATTTCCACATTTTCACCAATGAACTTGGTGGCAATCCAATGATGTACGTCAACCTGTTCTGGGCATGGGGCCACCCTGAGGTATACATCCTGATCCTGCCGGCCTTCGGCATTTTCTCGGAAGTCATCTCGGCCTTCACCGGCAAGAAACTGTTCGGCCACCACTCGATGATCTACGCTTCGGGCGCGATCTCGGTACTGGGCTTCATGGTTTGGCTGCACCACTTCTTCACCATGGGTTCGGGTGCCAGCGTCAACGCCTTCTTCGGTCTGGCGACGATGCTGATTTCCATCCCGACGGGTGTGAAACTGTTCAACTGGCTGTTCACCATCTACCAGGGCCGTCTGCGCTTCACCAGCCAGGTTCTGTGGACTCTGGGCTTCATGGTGACCTTCGCCATCGGCGGCATGACCGGCGTACTGCTGGCCATCCCGGGTGCTGACTTCGTTCTGCACAACAGCCTGTTCGTGATCGCTCACTTCCACAACGTGATCATTGGCGGCGCGGTATTCGGCTACATCGCAGGCTTCGGCTTCTACTTCCCGAAAGCGTTCGGCTTCAAGCTGCACGAAGGCTGGGGTAAAGCAGCGTTCTGGTTCTGGATCTCGGGCTTCTTCGTCGCGTTCATGCCGCTCTACGCTCTGGGCTTCATGGGCATGACCCGTCGTCTGAACGCCACCACCAACCCTGAGTGGGTACCGTACCTGTACGTTGCCATGTTCGGTGCGGTGATGATCGCTGTCGGTATCGCCTGCCAGCTGATCCAGCTGTACGTATCGGTGCGTGACCGCAACAAGCCAGAAAACATGTGCGAACACGGTGACCCGTGGAATGCCCATACCCTGGAATGGTCGACCTCGTCGCCACCTCCGTTCTACAACTTCGCTGTACTGCCAAAAGCAGACTGCATCGATCCGTTCACCGAGGCCAAGGAAAACGGTACCGCGTACCAGGCTCCAGCCAAGTACGAACCGATCCACATGCCGAACAACACCGCCACTGGCGTGGTGATGGGCGCACTGCTGACCGTGTTCGGTTTCGCGATGATCTGGCACATCTGGTGGTTGGCGATCGCCAGCCTGGCCGGCACTGTCATCTACTTCGTGATCCACGCTGCACGTGACGACCAGGGCTACATGGTTCCGGTTGAAACGATCGAGCGCATCGAAGCCGAGCAGCACAAGCGTCTGGTAGCGGCCGGGAAGATCCCTGCTTCCGCAACCCGTGTTGAAACCAAGTTGGAACAGGCTTAAACAATGTCGAACTTAGTGACCAATGCTGGACACGCTCATGGTCATGACCATGGGCACGATGACCATCACCACGACTCGGGCGAGATGACCGTATACGGTTTCTGGCTCTACCTGATGACCGACTGCATTCTGTTTGCGTCGATCTTCGCGGTGTACGCGGTACTGGTAAACAACGTCGCCGGTGGCCCGTCGGGCCACGACATCTTCGAACTGCCATACGTGCTGGGCGAAACCGCTCTGCTGTTGTTCAGTTCGATCACCTACGGCTTCGCCATGCTGGCGTTGTACAAGGGTAAAAAGCAGCAGGTTCTGGGCTGGTTGTTCATGACCTTCCTGCTCGGCGCAGGCTTCATCGCCATGGAGATCAACGAGTTCCACCTGCTGATCTCCGAGGGCTTCGGTCCTAGCCGTTCGGGCTTCCTGTCGGCGTTCTTCACCCTGGTCGGTACCCACGGTCTGCACGTATCCGCGGGTCTGATCTGGATGGGCATCATGATGTACCAGGTCAACAAGCACGGCCTGACGGCGACCAACAAGACCCGTCTGAGCTGCCTGAGCCTGTTCTGGCACTTCCTGGACGTGGTGTGGATCTGCGTATTCACCGTTGTTTACCTGATGGGGACCCTGTAATGGCTAATGCACACTCCCATGACAGCCATGATGCTGGCCACGGCAGCGTAAAGTCGTACGCCATCGGCTTCATCCTGTCGGTGATCCTGACCGTCATCCCGTTCGGCCTGGTGATGTTCCCGACCTTGCCGAAGTCCACCACGCTGGCAATCGTCCTGCTGTTCGCAGTGATCCAGGTGATCGTTCACCTGTATTACTTCCTGCACCTGGACCGCTCCGTGGCTCAGCGTAACAACGTGATCGCGTTCGTCTTCACGGCTATCGTGATCCTGCTGCTGGTCGGCCTGTCGCTGTGGATCATGTTCAGCATCCACACGTTCATGATGGCGAAGTGAGGTAGACCCGATGTCGCTCAAGCACTTTATCCAAATCACCAAACCGGGGATCATTTTCGGTAACGTGCTTTCTGTGGCAGGCGGGTTCTTCCTGGCCTCGAAAGGGCATGTAGATCTGGCGGTGTTCCTGGCCGCCATGATCGGCACTTCCCTGGTCGTGGCCTCCGGTTGCGTGTTCAACAACTGCATCGACCGTGACATCGACCTGAAGATGGAACGCACCAAGAACCGGGTGCTGGTCCAGGGCTTGATCTCCCTGAAACTGGCCCTGGTCTATGCGACCATCCTGGGTGTCGCCGGCGTTGCGTTGCTGTACAAGGTGGCCAACCCGTTGGCTGCATTGTTCGCCGTGATCGGCTTCATCATCTACGTCGGCTTCTACAGCCTGTACCTCAAGCGCAAGTCGGTTCACGGCACGCTGGTGGGCAGTCTGTCGGGCGCCATGCCGCCGGTGATCGGTTACGTGGCCGTGACCAACAGCTTCGACATGGCCGCGCTGACCCTGCTGGTGATGTTCAGCCTGTGGCAGATGCCGCATTCCTATGCCATCGCGATCTTCCGCTTCAACGATTACCTGGCCGCATCGATTCCGGTGCTGCCAGTGAAGCGCGGAATCCAGGTGGCCAAGAAGCACATCCTGCTCTACATCCTGGCCTTCCTCGTGGCGACCTTGATGCTGACCTTCAGCGGCTACGCCGGCATGAGCTACCTCGCCGTCGCCGCGGCCATGGGCATGTACTGGTTGTACATGGCCTGGACCGGCTACAAGGCGGTGGATGACACGGTCTGGGCACGCAAGCTGTTTGTGTTCTCGATCTTCACCATCACCGCGTTGAGCGTCATGATGTCCCTGGACTTCAAGGTGCCGACCGAGCTGTTGCTGACGTACGCGCCGTAAGGTTCGAACGCTGTACGAGAAACCCCGTTCATCGAGAGATGAGCGGGGTTTTTTGTTGAGGATTGTTTATCCGCAACGAAAGGTGTTTATTGTCCAGCTATAAGCAATTTGCTTATAGTTTTTGAATGAGAACAATATTCTTTGAAACCACACTGTTCACCGCAAACCTGGGTCATTACCTCACGGACGACGAATATCGTGAGCTACAGACCTACATGCAGAGCAATCCGCATGCAGGCGATGTCATGCCACGAACCGGTGGCTTCCGAAAACTGCGTTGGGCGGATGCTCGTCGTGGTAAAGGCAGGCGAGGCGGCTTGCGAGTTATCTATTATTGGCTTATGAATGATGGCCAGTTTTGGATGTTTGCGATTTATGACAAAGATGAGCTTGAGAATTTGACCGCCGATCAAGAGAGGGCGCTCAAAGGAGCCATAGAGAAAGAGTTGAAAACACGAGGTACCCCATGAAAAAACGCGACCTGTTTGCAGAATTGATGCAGGGCGTTGATGAGATGGCGGCTCAACGCGAAGGAAAAATCACGCTACGTAATACGACACTTGAGGACAAACCAGCCCCCGAAGTCGCTGCTCAGGAAATCGTAGCGCTACGGGAAAAGCTGCACATGTCACAGGCAGTTTTTGCCAGAAGAATCAGAACAAGTCCAAGCACCCTTAGAAACTGGGAGCAGGAGAAATCAAAGCCCAACGCTCAGGCTGCCTTGCTGATCCGTTTGGTGGAAAAATTCCCTGACATGGTCGAGCGACTGAGCGCTGTTTAAAGTCGTTTCCACGTCTATATAAGGCCCCGCACGTTCAATGTCGTGCGGGGCTTTTTCGTACAAGCAACCACAGGTTGCGGTGTGTCGGTAAAAGCCCTAGATTTGGATCCAACCCTGTCAGTTATAGCGCCACGTGCTGCTCGGCGCTCGACTGTCGTAATCTGCAATTCTTCATGCATCGATCAAGAGGCTGGGCGAAATGACTGAGAGGATGACCTGCGACGAACGCTTCATTGCCCTGGCAAAAGAGCTGAACTACGACATCAATGGCGAGAACACGGTGGGTGGCAATTACGCGCCGCTGGTCCGTCATCACGATGAGCTGTACATCAGTGGCATGGTGCCGCGCACCGAGGGCAAGATTCAGTATCCGGGGCGGGTCGGGCTGGAGCTGACGCTCAAGGATGCGCAGGCCGCAGCGAGCATCAGTGCCATGCGTTGCCTGGCGTTCATCGTCGATGCAGTCGGTTCGCTGGACAAGGTCAGGGCGTTGTTGCGGGTCACGGTCTATGTGAAGTCGACCCCGGACTTCGTCGACCTGAGCGAAGTGGCCAACGGTGCATCCGACGTTTTCAGTTATGTGTTGGGTGATGCTGGCCGCCATACGCGTACAACTGTCGGCGTCTATCAGTTGCCGAAAAACGCCGCCATCGAAGTCGACATGATCGCAGCGGTGCATCCTTCGGCGTAATCGCTGAAAGCCGCACAACAAAAAGCCCCGCCTGAAATTCAGAGCGGGGCTTTTTTCGTCAGCGCTGCGCTTATTGGGCGGCGATGCTGTAACCGTCGAACGCGGTCTGCTGTTGCAGGGCGGTGATGATGTTCTTGCGGTTGATCGCGTGCTCAGCGCCGGCGTTGTCGACGAAGGTCTCGCCTTCGAGCTCGGCTTCTTCGCCTTCACCGACGAAGGTGAAACCGAGGAATTCCAGCGCTTCACGATCCACGCTCAGGCGCGAACGCGGCGTGCGCATTGGCAGGGTCACGCTGATGCCGTCCTTGCTGATGCTGAACACTTCGACGTCTTTCTTGGCGCGCGCGGCTTTGCTCTTGCCGCCGCTCGGATTGCTGATCGCCTGATGCGTCTGGTTCAGTACCTTCAGGGCCAGGCCGTAGACGATTTCCTGGAACGCCGGGTCGTCCTTGAAGCTGGACAGGATGCGGCTGATCGGGAATTTGCTGCTCAGGTCTTCAAGCGCTGCAATGTCGGCGGCTTCGGCATCTTTCAGACGCTTGAGTTCACCCATCAGCTCGTAGGCCTGGTCGTCATCGAAGCGGTCGTGGGCCTGGCGGATTGCAGCGCGCAGCTCGCGGATCTGGTCGCTTTCGCGGCTCGACTGGAACGCGTCCAGCACCATCTCGCTGATGATCTTCGCCTGTGGGATGTGTTGTGAAAGATTGATGGAGTTTTCGTATTCCGCTTTGGACGACAGGGTGACTACGGATTCAGCGGTGTTGAAATCGGACATTGAAATTTCACTACTTTTTTAACTTGAGATGAGACGAGAAAGCTCGGGGGGCTTTTTCAGGCCGACTAATTTAGGGGAGCGGGACGTTGTTGTCACGGAGCAACGGCCCGGTGGAGTTGATTATTTACCCGGCGTATTCAGGTTCATCGAACGCACGATCCACTGTTCGGCGTTCTGTTGATCCACCGGTAGCGAGAAGCGAAAGGTTGCGCCCCGTCCTGCGACATCGAGCAACTGAATCTCGCGCCCGTGCAGTTGCAGGATCCGGTGCACGATTCGCAAGCCCAGGCCGCCATCGCGTCGCGCACCACCGATATTGAACGGTCGCAGGAACAAACCCTCGCGCAACTCGGCGGCGATGCCGGGGCCGGTATCGCTGACGGTGATTTCAACCAGCGCGCCTTGGGGTTTCAGACCGAGTTCGATTTCGCCACCCGACGGCGTATGACGCAAGGCGTTATCGACCAGGTTGGTCAGTACCCGTTCGATCAGCCCGAGGTCAGCGCAGACGGTCGGCAGGTTGGTGTTGAAGCTGGCCTTGAGTGCAACATTTCGGGCTTCGGCGCCCAGTTCGAATTTCTGGAAGATGTCCTGCACCAGATCGGTCAGGGAAAATTTCTCCAGCACAGGCTGCACGAATCCATGTTCCAGGCGCACCAGCTCCAGCAACGATTGCGCGAGTCCGCCAACCTTGCGGCTCTGATCCAGGGCAATGCCCAGATAGCGACGGCGTTCTTCCGGGGACAGGGTCGCGTCCTTGAGTGACAGCGTTTCAAGGTAACCATGCAGCGAGGCCAACGGTGTGCGCAGGTCATGGGAAATGTTCGCCACCAGTTCCCGACGCTCCTGATCCTGGCGGGTCAGTGAGCGCCATTGTTCACCGAGGCGGTTTTGCATTTGCCGGAACGCCGCGTCGAGCACGGCGATTTCATCCGGGTCCGCGGACTTGTCCACAGGTGTCGGCGCGACGGGCAGTGATTGCGGTGCGCCGTCGATGTCGAATTGACCCACGGTTTCGGTCAATCGTCGTAACGGTCGAGTGATCAGATTAAACGCGGTCAAACCGGCAATCAGGCACAGGAATGCAACGAGCCCTATGGACAACAGCGCCGTGTTGAGCGCCGCGCTGGTGGCGCCGCGCTCGGCGAATCGGTCGTGCGCTTCGCTGAGCAGGACCACGTAAAGGTAACCGGCCGCTTTGCCGTTGACCTGCAATGGCGCCGCGCTGAAGACCTTGCGACCATCGACACTGCGCGGGTCGTCGCCGAGGATCGGCAACGGTTGATCGTTGAGCAGTCGTCGAATCGGCGCGAGGTCGACAGTCTGCCGACGCAGGCGTCCTTCCGGTGCCGCGTTGCCGACGATCCGGCCTTCGGTGTCGAGCAGGTACACCTCGACACTCGGGTTGACCAGCATCAACTGGCTGAACAATTCGCGCACCGCACCGGGCATCAGTCCGTTGCTGTCCATCAGCACCGTGTCGTGGGCGATGTGTTGCGCCAGATCCCGGGACAGACCCTGCACCACCTCCAGCTCATGCATCTGACTGGAGCGCACCTGCAACCACGCCGACGTGCCGCAGCACGCCAGCAGCAGTACGGCAAATACCAGGGACAGGCGCTGCGTCAGGGTCAGTTTCATGGTTGCTCTGCGCTCGTGCCGAATTTATAGCCGCGACCCCACACCGTGAGGATGCGCACCGGTTGCGCAGGATCGGCCTCGATTTTCGCCCGCAGGCGATTGATGTGGGTGTTGACCGTGTGTTCGTAGCCTTCGTGGCTGTAGCCCCACACCGCGTTGAGCAGATCCATGCGCGAGAACACCTTGCCCGGCTGACGTGCGAAGAAATACAGCAGGTCGAATTCCCGGGGAGTGAGGTCCAGGCGCTGGCCGTTGAGGGCCACGTCACGGGTGATCGGGTCGATGGTCAAGCCATCGAGGCTCAGGCTGCCGGCGTCCATCTTCAGATTGCGGGCCATGGCGTCCACGCGGCGCAGCAGCGCTTTGACCCGAGCCACCAGTTCAAGCATCGAAAACGGTTTGGCGAGGTAATCATCGGCACCCAGTTCAAGGCCGAGAATGCGGTGCAGTTCGCTGGAGCGGGCGCTGGTGATGATGATCGGCGTGTAGCGCGCCATGGCCCGTGCGCGACGGCAAATCTCCAAACCATCTACCCCCGGCAGCATGAGGTCGAGGATCAGCGCATCCCAGTGACCTTGCTGCAGCAGGCGCATGCCTTCGTCGCCGTCGGCGCTGTGTACCACCTCGAATTGCTCGTCCCGCAGGTGCAGGCAAATGAGGTCGGCGATGTGCAGGTCGTCCTCGACCACCAGGACGCGTTTGGTCTGTTCCATGAAGCTCAATCCTTCGGCGCGATGAACGCATTGTGCGGGTTTTCCTCCGGGCGAGTTATCACGAATTGTTTAACTTCCCGTGAGGATTTGGCGATCAACCCAAGCCTAGGCTGTGTTCCACGACAGGCATCTGGAATTTTGGGAGACGGCCATGTTTTCACGGCGACAGATTCTGGCAACCGGCGGCGGGCTGGGGCTTACAGCCCTTCTGGCCGGTGTATTGCCAAAGTTATCCACCGGCTCTGCGTTGGTCGGCGAGGCGTTGGCCGACGAAGCGTTTGAAGTGACCCACAGCGACAGTGAATGGCATGGGTTGCTCACTGATGAGCAATTCGAAGTGCTGCGCAAAGAGGGCACGGAGCGCGCTTACAGCAGCCCGCTGAACAACGAACACCGGACCGGCACGTTTGCCTGTGCCGGGTGCGATCTGGCGCTGTTCTCGTCCGAGACCAAATTCGACAGTCGCACCGGTTGGCCGAGTTTCTGGGCACCGCTGGAACATGCTGTGGCCATACGCCAGGACCGCTCGTTCGGGATGACGCGGGAGGAAGTTCACTGCCGGCGTTGCGGCGGTCACCTCGGTCATGTGTTCGACGACGGGCCCAAACCCACCGGTCTGCGTTACTGCATGAACGGTCTGGCCATGACCTTCAAACCCGTGGCGGCCTGAGTCGTGGCTCGCCGGCGATCTTCACTTACAACAGGACGACACTATGTGGCTCTTGGTTCTCGCTTATCTCGGTGGTGTGCTGACGATCGTCAGTCCGTGCATCCTGCCGGTTCTGCCTTTTGTCTTCGCTCGCACCGGGCAGCCGTTTATCAAAAGTGGCTTGCCGCTGTTGGCGGGGATGGCGCTGACCTTCGCGCTCGTCGCCTCGTTGGCGGCGGTGGGCGGCGGTTGGGTGGTGCAAGTCAATCAGTACGGTCGCTGGCTCGCGTTGCTGTTCGTTGCACTGTTCGGGCTGACGCTGCTGTTGCCGCGTCTGGCCGAGCGTCTGACCCGGCCGCTGGTGTCCGCCGGCAGTCGATTGTCGCAGGCCGCCGGTCAGGACAATCGTCCGCGTCCCGGCGCTTCGTTTCTGATCGGCGTCGCCACGGGGCTGCTGTGGGCACCGTGCGCGGGGCCAATCCTCGGGCTGATTCTGACCGGTGCCGCGCTGCAAGGGGCAAGCATCGCCACCACGCTATTGTTGCTCGCCTATGCGGCGGGCGCCGCGACTTCGCTCGCTGCGGCGCTGTTGCTCGGCGGTAAAGTCTTCGCGGTGATGAAGCGTTCGATCGGGACTGGCGAGTGGATCCGGCGCGGGCTCGGGGCCGCGATGCTGGCCGGTGTGGCCGCCATTGCGCTGGGCCTCGATACCGGGATTCTGGCGCGGTTCTCGACCGCCTCCACCGGAGGGCTGGAGCAGGCATTGGTCGGCAAGCTTTCGGGCAAATCCCCTCAGGGCAACGGCACGATGATGGCGCAGATTCCCGCAGCGGATGACGCGGCGAACGGCAGCATGATGGCAGCCGGCGGCGCGATGAAAATGGCCGCCAAGGCACCAGGCTCGCTGCCGGTCGAAGGTCAGTTGCCGGCGCTTGATGGCGCAGTGCAGTGGCTCAACTCCGCGCCGCTGGATGCCCAGGCACTCAAGGGCAAAGTGGTGCTGGTGGATTTCTGGACTTACTCCTGCATCAACTGCCTGCGCACCCTGCCTTACGTCAAAGCCTGGGCCGAGAAATATCGCGATCAGGGGCTGGTGGTGATTGGTGTGCATGCGCCGGAATTCGCCTTTGAGCGTGATGTAGGCAACGTCACCAAAGCCATGAAGGAACTGGGCATCAACTACCCGGTAGCCATCGATAACGACTACAAGATCTGGCGCGCTTTCAACAATGAATACTGGCCGGCGCATTACTTTGCCGACGCTCAGGGGCGCATCCGTTACCACCATTTTGGCGAAGGAGACTACGCAGAGTCGGAAAGAGTCATCCAGCAACTGCTGCGTGAGGCCGGTGCAAAAACCGTGGCTGATGGCCTGATCAACGCAGACGCTAAAGGCGTACAACTGGCGCCGGACATGAATCAGGTGCTGTCACCGGAAACCTACGTCGGCTACCAGCGCGCAGAACATTTCGTACCGGAAACCAGCCTGGTGCCTGACAAGGTCGCAGCCTACAAGACACCTGCAAATCTTGCCCTGAACGACTGGAGCCTCGGCGGCCAATGGGCGGTCGGTGCTGAGCGTGCCACCGCCAGTGCGCCGGCCAGTCGTATCGTTTATCGCTTCCATGCCCGCGACCTGCACCTGGTGCTGGGCCCTGGGGCGGACGGTAAACCGGTGCGCTTCAAAGTGATGATCGATGGTCAGGCGCCGGGCGATTCCCACGGTGTCGACGTGGCGCCTGACGGCAGCGGTCGCGTGACCGAACAACGCTTGTATCAATTGGTACGGCAAACCGCTGACGTGAAGGACCGCACCTTCAGCATCGAGTTTCTCGATCCGGGCGTGTCGGCCTACGCCTTTACCTTCGGCTGATCAGGAGTACAGAACATGAAAGCTCAAACTATCTGGCGTCGTCTGCTGCTGGGCGTCGCGACGGCTGGGGTTGTCGCGCAGTGCTCGGCGTTTTCCTTCGGGGCCGAGGAGGGCGTGGTCATTCCGCCGCCGGCACTCGACGAAAACACCCAGGCACACAGCGAAACCGCGGTGTTTGCCGGTGGCTGCTTCTGGGGCGTGCAGGGTGTTTTCCAGCATGTCAAAGGTGTGCAGAAAGCCGTTTCCGGCTATGCCGGCGGTGCTGCCAATACGGCGGAATATGAACGGGTCAGCGAAGGGGACACAGGGCATGCCGAGTCGGTGCAAGTCACTTTCGATCCCACTCAGGTCAGTTATGGCAGCCTGTTGCAGATCTACTTCTCGGTGGCCCACAACCCGACAGAACTCAACCGCCAGGGGCCGGACAGCGGCACCCAATATCGCTCGGCGCTGTTCCCGGTCAATGCCGATCAGCAACGCGTTGCACAGGCCTATATCGCCCAGCTTGATGCGGCGCATGCCTACAGCAAACCCATCGTGACCAAACTGGAAACCTACAACGGCTTCTACCCGGCAGAGGACTATCACCAGGACTTCCTCACCGAACACCCGAGCTATCCGTACATCGTGATCAACGACATGCCGAAAGTGGCGCAATTGAAGCAGTTGTTTGCTCAGCGTTATCAGGAGAAACCGGTGCTGGTGAAAAGCGGATCGTGATCACCGGTTATCCAATGGTTAATGTGCGGTCACGGGCGACTGTCGGGCAACAAGGGCTCGCAGTGCCCAGTAGAGCTTCAGCGAGCGGGTACTGATCAGGCCGCACATGAAACCCGACACCGTGGACTTGAGCAGCAGCATGTCGGGGGACGCGGCAAGCTCCGGATTTACGGCATCCTGATACCCGAAGTAATAGTTTGCGAAAAAAAACATCAGGAACATGATCAGGATTTTCACGGTGCCCGGCATGATCAGCCCCGTCGCGGAGTCGTCGAGTACCACGCCCTTACGGGAGAAAACCAGCCAGGCCGAGAGACCGCCCAGCAACAGCGCGCCGAACCAACTGCTAAAAAACAGGACCGGGTCGATCGTCAAGTTCAGGGAGTACAACGACCACGCCAAAAATGCGGGTGGTGTTATGAGCATCGAGAGACGGCTTTCACGGCGGGGAGAAAACGCCTTGATCCCGAAATAAATCACAATCAGAAAAAATACGTAGGCCCGTATCGGGGTGTTTTGCAGAATCGTGAGCATCGCGCAGCATCCATGCTGAAAAAGAAGAAGGTGGATAATAGCCGAGGTCGCATTCAGTACCCGTTATTTCAATCGCGGGCGTTCCATCGCAATCACTGAGGTTTCAAACCCCAGGCGGGTAAAAAATGCTTCGGCTCCCTCGCGCCCCGCACGCAGTACCCAGGTGATGTCGGGGTTGTCGCCCATCACATGCTCGACCAGTGCCCGGCCCACGCCTTTGCGTTGGTGCTGCACATCAACGACCACCATCGACAGGTAGCCATTGGACAAACCGTCGGTGATGCCGCGGGCAAAGCCAATAATCTGTTCGCCCGATAGCGCGACGGCCGTCCGCTGCGAGTTTTGAATCAACTGCGCAAAATGCTCCGCGGATCCGACTCGATGCGCCCAGCCGTGCTGCCCGAGAAACAACCGCACCGATTCCGTTTCGGCGGGTAGTAGATCGCGTACCGTCAGATCGTTTTTCATTGGGTGATCGTGTCCTTGATGACCAAGTGATTGTTATTGAACCGATGCCAAGCGTAGTCAGCTTTTCCCCCACGTCTGCATCGCAAACTCAACGAAGCGCCGAAGCTTTGGCAGTCGATAGCGATCCTGAGCATAAAGCAGGTGCAATGGGCGGCTCGGCGGTTGGTAGTCGGGAATCACCGTGACGAGTTTGCCGTCGCGCAGATCCTGTTCCACCAGTGCATCCGGCAACATCACGATGCCCATGCCGGTACGGGCCGCCTGATGCAAACCGGCGGAGGTGTTCATCAGCATCGGCCCGCTGACGTCGATCATGATTTCGCCGTCCGGACCACTCAATCTCCAGCGTTTTTCCACCGATTGCCAGTCATCACCGGCGGGGTAGGCGAACGACAGGCAATCGTGCTGTTGCAGGTCTTCGGGCGTCAGTGGCATGCCGCGCCGGGCTACGTATTCCGGAGAGGCGCAGACGGTCAGCGTGTAGTCGATTAATGGCCGGGCGATCAGATTCGACTGCTCGAAATGCCCCAGTCGGAACGCAACATCAAGACCACTCTCCATCAGGTCAGGTCGGCGGTTGGTCAAGACCACATCCATTTTTACCTGCGGGTATTGCAGGGAAAACTCGCTGAGCGCCGGGGCCAGTCGTTCGACGCCAAAAGTCAGCGGCGCGGTGATGCGCAGGAGGCCGCGCGGTTCATCCATGGTTTGTTCGGCGAGACGTTCGGAGTCTGTCACGAGCCCCAATACTTCCAGGCAACGCTGGTAGTAGACCGTGCCGAATTCGGTCAGCCGCTGACGCCGGGTGGTGCGTTGCAACAGTTGCACACCGAGTCGCTGTTCCAGTGCGCGAAGGTGATTGCCGACCATGGTCGTGGACATTTCGCACTGCAGGGCGGCCTTGGTCATGCTGCCGGCTTCCACGACTTTGACGTAGACGCTCATCGACTGGAACAGATCCATTATCAAACCCTGCTTCTAAATGATTGAAGTTTTCCCGAGTTTATCCAGCTCTGGTGGCTAACCATACTGCAAACACACCGACCTTCACTGGAGTTTGAAGTCATGACCGCCGCCCTGATGAACACGTACCAACCGCTGGCCCTGAGTTTCACCAAAGGTCTGGGCACCCGTCTGTGGGATCAGGCCGGTCGCGAGTACCTCGATGCCGTCGCGGGAGTGGCGGTGACCAATGTCGGCCATTCGCACCCGCGGATCGTTTCGGCGATCAGCGAACAGGCTGGATTACTGCTGCACACATCCAACCTCTACAGCATCGACTGGCAGCAGCAGTTGGCGCTGAAATTGACGCAGCTGTCGGGAATGGAGCGGGCGTTCTTCAACAACTCTGGCGCCGAGGCCAATGAAACCGCGCTGAAACTGGCGCGGCTGCACGGCTGGCGCAAGGGGATCGAGCAGCCACTGGTGGTGGTCATGGCCAATGCGTTTCATGGCCGTACCTTGGGCACCTTGTCGGCCAGCGATGGCCCGGCGGTACGTCTGGGTTTCAACGATCTACCAGGTGATTTCGTCAAAGTGCCGTTTGGTGATCTTGAAGCATTGGAGCAGGTGCAGCAGCAACATGGCGAGCGGATCGTGGCGATTCTGGTCGAGCCGATCCAGGGCGAAAGCGGCGTGCAAATGGCGCCGCCGGGTTACCTGAAAGCCCTGCGCGAACTCTGCAACCGCCACGCCTGGCTGCTGATGCTCGACGAAATCCAGACCGGCATCGGCCGGACCGGGCGCTGGTTTGCGTTCCAGCACGAGGGCATCGTTCCCGACGTCATGACACTCGCCAAGGGCTTGGGTAACGGTGTGCCGATTGGTGCCTGCCTGGCCCGGGGCAGGGCAGCGGAGCTGTTTACCCCTGGCAGCCACGGCAGCACGTTTGGCGGTAATCCGCTGGCCTGCCGGGTTGGCTGCACCGTGCTCGAGATCATCGAGGAACAAGGCCTGCTGGAAAATGCGCGGATTCAAGGTGAGCGCCTGCTCAGTCGCTTGCACGCGGAACTGGTGGGCAATCCGAATGTGCTGGCAATTCGTGGGCAAGGGTTGATGGTCGGCATCGAACTGAAACAGCCGATTCGCGACCTGACACTGATTGCTGCGCGGGATCATGGACTGCTGATCAACATCACCCGGGGCAAAACCATACGGTTGCTGCCACCGTTGACGATTGATGAGCGGGAGGTGGGGATGATTGTCAGGGGGATGGGACGGATACTTGAGGCAAAGTGACCCTCTTGATTGCGTCTGAAGTGGCTGCCGATCATTTTCGGCAGCCACGGTTTTCATCCGGGCAATCTCCTGTCGGAAATTGTCGCAATCCTAATCAGGATAATCCGTCAGATCAGGTGCGAGCATTCGGGTCTTTGGCGCGCCATTCGAGTTGTGCTGAATGATGTCTTGTGGCTGCCCTTGTTCATTGAAAAACACCTGACCAATCCCCGCCGAGTTCCACAGACGTTCACCTGCTTCGGCATGCTCGGGAACGTACGGCACAATACGCATGCGTCGGCGTTTGGTCAGCCAGTTCAGCGGCGAGCGGGGTGAGTAGAGCCAGCGGTTCAGACGGTCGAACCATTCCAGCAAGGTTTTCGGGAACTCGTTCTTGATACCGCTGCTGGTGATCTGCCAGATTCGCGGGCCGGCCTTGCGGTGTCGGATAAGCACTTCGTAGACGAAGGAATAATGCACATCCCCTGACAGCACCACGTAATTGCCCGGTGTACGCGTGTGTCGGAAAATATTCAGGATCACCTGGGCGGCGCCGCGATGGGCCATCCAGTTTTCCGCGTCCACCAGCAGTGGATAACCGCACCAGCTGAATACCCTTTGTACCGTTTCGATCAGCTTTACACCAAAGATCGGTGCCGGTGAGACGATGATTGCCGACGGATGATCGAGCAGTTCCTGTTGCAGTTCGCTCAAGGCTTCCCAGTCGAGCAGACCGGAAGGTTGCTTGAGCGCCATTTCGCTGCGCCAGCGTCGGGTGCGGGTGTCGAGTACAACCAGGGCCGGACTGGTCGGCAGTACAAAGTGCCAGTGCTGAAAACGCAGCAGCTCATCGATCAGATCGTCTTGCACTGGCGCATCGAGATAGTGGTCATCACCGCTGTCGCTCAGGCGTCGGGTTTTCTCCAGCATCTCGCTGAATGCATCCGGGTTGTTGCCCCAGCCCTGGCACAACATATAGGCGATCAGTGCATTGCCGATGATGCGTTTGGAGAACGGATGGCCGTAGGCCGTTTCTTCCCACTGCGCGGAAAGGTTCCAGTCATCGGTAATGTCGTGGTCATCGAAGATCATCAGGCTCGGCAAGTGCGCCAAGGCTCGGGCAACGTTGCCAAGACCTGCCTTGAAGGCATCGATCCGGGTCTGCTCCAGGGTATAGCGCTGGCGACGTTCGGGTGCCAGCGCTGGCGCTTGCGGGTCGATCAATGTCCATGGCGTTGGTGACCACACCAACAAGTACATGGCCATGACTTCGGCAAACGTCACCAGATGATTGTCGGCACTACTGCTGGTGAAAATCGGCTTACGCGCACCGCCGAAAAAACGTTCGCGCAATGTCTCGTTGCTTTCGAGCGCGGGTAACAAATCCGCACGGTGGTAGTAACTGGCCGGGTGCTCATAAAGTTTGGAGCTGTTGCTGACCACCGCACCTTCGAGGTGCTCGCCGAAGAGGCCAAGCCGTTCGATCAGGGCGTGAATCGCCCGCAGCATCGGGCCGGCGACGTCATCGGCGTAGATCTGGTCGCCACTCATCATCAGCAGGGCCGGGCGCTGTAGCGGGTCGGTTTCGGCGGCGAGTAATCGATCGACGCACAGCAAGCCGTCCGCTGCCGGGTGATGGGGCTTGCGGCAGGAGCCGTGCAACAGTTGATCTATCCGAGAACGCAGGACGAAGTTCGGGCGCGGGTCTGTCTGGTACAGGAGATGGGGCGCCCAATCGGCGATCTGTGTTTCGCCGTCAATCAGCAAGTCATAGTCGATGCGTTCTTCACAGGGCAGGGCGCTGTCGAGGACGACGTCGATCAGATGGACAAACGCCCGAGTGCCTACAGGGATGACCGTGCATTTCGTTGCGTCGAGAGGAATGTCTCCCACACCTTGCAGGCGTAGGGTCAGCGTCAGTTGGCGAGTACCCACCAGCCACAATACAAGTCGTGTCGGTTCCAGCCGCCGCAACAGCGGGCCGGCCAATACAGGAGGCAGCGGGGAAAGGTCAGCAGAGGATCGAGACATCAGAGGGGAAAGCTCAAGGCGCACAGGCTGGCGATGATAGCGCAGCCTGCGCCTTCAACTCTTAAGCGAGGCTTAAGAGCCAGCCTTTTGCAGCTTCAGATCCAGCAGGCGCCACTCGGCATAACCCGAGTCATTGGCCGGCAGTTGTTGTATCGAACAATCGAACCGGTAACGGACATCATCGCCGAGCATGTTGCGGGCGGTGACAGTATTACTGATGGTGTAAGTCTGATCCTTGAACCGCTTGCTGCTGGTTTTCTCTTGCGGGGTAATGACCGCCGCCATTGGAAAACGCATGGCGCTCTGAATGAAAGGCGTGCACATGACCGATGCCAGTACCGATTTGTCAGCGTTCGGATCCTTGCCCATCATCTGGCGCAGAGTGACGAAGTTCTTGCCTGCGGTGTCTTCGATCTTCTTTTCAGAAACCGATGTTGCCATGCGCTTACTGTAGTAGGGCATTAGCGCGGACTCGGGTGGTGAAGGTTCATTCTGCGGTTCGCTGGCGACATAGCTTGCAAGGTTGTCGGAAACCGGTGCTGGTGCCGGAACCGGAACCGGAGCGATTGGTGCTTGCGTTGCGGCCGACTCCTGCTCTGGCATCAGACCAGGTTTCGTCGCGGCGGCCTCTTTAGCAATCTCGGGCGCAGGCTTGTCTTTTGACTTGTTTGCGGACGGGAACAACGACAGGAAGATGGATAGCACCACGACGCCAACAATGAAACCGCCGACCGCGCCAATGAGGTTTCCGAGAAACAGGTTCCAGCTGCCGCGGTTTTTCACCACCCAGCGCCACATGAACCCCCAGGCCGCGACAAATGCCAGAAAACACAAAAAATCCATTCGATCCTTTCCTTAAACCTTCGATAGGCTGAGATCAGCGCGTTCCCGATGATGAGCGCTGAAGGTGGACGGCAAGATATCAAAATAGAAGCGTGGCGCCACTTCCTTCATCTATGTAGTGGGCCAGGTCTGGACGTCTTCCCGGCGCACCAACCGTTCGAACATGTCCCGCTGGTAATCACCCATGACCAGATCATCGCGCAGGATCGGGCTCAGGCCTTCTTCCTCATAGCCGGTTTGAGGGAGAAAAGGGCGACGGTTTCCAGTGACGCTTCCATGGGGATCCTTTCGTGATGTCTTTTGGGGCGTGGGTGCGTAGTGCTCTGCGACTATATAGAAGGCAAAAAACAGGCCTTTCCAGCCTAAAGTGAAATTAGGGGTTGACGGCAGATTCTGGAGGCCTATAATTCGCCCCACTTCCGGCGCAGTCGAAACGGAAAACTCC